>NZ_JBNDLA010000002.1:0-686274 GCF_050435825.1 Bradyrhizobium sp. I1.14.4 | reverse complement strand
GGATGGCAAACCCTCGCCACAAAACCCATCGATCAGCCAATTGACCTTGCCGCCTGAAACGATAACTTCATGTTACCCGGAGAATTCGCCAAGCCGAATTCCAACCGCATTCCGGACGGCACCCGATGCACAATGTCGGGTTGATTCTTGCCATCTATCTGCGATCCACGAGTCAGTCGAGTTTCTTAGGGAGCACAGCGCGTTTCCAACCGCTGACCTCGACGTCGAAACAGCCGTTAGATGGACGTTTTCTCAAAATGGAATGTTCAACGGATACAGCGACACTCCAGCGTCGCGAGCTTTGAACTATTTTACCCGACTGTTCGTCGACGCGTATCGAAACGATGAATTATCGGATCTTGTCTGGGCGTTCGCTGGAATTGAGGCGCTAATCGTTGAAGCCGGCCGTTCCTCTGTTGGACAACTCAAGGAAAAACTGATCGCGCTATTTGGAGAAACAATTGACCAAGGATGGTTAGCTAAGATGATAGCAGCCTCCTATGATTTTCGTTCGCGAATGATCCATGGAAATCGCCAAATCCGTTCGTTCTTCCGATCAGGCGAGGATGAAAGCACGAAACGAATCGACGAAGAATACGATAGCCACCGATTCGCGATTGGAATGTTTGTGTTGATTCTTCGCTTCGTCATGGCGAATGACTTAAATGCGATGCACTTCAGGACCATGCTTGCAGAGTAACGAGTAGCCCGGATGAGCGAAGCGACATCCGGGACTATCGGCCGGACAGCTTGACTGCTCCCGCATGTCGCGGAGCTTGTCAACGGGCGCGCGTTCGCGCGACCGTTGGCTCATGCGGGCTACAGAAACCCGCCCTCTCATCCTCGCGCTACACCGCCCAATAGTTCGGGTGCGTATACGACTGCGAGCGGTCGCCCCAGTCGAATGCGTCGCCGTCGAACTCGGACGGCCCTGCGCGCAGCTCCTCCAGCGTCACCTCGGCCTCGAAGGCCTGCCGCGTGGGATCAAATCTCAGCGCGGTCCATCTGACGGGATAGTGGTGGTGGGTACTCAGCAAGCCGCCGGTCCTGACGATGGCGTAGGCCACCGTTCCGCTCACCTTGTCGAGCATCAGCCGCTCGATCAAACCGAGTTTTGCGCCGTCGCGCCCGTAGACGCAGACATGCTCGACCCGGTCACTGGGCACCAAGGTATGATGCATGGCATCCTCCCTGTTTTCTGGTGTTTGCCAGATAATATAAGCCTATCGTCCCGAGGAGCCAACGGGGCGCCGGGCAAGAAGCTTACGGCGGATGAGCAAGCGTGGGGCGGATTAGCCGACGGGTCCGCCCGCAGGGTGGCCGATGACAGGCTCCGCGTAATCCGCCAATCCGAGCGGCAACAACGGCGGGTTACGCCTGCGGCTAACCCGCCCTACCCACCGCCCCTACTCCGTTCTTCTCAGAAACGCCCCGAACGCGCGCGGGCCGTCGCCGACCTTGATCTCGCCTGTGACCTTCATCTCGGCAGCGTCGATCACACTGAGCGTGTTGCTCTCCCAGTTCGCGACCACGATCCGCTTGCCGTCGGCGGTCGCCTCGATGCCTTCGGGGTAATCGCCGACCGTGATCCGCTTGAGCGGCTGCAATGTCGCGAGGTCGAACACGCTGACCTTGCCGTCATACTGGTCGGTGACGAAGCCCCGGCCCTGCGCCAGCGCCACCGCGTAGGGGCGCAGGCCGACACGGACGCGGCCGATCTCGCGCGCCGTGGCAATGTCGATGACGGAGACGTCGTTGGAGCCGACATTGGCGGTGTAGGCGCGCTTGCCCTCGGCATCAACAGCGACGCCGAACGGACGCGTCCCGACCTTCACGATCCCTCGCCGCTCCCGCGTGGCAGTGTCGACGATCGACACGCTGTCATCGTCGCGGTCCGCCGAGAGCAGCAGTTGCCCGTCCGGCGTCACGGCGAGCCCGGACGGTGACGCGCCGACCGTGATGCTGCCCACGACCCGCTGCTGCTTCGCGTCGATCACGCGCACCGCGGCGGCGTACCAGTCGGCGACATAGACCGTCGCGCCGTCGGGTGCGACGGCGATGCCGAGCGGGCCCCCTCCAACGTCGACCCGGCCGACCACCTTCCGCATCGACGCGTCGACCACCGTGACCGCCTTGGCATCCGGGCTCGTCACATAGGCGAAGCGGCCATCACTGCTGACGGCGACGCCCGCGGGCTTGCCGCCGATCGCAATCGTCGCGACCGGTTTCGAGGTCGCGAGATCGACCACCGTGAGATCGTCGCTGAGCTGGTTGGTGACGAACGCCTCCTCGGCGCGCGCGCCGCTGAAACTGGCGAGCAACGCCAGCAGCGCGATCGCGCGCATGCTCAGCTTCCGCTCTCGATCTTCTTCTTCAGCGCTTCGAGGCCGGCCTTGTAGAGCCCGCTCACCGCCTTCACCGCGGCCTCATCGCTCAGTTCCGGCGGCGGATCGTTGTTGGGGAAGCCGCGATAGAACGCGCCGGCCCATTCCAGCTTCGCCTTGCCGCCGGGCGCCGGCGACACCGACAGCGTCGAGGAATAATTGGTGACCGGCAGCACCTTCACGTCGACGGCCGTGATCCGGTACGAATAGCTCATCATCTCGGGCTCGTATTTGTAGAGTTCCTCGTCGACGGTGGCGCCGGGCGCCAGCGTCAGCCGCCGCGTGGCGCCGATCTCGTTGCCCTTGTCGCCCTCGGTCTTGCTGACACCGGCAAGCCAGCTCATGTCCTGGAAATTGCCGATCACCGCCCACACCTTGGCCTGCGGCGCGTCGATCTCGATCGATTCCCGCACCTTCTGGCGGGTCGGCCCGTGGGCCCAGGCGGCCCCCAATACAGCCAATGCCGCCACCACGACGCCAGCTCGCGCGATTATCAGCCTCATCCTTGTCTTCTCCCGGTATGTGTCGGCCATGCACCGCCCGGCGCGTGCCGCAGTTTATGGTTCGGGTTTTAGACCGGCTCGGGGACCGGCTGCTTGCACCAGAGCGAAGTCGCGCCCGGCGGCTTCCCCGGGAGGCAAGCCCGCCCGGGCGGCGGTCTCACTCCTCGATCGCCGCCTCGACGAACCCTTTCGGATCGTCGCAGAACTCGCGCATGACCTTGTAATGATCGGTGTCCCTCAGGTTCACCGCCTCCAGCCCGTATTTCGTCAGCCGCAGCAGCGTCGCATTCGGATAGGCCATCAGCATCGGTGAATGCGTGGCCATGATCACCTGGCAGTGGCCGGTGCCGTTCATCCGGTGCAGCAGCTTGAGGAATTCGATCTGGCGCGACGGCGACAGCGCGGATTCCGGCTCGTCGAAGATGAAGATGCCTTGCCGCTGGCAGCGCTCCTCGAAGAAGCGCAAAAAGCCTTCGCCATGCGAATGCGACAGGAAGTCGGCATAGGGGCTGGCGACAGAGTCGAGATATCTGGCGACCGAGTAGAAGCTCTCGGCGCGGAAGAACCAGCCATTGGTGATTTTCGGCAGCCAGCTCGCGCGGAGCGCGGTCGCAAGCGAGCCGCCCATTTCCTCGACCGCATTGCTGTGATCGACCGGCATGTAGCCCTTGCCGCCGCCGGCGTCATCATAGCCGGCCATCACGGCGATCCCCTCGAGCAGCGTCGACTTGCCGGTGCCGTTCTCGCCGACAATGATGGTGATCGCCTTGTCGAAGCTGAGTTCGAAGTCGTCACGCAGCAGCGGCAGCACGAACGGATAGGCGTCGCGGTTCGGAATGCGCGCGGGATCGAGCCAGAGCCGCCGCAGATACGGCGCGGGCATGTTGATCGGGCGGTTTCGTCTGGCCATCGGCGTCCAACATTCGAGGGCTCGGCGTCTCGGAACTCACAATCCCAGATCGACATAGACCCGTCAAGAACATAACAGGAACAATTAAACCCGGACTGACGCCCGGCGTTGTCGATGCGTCGTGCTGAGGAGGCGCGCAAGCGCCCGCCCGCAGCCGCCCCCCTTCAACTGAGGCCCGCGCCGATGCCCAGCCCCAACTATGGCCTGTTCCGCAAGGCGATCCTCTCCGAGCAACAGGTCGTCTGCATGTATGAGGCCCGGCCGCGTGAGCTCTGCCCACACATCATCGGGCACAACAAGAAGGGTGAAGATGTCGTGCTGGCCTGGCAGTTTGCCGGCGAGAGTTCAGGCCCGTTGCCGCAATGGCGCTGCTTGCGGCTCGCCAACGTCAGCGATATCAGCCTGCGCGAGGGCCGCTGGCACGAAGGCGGTTCGCACCGCACCGCGCAGACCTGCGTCAGCGAGATCGACCTCGACATCAACATCCATGTGCGCAAGCGGCGGTGAGCGGCCCATACATCTGAGTTGCCCGACGGCGCAAGCCCCTGCGGCAAAAATATTTCGCTTTATCCGAAGCGCAACTCGGTGTATGAATTGCCCGTCTCACCCGATCGAGGGGCGCTGCGCATCGTCACGGGTGTTGCGGTGAGATGCGGTGGACGCGGATCGTGCGACTGACGAGAGCACGTGAAGCGGACGGCGAAGTCGTGCAGACCTGACGCCCTAGTGGCAGGTATCCTCTCGCAAGGCGCGCAAGCGTTTTGCGAAAGCGGTGACAAAAAAGCCAAGTCTCGCCGGGGTGAGCACGTATAAGCCGTAAACCATCGCGCAGGGAAAGCCGGGATGTTTCCGGTAACACCTGTGGTCCTACCTCCCGAGCTTTCCATTTGCTCGGGACCCATGGGTGCGATCGGCACCCGGCTTTCCCTGCGCCCTCTGTTCCCAGAGTGGCGAAACGAAGAGCAAAGCTCGGGCGGATCATGTCGCGAGAATGCGGATGTTTGACTCACAGGCGGCGCCACACACTCGCCGTCGTACCGGCGAAGGAGATGGACCGCCCCGCCCCTACGGCTGCTCCACCTCTTCCAGCACCTCAAGCACGAGCTCCATCGTCATCAGCACCGGATTGTCGCCACGCACCAGCCGTCCGTCGGCGATGCCGCCGAGATAGTCGACCAGCGCGATGTCGAGCTCGGCATGCAACAGGCCATCCTCGTCCGCCGCGATTTGCCCCGCGGTCACCGCAAGCTCGGTCGCGAACGGCACCACGCTGTGGCCATCGCTGAAAACAGCACCGATGGTCGAGCCGACGCCGCCATGCAGCCGCGCGCGCAGGATGCCGTGCTGACGGCAAAAGCCTTCCAGCGCACAGGCAAAATCCTGGTTCGGCCGCAGCCGCAGCGCGAAAGCATGGCTCGTGGTCTTCGCCCCGCGCGGCGCGGTCGCGACCGGACCGAACAGCTTGAAATTGGTCTCGCTGTCGGGCTCGGCCAGGAACGTCGCACCATCGATCCCGAACGCACTGACCTCGAACGGCTCGGCGACAATGGTTTCATCCGGCAGCATGTGCCCGCCGCTGAAGCGGCCGTCGGCCTCGGTCCACAATCCGTGGCAGTGAAGGTACGGCCCGCCGTCACGCTCGCCGAAGGTCAGCGCCGCGAGCTTGAGCCGCGTCACACCGTCGGGACGGAACGTGTCGCTGTAGAACGCGGCATTGACGCCGTCCTTCGACAGCGCCGGCATCACATAGGCGAACGGTCCGAGCGCGCCGCCCCTGGCGTTCAGCACGCCGCCGGAAAAACCCTCCGCCGCAAAGCCGCGGCGCACGGCCTCGAGCAAGGGAATGCCGGCCTCGAGCACGAATGAAAAGGCACGGCCGCGCGCGGCGACCCATTGGATGCGCTCCGGGATGGGAGCGCCAGGCTGGGCGATGCCGCGCATCGCCTTAAGCGCCCGTCGATTTGGCTGTTACCTCAAGCAGCCCGCGCGCCTCGAGCTCGTCGCGGATCAGCCGCTTCGGCACCTTGCCGTAGCCGGACTTCGGCAGCGCCTCCCAGAAGAAGAAGCGCTTCGGCATCTTGTAGCGCGGCACTTTTGGCGCGAGATACGCCGCGAGTTCCGCCTCCGCGACCGCGTCCACGCCCTCGCGCGCGACGCAGACGGCGATACCGACCTCGCCCCAGAACGGATCGGGCACGCCGAGCACGGCGACCTCGCCGACCGCGGGATGGGTCAAGAGCTTTTCCTCTATCTCGCGCGGATAGATGTTGGAGCCGCCGGAGATGTACATGTCGGAGGCACGGCCGGTGATGTAGACAAAGCCCTCCTCGTCCATATGGCCGAGGTCGCCGGTGCGAAACCAGCCGTCGCGAAACGCCTTCGCATTGGCCTCGGGGTTATCGTAATAGCCGGCGAACACACCGGGGCCGATCACGCAGATCTCGCCGGTCTCGTGCGCCTTCAGCTCGCCCCCGTCGTCGCCCTGGATCGAGACCTGCATGCCCGTGCGCTCGAAGCCGCAGGTGCCGATCCGCGCATGCGGTCCGTCCTCGGGATCGTGCAGGCCGGGCGGCAGCACGGTGATGTTGCCGGTGACCTCGCCGAGGCCGAAATACTGCACCAGCACGCCGCCGAGCTTGTGCAGCGCCGCCTTCTGGTCCTCGCGATACATCGGCGCGCCGGCATAGATGATGTAGCGCAGCGAGGAATGGTCGTGCTGGTCGGCGGCGGGATGCTCGACCATCATCTTCAAAATGGTCGGCACGGTGAACATGTTGCTGACGCGATGCCTGGCGATCAGCCGGAACGCTTCCGCGATGTCGAACTTCTCCGACGGCAGCAGGATGGTCGGCACGCCGCGCGCGGTCTGCACCAGCTGATGCACGCCGGCGCCGTGCGACAGCGGCGCCACCACCAGCGAGGCGTCGTCTTCGGTCGTGCCGGGCATCAGGTCGGCGAGATGGTTGGTGATCACGAAGGCCATCTGGCCGTGGGTCAAGACCGCGGCCTTGGAGCGGCCGGTGGTGCCGGACGTGAAGAAGAACCAGCAGGGATCGTCGTACTCGACCGGCGTATTGTCGACCACGGCGCCGGCGTGCTTGGCGATGACGTCACAGAGCGTCGCCTCGCCGAACGTGCCTTCCTCGCCGAAGCTATTTTGCTCGCCGATCCGCCAGACGAACTCAAGCGCGGGATTGGCGGCCGCCTTGGCATGCTCGGGGAAATCGGCATGGCACAGAAACGCCTTGGCGCCGGAGGCTGTCGCCAGATAGGCGACCTCGTCCGGCATCAGGCGGAAATTGGTCGGCACCCAGACTGCGCCGAGCCGGAAGGCCGCAAACATCGACCAGAACATCTCGTCGCAGTTCTTGGAATGCACCAGGATGCGGTCGCCCTTGACGATGCCGCGCGCGGCGAGCGCGGCCGCCAGTGCCGAGACGTTCTGGTCGACATGGCGCCAGGACCAGGCCTTCTCGTTCCAGATGAAGCCGGGACGATCGCCGTGGCGGCGGGCGTTCTGGGTCAGGATGTAGGCGAGGTTCATCACCCGGCGCGACACCCGCGCGATCCCGCCGCGCGGTGCGGTCACAGCCGTCCCGCTCATTGCCGCCCCGCCGATACGCACAACAGACAGGGCATGGTCAGGACGGTCATCGGGTGTTTCCTCGGTCAGAACCGGGCGTCTTCAAGCGCCGCAAGGGGTTGGTGCCACCCGGTTTATCGCCAAGCCGCCGCGTTCGGCAAGGCCCGCCCAGCGCTGCGCGATGATACCGCGCGGCGGCGGCTGCCAACCCGTTGGTGCTTGCCCAGACCGCTACTGCGGATGCCTGGCCAGTTCCTGCTCGCTCAGGTTCCAGTCCTGCCAGAGCTGCAACGCGCCGATCACTGCGACCAGTGCGCCGAGCAGGATGTGCCAGAACTGCAGCGCGTGGTCTTGGGAATAGCTGAAGATGAAGGGCGAGGCGATCAGCCAGAGGCCGAGCACGATGCCCGCGACCTCCTCCCAACGGTGCAGCGCGACATATTCGAGCTGGGCCAGGCCCAGCACCAGCATGCCGACCATGAAGCTGTTGAGGACCAAATGGCTGCGCTCGATATCGACAGCGCCGCTCACCTGCATCGGAAACCACGGCGAGACCATGATCAGCACGCCGAGCAGCATGCCGACCCAGTCCTCCCAGGGACGGTGTGTGTTGAAGAAGCGATTGTCCGACATGACGAACCTCCTTGCGACAAGGGGCATACGTCAGCGGCCGGTCTCATCACTCCGTACCAAACGACCATCCGGCCGCATCAGGGGCGTATGTCTGAGAGCAAACGTAACCGAACCGCGTCCGTCCGCAAGGCCTGTCCCGCGTGTGTGCGACGCGGCGGAGGCGATGCGGCTGGCAGGACGTCACCGCGCCCCGCCCAGACGCGCCAGCGCCGCCTTGGCGCTCTGCAGATCGGGCTGCAGCCCGAGCGCCTTGCGGAAATCGGCCGCCGCCCCCTTCTTGTCGCCGAGCCGCAGCTTGGCCTGGCCGCGGTTGTTCCAGGAATAGACGTCGCCCGGATCGTATTGCAGCGCCATGTCGTAATCGGCGAGCCCGCCCTTGTTGTCCCCCTGATAGAGGCGGATCATGCCGCGGTTACGCCAGCCGCGTGCATCGGTCGGCGCAATCTTCGCCGCCTCGCCATAGTCGGCGGCGGCACGATCGAGCTGCTCGGTATCGCGCGGCGGCACGATCGAGCTGCTCGGTATCGCGATAGACATTGCCGCGGTTGATATAGGCGAGCACGTTGGGCTCGAGCTTGATCTCGATGGTGTAGTCGGCGATCGCGTGCGCCGCGTCGCGCTTGCGATAGTAGACGAAGCCGCGGTTGCCATAGGCGGTGGCGAGCTGCGGGTTGTATTTGATGGCGAGGCTGAGATCGGCCAGCGCGCGGTCGAGATCGCCC
This sequence comes from Bradyrhizobium sp. I1.14.4, assembly GCF_050435825.1. Classification (NCBI taxonomy): domain Bacteria; kingdom Pseudomonadati; phylum Pseudomonadota; class Alphaproteobacteria; order Hyphomicrobiales; family Nitrobacteraceae; genus Bradyrhizobium; species Bradyrhizobium sp. I1.14.4. The sequence goes on along the minus strand of NZ_JBNDLA010000002.1, from coordinate 677,539 downwards.
TTGTTGAGCCAGGCATCGCCGCGATTGTTGTAGGCCAGCGCGAACGCCGGATCGATGCGGATCGCCTCGTCGTAGTCGGCGATTGCGTGATCGAGATCATGCTTGAAGGCGTAGACCCGGCCGCGATTGGTGTAGGCGCAGGCATAGGCCGGATCGAGCTTGATGGCCTCATCGAGGTCGGCGAGCGCGGCATCGAGCTCGCGCTTTTCCGTCAGTCCATGGCCGCGGTTGCAATAGGCCCCGGCCAGCCGCTTGCCGGTCTCGGTCTTGCCGTCGATCACCGTGGTGCAGGCGGTCACGCGGTCGCCGGGCGCCGTCGTCCGGCCGACGCAGGCCTGCCAGCTCGGATCGTCGGCGGCGGCCGCTTTCGGGGGATTTGGCAGCGTCAAGGCGGCGCCGAGCAATGCGGCGGTCAGACAGGCCAAAATGCGCATATTGTCAATCCACAAATGCCAATTTGCGGGTTGGTCGCGGCTTTGCACCGCTGGGTTCACGCGCTTAGATCGAGGCGGGTAAAACAACCGGGATTTTGCGATGACTGCCGTCCGCGACAACAAGGCCGAGATGCGCTTCGAGCTCGACACCGAGGGCGGTCTCGCCTTTGCAAATTACCGGCGGACGCCCTCGGCCGTCATCATCACCCATACCGAGACACCGCGCGCCCTGCGCGGCCGCGGAATCGCATCGGAGCTGGTCAAGGGCGCGCTGGAGTTGATCCGCGCCGACGGCCACAAGGTGATCGCCGGCTGCGGCTTCGTGGTTGACTACCTCAACAAGCATCCGGAAAACGCGGATCTTGCCGGCTGACGCCTGCCTGTCGTCAGACGATCTTGATCGACATGTCGGGCAGGCCCTCGAGCTTGCACAGCAGCACGTCGCCCTTGACCACCGGACCGACATTCTCCGGCGTGCCCGAATAGATGATGTCGCCAGCCTTCAGCTCGAATGCCTCGGAGAGCTTTGCGATCTGCTCGGCGACGCTCCAGATCATGTTCTTCAAGTCCGAGCTCTGCCGCACCGTGCCGTTGACCGCGAGAGAGATCGCGCCTTGCGTGAAATGGCCGGTCTTGCTCGCCGGATGGATCGGCCCGAGCACCGCCGCGTGGTCGAAGCTCTTGCCGATCTCCCACGGCTTCTTCTCCGCCGCCATGCCGTTCTGCAAATCGCGCCGCGTCATGTCGAGCCCGAGCGCATAGCCATAAACGTGGTCGAGCGCCTTGTCGGCGGGAATGTTGCTGCCACCGGATCTCAACGCCGCGATCAGCTCGACCTCGTGGTGATAGTTCTTGGTCAGCGACGGATAGGGATGATCGGCGACCGTACCGATCGCGACGTTCTGGATCGCATCCGTCGGCTTCTGGAAGAAGAACGGCGGCTCGCGGGTCGGATCGGAGCCACGCTCGATCGCATGCGCGGCGTAGTTGCGGCCGATGCAGTAGATGCGGCGGACCTGGAACACCTCGGTAGCGCCGACGATCGGGATCGTCACAGCCGGTACCGGAAACATCGCCTTCGGCGCGGTCTCGGCATGGGCCGGCGCGGATTGCGCGGCGGCACCGGCCAGCGCGAGGGCGCCGGTCGCAAGCATCGTCCGGCGATCGAGATCAGTCATGGGCGTTCTCCTTCTTGTTGACCGATCTATAGAGGCTCGCCGAACCATAAAAAAGGGCCCGCGTCGGCGCGGGCCCTGGCCGTGTGCGGGATGATGATCCCGTCAGTGCTTGATATCCGCGGGCAGCTTGCCGCCATTGGCCGCGAGCTTCGTCATCACCTGCTTGTGCAGCCAGATGTTCATGCTGGCGGAGTCGCTGGTGTCACCGGTGTAGCCGAGCTCCTTGGCCAGCTCCTTGCGGGCCGACAGGCTGGAGTCGATGTCGAGCGCCTTCATCAGGTCGACGATCGAGGTCCGCCACTCGAGCTTCTCGCCCTTCGCGGCCACGGCCTTGTCGAGAATCGGGGCGACGTCGACGGACTGTGCGGGCGCCGCACCGGCTGGCACCGCGGCAGGAGACGGCGATGCGCTGCCGGATCCACCGGCGGGAGCTGCGCTTGTCGCCGTTCCGCCGGCGGGCGTTGCGCTGGCGCTGCTACCGAAGATCGCGCCCATAATTTTTCCGAAAATGCTCATCGTTCGCTCCCAAGAGAGTTGAGATGTGAAGGCCAGACGGCGCTGAGACGCCTGACCGAGGTCGCAGTTCAAGTGTATCGCCCCCTCCATAGCTTGCCAATGCGACATTCACTTAAGCGTGAGTGCTTTTGGCGCGGTTTGGGCGTAGCCTCACTGCACAGTTCGCGACACGGCCAGTTCCCTGCTCTTGTCTTTCGCGTCTGGCTTGCTCGTGATCGCTTCGAGAGACGGTACGCTTGTGCCCGCATGACGGGCGCAGAATGCACCCGCTCAGAGGGAGACAACGACCATGGCCACTCCATACCAAGGCAATGTCAGATCGATGACGCAGAGCGGACAGGACGCCGCATCTGCGCCGGTTGTCCGAACCATCGGCCTGTCCGATTTGCATCATGCGCTGCGTCTCGGCTGGGAAGACTTCAAGGCGGTGCCAAGCCACGCCATTATCCTGTGTCTGATCTATCCCGTGCTCGGCATCGTGCTTGCGCGCACCGTCCACGGCTATTCGGTGCTGCCCCTGCTGTTTCCATTGGCCGCGGGCTTTGCCCTGCTCGGCCCGTTTGCCGCCATCGGCCTCTACGAGATGAGCCGCCGCCGCGAGGACGGCGGAGAAGCATCTGCATGGGATGCGCTGGAGGTATTCCGCTCGCCGTCATTCGGCGCGATGCTCGGGGTGGGAACGCTGCTGTTCGCACTGTTCGTGACCTGGATCGCCACCGCCCAGGCGATCTACACGGCGGTGTTCGGCTTTGAGACGGCGGCCAATATTCCTGATTTTGCCGAGCGCGTGCTGACCACGCAGCAAGGCTGGTGGTTGATCGTGGTCGGCTGCAGCGTCGGCTTTCTGTTCGCGCTCGTCGCACTTTGCATCAGCGTAGTCGCCTTCCCCATGATGCTCGACCGCCAGGCAAGCGCCGGCGAAGCCATGGTGACGTCGATGCGCGCCGTCGCACAGAACCCGGTGCCGATGGCGGCCTGGGGCCTGATCGTCGCGGCGCTGCTGGTGCTGGGTACGATTCCGTTCTTCCTCGGGCTTGCCGTGGTGATCCCGCTGCTTGGTCATGCCACCTGGCATCTCTATCGCGCGGTCATCGTCAAGGATCCGAATGCGCATCCGGTGATCCCCGAACCGCGCCCGCGCAAGCCCGCCGCGGACTTCCCGGCCAACCTGTTTCCGTGGCGGCGCGGCGATCGCGGATAAGCGCCGGCCGAACATGAACTCGTGACGTTGCAAGCAGCCGCCGGCCGAAATTGGGCCGGCGGTTTGTCGTTCCCGATCGTCAAATGGATGTGAAATTGGCGTGGCATTTGCAGTGGTGCCTGAGATAAACGGCTTGATCACGAGCCTTGTTTTGGCCGCTGTTGCCGCGAACATACGCCCCGGTTTCCGCGACCAAGCAATGACATCGCAGACTCCGGAGTGAATTGCCTATGACCTCTCGCCTTTCCTTTCGCGCGCTCGCCATCGGCGCGTGGCTCCTGACCTCGACGGCATCGGCGCTGGCCGCCCAATGCGGCACGGGCACGTTCGAGTCCTGGCTCGACGATTTCAAGAAAGAAGCTGTGGCGAAGGGCATTTCGCAGAACGCGATCCAGACCGGGCTGAATGGCATCACGCAGGACAAGGCGATCCTGGCGCGCGACCATTCGCAGCAGGTATTCAGCCAGACGTTCGAGCAGTTCTCGGGCCGCATGGTGCCGCCGCGGCTCAATCGCGGCTCCGATATGATGAAGCGTTACGGCTCCGTGCTGTCGCGAATCGAGGAGGCCTACGGCGTGCCGGGCGAAATCCTGGTCGCGATCTGGGGGCTCGAGACCGATTTCGGTGTCAACACCGGCAAGTTTCCGACCCTGCGCTCCCTGGCCACGCTGGCCTATGATTGCCGCCGCTCCGACATGTTCAAGGCCGAGCTGATGGATGCGCTGCGCATCGTCGAGCGCGGGGATCTCGCGCCACAGGAGATGCGGGGTGCCTGGGCCGGCGAAATCGGCCAGACCCAATTCATGCCGTCGTCCTATATCAAGTTTGCGGTCGACTTCGACGGCAACGGCAAGCGCGATCTCTTGCACAACGTGCCTGACGTGCTCGCGTCGACAGCGAACTTCCTGAAGAGCTATGGCTGGAAGCAAGGCAAAGGCTGGGAGCCCGGCAGCGAGAATTTTGCTGTGATCCAGCAGTGGAACAAGAGCGAAGTATACGCCAAGACGATCGGCTACTTTGCTAGCCAACTCGCCAAAGCGCCATAGCACTTTGGAATTCGCAGCGGCGGCGAGCCAAGGACGAGAAGCGCGAACTTCAACTCTGGCTCGAGCGGCGCCGATCTTGCTCCGCCTGAATCAATAAGGGCCGATCGCCCCCGGCGATCGGCCCTTATCACCATGATCAATACTTACTTCGCCATGCTTGCTTCTGCAGCCCTGCCGAGGTGCGCGCCGCATGCGCTCCACTTGTTGTTCAGCATCGCATCCTGGGCAAGCGAGACTTCCCTCTCCGCCGCGAATTTGACCTCGTTGTCGGCCATGGCTTCGACAGCGGCTTCGGTCTTGCCGAGATTGGCACCGCTGCAGCCCATGCCCATATGATGGGGATGAGCGGCCTGAGCGGGAGCGACGGCGTAAGCAACGGCAGCCACGGTGGCTGCTGCGATCAATGTCTTGATCATGGGATGTTCCATCTTTTGTTCTTGAACAGAAACCAGCGTGATTGCGGAATCTGCGGAACGATTATTCGCTGTTCCCGGCACCGTTCAGAATGAACTTGGCGCGATTCAAATGTGATGAGCGCTCCGCGCGCATCGCGCATGCGTTGCATAATGTTTTGATTACATGTCGGTAAGGAAGCGGTGCCGCAATAGCCTTGTTGTGCGTATTCACTTCAATCGAAAGACATTTCCGATAATCAGCACACCACCTGCGCAACGGGCCGCTTGAGAGCCGGATATCCGGCAGCTGAAGGATCGAATTACCTCCAGCGTCAATGCGGCCGATTGACGCTGCGATGCTTGGCATCCTTGACGCCATACAATGAATCAAAAACCACTTTAACGTCACCTCGTTGCATGCGAATCACGCATGGAACACATCGTAGTGACTCCCGCTACAGGCGCCAGTCCGGACTTGATCGAATGGTCCTCGATTGCCATCTGTGGTTGGTCCAGTGACGTCACAGGACTTCAGTTAGTATATTGATATTATGGGTATTTTTGCAAGATTTGCGGTCTGGACGAACCTTCCGTTCATAGGCCGGTTCCGAATGCGCGAAACGGTTAATCGAAACTTACTGCTGTCATGCGTTTTGAGCTTAGCTGCATCGCAACATCGGAACTACCGCACTGCACTATACCATCTATATTCACTTCAACGATGACGCTTTGGAAAAGCTGAATCTGAACTACTAGGAGACTACCATGTTGCTCTCGCTCATCCGCATGATCCAGGCTTTCCGGGATTATCAGCGCAATGTCAGCGAACTGTCCCAGCTCAGCGATCGCGAACTGGCCGATATCGGCCTCGACCGCTCGGACATTCCGCGCGTTGCCTCCGGTACCTACAACGGCTGACCGGCCGTAAGCCATCTGATGACGGATAACGCCCGCTCCTGCAGCGGGCGTTATCGTTTTTGGCGCGGTTTCAGATGCATATGGGATCAAAACGCGCTAACGCTGCGCGATGACACCGCATCAATCCTTTTCCCAACCCGTGCACATTGTGGGCGCGGGCCTCGCGGGCTCGGAAGCCGCATGGCAGGTCGCCAATGCCGGCGTCCGCGCCGTCCTGCACGAGATGCGCCCGCAGCGGATGACCGAGGCGCATCGGACCGACGGCTGCGCCGAACTGGTCTGCTCGAACTCGTTCCGCTCCGACGATGCCGCCAACAACGCCGTCGGGCTGCTGCACGCCGAGATGCGCCGGCTCGGCTCCCTCATCATGCGCTCGGCCGATGCCAATCAGGTGCCCGCCGGCGGCGCGCTGGCGGTCGACCGCGATGGCTTCTCCGCCGCCGTCACCAAGGCGCTCAACGAACACCCTCTAATCGAGATCAGCCGCGAGGAAGTCGCAGGCCTGCCGCCGGCCGACTGGAGCAACGTCATCGTTGCGACCGGTCCCCTCACCTCGGCCCCGCTCGCCGACGCCGTTCGGCAGCTGACCGACGAGAGCGCGCTGGCGTTCTTCGACGCGATCGCGCCGATCGTACACAAGGATTCCATCGACATGTCGGTGGCCTGGTTTCAGTCGCGCTACGACAAGGTCGGCCCCGGCGGCACCGGCGCCGACTACATCAATTGCCCGATGACCAAGGAGCAGTATGACGCCTTCGTCGCTGCGCTGCTCGACGGCGAGAAGGTCGACTTCAAGGATTGGGAGACCAACACGCCCTATTTCGACGGCTGCCTGCCGGTCGAGGTGATGGCCGAACGCGGTCACGAGACGCTGCGCCACGGGCCGATGAAGCCGGTGGGATTGACCAATCCGCACAATCCGACGGTCAAGCCGTATGCGATCGTCCAGTTGCGCCAGGACAACAAGCTCGGCACGCTCTACAACATCGTCGGCTTCCAGACCAAGCTGAAGCACGGCGCGCAGCAGCGCGTGTTCCGCACCATTCCGGGCCTTGAGAACGCGGAGTTCGCCCGCCTCGGCGGCCTGCATCGCAACACCTTCCTGAATTCGCCAAAGCTGCTCGACGGGCAGCTGCGTCTCCGCGCGCAGCCGCGGCTGCGCTTCGCCGGACAGATGACGGGCTGCGAGGGCTACGTCGAGTCGGCCAGCGTCGGACTGATCGCCGGCCTCTGCGCTGCCGCCGACGTGCGCGGCGCCGCACTGACGCCACCGCCCGCCACGACCGCGCTCGGCGCGCTGCTCGGCCACATCACCGGCGGCCATATCGAATCGATCGATGCCGGTTCGCGCTCGTTCCAGCCGATGAACATCAATTTCGGTCTGTTCCCGCCGCTGGCCAGTCCTCCGACCAAGAAGCCGGACGGCTCGCGGCTGCGCGGCAACGAGAAGACCGTCGCCAAGAAGCAGGCGATGAGCGCGCGGGCCCTCGCCGACCTCGACCACTGGATCGCAGAGCGCCTGCGCGTTGCGGCAGCGGCCTGACAGTCATGAGCTTGCCGAAAGACGACGACGCCACCCTGTCGGCGCGATGGAGCCAGGGCGTGCTGCTCAAGCGCGATGTGTTCTCAACCGTCGAGCGCGGCCGCTTCCGCGCCGATGACGGCGAGGTCGACGGCGTGCTGCGCCGGCTCGATCAGGTGCCGCTCTGGTCGTTCGGGCTGGCGCTGCATCTGTTCTCGCGCGAACGCCGCGCGCTAACCTTGGCGCGCGACCTCAACGTCGGGCCAAAGCTGTTGTGGGCAGGCCGGCGCGCGCTGGTGCGTGGCTTCATCGACGGGGCGGCGCTGCATCTGGCGAAGCCACATGGCGACGCCGCCTATTTCCGTTCCGCCAAGGCCGCGCTGCGCAAGCTGCATCGCGCCGGCATCTGCCACAACGACCTCGCCAAGGAGCAGAACTGGCTGGTCGGCCGCGACGGCCGCGCCTATCTCACCGACTTCCAGCTTGCCGCCTGCTTCAAGACCCGAAGCCAGCTGTTCCGCATCGCGGCCTATGAGGATCTGCGGCATCTGTTGAAGCACAAGCGCAGCTACGCGCCGGAGGCGTTGACGCCGAAGGAGCGCAAAGTGCTCGCGAAGAAGTCCGCGTTCGCCAGCATCTGGCTCAAGACCGGCAAGAAGGTCTACCAGGCGATCACGCGCGGCCTCTTCAATTTCACCGACCGCGAGGGCGGCGGCCGCCGGCTCGTCAACGACGCCCCGGTGCTGATCGATTTGATCCGCAAGAATCCGGACGTGCGCGACACCGCGATCGTCGCCTTTGCCGACCGGCGCGTCGGCGTCGGACTCTACGCCTTCGTCGAAGCGGACCAGTCCGCGCTGGAAAAGACACTGCGCGGCGAGCTTGCCGCGGCCAAGGGCGTCAAGCCGCCCGAACACATCCAGATCGTGCATGCGCTGCCGCGCGATGCGGCCGGCAAGCCGCGTACCGAGATCCTGCAGCTCGTCGCCATGAACCAGATCGACCTGATCGAGCCGATGATGCGCAGCGACGCCGATCGCGAGTTTTTCAAGGACATCCTCGAGCAACGCAAGAACCTGCGCGATCGCTTCAATTTTGAAGTGGCCGAGATGGATCGTCCGGCGCGTTAAAGCGCGCCCACTCTCGACAAACGCAGCTCGAAGCGCCAATCTTTCGAGGGCTAGCGCGCTCAAGGGACAAGCTTAATGCCACTCACCCGTGGCCGTATCGGGGGATATGATTCCGAACGCCTGGCGTTCGGATTCACCATGATGTACGGCGACCAGGAAATTGAATGCCGGATCAGCGACGCCGCAATGGACGAACTGGCCGGCACGCGTGGAACGGCGAGCATTGCCCGGCAGGCGCAATTCGTTGCGCTGCGCGACGCTATCGAGATGATCGCATCCGACATTTTTGACAGCGGTCCGGTGGTCAAGGGTGCGACGATCCGGATATTCACCAAGCACATCTCGAAGGAGCCGAGTTGAGCATCATCTCCGCGCAAACGCTACGCGTTTGTCGCGAGCGAAAACCGCTTCGCACTTTTCGGGATGATGCGTTAGCGACCGAACTCCTCGGTGCGCGCAGCTCGCCACAACGTCCAGAGCGTGCGCAGGCGTGAGACCGGCTTCGGCAGGAACGGGTCGTTGTCGGCTCGCCTCGCCCGGTTCAACTCGCGCCTGATATGGGCGAGCGGTAGGAAGATCGGCCTCACGCCGGATGGCACATCGGCCAGCAGCCCGAAAGCGGTCTTGAGGTTGCCCTGGGCCTCGTCCGCAAGCTGATCGATCGCAGCTCGGATGTTCGGCGTGGGCTTGCCGGCAAACACCTCCTCCTTGCTGCTGCCGTGCTGCTGCAATAGCTGCAGCGGCAGAAACAGCTGCTGCCGTGAGGCGTCGCGGCCAAACGCCGCGATGACCTGCGCCATGCCCTGGGCGAGGCCGGCATGACGGGCCAGGTGATCGATCGCCTCCGACGGCCGCGCCACCACGCGCGTGGCCTGCGAGAACAGCGCCGACGCCGTGGCATCGAGGTAGCCCTCGAGCGCGGCAAGCGACGGCATCGGGTCGTTGTAGAGATCGAACTGATGCTCCTCAACCAGCTGCGAGAACGGCGAGACCGGCAGGCGGTGATTGCGGATAGCATACAGCAGCTCGGCTGCGACCGGATTGCCCTCGACGCCGCCGTGCCCGGCGCCGGCCAGCATGTCGGTCCACCATTGCAGCCGCATCTCGCCGGGCAGCGGTTGGCTGACCTGCTCGTGCACGCGCGAGACCTCGATGTTGAAGGCGTAGATCGCGAGCAGCGCCCGCCGTTCCGGCCCCGGCATGAACAGGGTCGACGCGTAGCGCACGAAGTCGTGGGTCCGCACCAGATCGGCGCAGAAGGCCGCGCCGTCTTTCGGCGCCTCCATCGTGCTCATGGCACCGCGATCAGCGCCGCCGCGACGCGACGCCGCTCACCAAGCATGATGTTATAGGTGCGGATCGCAGGTCCCGTCTGCATCGGGTCGAGCACCACCCGCACTGCGCGCAGGGCTTCGCGAAGGCCCTTTGGCGGCACCCAGACCTCCGTGCCGCTGCCGACGATCAGCGTGTCGATCGCATTGGCTGCCGCGAACACCTTTTGCAGCGAGTCTTCATCGATCTCCTGGGGCCTCGTGACCGGCCAGGCCCAGATCGAATCAGGCAGGCACAACAGCGAGCCGCGGTGCGACATATCGGCGAAGGCGAAGCCGCCCTTGCCGTAGGCCTCGATCGGCGCCGACCTCGGAAGATGGGGAGCGTCCGAGGAGTTGCTCATGACCGGCTACTTCTTGGCTGCCGCCGCGTCCGGCTTCTTGGCGGGCGCGTCCTGCGCCTCGCCCCGCGTGGTGTGAACACCGAGATAGATCAGGATGGGCGCCGCGATGAAGATCGAAGTGTAGGTGCCGACCAGCACCACGCCGAACATCATCACGGCAGTGAAGCTATGGATCGCCTGGCCGCCGAACAGCAGCAGCGCGAGCAGCGCCAGCGTTACGGTGACGTGGGTGATGATCGAGCGCGACAGCGTCGAGTTGATCGATTCGTTCAGCAGCTGCGGCATCGGCATCTTCTTGTAGCGCCGCAGCATCTCGCGGATACGGTCGTAGATCACGACAGTGTCGTTGAGCGAATAGCCGAGAATCGTCAGCAGCGCCGCGATGCTGGTGAGGTCGAAATCGACCTGGGTGATCGACATGAAGCCGATCGTGAGCACGATGTCGTGGACGTTGGCGATCATGGCGCCGAGCGCGAACTGCCACTCGAACCGGAACCAGAGGTAGATCAGGATGCCGACAATTGCGAGCATGAGGCCGAGCATGCCGAAAGCGAGCAGCTCGCCGGAGACCCGCGGCCCGACCACTTCGACGCGGCGATAGTCGACGGATTCGCCGAGCGCACCGCGGACCTTGCCTACCGCCTCCTGCTGCGCGGCATCGCCGCCCGGCTGTTCGGCGACGCGGATCAGGACTTCGGCCGGACCACCGAATTGCTGCAACTGCACTTCACCGAGCCCGAGACCGTTCAAGGTCGCGCGCATCGCGCCGATGTCGGCTGTACCGGACTTGGCCTGTACCTCCAGCAGCGTACCGCCCTTGAAGTCGATGCCGAAATTCAGGCCATGGGTGAAGAATAGCGTGATGGCGAGAATCGAAAGCAGCGCCGAGATCGGGAAGCTGATGCGACGAAAGCGCGTGAAGTCGAAATGCGTGTCGTCAGGCACGATGCGCAGCGACGGCATCAGGCCGAGCGCCGCGACCACGGTCAGCACGGTGATCAGGATGCCAAGGCCAATGAGAACGGTATGAGTCACAATAGGCCTCTCAGATCGGCACGGTTTGCGGCCGCTTCCACCGCACCCATGCCGCGACGATCAGGCGCGTCAGGGTAAAGGCGGTGAACACCGTGGTGATGATGCCGATGCCGAGCGTCACGGCAAAGCCGCGCACCGGCCCGGTGCCGATGTAGAAAAGCACGGCGGCAGCGATGAAGGTGGTGATGTTGGAATCGAGGATGGTCGCCAGCGCCCGCTTGAAGCCGGCGTCGATCGCCGAGATCGCGTTGCGGCCACCGCGCAATTCCTCGCGGATGCGCTCGTAGATAAGCACGTTGGAATCGACCGCGATGCCGACGGTCAGTACGATGCCGGCGATGCCCGGCAACGTCAGCGTGGCGTTGAGCAGCGACAACAGCCCGAAGATCATGGCGACGTTGATGGCCACGGCGATGTTGGCGAACACCCCGAACAGCCGATAGGTGATCAGCATGAACACGATGACCAGGATCGAGCCGACATAGGCCGCGAGCTCGCCCTTTTCGATCGAGTCCTGCCCGAGGCCGGGACCGACCGTGCGTTCCTCAATCACGGTCAGCGGCGCCGGCAGCGCGCCGGCGCGCATCAGGATCGCCAGATCGTTGGCCGACTGCACGGTGAAGCTGCCGGAGATCTGGCCGGAGCCGCCGGTGATCGGTTCGCGGATCACCGGCGCGGAGATCACCTTGTTGTCCAGCACGATCGCAAACGGCTGGCCGACGTTTTCCGCGGTCGCCTGAGCGAATTTGCGTGCGCCCGAGGTATTGAAGCGGAAGCTGACGATCGCCTCGCCCGTGCGCTGGTCAAAGCCGGGCTGGGCATCGGAGAGTTCGCCTCCGGAAACCAGAACCTGCTTCTTGACGACGTACGGAACCGGCGGCGGCGAAGCACTCATCAGCAGTTCGGAATCCGGAGGCAGCCGGCCCTGCTGGGCCTGGTCGGGCGACACCGAGGTGTCGACCATCCGGAATTCCATCTTGGCGGTCTTGCCGAGCAATTCCTTCAGGCGGGTCGGATCCTGCAGGCCCGGCACCTGCACCAGGATGCGGTCGGTGCCCTGACGCTGGATCACCGGCTCGACCGTGCCGAGTTCGTTGACGCGCCGTTCGACGATCTGGATCGATTGCTCGATGGTTTGGCGGATACGCTCGGTGACCGCGGCCTGCGGGACGGTCAGGCGGATCAGGCCGCCGCCGGCATCCGCAAGCTCGAGGCTGCGCTGGCCGCTGGAGCCGAGCAGTCCGCCAAGCGGCTGCGACAGCTCGCGGAGCTTCGACAACGCCGTCGCCTGGTCGCCTTCCTTGGAAATGCGGACTTCCACGGCGTCGTTGCGTGTGTTGAGGCCGGTGTACCCGATCTTGGCTTCACGAAGCACCTTCCGGGCATCGTCGCGAATCTGATCGAGCTTCTCCTTCTTCACGTAGTTGGAGTCGACCTCGAGCAGCAGATATGAGCCGCCCTGCAAGTCGAGGCCGAGGACGAGGCGCCGCTGCGCCCAGGCCGGCCAGGTCTTCACCTGCGCTTCGGGGAAGAAATTGGGCACGGCGCACAGGCAGACCACCAGCGCTGTCAGGATAATCCCCAGCGCTCGCCACCGCGTGAAATACAACATCGAATTGACCTGTCAGATTCGGCAAAAGGCTTCCGCGGCGATCAGCTCGCGGACGCCTCGTCCTTGGCGTCGCCCTTCGCAGGCTCACCCTTGGTCCGCACGCCCGAAATCATCTGCCGCATCTGGCGCACGCGAACGCCGTCCGAGATCTCGAACTCGATCTGGTCGTCGTCGACCACCTTGGTCACCTTGCCGACGAGGCCGCCCGAGGTCACGACAGTGTCGCCGCGGCGGATGTTCTTCACGAGGTCGGCATGATCGCGCACCTTCTTCTGCTGCGGGCGCAGAATCAGGAAGTACATGATGACGAAGATCAGCGCGAATGGCAGCAGCGACATCAACATGCTGTTGGTGTCAGTGCCAGCTCCAGCCTGGGCAAACGCAGGAGTAATCAGCATTCGAACGATCCTCGGATAAGACGGGAAAGAACCGGCAGTGCCCTCGGGTTCGGGGCGGTATGGCGGTCCGGACAAATTCGCGCGGACTATAGCGGCCGCGGTCCCAATTGCAACGTTAACGGCGCTTCATTTAGGGCGCTTGCGGGACCGCCGCCAGCCCGATAAGGCTGCGCCGTCAGGAACTGGACAAATGCCGAAAAAAGCCAAGAAATCCACCAGCAAAACCACCAGTAAAACAACCAGCAAAGCAGCCCCCAAAGCTGCCGCCAAGCGCGCCGCAAACGCCGCGACAAAACGCCCGGCAACGGCGCTCGACGGCGCGGCCGCCGAGCGGATCGCGAACGCCCTTGAGACCATTGCCAGCCGCCTCGCGGCCGCCTCCCCGACCTCCGATCCGGCCGAGTCGTTCGGCGCCACGGACGCCTTTGTCTGGCACCCGGACGGACGCCTGGCCCCGGTGCCGCGCGTCAGCCGCGTCGAGATCGGCCTGCTCAAGGGCGTCGACCGGATGCGCGATATCCTGATGGAGAACACCGAGCGCTTCGCCAACGGACTGCCCGCCAACAACGCCCTGCTGTGGGGCGCTCGCGGCATGGGCAAGTCCTCGCTGGTCAAGGCCGCGCATGCCAGCATCAATGTCGACCGCAAGCCCGCCGACCGGTTGAAGCTGATCGAGATCCATCGCGAGGACATCGAGAGCCTGCCCGGTTTGATGGAGCTGCTGCGCAACTCCTCCTTCCGCTTCATCGTGTTCTGCGACGACCTCTCGTTCGACGGCAACGACGCCTCCTACAAGTCGCTGAAGGCCGTGCTGGAAGGCGGTATCGAGGGACGCCCCGACAACGTCATCCTCTATGCGACCTCGAACCGGCGGCACCTGCTGGCGCGCGAGATGATCGAGAACGAGCGCTCGACTGCGATCAATCCGGGCGAAGCGGTCGAGGAGAAGGTCTCGCTGTCGGACCGCTTTGGCCTCTGGCTCGGCTTCCACCGCTGCAGCCAGGACGAATACCTCGCGATGGTGAAGGGCTATTGCGACCATTACGGCATTGAGATCGCCGAGGACGAACTCGAGCGCGAGGCGCTCGAGTGGTCGACCACCCGCGGCTCGCGCTCCGGCCGCGTCGCCTGGCAGTACACGCAGGAGCTGGCGGGCCGGCTCGGCGTAAGGCTGAGCGGGGCTTAGCGCGAGTTGCGCTTCCGGTCAGCCGGTCAGCCACAGGCCTTCTGAATTCGGCGCGGCATGGCTACACTCCACCCATGCCGGCCGACCCAAGCACGACTGCGAGACGATGTGGCGAGTGCACCGCTTGCTGCGATGGCTGGCTGAAGATCCGGATTCGTGACCACGACGTCCATCCGGGCCGGCCGTGCCCGTTCAGCAGCGCTGGCAAATGCACGATCTACGACGAGCGCCCGGTAGACCCCTGCCGGAATTTCGTCTGCGGCTGGCTTGCGCCGACAAGTCCGCTGCCCGACTGGATGCGCCCGGACAAATCCGATCTCATCTTCCTTCCCGCAAGCTTCACTTGGCGGACGATCCCGGTCGATGTCGCGGTTGCCGTCGGCCTGCGTCCGAAGGGGAAAGCGCGCGCCTGGCTCGAAGCCTTCAGCCGCGACACGCGGCGGCCCCTGCTGCTGCAGTCGGACGGAGAGTGGCACGCGTATGGGCCACCGCAATTCCTGCGTGACATGGTCGAGCGGATCTCAGCAGGCCACGATCCAATACGGTAATATAAAACCATTATCCGCCTGCGATCTGGCATCCATTATTCCAATACGCGTCCAAGATATTGCGACGCAACCGTAATTTGTCGGTACCTGTCGCAGTTTTGTACCGCGCGTTCATTGCGTGATTTCAATACGTTCTCTGCATTCAAAAATTTATTCCAAATAACAGATGCGACAAATTGATGCAGCGCAATAGTACTATAGTACCTATAATGTCACAGAACGTGTTTGTTAATCTCGCCGCGTTTCGACCCCATGTATCTGGTGTGTGGTATACATTACCGTTTCACCCGTTTGCGGCCTCAGCACCCCGCTGAGGTGATCCAGCAAATGGGGGATTAAATGAAGAAGGGACTTCTCGCAGGAACTGCATCCGCGGCGATTTGCCTGGCGCTCGCGCAACAGCCGATGCACGCGGCAACGCTCGACGACGTGATGGCACGCCTGGATGCACTCGAACGAAGCAACACGAAACTGGCCAAGGAGAATGCACAGCTACGCGACCGCGTTAATCATATCTCAGGGCATGCCGCCGCCGCTGGAACGCCTACCATGACGCCAAAGGGCAATCCTGTGCAGCACGCCGCCGTTGCGCCGTCCGCGACGTCACCGCCTCCCGAACATGCCGTCGTCAGCATCGGAGGTGCGCCGCTCTACAGCAAGGCACCGGGCGGCAACGCCTTCGTCGACAACACCACCGTCACGCTTTACGGCCACGTTGATCTATCGGGCGATTTCTTCAACGCGGGCGTATTCGATCAGGGCAACAAGTTCGGCGTCGCGAGCAACCTGACCTATTTCGGCGTGCGCGCGCGTCACAATCTCGAGCCGTACGGCTTCGCCGGATGGGCCGCCGTAGCCCAATTCGAATCCTTGGTCGAGGTTGCAGCAACTCCAACCGAGCGTGCCGCGTTCGGCACGCGCGACAGCTTCATCGGAATGGAAACGCCGTGGGGTGCGATCAAGGCCGGCAAGGCGGATACACCGTACAAGAAGTCCACGGCGAAGTTCGATCCATTCTCCGCTACGCTCGGCGACTACAATTCGATCATGGGCAACACCGGCGGCGACCTGCGCGCCGAGTTCGATTGGCGTGCAGCGCACGCGGTCTGGTACGAATCCCCTGTCTGGAACGGTTTCCAGGCGACGTTGATGGCCTCACCCGGGCAGAACACCGCCAAGGACAACAGCGACTTTGCGCTCGGCGACTTCAACTGTCCGGGTACGTCATCGCGCGGCAGCGGTAGTGGCTTCCCGCTGACATCAGCGCCGGAAGGCTGCACCGATGGCTCCTACGGTAACCTCTACAGCGCCTCACTGACCTACAATCAGGGGCCGTTCACAGCGGTCGCCGCCTATGAGATGCATGAGGGCACCAACCGTACCGGCGACGAAGCCGTCACGCCTTTAAGCAATGGCGGCGTGTTGATCGTGCCGCCGGGGGCCGTCGGCATCGCCAACGAATGGGCTGCGAAGCTCGGCGCCGGCTATGGCTTCAACGACGGCATCGGTAAACTGCAACTCTACGGCATCTATGAGATTCTGCGCCGCGAGAACACCGTTGCTGATTTCAACGAGCGATCGCGCGACGGTTATTTCATCAGCGCCACGCAGTCGGTCGGCGCCTGGGATGTGAGTGCGTCCTGGGCTCATGCCAACGCCTCTCCCGGGTCACCCGGGACCGGCGTGTTCAACAACTACACCGTTACTCCGGCAGCGGGATCGGCCGACTTTGCGCTTAACACGGCGGACAGCAGCGCCGACCAGTATGCAGCGGGCGTCAAGTACCACTTCAGCCCGTTTGCGACCTGGTACCTTGTCGGCAGTTATTTGCGCAACGGCCCCGGTGCGCATTACTGCCTCGGCGTGAGCGGCCATGGTTATGGCGTGTGCGGTCGCGACGCCAACAACAATGTGGTCGCCGGCAACAAGGCGAGCGCAGTGACAACCGGCATGACCTTCGACTTCTAATTCAAAACAAAACGGGGGAGGCTTGCGCCTCCCCCGTTGTCTTTGTTGTGAGACTTGGAAGTCCGACGCGTAACCTACGCGCCGTTGAGGAACTGGAGCGGATCGACCGGGGACGATCCCTTGCGGATCTCGAAATGGAGCTGCGGCGAGCCCGCCTCACCCGACTGGCCCGACTTGGCGATCACCTGGCCGCGCTTGATGGTATCGCCGCGCTTCACCAGGATTTCGCTCGTATGGGCGTAGGCGGTGACGTAGCCGTTGGAGTGGCGAACCAGCACGAGGTTGCCGTAACCCTTCAGCTCATTGCCCGAATAAGCAACGACGCCGTCTTCGGCCGCCTTCACGGGCGTGCCTTCGGGCACCGCGACGTTGATGCCGTCATTGACCTTGCCGTTGGTCTTCGATCCATAGGCGGTGATGACCTTGCCGCGCACCGGCCAGCGGAAGGTCGGCAACGCGCCGGTGGCTTCGCTCGACTTGGTGGCGACAGGCGCTTCAGCGGCGGCAGCCGGCTGTTCGACAGTCGCGGTCGGCTGGACCAGCCGCGCACTCTGCTGCGGCAGCGCGGTCGCGACGACCTTCGGCGCCGCCACGGCCGGTGCCGGAGCCACAGCGGCGACTGGCGCAGCAGCAACGGGCTGCGCGCCGGACGCTGGTGCCGCCATTGCAGTCTTGGCGCCGGGCACGACGAGCTTCATGCCGAGGTTGAGCCGGGCCGACTGATCGAGATTGTTGGCGCGGGCGAGCTCAGCCACCGGGATGTGGTGCTGGCGCGCGATGCTGTGCAGCGTGTCACCGCGATTGACATAGTGGATGCCGGAAGGCGCCGCTGCCACGGCGACCGGCCGCGCGGCAGGTGCCGCCATCGCCGGCGCCGCCGCTGACGCCGTCGGGCGCGGAATGATCAGCTGCTGGCCGGGCGACAGCGCGCGCGGTCCCTTGTAACCGTTGGCGCGCAGGATCTCGGCCGTCGACACGTTGTAGCGGCGCGCCAGCACTTCCAGCGTGTCGCTGGTGCCGACGATGATGGTGGTGCCGTTATGCCCGGCATGCGCCGCCGCGACCGAACGCGGAACGGTGCCGGTGGATTCGATCTGCGGGCGCGCGGACGGCGGTGTGTAGGACGAAAGCCCGTGCCCGCCTCCGGAGACGCCCGCGTTGGCGACCGGATAGGACTGCGGCGCTGCAACCGGCGGCGGTAACGGCTGCGACTGATACTGCGAGTACTGCGGTTGCGTTCGCGGCCGCGCGTATTGCGGCAGCTCGCGCGGCGGGGGCGCCTGCACGGTGCCGGTCGGCTGCGGATCAAACGCAAACGGATTTTGCGAGTAGGAGTTTTGCGAGAAGCGCGACGACATGTCCGCGCTGCAACCGGCAAAAGCCATGGACATCAGCGTCAGCACCGCAACCTGCGGTGCGCGACGCGAGCGAAGCAACTCAACAACCCCAGACATGGTTACTCACTCGTACGCAACAAAAGACTGTTTTGAGTAAACACGTACCGAGTAAATAACCGCTTAACCCTGCGAATAAGGCGTTGGCGCCAAGCGGCAAATCGCCAAATTCACAATTCGCGCGCGATTCCCGGCAGCGCCGGCACAAAGCGGACGTCGACCAATTCCTTGCGGTCGAAGCCGTTCTCCGTCCGTACCACCCGAACCAGGGTCTGGGTGCCCTGATGCGGCCCGACCGGGGCGATCAATATCCCGCCGGGATTGAGCCGCTCCAGAAGCTTCTCCGGAATCTCCTCCATCGCCGCGGTAACGATGATGCGGTCGAAATCGCCTGCCCCGGCCGGGACGTCGAAGCCGTCTCCGAGCAGCACCTCGATGTTGTGGTAGCCGAGCTTTTCGAGGCGCTTGCGAGCGCCGTCAGCCAGTGTCCGGTAGCGCTCGATGGTCAAGACCTGCTTGCACAGCCGGGAGAGGACGGCCGCCTGGTAACCCGAGCCGGTGCCGATCTCGAGCACGCGGTGATGCTTCTGCAGCTTCAGCTGCTCGGTCATGTAGGCCACGACGAAAGGCTGGCTGATGGTCTGCCCGCAGGCGATCGCAAGCGCACTGTCGCGATAGGCCTCGTTGCGATCGCGTGGGTCGACGAAGACCTCCCGCGGCACCTCCTCCATGGTGCGCAACACCGCCTGATCGCTCACCCCTCGCCGCCGCAGGGTGAGCTGAAACATCATCTTCTCGGTCGGATCGGGGGTCACGGCCATGTTCATCAGCGTCTCTGGGCGGCAGCGCGGAATCTTGCTCAGCTTGATGCCATTGAAATCCGAAATGCCACGTTAAGGAAAAATTTCCCGTTGCGTTTTGTTCCCGGTCAGGAACCATTGCGCGATTTCACCTTGGCGCCGGTCCGGCGGGTCCACATATAATCGAAACGACGCGCGGTTTAACGACCGGCTGGCGCGGGCTAGGGCTCGCGGTGAGCGGCCACGCGTCGCTGGCGTTGGGCGAATGCTGCGCACCAAGTCAGGGCGACGCGCCAAACACTGTTTGCGCGCCCGAAAAAGGGCCAATTCCGAAACGTTTGCGTTGCGCCTCGTAGTGTTATTTGCGAGCTTATTTCAGGGACGGGCAAGGATTCCATCATGACAGCGACACGGCCGGCGGGCTGTTCAGTTTTCCTCGTGGAGGACGAGGTCATGATCCGGATGATGGTCGCCGACATGCTGGAGGAACTCGGCCATAGCGTCGCTGCCGAGGCCGGCGAAATCGGCGAAGCAGTCAAGCTCGCGCAATCCACCGAGTTCGACCTCGCGATCCTCGATGTCAACGTCAATGGCAAGGTCATCACCCCGGTTGCCGAGCTGATCAACGCCCGCAACCGCCCCTTCATCTTCGCAACCGGCTATGGCTCGTCCGGCCTGCCGCCGGAGTATCGTGACCGTCCGGCGCTGCAAAAGCCCTTCCAGCTGGAAACACTGGCCCAGATGATCTCCAGCGCGATGAAGCGCGCGCCCGTTTAGCAGTCATCCCGAGATCACTTCAGCGTCGCGGTCAGCGCTTCCGAAAACGCTTCATCGGTGCGGTCGAGCCGTAGCGGCGTCACAGAGACGTAGCGCGCCGCAAGCGCGGCCAGATCGGTGCCTTCGGCCGGTTTATCCATCATCGCCGCCCGCTCGAAACCAATCCAGAAATATGGATTGCCGCGTCCGTCGTGACGGCGATCGATCTTCAGGAAACCCAGATTGCGCTTGCCTTGCCGCGTGATCCGGATGCCCTTGACGTCATCGGGCATGCAGGACGGGAAGTTGACGTTAATGACGGTATTCCTGGGAACGCCTGCGCCGATCACCTTGCGGATGATGTCTGGTCCGAATTTCAGTGCGGTGTCCCACAGCGGCGCGTTGCGCGTCTCGATCGAGAATTCCTGCGACAGCGCAAATGACGGAAAGCCCAGGATGGTGCCTTCCAGCGCGCCGGCGATGGTGCCGGAATAGACCACATCCTCGGCAACGTTGCGGCCCTTGTTGACACCGCTCAGCACGAGATCGGGCAGCTTGTCTCCGAGAATGTGGCGCGCGCCCATGATGACGCAATCGGTCGGCGTGCCGCGCACCGCGAAATGACGCGGGCTGACTTCGCGCAGACGCAACGGATCGTTGAGCGACAGCGAATGCGAGACGCCGGACTGATCGAGCTCGGGGGCAACGATCCAGACATCATCGGACAACGCGCGGGCGATCTGCTCGACGACCTGCAGGCCTGGAGCGTGGATGCCGTCGTCATTGGTGCAAAGAATTCGCATCCGTCAAAGTGCCTCTCGTACCGGTTCGACGCGGTTTTCTTGGGTCGACGGGCCGTCTTAACCGGCTAGGGCCGCCGAGGCAAACCTGACGAAGGCCCGTGCCATCGCGCCGACGTCACGCGCCACGGACGCACAAATCTGCCGCTGCCGGCAATCTTGCGCTCGAACACCGGCCAGGCGGGCCTGGCTCGCCCCAGCGGTGGCGGATTCCGAACGACCGCGACGCCAAGCGGTAACGGCGTCGGCGCGCGTGGCTCCGGCTTAGCCGGAGCGGCCTGGCGAGCTTCGGACCTGGCAGGCTCGGCCTTCGGATGTTCATGCTCCCGAGCTCCAGGTCGGAGCGCGTCGCGGGCGACCGCTGCCGTTTCGCGAAGCTCGGGTTTGGGAGGCTCAGTCCTGACAGGTTCGGACTTGGGCAGCTCAGACTTGGGCCGCTCAGATTTGGGCGGCTCAGATCTGGACGGCTCAGGTTTGGCGGCCTCGCGTTTGGCGAGCTCCGAGCTGGCAGGTTCAGCTTTCGGCGGCTCAACCGTCCGAAGGGCGGGTTTGGGCGGCTCGGGGGCGACCGGCGCGGTCTGGAGAAGCTCGGGCTCGGGAGGCTTCGGGAGCTCCGACTTTGGATCCTCCGACCTGGTGGGTTCGACGGCGCGAGGCTCAAGCCTGCGTAGTTTGGTTTCGGCTGGCGCCACAATGGGCGCCTCGGCGGGTTTTGCGACCGGCGCCGGTGCAGCCGATTTCGATTTCAGCCTGGCCAGCAGCTCCTCGATCGTGGGCACCGATGTCGCTTCGAGCGGAGCGCGCGGTGGGGCCGGCGGTATAGCCTGGACCGGAGGCGGCGGCGCAATCGTCGCTGCCGGTGGCAGATCGGCCGGCGCCAGTTGGACGAACTTGCCGCGCGCGATCTCCAGTGCCTTGTCGAAGTCCGGCCTGTCGATCCAGGCCTTCGATTGCAGCTCGGTCACGCGCGCTTCCCACAAGCGCGCGGCCTCGATGTCGTAATAGCCCATCTGCTTCTGATTGATCAGCTGCAGACCGTGGCCGGTGACGGCCCATTGTCGGCCAAGCCAGTGGATGTCACGGTGGAGCGGCATCACACTGGCCCTCGCCTTACATGCCGTGCTCGATGACCTTGAGCCCGCCCATATAGGGCTGCAGCACATCGGGCACCGCGATCGAACCGTCCTGCTGCTGATAGGTCTCCATCACTGCGATCAGGGCGCGCCCGACCGCCGTGCCGGAGCCGTTCAGCGTGTGCACGAAGCGCGGCTTGCCGTCGGGGCCGCGATAGCGGGCGTCCATGCGGCGGGCCTGGAAATCGCCGCACACCGAGCAGCTCGAGATTTCGCGATAGGCGCCGCCTTCGCCCTGCCCCGGCATCCAGACCTCGATGTCGTAGGTCTTCTGCGCCGAGAAGCCCATGTCGCCGGCGCACAGCGTCATCACGCGATAATGCAGGTCGAGCTTCTGCAGCACCTGCTCGGCGCAAGACAGCATGCGCTCGAGCTCATCCTTGCTGGCTTCCGGCGTCGTGATCGACACCAGCTCGACCTTTGTGAATTGGTGCTGGCGGATCATGCCACGCGTATCGCGTCCCGCCGCACCGGCTTCGGCACGAAAACACGGCGTCAGCGCGGTGAGCCGCATCGGCAGTTCTTTCTCGTCGAGGATGGATTCGCGCGCGAGGTTGGTCAGCGACACTTCAGCGGTTGGAATCAGGCCGAGGCGCTCGCCGCGCAGATCGGCATTCGGTGCCGAGAGCAATTCACCCTTGATCGCCCAGAACTGGTCGTCCTCGAATTTCGGCAACTGGCCGGTGCCGAACATCACGGCATCGCGCACCAGAAGCGGCGGATTGATCTCGGTGTAGCCATGCTCGCCGGTGTGCAAATCGAGCATGAACTGCCCGATCGCACGCTCGAGCCGCGCCAGCCCCTTCTTCAGCACGACGAAGCGTGCGCCGGACAATTTCGCCGCCGCCTCGAAATCCATGTCGCCGAGCGCGGTGCCGAGATCGTCATGCGGCTTCGGCGCAAAGCCGTAGTCGCGCTTCTTGCCGAACACATGGTGTTGCACATTGCCGTGCTCGTCGGTGCCGTCGGGCACCTCGTCGAGCGGCAAGTTCGGAATCGACGACAGCTCCCTGGTCAGCTCGTCGTCGGACGATTTCGCCGCCAGCTCGAGCTGCGGCATCGTCGTCTTCAGCTCCGCGACTTCGGCCATCAGCTTGGCCGCACGCCCCTCATCCTTGGCCTTCTTGGCGTCGCCGATCTCCTTGGAGGCCGCATTGCGCCGCGCCTGGGCCTGCTCGGACGCCAGGATCGCGGCACGGCGCTTCTCGTCGATCGCCAGCAGCGACGGCGACAAGGCCTCTAACCCGCGGCGCTTCAGGCCGGCGTCAAAGGCTGTCGGGTTGTCGCGGATGGCTTTGATGTCGTGCATGGGTCAGTCCTGGCGGGGCTACGCGTAGGTAAACTACAGCTATGTAGCTCCACTACCACGATGGTCATCACCCGCGAAAGCGGGTGATCCAGAATTCCAGAGACGTCAGAGTATCGTCGAGAAGCCGCGGCGTACTGGATGCCCCGCTTTCGCGGGGTATGACGGCCGGGTATGTGACCAAATCACCCTACTCGGCCGGATTGGCCGCCGGCGGGACGCTGGACGAGGTCGCCGTGGTCGCGGCCTTCTTCTCCACGATCCGGACTGCGATGATGGCGCCCTCATAGAGCGCGAGCAGCGGGATCGCGAGCGAGGCCTGGCTCAGCACGTCCGGCGGCGTCAGCACGGCGGCGATGATGAAGGCGATCACGATGAAGTAGCGCCGCTTCTCCTTCAGCATCTTCGAGGTGACGATGCCGATGCGGCCGAGCAGCGTCAGGATCACCGGCAGCTGGAATGCGATGCCGAAGGCGAAGATCAGCGACATCATCAGCGAAAGATATTCGCCGACCTTGGGCAGCAGCTGGATCTGCGCGGTCTCTGCGCTGCCGGCCTGCTGCATGCCAAGCGAGAACCGCACCAGCATTGGCAGCACGACGAAATAGACCAACATCGCGCCCATCACGAAGAATACCGGAGTGGCGATCAGATACGGCAGGAAGGCGTTGCGCTCGTGCCTGTAGAGGCCGGGCGCCACGAACATGTAGACCTGTCCGGCGACGATCGGGAACGAGATGAAGGCGGCGCCGAACATCGCGAGCTTCAACTGGGTGATGAAATATTCCAGCAGCTGCGTGTAGATGAATTTCGAATTCTCAGGCCCCGCCACCAGCACGAACGGCCAGACCAGCACGTTGTAGATCTGCTTGGCGAAGAAGAAGCAGATGATGAAGGCCACGCCGAAGCCGAGCAGCGCCTTGATCAGCCGCGAGCGCAGCTCGATCAGATGATCCATCAAGGGGGCTTTGGAGGCCTCGATATCTTCGGCACTCATGACGCCCTCGCGTCCTTCAGCACTTCGGGCTCCGCCGGCTTCACGTCCTGCGGTGGCGCCGGCTCGGGCTTCACCTCACTGGTGATCGCGAGCGGCTCGCTGGTGGCAGCGTGCGTCTCGGCCTCGACGAACGTCTCCGGCGTCGGCGCGGCCGGCGTCGTGGGCGCGGCCGGTGCGTCGCTTGACGTCACTGGTTCGTCAATCGCGGAGGCGACCTGCGCGTCGACCGGCTTGTCGATCTGCAGGGCGTCGCTGACGTCCTTCTGCAGCGAGGTCATGACATTGCCGCTGGTGATGCCGGTCGCGGCTTCCCTGACCTCGTCAAAGCTCTTCTTGAGGTCGGCCATCTCGGCCTCGCGCATCGCTTCCTGGAACTGGCCCTGGAATTCGGAGGCCATCTTGCGGGCCTTGCCCATCCATTGCCCGACCATGCGCAGCACGCCCGGAAGTTCTTTCGGGCCGATGGCGATCAGCGCGACGACCGCGATGACGACCAGTTCACTCCACCCGATGTCGAACATGAATTCTTCCGCCTAAGCGCGCCGCCATCGGCCCTGACAGGATTTGGGGCTGCCGGCGCCTTTTCTCAATCGGCGTCCATAGCGCGTCTCTGCGACGGCGTCACCGTTTCGCGCAAAGAAAAACGTCGAAATGTGCGACAGTACAAGCGCGTTAGACGGCCTTGCTGCCGACGTCCTGGCGCGCGGCCGACGGCGTCGCATTGTGATCGATCGACTTGGTGGGCTCGGTCTTCTCTGCAACCTTGTCGTCGTCCTGCATGCCCTTCTTGAAGGCCTTGATGCCCTGGGCAACGTCACCCATCAGGTCGGAAATCTTGCCGCGTCCGAACAGCAGCAGGACCACTGCGATCACGACGATCCAGTGCCAAATGCTCAGCGAACCCATCCTGCAACCCTCCAGAAATGGCCGGCGGACCGGCCTGAACTTTGCCGGAAGGTAGGCCCGCGGGGTGTCAAAAACAAGGACCTCGGCCGCGGCAAATCGCTGTCGCGGCTACGTAATATTGCTAGGCTTAACCGGGAATATTTGGGGCTATTCGCCCCTGTCCTCGGCGCCGTCGTCATCACCCGCGTCGTCGGCGCGCTCGTCCGGCTCACCAACGTCGGCCGCATCCACTTCGGCGGCACCTTCCGCTTCGACTTCGGTTTCAGCCGCGGCTGTGGTTTCAACCTCGGCAACCACTTCGCCCTCGGTCTTCGGTTCCTCAGCCTCCGGCTCGGCGGCCGGCGCCAGCAGCAGTTCCAGCGTATCGCCGGGCTGGAGCGGCTCCTCGTCTTCCCGCAGTGTCGCGTCATCCGACGGCGACGGAACGCTAAAGCCGGTCGGCAGACGCGAGTCGAGCAGACCCGTGCCCTTCAGCTCCTCCAGTCCCGGCAGGTCGCCAAGTGCTTCCAGGCTGAACTGCGACAGGAACCCGTCGGTGGTTCCGAAGGTCAGCGGACGGCCCGGCGTCTTGCGGCGGCCGCGCGGGCGGATCCAGCCGGTCTCGAGCAGCACATCGATCGTGCCCTTCGACGTGACCACGCCGCGAATCTCTTCGATCTCGGCGCGGGTCACCGGCTGGTGATAGGCGACGATCGCGAGCACCTCGATCGCTGCACGCGACAGCTTCCGGGTCTCGGTGCTCTCGCGCGTCATCAACCACGACAGATCGCCGGCGGTGCGGAACGTCCACTTGTTGGCGACCCGAACCAGATTGACGCCGCGCGGCGCGTATTCCGCCTGCAACTGCGCAAGCGCCGCCTTGATATCGACGCCGTCGGGCATCCGCTTCGCAAGCGTCGCCTGATCGATCGGCTCGGCCGATGCAAACAACAGGGCTTCCAGGAGCCGCAATTCCTCAGGACGCGCCACCGGATCCATAGGAGAAACCTCCTCCTCGGGCTCTTCTCTGCGCACTTCCGCCAAGCTTGCCATGGGCTTGCTCTCCTTCTTCCACTTACTCAACCGACAGGTCCGGCGCTGCCATCGCGGCTTGCGCTTGACGCTTTCGGAAATAGATCGGCGCGAACGCCTGCTTTTGGTTGATTTCCATCTCGCCCTCGCGAACCAGCTCGAGGGCCGCAGCGAAGCTCGATGCGAACACCGTCGCCCGCTGCGTGGGATCGGCGACATAATTCAGCAGATACTCGTCGAGGCAGCTCCAGTCCTCGGCGATGCCGACCAGCCGCTCCAGCGAGGCGCGCGCTTCGGCGAGCGACCACACGGTACGCTTCTGCAGATGAACCGTGGTCAGCACGCGCGACTGGCGCTGCGTGGCATAGGCCGACAGCAGGTCGTACAGGGTCGCGGTGAACTTCGGGTGCTTGATCTCGGCGATCGATTCCGGATTGCCGCGCGGAAAGATATCGCGCTGGAACTGCGGTCGGTTCATCAGCCGGTTCGCCGCTTCGCGGATCGCCTCCAGACGGCGCAGCCGGTTGGCGAGCGCGGTCGCCATTTCCTCGGCGCTCGGCCCCTCCGCGCTCGGCGGTTCCGGCAGCAAGAGCCGCGACTTCAGGTAGGCAAGCCAGGCCGCCATCACCAGATAGTCGGCCGCGAGTTCGAGGCGGATCTTGCGCGCCGCCTCGATGAACGAAAGATATTGATCGGCGAGCGCGAGGATCGAGATTTTCGACAGGTCGACCTTCTGCTGCCGTGCCAGCGTCAACAGCAGGTCGAGCGGGCCTTCATAGCCCTCGACGTCGACCACCAGCGCCGGTTCGCCCTCGGCGAGGTCGGCCGGCCGCCCGGTCTCAAACGATAGAATTTCAGCGGTCATGCCGTCCCTACCCGATCCAACAACGCGTCCAGTTCAGCCCGCGCCGCCTGCCGGTCCAGCGGCTGGGGCTGCTTCCGAGCGGCGAGCGCCGCCTTGGCGCGCTCAAGTGCCTTGCCGCTCAGTTCCGGCGTCTCCCGCGCAACCCCGCGCATCTCGTCGATATCGCCGTTGCAGTGCAGGACCATGTCGCAACCGGCGGTGACGATGGCGCGGGTCCGCTCGGCAATCGATCCGGCCAGCGCATTCATCGACACGTCATCACTCATCAACAAACCCTGAAACCCGATCAGGCCGCGAATCACCTGTTCGATGATTGTCGCAGAAGTCGTCGCTGGATGGACGGGGTCCAGCGCGCTAAACACAACATGTGCAGTCATGGCCATTGGCAGGTCCGCAAGCGGCTGGAACGCGGCAAAATCGGTCCGTTCCAGCTCGGCTCTGACGGTATCGACCGTCGGAAGCCGGAAATGGCTGTCCGCCGTGGCCCGGCCATGGCCGGGAATATGCTTGAGAACCGGCAGCACACCGCCCTGTTCCAGCCCCTCGGTAACCGCGCGCGCGATCGTCGCGACCTTGTCGGGTTCGGTTCCATAGGCCCGGTTGCCGATCACTGCATCTGCGCCTGCCACCGGAATGTCGGCCAAAGGCAGGCAATCGACGGTGATCCCGAGGTCGATCAAATCGGCCGCAATCAGCCGTGAGCTGAGCCGGGCTGCCGCAAGGCCGAGCTTCGGGTCGATGTCGTAAAGCGCACTGAAGGTCGCTCCAGGCGGATAAACCGGCCAATGCGGCGGGCCGAGCCGCTGCACCCGACCACCCTCCTGGTCGATCAGGACCGGGGCATCGGCCATGCCGACCGCGGACCTGAGTTCCCCAACAAGAGTCGTCACTTGGGCAGGACTCTCGATGTTGCGCTTGAACAGGATGAAGCCCCACGGCCGCTCGGCGCGAATGAATTCGCGTTCAGCGTCATTGAGGATCAGCCCGGATACGCCGGTGATGAATGCGCGGTTGGTCATTCGGCCGATTAGGCCGTATGCAGCTCATGGGTCAAGGAAACGGCCTTTAATTTCTTTGGATGAGGCACTGCGGCCCACCAGCGGACATCAGGCTCCGGCACACTTGGTTCGCTTCTTCCGACGACGCGAACGGGCCCGCGAAGGCGCGGTAATAGACGCCCTTCTCGCCGAGATCGACGCGTTTCACCACCAAGGGCTGCGAACCGAGCACGTTGCGATATTTGCCCTGAAGCGTCCGATACGACGCCTGCGCGTCAGACTCGTTCTTCTGCGACGACACCTGCACCAGATATCCACCGCCACCAACCGAGGCCGTCGAGGTCGACGCCACCCGGGTCGGGGGCGCGGCCGGAGCCGCCTCGGTCTGACCCGGGGCCAGCGAAAGCGGTGCGTTAACGCTGGCATTGGCCGCCGCCAGGTTGCCGCGCGAAATCGGCGGCTTTGCAGCAGCTGGAGGCTTGGCCGGCGCGGCGGCCGCAGCCTGCGCGCCATCAGGCGTATCGCCCTTGACCGAGAGGGTGCGGACCTTGCGTGGCTCGTTGTTCGACAAGGTCCCGTTCGCGGTGATCGGCGCTGGCGCAGGCTGCGCCGTCTGCACGCTGGCGGCCGGCGGCGGATTCGCGTTCGCGTTCAGCGGCGGAAACACCACGCGCGGTCCGGCCGTCTTCGAATTGACGTCGACCGGAGTCTCTTCGCGCGACACGATCTTCTCCGTGCCGTCCCCCGTCGCCATGCGGTCCGGCGTCTTGGCCGGCGCATCGGCCTGGGCCGGGATCACCTTGGTCGGCGTGTTGTCAGCCTTGATGATCGGCGGCTCACCGGCGCGCGGCGAGCCGACATAGTTGCGATACGCGAGCGCACCGCCGGTGCCGACCACCGCAAGCGCCACGACCGCAGCAACCGTCATCAGGCCACTGCTCCGCCGGCGCGGTTCCGGTTCCTCCTCATCGGCCTCATAGGCATAGGGATCGTCCGGGTAAGCCGGCTCGCGCTGCAGGTCCTGTTCGCCGGCTTCCAATTGGCCATACAGCGCGTCGTCATAGCGCGACGGATCGTCCTGGCTCTGACCGCCGTAGTGCGGCTCGTCGTCAAAGGTCTCGGGCTGTCGCGGAGGCTCGACCGGCCGGTAGGTGGCGGCCGGCTCCGGCGCTGGCTGTGCTTGCTGGGTCGCGTAACGGTGCAACGGATGCACCGGGCTCGGCTGGTAGTCCGGCTCGGGCTCTTCGTATTCGGTGTGCTGCACGGGCGGCGGAACGACTGCCTCCTGCCGCGCGCGCTGCATCCAGGGCGGCGGGCCAGCAGCCGGCGCATCGTCGTCTTCGGCCTGCGGCTCATGCTGTTGCGGCCGCACATTGGCGCGCGACTGCAGCGGACGCGGCGGCGGCTTGGTGGCGGAGCCGAACGGATCCGTCTGGCCGATCAAACGGGCCAGTTCGGCAAGCGGGTCGCTCTCGGCCTTGGGGGCCGTATCGGCGGAAAAATGTCGGTCCTGATATCGATCAGCCATCGTGATGATGCATCCCCTTCGGGACAGCGCCAAGATCGCCGGCACAGCCGGTCCGAACGAGTTGGCCCCTGCCAGATGCCCTCACAAATCCCCACTCGTGAGGGCCTAATGCCCCTGCCTACCGCATCTCGGTTGGAGCATGGACGCCTAGAACAGCTAAGCCCGATGCCAGAACCGAGACGACGCCCTGAACCATTGCCAGTCGCGCCCTCGTGATTTCTGCATCATTATTGATAATGAAGCGTAAATAGGGCAAATCGCGCCCCTTGGTCCAAAGCGCATGAAATTCACTGGCCAAATCATACAGATAAAAGGCGATTCGGTGCGGCTCATGTGCAACCGCCGCAGCTTCGATCATTCGTGGATAGAGCGCAAGCTGCCTGAGCAGGCCGAGTTCAGCCGGGTCGGCCAGTCGTTCCACCGCAGCGTTGCGCAAATAGGCCAGCCGGGCGGCGTCGGTCTCGGGCAGATCGGGAACCGCCTCCTCCCGCGCATTGCGGAAGATCGAATGGCCACGGGCGTGGCCGTACTGGACGTAGAAGACGGCGTTGTCCTTTGACTGCTCGATCACCTTGGCGAGGTCGAAATCGAGCACCGCGTCATTCTTGCGAAACAGCATCATGAAACGCACGGCGTCGGAGCCGACCTCGTCGACGACCTCGCGCAGCGTGACGAACTCGCCGGAGCGCTTCGACATCTTCACCGGCTCGCCGTGGCGCAGCAGCTTGACGAGCTGGACGATTTTGACGTCGAGCACAGCCTTGCCCGCCGTCACAGCCTTCACGGCCGCCTGCATCCGCTTGATGTAGCCGCCGTGATCGGCACCGAACACATCGATCAGATTGGTGAAACCGCGCTCGAACTTGTTTCGGTGGTTGGCAATGTCGGACGCGAAGTAGGTGTACGACCCGTCCGACTTGATTAGCGGACGATCGACGTCGTCGCCGTAGGCGGTAGCGCGGAACAGCGACTGCTCGCGGTCTTCGTAATCCTCGACCGGCTTGCCCTTCGGCGGCGGCAGGCGACCCTCGTAGATGTCACCCTTGGCGCGCAGGAAGCCGATGGTCTCGGCGACCTTGTTGTTACCTGATGTAATCAGCGAGCGCTCGGAGAAGAACACGTCGTGATGGATGTTGAGCGCGGCAAGATCGCCCTTGATCATCTGCATCATCATGGCGATCGCCTTGTCGCGCACGATCGGCAGCCACTCGGCTTCCTTCATGTCGAGCAGCTTCTCGCCATACTCCTTGGCGAGCGCTGCGCCGACCGGCACGAGGTAATCGCCGGGATAGAGCCCTTCCGGAATCGCCCCGACGTCCTGACCCAGCGCCTCGCGGTAGCGCAGGAACGCCGAGCGCGCGAGCACGTCGACCTGCGCGCCGGCGTCGTTGATGTAATATTCGCGGCAGACATCGAAGCCCGCGAATTGCAGCAGGCTGCACAGCGCGTCGCCGAACACGGCGCCGCGGCAATGGCCGACATGCATCGGCCCGGTCGGGTTGGCCGAGACGTATTCGACATTGACCTTCTCGGCCTTGCCGATGTCGCTGCGCCCGTAAGCCGAGCCGGCGGCCAGCACGGCGCGCAGCGCATCGGCCCAGACCTGCGGCTTCAAGGTCAGGTTGATGAAGCCGGGCCCGGCAACATCGACGGAGGCCACCAGCACGTCGGCGCGCAGCCGCTCGGCGATCTTGTCGGCGAGTTCGCGCGGCTTGGCCTTGGCATCCTTGGCGAGCACCATCGCCGCATTGGTCGCCATGTCGCCATGGCTGGCATCGCGCGGCGGCTCGACCACGACGCGGGACAGGTCGATACCCGCGGGCCAGTTGTCCTCGGCTGCGACAGCGGCACAGATCGCGTGCACGCGCGTCAGCATGTCGGCAAAAAGGTGTGGTGTAGCAGTGGTGTCGGCCATGGCAGGGCGCTAACGCAAATCCGGGGTCGAGTCAAAAAGCCTTTGATGCTCGATCAGGGCGAAACGGTCGGTCATGCCGGCGATGAAATTGCCGATCCTCCTGTTCCGCGCGCTCCCGGTCTCCTGCACACTCCCCTCGATCCATTCCGCCGGCAGGTCGCCGGGCGATTGCCGGTAGCGCTCAAAGAGATCGCGGACCACCTGCTCCGCCTCCCGCATGACAAGCATCACCCGCCGGTGGCGGTACATCCGCCGGAACAGGAATGCCTTGATCGCAGCCTCCTGCTCGGCGACCTCGGGCGGAAACGCGATCAGCGGCGCATTGTGGTGGCGCACATCCTGGGCCGATTGCGGCTGGGCGGCCGCGAGGCGCCGGGTTGCCTCGTTGAAGACTGCGCTGATGAAATGTGAGATCAGCTCACGCACCAGCTCGGCGCCGCGCCGGACCTCGTCGAGCCCGGGGTACCGGCGGTCGATCTCGGCAATGATCTCGGCGGTCAGCGGCATCTCCTTGAGGTCGTCGACCGCAAACAGGCCGGCGCGCAGGCCGTCGTCGATGTCATGGGCGTCATAGGCGATGTCGTCGGCGAAGGCCGCGATCTGCGCCTCGAGTGAGGCATAGCTCCACAGCTCGAGGTCGTAGGTCTTGTTGTAGTCGGCGATCCCGACCGGAATGCCGCTTTCCAGGTAGCGCTCGGCCGGCGCGCCGTTGCGCTCGGTCAGCGGGCCGTTGTGCTTGACGATTCCCTCGAGCGATTCCCAGGTCAGGTTCAACCCGCCGAACTCGGGATAGCGATGCTCCAGCGATGTGACGACCCGCAGCGCCTGGGCATTGTGGTCGAAGCCGCCATCATCCTTGAGGCATTCGTCGAGCGCCCGCTCTCCAGCATGGCCGAACGGCGGGTGGCCGAGGTCGTGCGCGAGCGCCAGCGTCTCGGTCAGATCCTCGTCGACGCCCAGCTGGCGGGCCAGCGCGCGGGCGATCTGCGCGACCTCCAGTGAATGGGTCAGCCTGGTGCGGTAGTGATCGCCCTCATGGAAGACGAAGACTTGGGTCTTGTGCTTGAGGCGGCGGAACGCGGTGGAATGGATCACCCGGTCGCAGTCGCGCCGGAACGGGCTGCGGGTCCGGCTCGGCGGCTCGGCGACCAAGCGGCCGCGGCTGCGATCTGGGTCGCAGGCATAAGGCGCGCGGGGGGCAGCCATTCCGACCGACACAGTATTTTAGTCCTTATCCATTTGATTCCATGGTCCGACGCACTTAACTATGTCTGAGGCGGCCGACCAAATGAATTGGGCATGACGCCGAGCCTGATCCGTTCAGATCGCGCTCAAATTGGGTTTCGGAGACCGACCATGACTGCTGCCATCACTGTCAGCGAACGGGCCGCCCGCCGTATCGGGCAGATCCTCAGCAAGGAAGGCGACGGCGCCAAGCTGCGCATTTCGGTCGAGGGCGGCGGCTGCTCCGGTTTCCAGTACAAATTCGATGTCGAACGCACCCAGGCGGATGACGACCTCGTGATCGAGCGCGACAGCGCCGTGGTGCTGATCGATCCCGCCTCGGTCCCGTTCCTCGCGGGCTCGGAAGTCGACTTCGTCGACGACCTGATCGGCGCCTCGTTCCGCGTTGTCAATCCGAACGCCACCGCCTCCTGCGGCTGCGGCACCAGCTTCTCGATCTAACGCCCCACGCTCTCACGCGGTTTCCCGACGCGAACCGGTGACCGGTTCGCCGGAGACGCCGCGCTATTCGGCCGCGACCACCTGCGGCCGCGCGACGTCGCCATCCGCCTCTGCCTGCGGATCGAGCTTGCGCCGTAGCCTGCGGTCGATGCGGTCGAGATAGATGTAGATCACCGGCGTGATGAACAGCGTCAGCAATTGCGATACGCAGAGGCCGCCGACCACGGCGACGCCGAGTGGCTGACGCAGTTCGGCGCCGGCACCCGCGCCAAGCGCGATCGGCAGCGTGCCGAAGATCGCAGCGAACGTCGTCATCATGATCGGGCGGAAGCGCAGCAGCGCCGCCTCGCGGATCGCGTGCTCGGCGCTCAGGCCGACGCGGCGGCGCTCGAGTGCGAAGTCGACCATCATGATGGCGTTCTTCTTGACGATGCCGACCAGCATCACGATGCCGATCATCGCAATCACCGAAAGCTCCATGCGGAACATCATCAGCGTCAGGATCGCGCCGATGCCGGCCGAAGGCAGGCCCGAGATGATGGTGATCGGATGGATGAAGCTCTCGTAGAGGATGCCGAGGATTACAAAGGCCGCGAACACTGCGGCGAGGATCAGGACGCCCTGTCCGCGCAGCGAATCCTGGAACACCTGCGCAGTGCCGGAGAATCCGGTCGCGATCGTCGGCGGCAGGTTCGCGTTCTGCTCGAGCTCGGTGATCCTGTCGACCGCATGGCCGAGCGAGGTGCCGGGCGCGAGATTGAACGAGATCGTCACCGCCGGCTGCTGGCCCTGGTGGTTGATCTGCAGCGGTCCAACCGTCGGCACCAGCCGCGCCACTGCATCCAGCGGAATGGTCTGACCGTTCGCGGTCTTCATGTAGAGCTTCGACAGGTCCGACGGATCGACGCGGAACTGCGGCTGCACCTCCAGGATGATCTGGTAGTCGTTGGAGGGCATGTAGATGGTGCCGACCTGTCGCGCGCCGTAAGCGTTGTAGAGCTGGTTGCGAACCTGGTCGACCGTGACGCCGTAGACCGCCGCCTTCTCGCGGTCGATGTCGACCGTCATCTGCGGATTCTTGATGTAGAGGTCGGTGGTCACGTCGAGCAGGCCCGGGATCTTCTCGATCTTGTCCCGCATCTCGGGCGCCCGCCGGTACAGCGACTCGGTGTCGCCGCTCTGCATCACATACTGATACTGGCTCTTGGAGATGCGGCCGCCGATGTTCAGGTTCTGCACGCTCTGGAAGAACGCCTGCATGCCCGGGATCTCGCGCGCCTTCTGGCGGAGGCGGCCGATCACGACGGTGGCGTTGTCGCGGGTCTTCTGTGGCTTCAGCGCGATGAACAGCCGGCCGTAATTGGTGGTCGGATTGGGACCGCCGGAGCCGACCGTGGAGTTGATGTAATCGACCGACGGGTCGGTCCGCATCACCTCGACCAGCGCCTGCTGGCGCACCTTCATCGCCTCGAACGAGGTATCGGTCGCAGCCTCCGTCACGCCGATCAGGAAGCCGGTATCCTCCTGCGGGAAGAAGCCCTTCGGCACGATCATGTAGAGGTAGATGGTGCCGCCGAGCGTCGCGAGCGTCACCACCAGCATCAGGGCCTTCTTGGCCAGCACCCAGTCCAGCGCCCATTCATAGGCGCGCAGCCAGGCTTCGAACATCGCCTCGAACGCGCGCAGCACGATGTTCGGCCGCTTGGTCGCATCATGCGCGCGGAGTACGCGGGCGCACAGCATCGGTGTCAGCGTCAGCGAGACGAAGCCGGAGACGATGATCGCAACCGAGATCGTCACCGCGAATTCGCGGAACACGCGGCCGACGATACCGCCCATCAGCAGCACCGGGATGAACACGGCGATCAGCGAGAAGGTGATCGAGATGATGGTAAAGCCGATCTCGCGGGCGCCCTTCAGCGCCGCCTCGAACGGCTTCATGCCGTGCTCGATATGGCGGACGATGTTCTCCAGCATGACGATGGCGTCGTCGACCACGAAGCCGACCGAGAGCGTCAGCGCCAGCAGCGTCATGTTGTTGATTGAGTAGTCGAGCGCGTACATCGCCGCGCAGGTGCCGAACAACGAGATCGGCACTGCGAGCGCCGGGATAAAGGTCGCGGACGCCGAGCGCAGGAACAGGAAGATCACGAGGATCACCAGGGCGATCGCGATCAGCAGGGTCTCCTCGACGTCGCTGACCGCCTGCCGGACCGACACCGAACGGTCCATCATGACCTGCATGGTTACCGAGGGCGGGATCGCGGCGCGCAGCGACGGCAGCTTGGCCAGCACGGCGTCGACCACCGCCACGGTGTTGGCGTCGGGCTGCTTCTGGATCGCGAGCACGATCGCCCGCTCGTCGTTCATCCAGGTCGCGATCTTGTCGTTCTCGACGCTGTCATAGACCTTGGCGATCTCATCGAGCCGGACCGGCGAGCCGTTGCGCCAAGCGACGTAGATCTGGCGGTAGTCGGCCGCCTTGTCCATCTGGCCGGAGGCCTGCAGCGCGACGTCCTGCTTGGGCCCGTTGAGCGTGCCGACCGGAGTCGAGGAATTGGCGCGCGACACCGCGGCGCGGATATCCTCCATCGAGACGCCGCGGGCGGCTGCGGCTTCCGGATCGGCTTGGACGCGGATCGCAAACTTCTGCGCACCGTAGATCAGCACCTGGGCGACGCCCGGCAGCTGCGACAGCGCCTGCCCGATCGTGATGTCGCCATATTCATTGACCGCCGACAGCGGCAGCGTCGCCGACCCCAGCGAGACGAACAGCACCGGGAAATCCGCCGGGTTCACCTTCCGGAAGCTCGGCGGGATCGTCATCTCGATCGGCAGCCGGCGCTGGGCGATCGTGAGCGCCGTCTGCACGTCGAGCGCGGCGGCATCGATGTTGCGGTTGAGGTCGAACTGGATGGTGATGACGCTGGCGCCCTGCGAGGAGTTCGAGGACATCGAGGAGATGCCGGCAATGGTCGAGAGCTGGCGCTCGATGATGCCGGCGACCGAGGCCGCCATGGTGTCGGCGCTGGCGCCCGGCAGGGTCGCGGTAACCGCGATGGTCGGGAAATCCACCTTGGGCAGCGCGGAGACCGGCAGCAGGCGGAAGCCGAACACGCCGAATGCGATGATCGACGCCGTGATCAGCGTCGTCATGACCGGGCGGCGGATGCAGAGCTCGGACAGCGTCATCGGTCAGGCTCCGGCCTTGCGCGCCCGCAATTCGACCCGCGATCCTTCCGAGAGCAGCAGTTGGCCGTCAACGACGACGCTTTCATCACCCGCCAATCCGTCAGATATCACCGAGCTGCCCTGAAGGGTACGATCGACCTTGACGGGTTGGACCTTGGCGACGCCGTCCCTGACCACGAAAACGAAATTGCCGTTCTGGCTGCGCTGGACCGCGACCGTGGGCACCACCACGGCATCCTCGCTGCGGATGATCAGCTTGGTCTGCACGATGGTGCCGGGCCACAGCGTTTCGCTCTCATTGTTCATGATGCCGCGCACGGTGACCATGCCGGTTGTCGCATCGACAGCGTTCTCGACCATCGCGACTTTGCCGCTTTCGGAACGCTGGTGGCCGGGAATGGTCGCTATCACCTTTGAATCGCCCTTCGCCATGGCGTCGCGCAGATCGACCAGCGCACGCTGCGGAATCGCGAAGGTGACATAGACCGGCGCCATCTGGTTGATGACGGCGAGTGGCTGGGTGTCGGCGGGACGGACGAAGTTCCCGACCTTGACGTTGGCGGCGCTGATCCGCCCCGCGAACGGTGCGCGGATAACGGTGTAGCTCTTCTGGACGCGGAGATTTTCCAGCGCGAACTGGTCGGCCTTGATGGTGCCGATCAGGACATCGGACTGGGTCCTGGCGTTGTCGAGATTGACCTGGGTGGTCGCGCCCTTGCCTACGAGCTCAGTGTAGCGGCGGAGGTCGCGCTGTGCGCCCTCGAGCTGAGCCTGGTCGCGCGCCAGGATGCCCTCGGCCTGCTCGATCTGGGCGTCGATCTGCCGTGCGTCGAGCATGAACAGCAGGTCGCCGTCATTGACCTTGGCGCCGTCCTCGAAATGCACCGAGACGATGGTCGTCTCCAGCCGCGACTTCAGCGCCACGCTGGAGATCGGCGTGACGGTTCCGATCGCATCGACATCGACCGGCACCGATTTGCGTTCGGCCTTGGCGAGATCCACTGCCACCACGCGCGGCCGCGAGGTCCCCTGCGCGGTGGCAGCACTGCCGCCCATCCACGAGGAGCGGGTCATGTAGGCCGCCCCGGCCGCAATGCCGAGGACAGCGACCGTCAGAACCAAATTGCGTTTCTTCATAAGTTTTGCACGTGCGCCGCCGGCTTCCCTTAAGGTCGGGACGCTTCGCAACTCCCCGTCGGCAATTGTTACGCCTTGTTCCGCTGAGGGTTAGCACAGGCGGACCGCCCATGGTATGCCACCTAAGTAAAATCGTGCGGCTTCGCCTCTACATCGAATTTTCCGTATCCCCATCTCATGTCGATCTCCGTCCTTGTCTGCGCCTGGGAAGAAGCCCGCGAACGCTCTCGAGCCATCCGGCACAGCGTCTTTGTCGAAGAGCAGCGTGTGCCGGTGGAACTGGAATGGGACGACATGGATGCGTCGAGCTGGCACGCGCTGGCGTTTGCCGAGGACGGCTCCCCCATCGCTACGGGCCGACTGCTGCCGGACGGCCACATCGGCCGCATGGCGGTGCTCAAAGTGGCACGCGGCACAGGCATGGGCGCCCGCGTTCTGGGCGCGCTGATGGCCAAGGCGGCCGAACTCGGCTATCCGGAACTGATCCTCAACGCGCAGACCCACGCCGAGCCGTTCTACGCTCGCGTCGGTTTCGAACGGGTCGGCGAGGAATTCGACGAAGCCGGGATCCCACATATCGAGATGCGGAAACGCTTGGTTTAGGCGGGGCTCAAGTTCACACGAACGCCCCATAGGATAAAGGACGTCCGATGGCAGTTCGGATTGCGACCTGGAACGTCAACTCGGTCCGGCAACGGATCGAACTCCTGGTCAGCTGGCTGAAGGAGTGTTCCCCCGACATCGTCTGCCTGCAGGAGATCAAATGCGTCGACGACGCGTTCCCCAGGCTCGAGGTCGAGGCGCTCGGATATAATGTTGTCACCCACGGCCAGAAGACCTTCAACGGCGTCGCGCTGCTCTCCAAGCTGCCGTTCGACGAGACCAAATCAGGCCTCGCCGGCGACGACGAGGATGCCCATGCCCGCTTCATCGAAGGCGTCGTCACGCTGAAGCAGGGCGTGGTGCGGGTGGCGTGTCTTTATCTGCCCAATGGCAACCCCGCGAATACCGACAAATACCCGTACAAGCTCAGATGGATGTCGCGGCTTCTTGAGTACGCGAAGGAGCGGCTTAAGGCCGAGGAGCCGCTGATCCTGGCCGGCGACTTCAACGTCATCCCGGCGGCCCGCGACGTCTACAATCCGGCGGCCTGGGCCGATGACGCCCTGTTCCGCCCGGCGACCCGCGAGGCCTTCCAGTCGCTGCTCGGCCTCGGCCTGACCGATGCGCTGCGTGCGGTCAATGACGATCCCGGCCAGTACACCTTCTGGGACTACCAGGCCGGCGCCTGGCAGAAGAACTGGGGCCTGCGGATCGATCATCTGCTGATGTCGCCGCAGGCCAGCGACCGGCTGATCGATGTCGGCATCGACAGCTATGTCCGCGCCTGGGAGAAGCCGTCCGACCATGTCCCGGTCTGGGCCGATCTCGATTTCGAGACCGCCTGACGCGGCCCGCCGACCGGGATATCAATCCCGGCGGCCCTGCACCCAGTGCTCGAGCATCTGCAACGCCATCGCGCGGTCGTCTTCGGAGGCCTTGGCGATCGCCCGGTTGTAGCTTTCCTTGATCCAGGCTTCCTCCGGCGTCGCGCTGTCGCGCGCCAGGGTGAGCCACATCAGGCCGCGTGCCCGCTGCGGCGGCAGCCGGTCGCCGTTGAACAGCATCTGGCCAAGCAGCGCCTGCGCCTGATGCTGGCCCTTCTGAGCGGCGAGGCCCAGCCAGCGCGCGCCATAGCGGAAGTCGTCCCGCGAGGCGTCCGGCGTCTTCAGGTACAGCCGGGCAAGGTCGTACTGGGCGTCGGCATTGCCGAAATAGGATGCGGCATAGGAGAACATCTCCCGCGCCCGCTCGGTGTCGACCTTCACCTTGGAATTGGGAATGCCGTTCAGATAATAGCGGCCGAGCGCCACGAAGGCGTTGGCCACGATCGAGGCCTGCGGCGCCGACGGAGAATCCTCGGCATGCGCATTGGCGATCCGGCTGAAGTACTCGAAGGCGCGCATGTCGTCCTGGATGACGCCGTCGCCCTCGGCGTACATCTTGCCGAGCTTCCATTGCGCCACGGGGTGACCGCCCTCGGCCTGGTACTGCAGGGTGCTGAAGGAGGAAGTCGGCGATGTCGCCGCAGGCCCCACCGGCGTGGCGGCCCGCTTCAGCGCGGCGGCTGAGCCGGGCTGCGGAGCGACCACCGGAAGAACCGTGTCCTGCGGGCTGACCGGGGCGCCGTCGAATCCAAATCCGGGGCCTGCCACCGGGATGGCCCCTAACGCAAACGCCAATATCGTACGCCTAAACGTCCGCATAACACTGTTTCTCGCACGCGCCACCCGGATGGGTGACTGCGCCATCCACCGCCGGCCCCACTTGCTCGGCGTACTTCCACAGCGCACCAGATGTATGGTTCGTCGCGCGAGGGGCCCATTTGGTCTTACGATTTGCGAGTTCGGCGTCGCTCAATTTTACGTTAAGGGTGCCGGCGACCGCATCGATCTCGATGATGTCGCCGTCTTGCAACAACCCGATCGGCCCGCCGACGGCCGCTTCAGGTCCAATATGTCCGATGCAGAAGCCACGCGTGGCGCCGGAGAACCGGCCATCGGTGATCAGGGCAATCTTGCCGCCCATCCCCTGCCCGGTCAGCGCCGCCGTTGTCGCGAGCATCTCCCGCATCCCGGGACCGCCCTTCGGTCCCTCGTAGCGGATCACGATAACCTCGCCTTCCTTGTAGGTGCGCTTCTGCACCGCCTCGAAGGCGTCTTCCTCGCGGTCGAAGCACCGGGCCGGACCGGTAAACCTCAGGTTGGACATTCCCGCGACCTTCACGATCGCACCCTCCGGAGCGAGATTACCCTTCAACC
The DNA here is from genome assembly GCF_050435825.1 of Bradyrhizobium sp. I1.14.4. Taxonomy (NCBI): domain Bacteria; kingdom Pseudomonadati; phylum Pseudomonadota; class Alphaproteobacteria; order Hyphomicrobiales; family Nitrobacteraceae; genus Bradyrhizobium; species Bradyrhizobium sp. I1.14.4. Next base: position 637,492 of record NZ_JBNDLA010000002.1, on the reverse strand, counting down.
CGACAACACCGCCTGTCACGGTGATCGGATTGTCGGCGGGCCGCACCACATCCTGGTGCGGATTCCACTTCACGCTTTTGAGGTTTTCGGCGATCGTTCGGCCAGTGACGGTCAGGCAATTCCCGTGCAGGTGGCCATTGTCGAGCAGCGTTTTCATCAGCAGCGGAATGCCACCAACCTCGAACATGTCTTTGGCAACATAACGGCCGCCCGGCTTCAAATCCGCGACGTAAGGAGTCTTTTTAAAGATTTCGGCAACGTCGAACAGGTCGAACTTGATGCCGCACTCATGCGCGATCGCCGGCAGGTGCAGCGCAGCATTGGTCGAACCGCCTGAGGCCGCAACCACGGCCGCAGCATTTTCAAGGGCTTCCCGGGTGACGATGTCGCGCGGCCGGATGTTTTTCTCGATCAGCTCCATCACCTTCTCGCCGGCGGCGGCACAGAAGGCGTCGCGGATCTCGTAAGGAGCCGGGGCCCCCGCGGAATACGGGAGCGCCAGGCCGATCGCCTCGGAGACAGTCGCCATGGTGTTGGCGGTGAACTGGGCGCCGCAGGCGCCGGCCGACGGGCACGCCACCCGCTCGATCTCGTCGAGGTCCTCGTCCGACATGGCGCCGACCGAGTGCTTGCCGACCGCCTCGAACATGTCCTGCACGGTCACCGGCTGCCCGCGGAAGTTGCCGGGCAGGATCGAGCCGCCATAGATGAAGATCGAGGGCACGTTGAGACGGACCATCGCCATCATCATGCCCGGCAGCGACTTGTCGCAGCCGGCGAGCCCGACCAGCGCGTCATAGGCATGGCCGCGAACGGTCAGTTCGACCGAATCGGCGATGCATTCGCGCGACGGCAGCGACGAGCGCATGCCGTCATGGCCCATGGCGATGCCGTCGGTCACGGTGATGGTGCAGAACTCGCGCGGCGTGCCGCCGGCCGACGCCACGCCCTTCTTCACCGCCTGCGCCTGGCGCATCAGCGAGATGTTGCAAGGGGCAGCTTCATTCCAACATGAAGCAACGCCGACAAAGGGTTGATGAATCTGGGCTGTCGTCAGCCCCATCGCGTAGAGATAGGAACGATGCGGCGCGCGCTGAGGCCCCTCCGTCACGTGACGGCTCGGCAGCCTGCCCTTGATGTTCGTCTTGGCGTCCATCTTGGCGTCCATCGCGACCCTGTTCCCGGCGCTGTTTCGTCTGTCAACGCGGGAACCGTTCGAAAAGTCCCGTCGTCGCGAGCGCCGGCTATTCAGCTACGTGAATATCCTTTCATGTCGGGGTGTGGCCAAAAAGCGGCGCGACTGCCAACCGGCTGCTTCTAAGGTTAAATGGTTAAGAACTGTTGCGACAGCGCAACAATCGTGGCCGCCGCGCAACCATGTATTATTGGTTCTTATGGGGAAGCTGACGCAGACCTGACAGGATGAACAAGAGATTGCGCTCTCGCGACGGAACTCGCCCGAGTTGTTGATCGATCGTCGCCCTCTCTAGAACAGAGGGCGCAGGGAAAGCCGGGTGCCGATCGCACCCATGGGCCCCGAGCAATGGGTAGAAAGCTCGGGGGTAGGACCACAGGTGTAACCGGAAACAACCCGGCTTTCCCTGCGCGATGGGTTACGGCTTATACGTGCTCTCCCCGGCGAGACTGGGCTTTTTTGTCACCGCCTTCGCAACGCGCACCGCGCAATGCGAGAGGACACCTGCCACTAGGGCGTCAGGCCTGCACGACTTCACCGTCCGCCTTGCGCGCTCTCGTCAGGACCACGCTCGGCGTCCACCGCATCTCGACCCACGTTCGTGACGACCGCGAAGCGCCCCTCGATCGGGTGAGACGGGTCAATCTATACACCGAGTTGCCGTTCCGATAAACCGAAATATTTTCGCACTGAGGACTTGACCTACCGCTAGGGGCAACTCAGTTCAGCGCGTAGGATGGGTGTACGCAGCGATACCCATCAATACGCGCGGAGATGCGATGGGCATCCCTTCGCTCCACTCATCCCACGATCCGCTGAGCCGCTACCGCTTCGCATTCAGCGCGGAGGCGACGCGGCTGACCGGCGGGCGGCCGAGCAATCCGGCTACCTCGTTCGTCGCGGCCAGCAGCTTGTCCATGTCGATACCGGTTTTCACGCCCTTGCCCTCGAGCATGCACACGACATCCTCCGTCGCCACATTGCCGGTGGCACCGGGCGCATAGGGGCAGCCGCCGAGGCCGCCGGCGGCGGCATAGATGACGCGGACGCCCTCCTCCATGCCGGCATAGAGATTGGCGAGCGCCTGGCCGTAGGTGTCGTGGAAGTGCATCGCGAGGTTGCGGACCGGAAGCTCGGCGCCGACCGCACGCAGCATTTCCTTGGCTTTGAGTGGTGTGCCGACGCCGATGGTGTCGCCGAGCGAGATTTCGTAGCAGCCGAGATCCCACAGGGTCACGGCGAGGTCGGCGACCGCCTTCGGCTTGATCTCGCCGTCGAACGGACAACCGAGCACGCAGGAGATGTAGCCGCGCTACCTTGACGCCATCGGTCTTGGCGCGGGCCAGCACCGGCTTGAAGCGCTCGATCGACTCCACGATCGAGCAGTTGATGTTGGCGCGCGAAAAACCTTCCGATGCCGCCGCGAACACCGAGACCACCTCGGCGCCGGCCACGCGCGCGGCGGCGTCCGGTGGAGTCCTGACCCAAAGAAGACTCTCAGCGACAGCATCCTCGTCGCGTAGGCCATCCGCGCCTGCAATCGGTCTCTTGCAAAGAAACGAGCCTTAAGCCTTCAGGTCCGTGATCCGCATGATTGCGACCACGTTCCCATCGTTGAACGCCTGCTCTTTTGTGTCCTTGTTGCAGGTCCAGACAAAGCTCTTCTTGGCCGTAAAGGTCTTTCCCTCCTGCTCGATCCGAAGCTCCCCCTCGGGGATATGGCAGATCATGGCATTCATCATCGGAGGACCCATCGTCTTCGATCCCGGCTGCATGATGACATCGCGCATTGACACGGTCTTAAAACCGGGGATGAGGGATGCTGTCTCGCCATCATAAGCACGCACCACGACACCTGGCCACGGCGTCGCATCCTTGTAGCCCGTAGTTTGGGCGGCGGCGGCCTTCATCATAGCCGCCGAAGCCGCTGCCAACCCGATTCCCAGTGCTGACCTTCGATCGATCTTGTTCATCGATTTTCTCCCGAGGTTACGCAACAAGCCGCCGCAGAAGCGGCGCGCACATTCGTGGTGAATGGTGGTGCGAAACCGAAAAAAGGGTCGGTCTCTTAAGAGAGCGTACCTGCCGATGGCACTGGTTGCTGCTCGTTCGCCCGAACGGCGATTTCGGCACGTCCCGCTTCAAGGGCAAATACATTCTACGCCACCTGACGCGCCTGAGAAACAGGTGGCTTCGCCCGAAGGCCCAATTGGCATACTGCCAGGAGGCGGCGACTGCGTCTCCCAGGAATGTCGGCTCGTGGCCCATCGCGCCATTTCGCTGCGATGCGGAATTTGGTCGCCATCCGGCCATAGCGGACATAGCCGGGCTCGCTGGCGGCCAGACCCCTTCGCGAATGACCCGTTTCGAACCTGGGCAGAGCCGGACATCGGCCCACAATTCTGATACATACTATTCAATTTCCGCGAGTTTGGGGGTGCGGGCGGTTGTAAGCGCTGCAATTAAGGCATGCAGCGATTTCCGTGGGCCGACTCGCCTGGAGTGACGAGCATGATGTCGATAAAATTGCCGCTCTGGCTTCGCTTTTTCCTGCTTATCGGCGTCGCCGCCTTTGCGGCAGGCGCAGGTTTCCTCGCCTATCGGTACTACACCCGCCCCGCAACACTGACCGTGGCGGTCGGTTCGATCGACGGCGAGGCTGCCAAGGCAATGTCAGCCATGGCAAGCGAGTTCGTTTCAACGAACGCACCGGTCCGGCTCAAGGTCATCGATAGCGGCACAGCGCTTGAGGCCGCTGCCGCTTTCTCCGCGGGTAAGGTCGATCTCGCTGTAGTTCGCGGCGATGTCGGCGACTTGTCGCAGGCGCAAGCCGTCGTCGTCGTCAGCCATATGGTCGTACTGATCATCGCCCCGCCGGGATCGTTCATCGACAGCATTGGCAGCCTGAAGGGACGCGCAGTCGGCGTGGTCGGCGGAGTAGCGAACACCAAGATTGTCAACGTGTTGACCAAGGAATACGATCTGGCGGGCGCAAAAGCTGTATTCAAGAACCTTGCTTTGACGGATGTCCGGCAAGCCATTCAGTCAAAACAGGTCGGTGCCCTGCTTGTCGTGATCCCGCTCGCCGAAAAATACCTCTCGCTCGTTCGCGGATTTTTTCAGCTCGACCATAAAAAGGTCCCGGTACTGATCCCAATCGAGTCCGCGGGGGCAATTGCAGAGAATGAACGCGCCTTTGAAAGCTTCGACGTCCCGAAGGGCACGCTGCGGGGATCGCCGCCGGTCCCGGAAGATGACCTGACGACCCTAAGGACCTCACTATATCTGGTTGCGCAAAAGAAGCTCGGCACTGATCTGGTAACCAACCTCACGGAGGCAATCATGAGCGCGCGCAGGAACCTTCTGCGCGAGCAGCCGATTTTCGCGCAGATCACCGCGCCCAGCACCGACCAAGATGCCTACCTTCCACTGCACCCCGGCGCGGCAGCCGTCTACAACAGCACCACGCAGAGCTTCATGGATGAATACGGCAACTGGATCTATTTGACGCCGATGGTACTGGGTGGCGCTGCCACCATGCTTGCGGCGGCGTGGAAATTCCTGGGCGTCGGCAACCGCGCAACCGAAGGCCCGCTCGATTCTCTCTATGCCCTGGCGCGCCGGATTCGGAAAGTCGATACGGAGGCTGAGCTTTCGGATATCGAAGAAGAAATCGACGGCACTCTAAAGGCGGAGCGCGCCAAATCTGCTGCTGGAGACGAGAGCGCGGTGGATGATGCCACATTGAACGTGGCAGCCCACCGGCTGGAGAGCTTGATTCACGACCGACGCACATCGATCGCTAAAGGACCCGCAGTTGCCTCCGCGGCGGTGGCGACACGTCGCGGTACCGCGATTGCCGGAACCACAGAATAACAACTCAGGCAGAGCCGTCATGAAACATCTAATGATTCCTGTATTGCTGGCAGGAAGCCTCATCGCCTTTAGCACGATGGAAGCAGGCGCCGTCGTTTGCGCTGGTGGGGTGGTTCGCGCGGGCTGCGTCGCCGCCTGCGGGGCTGCCGTGGTGACGACGGCGCCCGTTGTGACAGCGCCCGTTGTTCGGCGCAGGGTGCTGTCAAGCTCGTCGCTCTGTTGCTCAACCGGACGACCAGCAGAGACCTCCGCTGCCTCGCGACACCGGTGAATCATGAATGCAATCGCGTTATCGTGCATCACATTTGTATGCATCTCGGGTGGCGCCCTGCTCGGTATGTTCCTTCCTGGGCATCACCTGAGCACCGATGACAAGGATGTGGTCAGGCTGGGCACGGGCCTCATCGGGACAATAGCCGCGCTTGTCCTCGGCCTGCTGATCGCCTCGGCAAAGGGCTCCTACGATACGCAGAGCACTCAAGTCACGCAGATGACGAGTAATGTTGTCCTGCTCGACAATCTGATGGCGCAGTACGGACCGGAAACGAATGACGTACGCAATCTGTTACGGCACGGCATCGGCGTTTTAGCCGATCGAATGTGGCGCGAGAAAAGTTCCGAGGTTGCGAAGGCAAACCCCTTCGAGGCGAGTGCCGCAAGCGACGCATTCTTTGCGAAGCTTCAGCACCTTTCGCCGCAGAACGATTCCCAGCGCTCCCTGCAAGCCAGGGCCATACAGATCGCCACCGACATTGCGCAAACCCGCCTGCTGCTGTTCGCACAGACGAACAACTCAATCCCTATGCCGTTCCTGGTGGTGCTGATTTTCTGGCTCACCATCATCTTTGGAAGCTTCGGCCTGTTTGCCAAACCCAGCGCAACCGTTTTCAGCTCGCTGTTCGTTTTTGCATTGTCGGCCGCCGGAGCGATCTACCTGGTCCTGGAGCTCGGTCAACCATTTGCGGGTTTAATGCAAATTTCCAGCGCGCCACTGCGCAACGCCCTCACGCCACTCAGTCCCTAAGCCATTCGCATGATCGGGGTTGCCGGAATTACGGTGACAGTGAAATTACGGTGACAGAAATTACGGTGACAGTGCACTTAACTCCCCGGCGGTGACCATACTCAATCCTCTTCCGGCCCGGACGGCTTCGGCCCGCGTTTGCCTGGCTTGAGGACACGTCCGGCCATCGCTGCAGACGGTCGAACAGATCGGCATCGAGAATGGCAATAAGTCAATTTAATGCACCGTCACCGTAATGGGCGTAATGGGCGGAAGCGGCGACTGCGGCTCCCAGTCTAGGAATGTCGGCTCGTGGCCCATCGCGCCATTTCGCGGCGATGCGGAATCTGGTCGCCATCCGGGCATAGCGGACATAGCCGGGCTTGCTGGCGGCCAGACCCGTCGCGAATGACCCGAAGCGAACCTTAGGGTGATTTTCGGCCGTCCGGCGTCCCCTACACGCCCCGGCCATTTCGGTGGCGGGCTTTAATGACGTTCTTCGGAACGAAAGAATGCCGCCAGTGATTGATTACTCCACACGGAACATGGGAGTTGCTCATATGAAAACGTTGTGCATCGCAATGGCGGTTGGCGCAGCCGCGCTGCTTGGCGGTTCCGCTGCAAGCGCAGCAGACAACACGGTGAAGGCAAAGGCCGCAACCGACATAAGCCAGTCGTCAACTGACTTCAGCTCACGCCGTCGCTATTATCGCCATTATGGATATCGCCACTATGGATATCATCACTATGGATATCGCCACTATAGATATCGTCACTATGGATATCGTCACTACCGCCCGTACTACAGGAGCTACGGGTACGCTCCCGGGCCATATTATGGCGGCGGCTATGGTTATGGCGGACCGAGTGTAAGCTTTAGCTTTGGCGGCGGTGGGTACCGCGGTTGGTAATATAAAAAGCCCGAAGAAGCGCGGGCTTTTTCTTTTATAGAATCGAGGCTGTCCTTGCTTGAGACGATAGCCATTCTCGTGCAGGCGGCCTCTTCAGCTTGCACCGTTACAAGTCCCCACGAGGCGCCAGACGGCTTACACGATCAGGCGAAAAGTCTAAGCAGCTTGTTTGATCGTCGCGAACCCGGTGAGGATGATTTTCCCGGCATCGTTGAACCGGAAATGTGCGCGTACTGGTTTCCCGTCATATCCCCGATAGTCGAGAGACACGCCGTCCGACTCAGGACACAGTGCGTCGATCACAAATGCACAGGCTGCTGGTCCGGCCAGCTTCGAGCGCCAGTACCATTCCATCGCGGATCGACCTCGAAAGCTTCCGCCTTCGCAGCATTCAATGGTCGCCGCGTCATCGTAGAGGTCTAGCAGCACATCCAGCCGATGCTGCTTACAAGCGTCTATCCAATCAACGACTTTCCCGACAGCATCGAAGGCGTCTTGAGCATTCGACATATCCGCATCTCCACCGGTGAGCGCCTGCCGCAAGGATCAGGGTAAGAACCTGTGGCTGAACGCAGGGTGAACGTGCCCCGATTTTGTCGCGGGAGAGAATACCTGCCAAGCAGATGAGCACACCGTCCTTCATGCTGGGAGCTTCAACGCGCAACCGAATGGTCGGGGCGTATTTCACGATGGCACTGCTCGGAAAGAGTCCCGAGGCTGGCGCCGCGAAGCGAATTATCCCTGGTGCGTTGCATGGCCGGTTTTGGCCCTTCGCGTCATTTGCTGCGTCTGCGCTAAACCGGTCGTTATCGGAGCGAAGCGGGCATCGCCGAAATCCATGAGTGCGCGCCTCAGCTCACGCGCTGAGGCGCTTCCGCTTCGCATTCAGCGCGGAGGCGACGCGGCTGACAGGCGGGCGGCCGAGCAACCCGGCCATCTCGTTCGTCGCGGCCAAAAGCTTGTCCATGTCGATACCGGTTTTCACACCCATGCCCTCGAGCATGTAGACGACGTCTTCGGTCGCGACGTTGCCGGTAGCACCCGGCGCATAAGGGCAGCCACCGAGGCCGCCGGCGGCGGAGTCGATCACGCGCACGCCCTCCTCCATGCCGGCATAGAGATTGGCGAGCGCCTGGCCATAGGTGTCGTGGAAGTGCATCGCGAGGTTGCGGACCGGAAGCTCGGCGCCGACCGCACGCAGCATCTCCTTGGCTTTGAGTGGCGTGCCGACGCCGATGGTGTCGCCGAGCGAGATTTCGTAGCAGCCGAGATCCCACAGGGTCACGGCGAGGTCGGCGACCGCCTTCGGCTTGATCTCGCCGTCGAACGGACAACCCAGCACACAGGAGACGTAGCCCCGCACCTTGACGCCATCGGCCTTCGCCCGTGCCAGCACCGGCCTGAAGCGCTCGATCGACTCCGCGATCGAGCAGTTGATGTTGGCGCGCGAAAAACCTTCCGATGCCGCCGCGAACACCGAGACCACCTGGGCGCCGGCCGCGCGCGCGGCGTCGTAGCCCTTCTCGTTCGGCACCAGCACGTGGAATTCGGCGCCCTTGACCTTGTCCTTGATTTGGCTGACGCCGCGCAGCACCTGGTCCGAGCTTGCCATCTGCGGGATCGCCTTCGGCGACACGAATGCGCCGACCTCGACGGTGCCGAGTCCCGCCGCCACCAGCGCCTCGACGAAGGCGATGCGCGCCTCGACGCTGACCGGCGTCTTCTCGTTCTGCAGGCCGTCGCGCGGCCCCATCTCGACAATATGGATCTGATCGCTCATGACGCAGCCGCAGGCTCCACTTCGGCAAGCTCGACGCCCTCGCCGACGATATCGCCGACCTTGCATTTGAGCTTCTTCAGCACCCCGGCATAGGGCGCGCGCAGGGTCTGCTCCATCTTCATCACTTCCAGCGTCAGGATCGGCGCGCCCTTCTCCAAGGTCGCGCCGACCTCGGCCAGCAACGCAACCACGGTACCCGGCAAGGGCGCGACGATCTTGTCCTCGCCGACCTGCTCCTCGCTCTCGCCGCCGAACGGATCGACCCAGTGCAGGTCGAAGCGGCCGTTGCGGGTGCGCAGATAGAGTTCGTGGCCCTCGATGACCGAGGCGACGCGCGACTTGAGACCGTTGAGCGTCAGGTCGAAGCCATCGTCGCCGGCTGACGAAATGGCAAACGCGAGCTCGCGCCCGCCGACGGATAGCGTCGATGGTCCATTGCCATAATGCAGCGCGATGGTCTGGGCGGGCTCGTGGCCCTGCCGCAACGAGAACACACGCTGACGGCGGCCGACCGGCATCCAGCCGAAGGCCCGCCAGGGCGAGTTGGCCTCGCTTTGCGCGGCCTTGCGTTCGTCGTTGACGATCGCAGCCACTGCCGCGCAGAGCTCGAACTCGCCGGCCGCGCCTGTGCCTGATGTCAAGTTCTTCAGCTCGCGCTCGATGAAGCCGGTATCGATCGCGTTGGCTCGCGTATCCGGATGCGTCACCAGCGCCGACAAGAACGGGATGTTGGTGACGATGCCGCAAACATCGGTCTCTTGCAGTCCGCGATTGAGCTTCTCGATCGCGCCCTCGCGCGTCGGCGCCCAGGCAATGACCTTGGCGAGCATCGCGTCGTAGTACGGAGAGACATTGTCTCCGCTGCGATAGCCGGCGTCGATGCGCAGGCCGTCGCCTTCCGGCGGCGTCCGCCAGGTCTTGATGCGGCCGACAGAGGGCATGAAGTTCTTCTGCGGATTTTCCGCGTAGACGCGCGCCTCGATGGCGTGCCCGTTCAGCCTGATCTCGTCCTGCCTCAGCGGCAGCGCCTCGCCGAACGCAACGCGCAACTGCCATTCGACCAGATCGATCCCGGTGATCAGCTCGGTGACGGGATGCTCGACCTGCAAACGCGTGTTCATCTCGATAAAGAACACGTCCTTGCCGTCGGAGACGAACTCGATGGTGCCGGCGCCGACATAGTTGACCGCACCGGCCGCCTTGCGGGCGGCCTCGCAGACCGTCTCGCGCTGCGCGGCGTTGAGGGTCGGCGACGGCGCCTCCTCGATCACCTTCTGGTGCCGGCGCTGCAGCGTGCATTCACGCTCCCACAGCGAGAGCAGATTGCCATGGCTGTCGCCGATGATCTGCACCTCGATGTGGCGCGGGTTCTGGACATATTTCTCGATCAGCATGCGGTCGTCGCCGAATGCCGCCTTGGCCTCGCGCTTGGCGCTTGTGATCGCGGCCGACAATTCTGCCGCCGCATTGACCACGCGCATGCCGCGGCCACCGCCGCCGGCCGACGCCTTGACCAGCACAGGGAAGCCGATCCGGTTGGCGGCCTCGGCCAGCGTCGCCTCGTCCTGCGCCTCGCCGTGATAGCCGGGCACCAGCGGCACGCCGGCCTTCTCCATCAGCGCCTTCGAGCCGGACTTCGAGCCCATCGCCGTCATCATCGCGGCGGTGGGGCCGACGAACACCAGACCGGCCTCGAGGCAGGCCTGCGCGAACTCGGCATTTTCGGACAGGAAGCCGTAGCCGGGATGCACCGCCTCCGCGCCGCTCTGGCGCGCAGCTGCGATGACGCGCTCGATGTTGAGATAGCTGTCGCGGGCCCGTGCAGGCCCGAGCAGCACCGCCTCGTCGGCAAGCGCGACATGCATCGCGTCGCGGTCGGCCTCGGAATAGACCGCGACGGTGCGCAGCCCCATGGCGCGCGCTGAGCGGATGACGCGGCAGGCGATCTCGCCGCGGTTGGCGATCAGAAGCGTGCGGAAACGCCGGGTGAGTTTTGAGCGGTCCATCGTCACATCCTGAACAGGCCGAATTTCGTGGGCTCGATCGGCGCATTGGCAGCGGCCGACAATCCGAGCCCGAGCACCAGGCGGGTATCGGCCGGATCGATCACGCCATCGTCCCAGAGCCGCGCCGTGGCGTAGTAGGGATTGCCCTGCTTCTCGTATTGCGCACGGATCGGCTCGCGGAATTTGTCTTCTTCTTCCGCCGACCAGCTCTCGCCTTTGGCCTCGATGCCGTCGCGCCGCACTTGACTGAGCACCATCGAGGCCTGCTCGCCGCCCATCACGGAAATGCGGGCGTTCGGCCACAGCCAGAGGAAGCGCGGGCTGTAGGAGCGGCCGCACATGCCGTAATTGCCGGCCCCGTAGGAGCCGCCGATCACGACGGTGAATTTCGGCACCCCGGCGGTTGCAACCGCTGTCACCAGCTTGGCGCCGTCGCGCGCGATGCCGCCGGCCTCGTATTTCTTGCCGACCATGAAGCCGGTGATGTTCTGCAGGAACACCAAGGGAATGCCGCGCTGGCAGCACAGCTCGATGAAGTGCGCGCCCTTCAGCGCGCTCTCGCTGAACAGGATACCGTTGTTGGCGATGATGCCGACCGGGTAGCCCCAGATATGGGCGAATCCGCAGATCAGCGTGGTGCCGTACAGCTTCTTGAACTCGTCGAACTCGGAGCCGTCGACGATCCGCGCGATGATGTCGTGCACGTCGAACGGCTTGCGGCCGTCGGCGGAGACCACGCCGTAGATCTCCTCGGCCGGAAACAGCGGCTCCCGCGGCGGGCGCATGTTCAGCGGCGCCTTCGCTGGCTGTTTCAGCGTACCGACGATGCGGCGCGCGATCCCGATCGCATGGGCGTCATTCTGCGCGTAATGATCGGTTACCCCCGACTGCCGCGAATGGACATCGGCGCCGCCGAGCTCTTCGGCGGTGACGACCTCGCCGGTCGCCGCCTTCACCAGCGGCGGGCCGCCGAGGAAGATCGTGCCTTGATTACGCACGATGATGCTCTCGTCCGACATCGCCGGCACATAGGCGCCGCCTGCGGTGCAGGAGCCCATCACGATCGCGATCTGCGGAATGCCCTGCGACGACATCTGGGCCTGGTTGTAGAAGATGCGGCCGAAATGCCGCTCGTCGGGAAAGATCTCGTCCTGCAGCGGCAGGAAGGCGCCGCCGGAATCCACCATGTACACGCAGGGCAGATTGTTCTGCCGCGCGATGTCCTGGGCGCGCAGGTGCTTCTTCACCGTCATCGGGTAATAGGTGCCGCCCTTGATGGTGGCGTCGTTGGCGACGATGATGCATTCGCGCCCCGAGATGCGGCCGACGCCGGTGATGACGCTGGCCGAATGCACGTCACCGCCGTAGAGGCCGTTGGCGGCGAGCGGCGACAACTCCAGGAACGCGGTGCCGGGGTCGACCAGCAGATCGACGCGATCGCGCGCCAGCATCTTGCCGCGCGAGGTGTGCCGCTTGCGCGAGGTCTCGCCCCCGCCGCCGGCTACCTGATTGAACTTGTCGCGGAGCTCCGCGACCAGGCTGCGCATCACATCGGCGTTGCGGGCGAATTCGGAGGATGAGGGATCGATCGTCGAATGAAGCGGCATCTGTGTTGCACGTTTCGTTGGAGTATCGGCAGGGTTTTCAAAGGTAGATCATCGCGCCAAGGTGAACACAACTGCCACCGTCGATGCGGTGGCAGCCTCTCACCCCGACCCTCTCCCCGCGAAGAGCGGGGCGAGGGAGAAGAAAGTCACGCCGTCTTTGCGAACAGCTCGCGGCCGATCAGCATGCGGCGGATCTCGCTGGTGCCGGCGCCGATCTCGTAGAGTTTTGCATCGCGCAGTAACCGGCCGGTCGGATAGTCGTTGATGTAGCCGTTGCCGCCCAGCAGTTGGATCGCGTCCAGCGCGCATTGGGTGGCCTTCTCGGCGGCATAGAGGATGGCGCCGGCGGCGTCCTCACGCGTGGTCTCGCCGCGGTCGCACGCCTTCGCCACCGCGTAAACATAGGCGCGCGAGGCGTTCATCGTGGTGTACATGTCGGCGATCTTGCCCTGCACCAGCTGGAACGAGCCGATCGGCTCGCCGAACTGCTCGCGCTCGTGGACGTAGGGCAGCACGACGTCCATGCAGGCCTGCATGATGCCGATCGGCCCCGCCGCCAGCACCGCGCGCTCATAGTCGAGGCCAGACATCAGCACGTTGACACCGCGGCCGACCTCGGAGAGCACGTTCTCCTCCGGCACCTCGCAATCCTCGAACACCAGCTCGCAGGTGTCGGAGCCGCGCATGCCGAGCTTGTCGAGCTTCTGCGCGGTGGAGAATCCCTTCATGCCCTTTTCGATGATGAAGGCGGTGATGCCGCGCGGGCCGGCATTCGCATCGGTCCTGGCATAGACCACCAGCGTCTCGGCGTGGGGACCGTTGGTGATCCACATCTTGTTGCCGTTGAGCACGAAGCGGTCGCCCTTCTTCTCGGCCCGGGTCTTCATCGAGACCACGTCGGAGCCAGCGGAGGGCTCCGACATCGCCAGCGATCCGACATGCTCGCCGGAGATCAGCTTGGGCAGATATTTGCGCTTCTGCGCCTCGTTGCCGTTGCGGCGGATCTGGTTGACGCAGAGGTTGGAATGCGCGCCGTAAGCCAGCCCGACCGAAGCCGAAGCACGCGAGATCTCCTCGACCGCGATGCAATGCTCGAGGTAGCCGAGGCCTGATCCGCCATACTCCTCCTCGACGGTGATGCCGTGCAGGCCGAGTGCGCCGATCTTCGGCCAGAGGTCGCGCGGAAAGGTGTTGGAGCGATCGATCTCGGCGGCGCGCGGCGCGATCTCGTTGGTCGAGAAATCATGCACCGTCTCGCGGATCGCATCCGCGGTCTCGCCAAGGTCGAAATTGAAGATTGCCGCCTGGTTCGAGGCCATGATCCCTCCCATGAGATTCATCTTGCAATTAAACGATCATACGTTTTTTTATTGGTTTCGCAAGCAAACGTGCTATGGTTTAGGCATGAAATCCGCAGTTCATTGAATTTACATGGAATTTGCTTGAATTTCATGCGATATACATACGGTCGTTCGCTTGTTTCCTAGCTCTCCCTGACAAGCCAACACCCTCCGAGGCCCCGATGGCGCGCACGATCGGCTCACATGGCCCCACGACGCTGGAGGCGATCCGCAAGGCCGGCGTGCGCCTGATCTTCGAGCGCGGCTACGAGGCGATGAGCCTGCGCCAGCTCGCCGCCGAGGTCGGCATCCAGGCGGGCTCACTCTACAATCATATCTCAACCAAGCAGGACCTGCTGTTCGATCTGGTGCAGGAGCATATCAACGATTTGCTGCGCGAGCTTGATCTTGCGCTGGAGGGCAAGGCCGATCCGGTCGAGAAGCTGCGCGCCTTCGTCGCCTTCCACGTCACCTATCACATGACCCGCAAGCGCGAGGTCTTCATCGCCAATTCCGAACTGCGCAGCCTCGATCCGAAGAACTACGACGCCGTCGTGGAGCTGCGCGGCGCCTATGAGCAGCGGCTGGCGCAGATCCTCACCAACGGAGTGTCGGACGGCGTGTTCGAGGTTGTCGACATCCAGGTCGCGACCTTTGCGATCATCGCGCTGCTGACCGGGCTCTGCACCTGGTACCGGCCGGGCGGCCGCCTGACGCAGGACGCCATCATCGCGGCGCATGAAAAGCTGGTGCTGTCGGGTGTCGCTCCGCAGGCCGCCATCAGTGAGGTCCGCAACGGCAGCAAGAACCCGCGGACCGCCGTGGCGGGCTCGTGACCGTGACAGAGCGCCAACAGCTCGATGACATCGATCTGCGGATCCTGTCCGAGTTGCAGAGGGACGGCCGGATCAGGATCAACGAGCTCGCCGAGCGGGTCGGTATCACCGCCCCGCCCTGCCTGCGCCGGGTCCGCGCCTTGCGCAGCCGCGGCGTGGTGCAGGCGATCCGCGCCACGCTCGACGAACGGCTGCTCGGCTATGAGGTGACGACCTTCGTCCTGATCCAGCTCGACAGCCAGACGCTGGTGGCGATCGAGGCGTTTGAGGCGGCGGTGGCGGCCGTGCCGCGCTTCCTGCAATGCTGGCGGATCTCGGGCGACGCCGATTTCATTCTCAGATGCGTCGCGCCCAGCGTCGACGATATGCGCCGGCAGCTGCTGCAATTCGCCGGCCTGCCCAACGTGCGTAAAATCAGAAGTTTTCCGGTGCTCGGCGTCTCCAAGGACGCGCCGCTGCCGATCCCGGGCGCCCTCGCCCCGAGTCCTGCGAGCTGACCGCCGGCCCTGGTGGGGCCAACCTGGTGGGTCCAGCCTTGGTGGGTCCAGCCTTGGTGCGTCCAGCCTCTTAGTGCGTCCAAGGCTCCCAGCGGCGGAACGCGAAATTGTCGGCATAGGCGATCTGGCGGTGCGCCGAATCCTTCGGTTCGATCACCTGGTAGGCGATGCCCTTGCGCTCGCAATAGGCGACCGCCTCCTCCTTGGTCTCGAACCGCAGCGTGAGCTGCTGCTTCATGTCGGTGGACGAGGTCCAGCCCATCAAGGGCTCCACGCTGCGCGGCTGCTCCGGCTCGTAGTCCAGTTGCCATTCCTTGGTCGTAGCACGTCCCGATTGCATCGCGTTTTTTGCGGGCTTAAAAATGCGTGCGGTCATGGATGGTCGGCCCCGTGGGATGTGCGACATGGAAGCGATTGGAGGAAACCGCCGGGATAGTATAGAGACACCGTTCTATGAACTGACCGGTGATTCCTCGATCTCGGAGGCAGCCTTCGCCGGACCGGTATAGTCATTCTACCGCGCTGTGACAATCTGGCCCCGGGGAGGCTTCCTTTGTAGTCCCTTGGGCCCAGGCGCGGTGTTCTCGACAGCATCACATCGAGGAAGCGGCGCCCCATGGAAATTCACGCTCACCTGCCCGAAAAAGGACGTGACCTCCGGCTCGATCTGTTCCGCGGGGTCGCGAACTGGGCGATCTATCTCGATCACATTCCCGACAATGTCGTGAACTGGATCACGACACGGAATTACGGCTTCAGCGACGCCGCCGACCTGTTCGTCTTCATCTCCGGCTACACCGCATCCTTCGTCTACGCCCGCATGATGCTGGAGCGCGGCTTCATCGTCGGCGCCACAAGGCTAACCAAGCGGGTCTGGCAGCTCTATGTCGCCCACATCATCCTGTTCGTGATCTACATCGCCTCGATCAGCTATCTGGCGCTGCGCTTCGGCGATTCCGAGATCATCAACGAGTTCAACGTTGCCGGCCTCGTCGACAACGCCACCGAGACGCTGCGCCAGGGCCTGTTCCTGAAATTCAAGCCGGTCAATCTCGACGTGCTGCCGCTCTACATCGTGCTGATGGGCCTGTTCCCGCCGGTGCTGTGGTTCATGCTGCGGCGGCCGAACTGGACCATGGCGGCTTCGCTCGCGCTGTGGCTGGTGTCGCGCCACATGGGCTGGAACCTACCGGCCTACCCGGCCGGGACCTGGTACTTCAATCCGTTCGCCTGGCAGGTGCTGTTCGTGTTCGGCTCGTGGTGCGCAATGGGCGGCGCGCGCCAGAACATGCACATCATCAACTCGCGCTACACGCTGTGGTTCTGCATCGCCTATCTGATCTTCGCGCTGATCATGACGATGGCCGGCCGCTTCCCGGACCTCGGCGCGATGTTCCCGGACTGGCTTTATTCGAGCTTCAACCCGAACGACAAGACCAACCTCGCGCCCTATCGCTTCCTGCACTTCGTGGTGATCACGGTGCTGGTGATCCGCTTCATCCCGAAGGACTGGTCGGCACTGGAGTGGAAGGTGTTCGATCCCCTGATCGTCTGCGGCCAGCAATCGCTCGCGGTATTCTGCGTCGGCGTGTTCCTGTCCTTTGTCGGACATTTCGAGCTCTCGATGAGCTCGGGATCGCTGTTCGCGCAGATCTTCGTCAGCATCTCCGGCATCGCGATCATGACGATCGTGGCCTATTACATCTCGTGGTCGAAGCGGCAGGACAAGCCGATCAAGCCGCCGGCGCAGAAACCGGCGGCGCCGGCGAAGCCGGCTTGACAGGCGTCAGCTGCCACCGCGGCTGGGGTCCTGCGTGGTCGAGGAGACGATGGTGGCGACGTCGCCGAACGTCGTCATCACGGGCGTGACGACCTTGTGCATGGCGGTCTTCGACACCAGCGTGTCGTGCAGCACGAGATTGTCGATGCCGGTGGTGAGGAAGCAGCTCACCGCATCCTGCGGCGTCTCGATGATCGGCTCGCCCTTGACGTTGAACGAGGTGTTGATCAGCACCGGCACGCCGGTCAGTGCCTCGAACTCCTTCAGCAGGCGATAGAGCATCGGGTTGGTTTCCTCCCGTACGCTCTGCACCCGCGCCGAGCCGTCGACATGCACGATTGCCGGGATCTTGTCGCGCCATTCGGGGCGCACCGGCTTTGCGATCAGCATGTAGGGCGAGTCCTCCTCGCCCTCGAAGATCTCCTTCATGCGCTCGGCCAGCACGATCGGCGCGAACGGGCGGAATGCCTGGCGGTGCTTCACGCGACTGTTGAGGATGTCCTTCATCTCGGCCTTGCGCGGATCGGCAATCAGGCTGCGATTGCCGAGTGCGCGCGGACCAAATTCGGAGGGGCCCTGAAACCAGCCGATCACCCGCTGGTCGGCGAGCAGCCTTGCAGTGTCGCGGTAAATGTTGTCGCTGCGCTTGGCGTCGATCTGGATGCGCACCAGGAAACGCTGCAGCGCGGCCGCGATCTCGGCGTCGCTGTAGCGCCGGCCGACATAGGCATGGTCCATCACGAACGAGCGCCGCTGCTTGAGAATCTCCAGCCAGCCGTAATAGGCGCAGCCGATGGCGATGCCGTCGTCGCCGGCGGCGGGCTGGATCCAGATATTCTCGAAGCCGGCCTCGCGCGCGATGCGCCCGTTGGCCACGCAGTTCAGCGCGACGCCGCCGGCGATGCAGAGGTTCTTCGCGCCGGTGGTCTCGCGCAGCCAGCGCGCCCGCGCCAGCAGCACGTTCTCGGTGTCGTCCTGCACGCGCCAGGCGATGTCCTCCCAGTGCCGCATCGCAGGACTCTTGTCCCAGCTGCCGCTGTCGAGCACGAAGGGCTGCTGGTTCTCTTCGCCCCAGAACGGCACATGCAGTTTGCCGTCCTTCATCTCGAGCAGATGGCCGACCTGCTCGCGGCGGCCATAGGGCGCCAGCCCCATCAGCTCGCCGCACTTGTTCCAGTCGCCGAACACATAGGTCGAGACCCGGCTGTACAGCGCCCCGAGCCCCGGCATGTTGTAGAACTCGTCCGACAGCAGCCCGCGCGCCGGCTCCATCCAGACCTTCTTCAGGCATTCGAGCCTGGTGTCGTCGAACCTGTAGTAGCTCTCGGACTCGCGGGCGAGCGGCGAAGCCCCATCCTGCGGATAGGACTCCATCGCGTCGACTTGATAGTTGCCGACGCCGTCGACGATCATCACGACGCCGTTCCTGAACGGCGACACCGCGAACGCGCTGTAGGCATGCGCGAGGTGATGCGAGATCGACACCACCTTGTCGGACTTGGAACGAAACAGCGGATGCTTGATTGCCTCGTTGCGCTCGGCAATCGGCAGAAAGCCCGGCATGTCCTGGTGAAGCATCCGCTCCTCCATCTCGGGCACCGGCAGGATATAGCTGTTGCGCACCACGAGAGCGACGTCGTCGAGCGTGATGCCCTCGGCCGAAAGGCAGTAGTCGACGACTTCTTTGTAGAAGCCGGAGGCGTGCTTCTCGCGGGTGATGCGCTCCTTGGAGATCGCATAGGCGATCGCGCCGTCACGCAGCAGGCAGGCGCTCACGTCATGGTCGTAGACGTTGAGACCAAGGACGTAGGTGTGTTGTTTCGGCATGGGCACTCTTTAGGGAGGATTCTGAAACGCTCAGAGAACATGATCGTGTCGACTTCAAGTTCTCGACGACATTTTCCGCGGTTCGCAAATCGCTGCTTCTGCGATGCACAAATCAGATCGGCGCAATGCAAGATGAACAGAATGAACGGCGGATGAACGACAAGATGAGCGCAGCAACTTCATCATCCTATGCAGGCGGGGCTGTAACTTGACCTTACCTGTTGGTCCCAATAGAGTCGCTAAAGCTCGCAAGAACCTTAGTGAAAATATTGTCTTGCCGCGTAAGAACCAAATGCCGGTCTCGCGCGTCTAAAGCGAGACAGCCAGCATCAGTTCAGATGTTTGGAAGTGACCTGGAGATCCTCAGAATGACTAAACGCTACAATATCCTGACTCGTTGCTTAGCAGCAGTCGCTTTGTTGTTCGTCTATGTCGCGAGCACCTCCGCCATCCTGGTCGGCGCCACCACGTCGGCTGCGCAAGCGCAATGGCGCGGACGCGGCGGCTGGGGCTATCGGGGCGGCGGCTGGGGTCGCGGCCGCGGTTGGGGCTATGGCCGCGGCTATGGCTATCGCGGCTATGGCGGTCCCCGTTGCTGGTGGACCCCGCGTGGTGTTCGCGTTTGCCGGTGGTGACAACCGCTCGGCCGACACAAGCGATATTGAAGACCAGAATCAGGTGCATCGGTCCCGGCGCACCTGATTTTCTTTTGGGACTTGGTTTACATTGGGACTTGGCTCATCTCCGGCACGCAAGAAAGAGCCCCGGAAGACGCCGGGGCTCTAGTCACGGGAGAGAACGCTTCAGAAATCGGGACGCGAGGACGAGCCGCCGGCCCGATCACCCAATGCATCTACTACGTGCATAGAAACAGATTCGGCTGCCTCAGGCTGTAGCCGTGGCGCAACAACCTGCCGTAATGCACAGCCTGTCCACCGGTTCCAGAACTGGCCGAAGACAACCCCAAGGCGCCTAATCGTCGAGGATCGCGACCGCCCTCGTCCACCCCGCCGACGCGCGTTCGATCTTTACCGGGAAGCACGACACCATGAATCCGGTCGACGGCAGCTGCTCGAGGTTGTGCAGCTTCTCGATGTGGCAATAGCCGATGTGCCGTCCGGCCTTGTGGCCTTCCCAGATCAGGCTGGCGTCCCTGGTCTCGGCATATTTCTTCGCAGTGAAAACGAACGGCGCGTCCCAACTCCAGCCATCGATGCCGGTCAGCCGTACGCCGCGCTCGAGCAGATACATCGTCGCCTCGTAGCCCATGCCGCAGCCCGAATTGACGTAGTCGGGCTGGCCATATTTCGCGCCGGCGCCGGTGTTGACGACGACGATCTCGAGCGGCGACAGCGTATGGCCGATCCGCTTCAACTCGGCTTCGACGTCCTTTGCCGTCGCGACGTAGCCGTCAGGCAGATGCCGGAAGTCGAGCTTCACGCCGGGCTGAAAGCACCACTCCAGCGGCACCTCGTCGATCGTCCATGACCGCTCGCCGTGGTTCATGGTCGGATGAAAATGCCAGGGCGCATCGAGATGCGTGCCGTTGTGCGTGGAGAGCGAGACCTGCTCGACCGCCCAGCCCTGCCCGTCAGGCAGATCGGCCGCCTTCAGCCCATCGAAGAACTGCAGCATGCGCGGCAGTCCCTGCTGATGGTCGATATACTGGATCGTCGGGTGGTTGCCGGGCGGATCGGCCGGAACGTCGTTCTGCAGGGAGACGGAGATATCAATCAGTCTGCGCGCCATGGTGCCTCCTCGCGGATTGTTCTTGTCAGGCTGAGCCACCCTGCCAGCCGGCGCGCGCCATCGGCAAGCCACATCCGCTGGAGATCGCAGCTCACGATCTCCTGCCTTGGGCTGCGGCAAGGCGGCGCAACGTTGAACCTATCCCCTGCCGGGACGACCCATTGGCACTGGGGATTTCAGGGCCCAGTATTTTCGACGGCGCCGTCTGGACGAACATATTCCGTCCAGGCGGCGTTGTTGCGTCAGGCAATAAAATCTCGATCGAAGCTCGCATGGGCGCGGCCCCGCCCGACGCGGCCTGCCCCGGTCAGCTCTCGCGGTGAAGCCTCAGGATGGGATGGTCGGGGCAGCTGGATTCGAACCAACGACCTGCAGTACCCAAAACTGCCGCGCTACCAGGCTGCGCTATACCCCGATATTTCCGAGAAGCCCCGTGGATACACGCTTCAGCCAGCGCCAGCAAGGCGCAGGTGCGGGGCTTGCTGCGGCGAAATCGGCACCGGTTTCCGTCCCGAAATCGCATCAAAACGCTAGCGGCCGCCGAACAGCGGATGGGCGACCCGATCGCCGGGCTGGATGCCGTATTTCTGCGCGGTCCCGGCAATGACCTCGAGAACGCCCTTGGCTAGCCCCCGCGACGGAATGATCTTGGTCGACAGCGGCTCGGTGTTTTCGGCGATCCGCAGGATCCGCCCATCGGCACGGACGAAGATCATATCGAGTGAGATGTAGGTGTTCTTCATCCACATCGACACTTCCTGCTCCGGCGAGAAGTCGAACAGCATGCCTTTGCCGTCCGCGAGCTCCTTCCGGTACATCAGCCCGGTCTCCTTCTCCTGCTCGGTGGTCGCCATTTCGACCGAGAAGACGTGCACGCCTGATTTGGTGACGATCTCAAGCGGCTGGATGCTGGCAGCCTGTGCGGCCGGGGCCAGCAGCGCGCCGAACATGATGATGAGGGAGGCCACCAGCCACGAACGAAGCCGCCCAGCAATGCGAACGAAACTCATCGACAACTACTCACGCCGGAGAAGATTTTCCGGCGGACCCTAACCCGATGATCGCGGCAAATGCCAGAGCCCAGAAGGCTCGCCGGCGGCTCACGTTTACGTCAGGGCGCGCGACGGGATTTAGTGCGACGACAGCGCCGACGGGCCGGTCTCCGGGTGGATCTCGGCGGCCATCATGCCCTTGGAGCCGGGCCCGAACCGCACCAGCACATACTGGCCGGGGCGCAGCTCGGTCATGCCGAAGCGGCGCAGCGTCTCCATGTGCACGAAGATGTCGGGCGTGCCTTCCCCGCAGGTCACGAAGCCGAAGCCGCGCAGCCGGTTGAACCACTTGACCTGTGCACGCTCGAGCCCGCTGGTCGCGGTCACCGTGACATGGGTTCGCGGCGGCAGCATCTGCGCCGGATGGATCGCAGTCGACTCGTCCATCGAGACGATGCGGAAGGCCTGGTAGCCCTTCGCGCGCTGCACGCATTCGACGACGAGCCGTGCGCCCTCATAGGCGGTCTGATAGCCGTCGCGCCGCAGCACCGTCACGTGGAGCAGGATGTCGGGCCAGCCATTGTCGGGGACGATGAAGCCGTATCCCTTCGAGGCGTCGAACCATTTGATGACGCCCGACACTTCGACGAGATTGGCCGCGGTGTCGCCGAGACCGGAGAAGGCATCCATCGCCGGATCGCGCGGCGCGCTGCCATACTCGCCTTGTGCAATCCTGCTTTGCCCAACTCCGCCTATCGGCGGTCCGCCGAGCTTCTTGGACTCAAATCCGTCCGACCCCATGACCCCGGACCCCACACATCAAATGCAGATCGCCGACATTGCGGCGCACCCTGTACACGCTGCTCTCCATGACCAACTCACTTGGACACTCATTTGGACGCTGCGCGAATCTCTCAACCAAAAGATAACACTCCCGCTTGCCGGGCATAGCTAAAAAACGATTCTTGCGGGAACTATGAACAGGCTTGCACAGCCGCGAATCAATCGGGCATCAATTGCCTACGAAAGGACCAAGCGTGTCGCCGATGTCGTGGCGGATCACCAGATCGGCTACGTCGTCCTGATCGGTCGGCTCGTTGTTGATGATCACGAGCCGCGCGCCGCTTTCCTTGGCCATCATCGGAAAGCCTGCGGCGGGCCACACCACCAGCGATGACCCGATCGCCAGAAACAGGTCGCATTGCCGGGAGAGTTCCGCCGCGCGGCGCATCGCATCCTCGGGCATCGATTGCCCGAACGAGATCGTCGCGGTCTTGATCGGGTTGCCGCAGTCCGCGCAGTCGGGCGCGCTACCGGTTTTGTCGAAGTGCTGCTTCACCCACGAAAGATCGTAGTCCTTGCTGCAACCGATGCAGCGGGCGTAGGTCGTATTGCCGTGCAGTTCGATCACGTTGTCGGCCTTGAAGCCCGACGTCTGATGCAGATTGTCGATGTTCTGCGTGATGACGCCGGGAACCTTGCCTGCCCGGTAGAGCGACGCCAGCGCGCGATGCCCGCGACCGGGCTTGGCTGCCGCGAACGTTGGTTCCATCGCGAAGCGGCGACGCCACGACTCGTCGCGCGCTTCCTGACTGGCGACGAATTCGTCGAACGGGATCGGCCGGTTGCGGGTCCACAGCCCGCCGGGCGAGCGGAAGTCGGGGATGCCGCACTCGGTGGAAATACCTGCCCCGGTGAAGGGCACGATCGATGAGGCCTCGGCAATCATGTTGCCGAGTTGCTCGACGCCGCTGCGCAAGTCTTTTGCGATCACTGGAAATGATCCGGTTGGCCGCGGCGATTATAGCACGATCAGACCGATTGCGAGCTCAACCCTGACGCGAGCGATCGAGCCACCCACCGCCTTGGCATCATCACAATCCCGCAATTCCTGCTCCGCATTCACGCCCAATTCGCCGACGCCAATGCGCCGCGGGACAGGACCACGATCAGGAGGATGGGCAGTGACCGATCAGGAAGACCGCGTCGCGCGCGAGCGCGAGGAGATCGTCGCACGCGTTGCCAGCTTCAGGGCGACGCAGCAGAAGTTCGAGCGCGATCGCCAGGAGTACTATGACAACACGCTCGGCAATGTCTGGAGCGGATTTCAACGCAAGAGAGCTTGAGGCCATGCCGACCGCAGGGGCACTCGCTCCGACGCAAACAACGACAGCGGATGCGAAGTCATGTCGCGCCGTCACACCATGACGCGCAATTGAGAAAGCCCGGAGCGGTGCGCTCCGGGCTCGTCGCCGTTACCAATAGCGATAGTGGTGTCGATAATATGGACCGCGATAATAGGCGTACGGGCCGGGGCCGTAATAGCCGTAGTAGCGCGGACCGTAGTAATAGCCGGGATAATAGCCTGGCCCGTAGTAATATGGGCCGTACGCAGCGGCCGCGCCCGCAGCCAATGCGCCAGCGGCCAGACCAAAGGCCAGTCCGGGCCCGATATGACGCGCCTGCGCCGGCGCGCTGACCATCGTTCCGCCGACCGTCGCTACCGTCGCCACAACTGCCAATACCTTTTTCATAGCAACCTCCTCACGTAAGTCCGCAGTGTTAACGCCGGCTCGAAGGGATGGTTGCGGCAAGGTCGAGTTCGCAGCGCACGCTCCGGTTCCGCAGCCATGCGATAGCGCAAAGCTACCATCGGTCAGCGCGGGAACAAAAACACAACCTCAGAGATTACCTTGCAAGTAAGCGAGGTTGGCAATGCCGGCATGGATGGAACTGCTGCTGAATGTGATGGGCTTTGCCGGATTCATCGGCATCGCGATGTATCACAAGCACCCGAACGGGAAGCTGCCGGACTGAGCGCCTGCAGCGCGTCGCGGTTCGCCGTGTCAGTTTGTCTTGCGCGTCTCTCCGGCCGTACGAACCAGCCGATCAGCCTTCACGAGCACCTTGCCGCTGTCCGGCTGCGGCCGGAGCCAGAAGCTGATCGCCACAAAAATGGAACAGAATAGCAGGCCCGCCACCATCACTCGCCGGTGGGTCGGTCGATCCGCGCTATGGAACGATGGCATCATGGCTATCACCCAAGCCATCCCAATCACAATCGCAGGTGGTAGCAACAAGATCCCGCTCTTAACCGGGTTAGCGGGGTTGGGTAATGTCTGGTTCGGAGGGGCCATCGGCAGCAGCTGCTGAATCCACATGATATTCCATGCTTGTCCGCAGCAAATCCACAGCGTCCGCGGGTCCATTTGCTCAACAAGCTTCGGACCTTGCTGCGCACTCGTCCACAGCCTCGCGGCAGTCACGCGTCCGCCAGCCATTTCAGGGTTGCCTGGAAGCTCAGGCTGCGGGTTCCAACCAGCACGGTCCCGAACACCTCGGCCTCGTCACCGCTGAACGTGCCGGAGAAGCCGCTCGTCACCTCCTGCTCGGCGAACAGTGGCCGGATGAACGGATCGGAAAAAGGGGAATGCTGGTTGGTGCTGAGATAGCCCTTCCAGGTTCCCTCGCCGACCGTATAGGCCCCGATCGACCAGTAGTGCGGCCCGCCGCCGATCAGCAGACCGTCGCTCAAGATAAGGACGCTGCTGTCGCGGCCGCGCACGCCGTCGGTCATGTGGAGATGGACCGAATAGATCCCGTTCTTCATCGATCTTGCCGTGTTCCGGAGGCCCACAGTATGGCCCCAACCCGCGCCGCACGCGAGCGGCCGATATCCCGCCGATTCGCGCCCAAAGGGCCCCGTCCAGACGCTTACAAAGCGTTAAGAAAGCCCTGACAAGGTTCAACGGCCGGAGGGAGAGAGCCATGCTGGTTTACCCCGTACCTGTCGAAGTCACGCAAGCCAGAGTGCAACTCGTCGTCGACCAGACGGCGAAGGAGCAGCCGCGCATCATCAATGAGGATGTGCTTGATGTCTTCGCCGCAAAGAATCAGGCCGACCGCGACGCCGTCGAGACCATCCTCGACATCAAGGTGTGAAAGCGGCACCCGGCCAAAGGCGCTTGCTTTCGGGCGATAGCGATGCGCGGCGGCGCAGGTCGCGCGAGCGCCGTAGGTCGAGGCCCGAACAAGCCAGCCACTGGGATCAAGAGGAACTACGCGACGGCTTGCGGGTCATCCTGGTGACGCCAGGAGACACCCATGTACAAGCCTATCGTCGTCGCCATCCTCGCCCTGATATGCGGCGCTGCCTTCGCCCAGAATACAGGTCCCGCACCGCAAAGCGGCATGGAGCGGCCTGAAAATACCAACGGAGCCACACCGAAGGGCTCGATGGACACCACGGGCATGGATGTGAAGCGAGCAAACAAGGTCGAGACGAAAGGCACGGCGCATGGCGCGGCCGGCCCCTCAAAGACAGGAACCAACCGCTCAAGCCCGAATTGAACGGCGAAGCGGTGATCACATGAGTGGTGCCGACAGCTCGCCGCCATGTCGGCTTTGAAAGCCCCTGCGAATCCCCCTCGCGGGGGCTTTCTCTTGAACCTTTTGCGCGGTGCGAAGACAAAACGACGCTGGGGATTTCAGGGCTCAGCATCCGGCACAGCGCTGTGGGGCGAACATATTCCGTCTACGCGGCGCTGTTGCATTTTACAAATTCAACTTTAAGTTTGGCCTCCAACAGTTGACGGCTCACGCCCTGAGAGATCCCCAGTCCGTCAACTGGGAAAGCCCCGCATCCAGCCTGCGGGGCTTTCCATTTCCTGCACGCGGGAACCTGCCGCTCGGCGCGTCGTTAAATGCCCGGTTGCCGGCACGATCTCCCCAAGGCCGGCCGGCATCCGACCTCGCGAGCCCACTCGCGAGGTTTGCTTTTTTTGAGGATATCCAACCTCGCGCATCCTTGATTGGCTGTGATGAACAATCGGTGAGATAGAGGCCGTGCCTCCAAGGCTCGACCACGAAAGCCCTGTCCCGGAAATTTCCCGGGCGGGGCTTTCTCGTGTCGCGTGCTGCGCAAGACCCCTGCCCTGCGTCGCATTTTGCTGCTAATTCTTGGCCTGTCTCGCCCGAGCCCAAACAAAATCTCTGAATCTCTCAGGAGGATAAAAAAATGCGCTATCTGCACACCATGCTGCGCGTCCGCAATCTCGATATCGCGATGAAATTCTATCAGGACGCGCTGGGGCTGAAGGAGGTGCGCCGCATCGACAATGACAAGGGCCGCTTCACGCTGGTGTTTCTCTGCGCGGAGGAAGACCTCCATCTGCTCAAGTCCCTGCCGCAAACCCGCGGCGCGCCGTTGGTCGAGCTGACCTACAATTGGGACGAGGAGAAATACGGCGAGGACCGCCATTTCGGCCACCTCGCCTACGAGGTCGACGACATCTACGCGACCTGCGAGAAGCTGATGAAGATGGGCGTCACCATCAATCGTCCGCCGCGCGACGGCAACATGGCGTTCGTCCGTTCGCCGGACCTGCACTCGATCGAGATCCTGCAGAAGGGCGACCCGAAGGCGCCGGCTGAACCGTGGGCGTCGATGCCGAACACCGGCCACTGGTAAGCACCAAGATAAACGCCGCGCCCGCGCACACATTCCTCTGCGCGTTTCTCCATCGGTGAGGCGCGGAACAATCGCGAGGAACGTGACGCGACCCGTTGCCTCATTACAAGAGAGTTCGAGGAGGCAACGAGACGGGAAAAGGACTTTTGCTTTGGCTAAGCGTATCAGCGAGGCTCTGCCGCAATGCGGTGGAGCCTCTTTTTTTGCTCTCAGTACAATTCACCCCGCGCTTTTCCCTGACGCTTCAGCTAAGAACGCGCGCAAAGCACAACAGCGGAAGAAACCCGTGATGGACAGCAAACCGCAACTGACGATCTGGGGCCGGGCCAACTCGGTCAATGTGCAGAAGGTGCTCTGGTGTCTCGCCGAGCTCGACCTCCCCTATCATCGCATCGACGCCGGCATGCAGTTCGGCAAGAACGATCAGCCTGACTATCTCGCGATGAACCCGAATGGCCGCGTCCCGACGCTGGTCGACGGCGACTATGTGCTGTGGGAATCCAATTCGGTGATGCGCTACATCTGCATGGCCTATGGTCAAGGCTCACCGATTTATCCGGAATCGCCGAAGGCGCGCGCCGCCGTCGACCGCTGGCTCGACTGGACGCTGTCGACGCTGCAGCCGGTCGACCGGCCGGTGTTCTGGGGGCTGGTGCGCACGCCGCCGGAGAAGCGCGACATGGTGCAGATCCAGCAGGCCGCCGACGCCGAGGGAGTGGTGTGGCGCGTCGCCGAGGCGCAGCTCGCAACCCGTCGCTTCATCGAGGGCGATCAGTTCACGATCGCCGACATCGCGATCGGCGCCTTTGCGCGGCGCTGGCTCGGCGTCGAAGGCGTCACCAAGCCGAAGCTGCCCAATCTCGAACGCTGGTTCGGCGAGATCGCGCAACGGCCCGCCTTCGTGCGCTTCATCGCGCCGCCGATGTCGTGAGTGTTGGCGGCGAGCCGCTCAGCGCCCGCTGGACATCCCGCCCTCGACACTGATGCCGCCGCCGAGCTTCACGCAGGTGTCGGAGCCCTCGACCTTGACGAAGCCTGCCCCGTACGACGCGCAAGGATTGCTCCGCGTCGTGGATTTCGACGGCAAGGTTTTCCCGGCAACGGGAGGCGTCTGGAGATTGCGGCGGTCGCCCTGCTGCGCAAACGCAGCAGCGGGGATCAGCACGGCGATGATGGCGGAGCAGATTTTGCGCATCCGCCCCTTCTATCGTGGGTGGCCCAACGAGGCTAGCGCACGAATTTGACGCCGAACGTCCTGCCTTCGCGCCAGACCACTTCGCAGGCGCGCCCGGTGCGGGCGTCGCGCGAAAACGCCAGCCGCAGCTTGGCCGGCAGCGTGTTGTTGTCCTGGACGGTGATTTTGGCGCCCGACGCGGACATGTCCTCGACCACGCATGGCCGCGCGGCGAAACCGCCGTCGAGCGTGATCCAGCCGGATCGACGCAGCGATTTGCGCGTTTCGCGCTTCTTGGACCCTAAAACCATTCACATCATCCCCGGGGCTCAGCCGTATCGCCGCTGGCTTTACAAAGGGTTGCGAAATCATGGCGGATTGCAGCGATTGCGGGGTTGTTCACACGGGGTTGTTCACACCTGCCGGGACGGGCACGGCACAGCATCCGCCCGAGGACAATCCGTTGAGTTGGCAGGATTTCCGGTTTGGCCGAGATGGCGCTCCCTAGCGGAATCGAACCGCTCTCTCCACCGTGAAAGGGTGGCGTCCTAACCGATAGACGAAGGGAGCAAAACTACCGGCAAATCAATACGTTGGACGTGAGACGCGCCGGAGTGGCCACAGCCGATCAACGGCCGCAACGGGCGAACGTATAGTGGCGATTGGCCGGGCGGGCAAGCTTTCAGAACGCTTTTCCGGGATTGCCGGCGAGATCACCTGCGGGAGGTCACCTGCAGGACAATCCGGCCTCGATCGAGGTCCAGAAGCCGCAATGCGGCGGCACATGCGCATGCGCCCGCGAACCACCGACATGAATCAGGATAGCGGCGGCGAGCGCGACGACGACAGCGGGAACGACGAATCTGCGGAATGACATGGGGCTGCGCATCGAACGATATCGTGGCCTAACTAAGACCAGCGGACACCGACCGATATTTGGGAAACGGCGCAGTCCCCGCCGACCGCTAGTGATTGCTTGCGACGTCCTGACGGTCGTTCGGCTGTGCCGCCGGCGTCTGCTTGATGCAGGTGCTGCAGATCACGAGCTTGCGCGCGAGCCGATCGTCCGCATCTGCTTCCGACAGTTGCGCGCCGGATGTCTCAGCGACGGCCGGTGACGCATTGCGCGCATGGCGGCGCGGCGGCGGCGAATTGGGGTCTTGTCCAGCACCGTCCCAGGCCAGCGGACCGGTTCCCGGCGCCGGTGCGGTCATGCTGTATTGCTGTGAATATTGCGCGCACGCGCCGAGCGCGATCGGAAGAAACAGTACCGCGGCCTTGCGAGCCCAGTTCCGGAATGCAGACATGATCACACTCACACGCTATTCGTACCGCGACATTCGTACTGCGACCTAAGAGCAGAACCGCTAAGAAATCGTTTGCCCTGATTGTTCCGTCGCATCCAACCACGACGGCATCAAGACGGGATTGCGGCGCCAAGAAGCAAACCTATACGCAAATCAAGACGCTAATCCGGAGTCCAACCATGCCAGGCATCAACAGTCGCTTCGATGGCAAGCGCGTGCTCGCCGATCTCAAAGCGCTGCGTGCGATCGGGGCCTACAAGACCGGCGTGCACAAGCCGACATTCTCGGAACCGCATTTGCGCTCCCTCGACTGGCTCGCCGGGCAGCTGCCCGACGCTGACCTTGTCGCAACGATCGATGGCATCGGCAACGTGCTCGGCTCTAGCGCGAAGGCGGGACCGAAACTGCTCGCCGGCTCGCATCTGGAGAGCCAGAACCATGCGGGCTGGCTCGATGGCCCGCTCGGCGTGATCTATGCGCTGGAAGCCGCGCGCGTCATCAATCCCGATCCGGACATTCACGGTGCGGTCGAGGTCGCCTCGTGGTGCGATGAGGAAGGACATTTCGGCAGTTTCCTCGGCAGCCGCTCCTTTGCCGGCGCCGTGACCGAAGGCGATATCGATGCGGCGCGCGACCGCTCCAGTGATCGCACCATGCGACAGGCGTTGCGCGATGCGGGCTTCGCCGGCCGCCCGCGCCTCAACGCCGAGGCTGGCCGCCATATCGGCTATCTCGAAGCGCATATCGAGCAAGGCGACACGCTTGAAGGCAGCGGGCTCAAGATCGGTATCGTCACCTCGATCGTCGGCATCTGGCAATATCGCATCACCTTCACCGGCGAGCAGAACCACGCCGGCACCACGCGGATGGCGGTGCGCAAGGATGCGGGCCTGGCGCTGGCGCGATTCTGCGTCGCGATCGACGACAGCTTCCCTGCGCTGTGCGGACCGCGCACGGTCTGGACCACCGGCCGCATCACGCTGGATCCGGGCGCTCCGAGCGTCATCCCGGGCAGCGCCGACATGCTGTTCCAGATCCGCGACGACAATCCCGAGGTGATCGCGCGTCTCGAGCAACAGCTTGGTCGCATGGCGGCCGAGGTCACCGCGCAAGGCTGCTGCGGCGCGAAGATCGAGCGCATCCGCACCGGCGTGCCCGCGATGATGACGCCCGCGTTCCAGGATGCGATCGAGGCCGCCAGCGCAGCCTGCGCCGGCGGCAAATCTATCCGCATGCCGAGCGGCGCCGGCCATGACGCGCAGGTCCTCGCCACCATCATGCCGGCCGCGATGCTGTTCGTGCCGTCGATCGGCGGCATCAGCCATCACTGGAGCGAGAACACCGACGATGCGGACATCGTCACGGGCGCCGAGGTGTTCGTCGAAACCTGCCGGCGCCTGCTGATGCATGCAGCCGCCGCGCGCTGATCGGTCAGGCGCGCCGTCCGAACGGAACAACTGCCCAGACCCGCTCATGCACATAGTACCAGGCGATCTTGGTAATAATCTCGAGCCCGGCGATCGAGCCGGCGACCGTAACCTTGCCGGTCATGAACCAGCTGATGGCGAAAGTATCGAGCGTCCCCAGCGTCCGCCAGCTGACGGCCTTGAGGATCGATCGCGTATGAGTCTCTGCTGCGCGCAAATGCACCCGGTAACGTCTCCCGTCTGATCGGATCCACTTCTATCATGCCGTTGACGGACGCGCTCCCGCTCGCCCCGCAATCATCCAGGCACGTTGCGAGCCTGCGGCCGGTACAGCCAAGCGCGAATTCCCAAGCGCGTGTCCGCTGCCGCCGGCCACCTTGCAAAGTGCTGGGTTTGCGGCCATTTTCGCCTTTCACGAGAACAGATTGGCCCCATGTTGTTGCTTGAGTCGCTTCCGACTGTGATTGGCGCCGCCGCCATTGCCCCCGCGCTGCTGGTGCTGTGGCTGGTGATTGCAGCCGACGAGCGCCCCGGACCGCCGGTGCAGGTGTGGCTCGCCTTCGTGCTCGGCGCGGCCAGCATCTCGCTGCTGGGCCTGGCGCGAATTCCCTTCAATGCGCTGCTCGCCATTCCCGACAATCCCTGGGCGACGCAGGCGGTGCGCGCGGCGTTCGGCGTCGCGGCGCCGGAGGAGATCGTCAAGGTTCTCGTCATCGTCGCCATCTCGACGCGGCGCCGCGCCTTCGCCGATCCGATGGATACGGTGGTCTATGGCGCGGCTGCCGGACTTGGATTTGCCGCCTACGAGAACCTGGCCTATCTCGTCCAGCACAAGGACATGTGGCGCGCGCTCGCGGCGTTGCGCAGCGTGCTCACCGTGCCGTTTCACGGCGCGCTCGGCATCATCGCCGGCGCCTACCTTGCGATCGCGCGCTCCGGTGGCGCACTCGGCGCCTACCGGGGCCACCGTGACTGGTCGCGCATCTCGAACTGGGCGCTGGTGCTGGTCGCACCGGTCGCGCTGCACGCGGCGTTCGATTTTCCGCTGCTCGCGCTCCAGCGCATCCCCGATCTCGGTTCGACCGCGCGGCTGTTGCTCGGTTCGGCGAGCGTGCTGATCGGCTTCTCCTCGATCGGTTTTGCAATCCGCCTGGTGCGCCGCCTCGGCAAGCATCATGCACCGCGCACTGACGTTGCGCGCGAGCGGCTCAGCCAGTTGCGGCGGATGTGGGCACTGCTGTTGATCGGCGGCGGCACCGGCTTTGCAGGTGTCTCCTTCCTGCTCACCTCGCTGCATCATTGGTACGTCAATCCCGAGCGCAATGCGTCGTTCATCCTGGTCCCGATCGGCTTCACCTCGATCCTGATCGGACTGGCGCTCCTGATCGCGACCACCGCGGTCTACTTCCTCGGCCGCAACCGGATGCGGACCGCCTCGGAGGGCTTTCCGTCGGCTCCCGGTCAGAGTTAGGATACGCCGCACGCGCGCGGTATTATCGCGCAAACGCCACAAGCCTAAGACTTAAGGAGGGCGGAAGTCACTTACGCCGAGCTAGCCTAGCGGCTGAAGAAACACGGCTTCAAGGATGAGATCGAGGCTGGAATCACCATGAAGCTCAAGCGCGGAACGTTTTCCGCAGTGTTCTTTCTCGCGCGTATAGCAGCCATGGAATTAAAGTGTGTGGTCGTTGATGATATTTGAATGGGCGGAAGCTACCCAGGCCTTTTCTGGTAAGCGCGCGCATTGGAATTCCAATCGAAATACCAACCGCCGCCGTTGATCAGCGCGGCAACGTCCTGCTCTGTCAGTTCGAAATTGATGTCGTCCTTTATCGTAAGTTCTACGCCATTCTCATCATTGGCAAAGACCGAAAGTTCATGATGGCCTGGCGCGAGTCGGTATGAAGTTTTCGCGTGAGGTTCGGAAATGTGGAAATCACTAAACACTTCTCGCCCCGTGTCAGGAATTCGCACGGCAGTCGTGCGAACGGGATGGGCTTTTTCTGAATTCGCAAAGTCTCGCGTCATCCATAGCCGGAAGTCTTGTGCTGTTCCAGACGTAACCCTGACGTACATATCCTTAATTATCGCGGGGGCGTTCGCATGAATAAATATCAAGATGTGGACATATGGGGCAGTGAACGCGCCGCCTCCTCCGATGAAAAAGGACTGCGATATCCCCCGAATCCCGATCGAGTTTCCCGAGTGATGCTTCGTCGGGGGAAGTATCGATCCGCCCCCCTCTGCTTGTGCTTTACCGTCTGCATCTCGCGGCTGACCTCTCGCTAGCTTTTGCGGGCCGGGCATCCAAATGGATGTGACAACCAAATAGGCGAGACAAATTATGCCAACAGTCAGGGCGCCATAAGCAATCAGTGCGGGGGTTTTTGACATAGCGGTCAAAAACTCCCCAGCGTCGTGCGGGAGATGAATGATCGATATCGCGTCTGCCAACCGCTTGGCGATAGTGAGCAGGAACAGGCCGATCGACACGGCCGCCCCCAAAACCGCAGTCCACTTCTGCCGCATGAAAATTGCCCCCCAAAGGCACCGTACCCTAGGGGCGCGAGATTCTGAATAGGTGCAACCCATCTAGATTACGCGAGGCATCCGGAGGCGTTTGCGCCATAATGCCGTACGCTCGCACAATCAGGAGAGCCGCGATGACCCTGTCCAACGACCTCGACAAGCTGCGATCGGAGATGCAGGCCGCCGTCAAGGCGCACTGGAAGGCGTTCCTGTTCGAAGGCATCCTGCTCGTGGTCCTCGGCATCGCCGCGATGATCGTGCCGGCATTTGCGAGCCTCGCCGTCACCATCTTCCTCGGCTGGATGTTCCTGATCTCAGGCATCGGCGGGCTGATCGTGACGTTCTGGGCGCGCAACATGCCGGGCTTCTGGTGGTCACTGATTTCGGCCGCGCTCGCCGTGCTGGCCGGTATGGTGCTGCTCGCCCGCCCGATGCAGGGCGTGTTGACCCTGACCATTGTGATCGGCGCCTATTTCGTCGCCGAGGGCGTCGCCACCATCATGTACGCGCTGGAGCACCGCCGCGAATTGTCGGGACGCTGGTCCTGGCTCCTGGTCGCCGGCCTGATGGACATCGTGATCGCCTTCTTCATCATCGCGGGCTTGCCGGAGTCGGCAGGATGGGCGATCGGCCTCCTTGTCGGCCTCAATCTGATGTTCGGCGGCGCGACCCTGATCGGCGTGGCGCTGGCGGCGCGCAACACCTGACGGCGAACCGGCTCGCCGGGTCGGATTGGGGGGTGACAGGCGCAAATCCCTGCGCTATAGAGCCGCCCATGATCACCGTCGCCACCAGCTATTTTTGGTACTTTAGCTACGACAGCTCGCTGGCGGCAGGAGGATCGCGCTCAATCTGAAGAATTGCAGCAAACATCCAAAACAAGCCGCCAGACCTGGCGGCTTTTTTGTGTGCCGGCAGGTCCCGAAATCCAAAGGAGCCAGCCGTGTTGAGTACGACAGACGATCTTCGCATCAAGGAATTGAAAGAGCTCAGTACGCCCGAAGAGGTGATGCGGGAGGTCCCGCGCACCCTGACGGCGACACGGGTGGTGATGGGCGCCCGCAACGCCATCCACGCGATCCTCAACGGCACCGATGACCGCTTGCTGGTCGTCGTCGGCCCCTGCTCCATCCACGATCCCGCGGCGGCCGTCGATTACGCCGAGCGCCTCGCCAGCCTGCGCGAACAGCTCACCGACCGCCTCGAGATCGTGATGCGGGTCTATTTCGAAAAGCCGCGCACCACCGTCGGCTGGAAGGGGCTGATCAACGATCCCGATCTCGACGGCAGCTTCGACATCAACAAGGGCCTGCGGCTTGCCCGCAACGTGCTGTCGGCCGTGAACAATCTCGGCCTGCCGGCCGGCACCGAATTCCTCGACATGACGACACCGCAATTCATCGCCGATCTGGTCTCCTGGGCCGCGATAGGCGCGCGCACCACCGAGAGTCAGATCCATCGCGAGTTGGCCTCCGGACTGTCCTGCCCGGTCGGCTTCAAGAACAGCACCGACGGTGGCGTGCGGATCGCGGCCGACGCGGTGAAGTCCGCCTCGCACCCGCATCACTTCATGGCAGTCACCAAGGGCGGCCGTTCGGCTATCGCCGCGACCAGCGGCAACGAGGATTGCCACGTCATCCTGCGCGGCGGCCGGGTGCCGAACTATGATGCCGCAAGCGTCGATACCGCCGCCGCCGAGCTCGGCCGTGCCGGCGTCGCAGCGCGGCTGATGATCGACACCAGCCATGCCAACAGCAGCAAGAAGCCGGAGAACCAGCCGCTGGTTGCCGCTGACATCGCACAGCAGGTCGCAAGCGGCGATCAGCGCATCGTCGGCGTGATGATCGAGAGCAATCTTGTCGCGGGACGCCAGGACGTCGTCCCGGGCAAGGCGCTGACCTACGGCCAGAGCATCACGGACGGCTGCATCGACCTCGAGACGACGGCTGGCGTATTGAAGCAGTTGGCCGATGCCGTCGACGCAAGGCGCGGCGTGCGCCGTGACGGTCTGCAGGAGTGTTCGGCCTGACGCTGCCGAACGGATTGAGCGTTGCCGGCGGGGCGGATATCGCGCTCCGCCGGCGTTTCGCCGCGGCTTAGCAGCCGCGGCAGATGCTCTTGATCTTCTTGTCGAGCGCAGCGTCTTCCTTGTTGGCCGTGCTGTTCGGATCGGTGATGTTCTTCTCGTTCGGAACTTCGCCGCGGCGCGGCTGACGATGTCCGACCGGCGCCTCCGGAAGCGGCGCGCTTTTCTGCATGGAGGACGATCCGCCCTGTTGCTGCGCCCAAGCCTTGGACGTTCCAACCTGGGCCGCTCCCACCACACCCATCATCAGAGCCATCAACAAAATTGTCTTCCGCATCTCGCGTCTCCGCTTGTCAACCCTAGCGCGCCCGTTCCGGCACCTCGACAGTAGCACAATTGCGCCGCACCTGCGCCGCGCAATCCTGCACCCTCCGTATATCGGCCATCGTACCAAGGAGCCAGATTCCCGCGGCGGCGAGCACCACAAAGAAGCCGAACATCACAGCATTTTCGATGCCTCGGTTGCCCTCATCCTCGGGCGGGCCCTGCCGTCCGTCCCCGCCCCGCTTATCGCCGGCTCACGGTTGCGGCGGGTAAAGATGAACGTCACCGCAATAATCGACGATACGGTACCGTCGTTCCAGAGGATCTTCACGTTCGCGCGAAGCTGACTGCGACAAATAGGTCGGGCCGATCGGCGCCTTGCCGTGGCCGCCGGGGATGTCGAGGACGTAGTCCGGCTGACACAGTCCGGAGACGCGCCCGCGCAAGGCCCGCATTAATTCCTGCCCTGCTTCGATCGTGGTGCGCAAATGCGCGGTGCCGGGTGCAAGGTCGCCGTGGTGCAGATAATAAGGCTTGATCCGGCACTCGACGAAGGCGCGCATAAGCGCCTCGAGCGTCGCAGCATCATCATTGACACCGCGCAGCAGGACCGACTGGCTGACCAGCGGGATACCGGCATCGCCGAGGCGCGCACATGCCGCGCGGGCATTGACGCCCAGTTCGCGCGGATGGTTGGCGTGGATTGCAACCCAGGTCGTCGCCCCCTCGACCCGCAGCGCCGCGATCATCTCGGGATTGATCCGTTCCGGATCGGCGATGGGGACACGGGTGTGGATGCGGATGATCTTCACATGATCGATATCAGCGAGATCGGCCATGATCTCGGTCAACCTGCGCGACGACAGCATCAAGGGATCGCCGCCGGTCAGGATGACTTCCCAGATCTCTTGATGGGTACGGATGTAATCCAGCGCCGCGCGGTAGGCATCGTCGGACAAGGCGGAGGCCTTTCCCGGCCCGACCATTTCGCGCCGGAAACAAAACCGGCAATAGACCGCGCAGACGTGGACGAGCTTGAACAGGACCCGATCCGGATAGCGATGCACGATCCCGGCGACGGGCGAATGCGCATCGTCGCCGATCGGATCGGCGTTCTCGCCCGACTGCTCCACGAGTTCGTCAGCGCTCGGGATGAACTGCCGCGCGATCGGGTCGGCGGGATCGGCCGGATCGATCAGCGCAGCAAGCTCCGGCGTCACCGCGACCGCGTAGCGCACCGCCACCTGTTCGAGCCCGGCAAGTGCCGCGACCGGCGCGAGGCCGGCATCGACCAGTTCGCGCGGCTGTCGCAGCGTCGCCGCCAATTTGGGATCGATCCTGTTCATGTCTCTCCTGCAGGCGGTGTCCAGACCACCTGATCAATTCGCGGCGCGCCGCTCGCCAGCATCACCAGCCGGTCGAAGCCGAGCGCGACACCGCTCGCCTCCGGCATCTGGCCGACCGCGGCAAGGAAATCGTCGTCGAGCGGATAGCGCTCGCCGTAACGGCGGGCCTTCTCGTCCATCGCTGCGGTGAAACGATGGCGCTGCTCGGCCGCATCGGTCAACTCGCCAAAGCCGTTGGCAAGCTCGACCCCGCAGGCATAGATCTCGAAACGCTCGGCGACATCAGGCTCGCCCGCCTTGGTGCGCGCCAGCGCGGCCTCGGGCGAGGGGTATTCGAACAGCACCGTCAGGCGGCCCTGTCCCAGATTGGGCTCGACATGCTCGACCAGCACCTTGCTGAAAATGTCCGACCAGGTGTCGTCATCGGCGATCCGCACCCGCGCTCGCGCGGCCGACGCCAGCGCGGCGCGATCGCCCTCGCCGCCCGAGATCGTCGCCAGCAGGTCGATGCCGGCGAAGCGCTCGAAACCTGCGGCGACCGTCAATAGCTCCGGCTCGGCAAAGGGATCGGTCATCCTGCCGCGGAAGGAGAAGCGCCCGATCCCGGTTGCCTGCGCCGCATGGGCGATCGCGACGATCGTATCCGCCATGATGGCGTCATAGCCGGCATTGGCGCGGTACCATTCCAGCATGGTGAATTCGGGCAAATGCAGGTCGCCACGCTCGCGATCGCGGAATACCCGCGCGAACTCGTAAATCTTCGGCTCGCCGGCTGCTAGCAGCTTCTTACAGGCGAACTCCGGAGAGGTGCGCAGATAGCGCGTCGCACATGAGCCATCGGCATGCCTGAGCTCGGTACGGGGGGCGTGCAGATGGGTCTCGTTGCCCGGCGAGATCTGCAGGATGGCGGTCTCGACCTCGGCAAATCCCTGCTCCTCGAACCAGGCCCGAAGCGCCCGCGTGATCGCGCTCCGCGCCTGCAGGAACGACCTGCGGTCCGCGTAGCGCGACGGTGTCCACCAGGGAGAAGGCGCATCCGGCTCGATCATCGTGAACTTGTCTCCAGCCGCATCGAATCAACCCCAACACCTCCAACCGCTTGATTAGGAGGCGAGCGTAAACCATTGATATTGGGTGAATTAACGACCGGCACGAGGTTTACCCTGCAGAAATGCGGTGACGATTGTCCCTTCATGTCGAAAGACGCCGGCCTTGTCCATGCGGCCGACCCCGTCGCCAGGACGGCCCAAATCCCGATCGGTCGACGAAGCAGGCCCGGATTGGGCTCAGATCGAAGGCGCGTAACCTACCAAACCAGCCGCAAAGGACTGGCATCTCAAAAACAAATCAGTATGTTGCAGCCCGAAATCGCCGCCATGGCCGAGGGGCTGCCATCCGGTTTGCGCCCCTGGCTCCCAAATTCAGGAAAACACCTTTGAAAGTCATCGCCAGTTCCATCCGCAAGGGCAACATCATCGAGCAGGACGGCAAGCTCTATGTGGTCTTGTCCGCCGAAAACATTCACCCCGGCAAGGGCACCCCGGTCAGCCAGATCGAAATGCGCCGCATTGGCGACGGCGTGAAGGTCTCGGAGCGCTACAAGACCACCGACCAAGTCGAGAAGGCCACCGTCGAGGACCACAACTACAACTACCTCTATGAGGACGCCGACGGCTTCCACTTCATGAACAATGACAACTACGACCAGGTCCAGGTCTCCAAGGAGATCGTCGGCTCGTCTGCGCCGTATCTTCAGGAGAACATGACCGTGAAGCTCTCGATGCACGAGGGCAACCCGGTCGCGATCCAGTTGCCGCAGCGCGTGACGCTGGAAGTGGTCGAGACCGAGCCAGTGACTAAGGGCCAGACCGCCTCCTCGTCCTACAAGCCGGCCATGCTGTCCAACGGCATCCGCACCGGCGTGCCGCCGCACGTTTCCACCGGCACGCGCATCGTCGTCATGACCGAGGACGGTTCCTACGTTGAACGCGCCAAGGATTAAGCGCTAGTCTCTCTGGAGACATGAGCCGGGGGGTGCAGTGAACAGGAAGGTGGTCAGCTTCATCAGTTGCTGGCTGGCAGCCCTGCTCTCGCCTCCTCCCGGCGCTCATGCAGACGAATTCCGAACGCCTTCGATCTCGGCCATGCGGATCGAATGGCGTGCCGTGCTCGACCAGCTGCGGCAAGAGATCACCACCCGCCCGGCGATCGCCGCCAACTTTGCTTTCGCCGGACAACGCCGCGTTTCAGCCTACGATCCGCGCGCGACGCCCGCGCTGGTGCAACTGAACGCGGTGACAGCGCCGCTGTTTCCAGGCATCGCGCACAGCCCGATCCCGGTACTGCTGCCTTTCGACCCCGCAAGTTATCTCGACGCACGACGGAACGGCGCACCGGACAGCCTGCCGGTCGCGCGCTATCAGGCCGATTTTCGCGCTGTCGATTTCTTCGGTGCCGGTGCGTCCGGTTATGACGCGGTGTTCTCGCTCGAGCCCGACGCGGGCGACGGCATGCCGCAACGGACGTTTGCGAAACCGGTCGAGGTGCAGATCTCGGGCTCGATCCTGGTCTACGACCTCGCCGACCGGCTCGGCGGCAAGGGTGAGCCGGTCAAGACGCTGGCCGCGCAGTTTCCGGACATCCGCCGCTTCATCCGCGAAGGCTATGTCCGCTACGCCTTCACCCGCTTCGGGATTCCCTATGTCGTCTCGATCCAGTGCCTCGACAGCGCGCCGCGGCCGAAGCGGCTGGCGTGCCGCGAGGCCTATCCTGTCGCCGAACGCTTCCTGAAGGCATTGCGCATCGTCGGTGGCCAGCCGTCGCGGCCGCGCGGCGACATCGCCTCCGGCATCGCCGAGCGGCCGATCACGCAGTCGGCCGACTTCACCTATCGCCCGAGCGGCGATATCGTCGCGGGCAGCGGCGGGCGCAAGCAAGGCGGCCACGCCGACTTCAACGTGTATTCGCAAATCCGCTTTCCGCTGGAGAAGGCGCCGGCCTTCGCGCATTCGCAATCCTTCGCCAAGCGCAAAGCGGGCGCGACCGTCGACGAGTATCCCTGGCA
Source organism: Bradyrhizobium sp. I1.14.4 (assembly GCF_050435825.1). Lineage (NCBI taxonomy): Bacteria > Pseudomonadati > Pseudomonadota > Alphaproteobacteria > Hyphomicrobiales > Nitrobacteraceae > Bradyrhizobium > Bradyrhizobium sp. I1.14.4. The sequence continues at coordinate 597,426 of NZ_JBNDLA010000002.1, read as the reverse complement.
GGACAATTTTTGCGAGGCGCGCAGCTTCGAGGTCGGCCAATGCAGCGGCGGCTACGGCCATCAGGGCCAGGATATCAGACCGGGCGCGTGTCCGGCTGACAGCAAGGACGGCTGCGACCCCAGGCAACAGGTGGTCGTCGCGGTGCGCGACAGCATCGTGATCCGCTCGGCGCAGCAGCAGGCCGCGACATTGCAGGTCAACACCGGCACCGAGCACATCCGCTTCCGCTACATGCATATGAACCCGTCTGTGATGGACGCCGACGGCCTGCTCAACGGACGCCGGGTCAACGAAGGCGAGAAGGTCGGCGTGGTCTCGAACTATCTCGACCATCCCAACGGCACGTCGCGGCATCTGCATTTCGACGTGCAGGTGTTCACGCGCGATGGCTGGCTGTGGGTTAATCCCTACACCACGCTGGTGTCGGCCTATGAGCGGCTGATCCGCGGCCGTGGCCGCGAGATCGGACCGGTGACCGGAGCTGCGGCAGCCGTGGCGCACGCCCTGCCCGACGACGTCTTGCATCGCATCGACACCCAGGAAGGCGGCAGCAATTAGATCGGCCGCCCCTTGCGCTAGAGGACATGCGATCAGTCGATCTCCATTGCAGCCAACGTCTCCTTAACCTTCCTCTGAGCGTCCGGGGGCAATGGCAAGATCGGACGCGGAGGCTCGGCCGCACAGATCCCTCTGAGATTGGCGATCGCGTAAACGACCCGCAGGCTCGAGAATGTTTTGAACAGCTGCCAGACCGGCTGCAGACGCGCGTCAAGCTGGCGCGCCTTGGCGGCATCTCCAGTTGACACGGCACGGACGATGTCGAGGCAGTTCTTGGGAAAAATTCCTGCGAGAACACTGTACCAGGTCTCGCCGCCCGCCAGCAGCGCCTCGGTGCAATTCCAGTCGGCACTGTAACCCAACGAAAACCCGCTCGGTACGGCAGCCCGCAATTCAGCGACATGGCCCGATACTGCAGAAGCGTCCGGCGCGGGACTTTTCACCGCCACGATTCCCTCGACACGGCTCAAACGGCCGATCAGAGCCGGCGTGAAGCGAAAATGCGTCGTGCCCGGATTGTCGTAGATGCAAATCGGCAATCTGCTTTCACGCACCACGGTTTGAAAATGCTCAAAGACCTCGTCGTCCGTCAGAGGCGTGTAGGAAACCGGCGCCAGAAGGCCTGCCGTCGCGCCGGCATCACGCGCATCCTGAGCCAGTTGCACGGCCTCGTCGGTTCGCAGTGCGCCGATCCCGACCAGGATCGGCGTTTGACCGTCGGCCAGGGCGGTCGCCGCCTGCACGGCCCGCCGCCGCTCATCGCGGCTGAAATACGGATATGAACCGGTACTTCCGAGCAGCCCGACCGAATCCACCTTCGCGGCAATCAAAGGCTCCAGCAATGCATGAAGCGCTCCCGCATCGACCTCCCCATCTCGATTCGAGGGTGTGATCGGGAAGGCAGAAAGCCCTTTGAGATTGACCATCGGTTGCTCCTCTTCGGTGACCGTCGCTCGATCGGAAACGGCGGTCGTTACCGCCGCGCCATCAATCACGGAGCGCAGTTCTGCTTGCAAGGTCCAGTTTCCTGCGCACTTCACACCAAACTGGTCCAGTGCGCAGCGCCACTCGCGACCCGAGCTATTGAGCCGGCTTCCAACGGCCGTTGCGGGCGGCTATTCGAGCATCGTAGTCAGCTGCGCGCCTTCATCCGCCACGAACACCGCGATCAATTCCGCCGGCTCCGTGGCGCTCGCATTGGCCGAGACCATGTGGGTCGAGCCCGGCGGCTCGAAGAAGGACTGGCCGACCTTGAAGGTCTCGACCGGCCCGCCGCCGAGCTGGGAACGGATTTCTCCCTTGGTGATGTAGGCCGTCACCGAACCCGAATGGCGGTGCGGCGGCGTGAAGCCGCCGGGACCGTAGAACACGCGCACGACCGTCACGCGCTTGCCCGGCACGTTGGGCAGCGCATGCGAGGTGATGACCTCGACCTTGTCGAGCGGCGACGCCGCATTCGCGCTGGCGCAGAGCGGCGCGATCACCGAGGAGATCGCATCCATCGGGGTCGGCAACGCCTTGCCGATCATGAAGGCGCAAGCCAGCCCCGCGACCACGGCCAGCGAGACCGGCCGCGGCGGCCGCGCGAATGGAAGAGATGGTGTCATCGCCATCGAGGTCATCGGTTCGTCTCCCCTGTCGGTTGCCGTCTGATCCGTCTCGACTCTACGAAGCCGCCGTGTCCGCCCGTCGCCTGCGCGGCGGCGGCGTCCAGCGATAGGCTGCGCCGAACCGGTTCCAGACATTGATCGATGCGATCGCCGAGGTCAGATAGGTCAGCTCCTGCTCGGAGAATTCGGCGGTGACCTTCGTGTAGACCTCGTCGCTCACGCCGTTCGGCATGGTCGTGAGCGCTTCGGTCCAGGCCAGCGCCGCGCGCTCGCGGGCCGAGAACTGCGGCGCCTCGCGCCACACCACGACGAGGCTGAGCTTGTCGACGGGCACGCCGAGGCTCTCGCCTTGCAGGACGTGATACTGCACGCAGAAGGCGCAGCCGTTAATCTGCGAGGCGCGGATCTTGACGAGCTCCAGCAGCTGCTTGTCGAGGCCGGCCTTCGCCGCGAACTGGCCGAGCTCCCGCACGGCGGCGAACACATCAGGGGCGAGCTTCTCGAAGTCGGCATATTCCTTGCGGGCATGTGACATTGGCTTGGTCTCATGTTATCAGTGTACTGACACATTATCAGAGCTCTGATATTGAGCAAGACGCGGACATTGGCGAAGGCAACATGGCGGGAATGCGGAAACGGGGGAAATCCGGCGCCGCCGAGCGACGGCCGATCACGAAAACGTCGGCACGCAAGATCGCAACGACGGGTTCAGAATCGGCCGCCGACGTCCTGCCCGCCTCCCCCGTTCCGCCGCCCGGCGAAGGCAAGCGCGGCGAACAGGGCTACCTCGCCTACCTGCTGCGGCAGGCGCATGCGGCCTCGCGGCTGTCGATGGAACGCTCGCTGGCGCAGCTTGGCGTCACCTCCCCGCAATTCGTCGTGCTCACGATGCTGAAAGCCTATCCGGGGCTCTCAGGTGCCGATCTGGCCCGGGTGGCGCTGCTGACGCCGCAGACCGTGAGCGTGATCATCCGCAACCTTGAGCGCGACGGCGCGATCCGCAAGACGCCGCACCCCGTCCACGGCCGGGTGCTGCAATGGACGCTGACCAGCCACGGAACCTCGCTGCTGGAGAAATGCCGTCATATCGCCCAGGCCCAGGAGCGCCGGCTTGCCGCCAGCCTCGATCGCAAGTCAGAGCAAATTGTCCGGCAATGGCTGTCAAAAATCGCCACAGATTTGCAGGATAGCTAGAGCATGACCCGAAAAAGTGGGAACCGGTTTTCCGACAAGGCCATGCTCAAACAATGCCCCCTGCGGCGGCGTGGCTTTTGGCTCACCCGATCGGCGCCGCTACACTGGTCCGATGAAACAGCCTGATTCTCCAAAATCCCCTGCCCGCCGTACCGTCCTGAAGGCCGGGCTCGCGGCAGGCCTGATGCTCGCCAATCCGCTCCAGGTGCTGGCGGCCGCCCCTCCGGGCTTTGACCAGTGGCGCGACAATTTCCGTGCACGCGCGCAGGCAAAAGGCATTTCGGAGGCGACCTGGAATCGCTGCATGGGGCGGGTCGAGCCTGACATGAGCGTATTCAAGCAGATGCGCAACCAGCCAGAATTCCACGAGCAGATCTGGCAGTACATCAACCGCCGCGTCTCCGACTGGCGCATCATCCACGGCCGCGAGGCGCTGAAGAAGAACGACGCGCTGTTCGCCCGGATCGAGCGCGACTTCGGCGTCGAGCGCGGCACGCTGCTCGCGCTCTGGGGTGTCGAGTCCGCCTATGGCGATCCGCTGGTGCAGCAGAACCACATGACGCCGGTGTTTCCCTCGCTTGCGGCGCTCGCCTGGAATGAGCCGCGTCGCAAGGCCTATTGGGAGACCGAGCTGATCAACGCGATGAAGATCGTGCAGCGCGGCTGGAGCACACCGGAGGAGATGAACGGCTCCTGGGCCGGTGCGATGGGCCATTCGCAGTGGATGCCGGAAGTCTGGCTCAATGTCGGATTCGACTATGATGGCGACGGCAAGGTCTCGCCGTTCGGCCGCCCCGACGACGCGCTGGGCTCGACCGCAAAATATCTGGTCAATCGCGGCAAATGGCACCGCGGCGAGCATTGGGGCTACGAGGTCCGCGCGCCCGGCGGCGGTACCAGCGGCAGCCGCACCTATGCAGCCTGGGCCGGCGCCGGCGTCGTCAGAGCCGACGGCCAGCCATTCCCGCAGCCGAACGCGTCGGCGCAGCTCTGGATTCCCGTCGCGGGTGGCCCGGCTTTCCTGCTCGGCCCGAACTTCAATTCGGTGAAGAGCTACAATCCCTCGATGAATTACGCGCTGGCGATCTGCCATCTCGGCGATCGCTGTCTCGGCGGACCGCCGTTCATCCAGCCCTTCCCGGGCTCCGAGCGCGCGCTGACGCTTGCAGAAGTGCAGGAGATGCAGACGCGGCTGACCAAGGCCGGCTTCGACACCGGCGGCACCGACGGCCGCGTCGGCAACGACACCATGAAGGCCATCAAGGATTACCAGACCAGGATGGGCCTGCTGCCCGCCGATGGTTACGGCGGGCTCAAGGTGCTGGTGCGGTTGCGGCAAGGTGGCTAGCGGCTCGGGGGCTGGCGCACCACCCCGCCCGCGTTCATGCCGCCGTCGATGACAAGCTCGGTCCCGGTGACGTAACGCGACGCATCCGAGGCGAGATACAGCACGCCCTGCGCGATCTCGATTGCCTGGCCGGCGCGGCCGAGTGGCGTGGCCAATCTTGCACGTTCCTCCGGATCGATCGGCGCGTTCTGGCCGGCCCCCGTCGCGCCGGTTGGGATCTTGCCCCAGATCGGCGTGTCGATGATACCGGGATGCACCGAGTTGACGCGGATGCCGTCGCCAACCTGGGCACACTCCATCGCGATCGACTTGGCAAACAACCGAACCGCGCCCTTGGTCGCGCTGTAGCCGGAGAGCGTCGCCGCACCGCGCAAGCCGGCCAGCGACGACATCATGATGATGGAGCCGCCGCCGTGCTTGCGCATCAGCGGCAGCGAGTGCTTCACCGACAGGAATACGCCATCGATGTTGATAGCGGTCTGCCGGCGCCAGTCTGCGAGCGACATCTCGACAATCGAAGGCGCCCCGATGCCGATGCCGGCGTTGGAGACCATGATGTCCAGGCGGCCGTAGCGCTTGCCGATGTCAGCGACGACCTCGATCCAGCGCTCCTCGCTGGTGACGTCCTGCGGCAGAAAGACCACGTCGCGACCAGCCTTCTTGAGCCGCGCTGCGAGCTCCGGGCCCCTCAACTCGTCGATATCGGTCGCAACGACAGTCGCGCCTTCCTGCGCCAGCAATTCAACGATGGCCGCGCCGATGCCTGATGCGCCGCCGGTCACCAGCGCGACCTTGCCTTCAACCTGTCCTGACATGTCCTCTCCCAACGTTTCTTATCTGATCACCGTCGGGCCCTGATCCGGCACCGCGACGTCGAGCACACGGAATTGCACACGTTCGGTGCCTTGCCAACGGTCGACTGCGAGAGAGCCCGCGACGTGCAATTGCTGGCCACGATTTTGCGTCAAGGCGTTGCCGAGCTTCTGTCCGATGGAGCGGAACGCGATACCGTTGACGATGGAGCCGTCGCCGGACTTGAAGCGCAGCCGCAAATGCGTCTGCCCGACCTCGTCGGCATAGATCAGCTGATGCGACGGCAGTGCGATCACCGGCTCCGGATTGGCACTGCCGAACGGACCTGCGCGATTGAGCGTCGTGGCGAATTCTGGCGTCACCGCACGGGCGGTGACGGCGCCGTCAATGAACAGCTCGTTTTCGTGACGCGAGTTGGCGACGTCGGACGCCAGCGCACTTTCCATGTAGGCGCGGAATTCGGCGAGCTTCTCCTTGCGCAGCGTGACACCCGCTGCCATCGCGTGACCGCCGCCCTTCATCAGCAGGCCGTCGTGCACCGCTTGCCGCACCGCCTTGCCGAGATCGACGCCGCCGATCGAGCGGCCTGATCCGGTGCCGATGCCGCCCGGCTCGAGCGCAATCGCAAAGGCAGGACGCGCGAACTTCTCCTTCAGCCGCGCCGCGACGAGCCCGACCACGCCGGGGTGCCAGCCTTCAGCCGCGGTGACGATCACCGCGCCCTTGTCCTCGAGCCCGAGCGAGGCCAACGCTTCTGCCTCGGCCTGTGCCTCGGCCGCCTGCTCGATCACGCGCCGCTCGCTGTTGAGGCGATCGAGCTCGGCCGCGATCCGCGCGGCCTCCGAGACATCGCCTTCGAGCAAGAGCCGCACGCCGAGATCGGCGCGCCCGATGCGGCCGCCGGCATTGATGCGCGGCCCCAGCATGAAGCCGAGATGCCAGGCCTCCGGCGGGCCATTGAGCCGCGCCACATCCATCAACGCAGTGTGGCCGACATGGTCGCGGCGGCGCATCGCGATCAGGCCCTTGGCGACAAAGGCACGGTTGAGCCCGATTAGCGGAGCGACGTCGGCGACGGTGCCGAGCGCGACGTGATGCAGCACGCTGAGCAGGTCCGGCTCCGGCATCTCGCTGGTCCAGAAGCCGCGCTGACGCAGCTCGCGGTTCACCGCGACCAAGGTCACCATCACGAGGCCGACGGCTGCGAGATGGCCGAGCCCGGAGAGATCGTCGGGCCGGTTCGGATTCACCAGCGCATCGACTTCGGGCAACACATCGCCGGTCTGGTGATGATCGATCACCACGACCGACATGCCGAGCTTCTTGGCTTCCGCCAGCGGCTCGATGCTGGTGGTGCCGCAATCGACGGTGACGAGCAGCGTCGCGCCCTTCGCCGCCAGCGCACGGACGGCATCGATGTTCGGACCGTAGCCTTCGAAGATGCGGTCGGGAATGTGGATCAGCGGGTCGAGCCCGCAATGGCGCAGATGCCAGGTCAGCAGCGCCGCCGAAGTCGCGCCATCGACGTCATAGTCGCCGAAGATCGCGACCTTCTCGCCGCGCACCGCAGCATCCGCGATGCGCCCGGCAGCATGCTCCATGTCGGTGACCGTGTGGGGATCCGGCATCAGCTTGCGGATGGTCGGGTCGAGGAAGTCGGCGACCTCGTCGATCGCGACGCCACGCCCGGCCAGCACGCGCGCCAGCATTTCCGGCAGATTGTGCCGCTGCACGATCGCGAGGACCCGCGCCGCCCCACGCGCATCCAGCCGGTCGCGCCAGAGTTTTCCGGTGAGCGACCGCGTCACACCGAGGAACGCCGGCGGCGTCTCGATGGGCAGTGCGGATGCGTGCAGCATCATGATCCCTTCCCGATTGAGGAGGAATCGTAGCGCTTCAGTGAATCGTAGGCCAGTTCTAGCAGCCCATCCGGCTGGCGATTTCCCCGAAATCCTTGGCCACGATGTCCCACTCGCCGGTGGCCTCGAAATCGTACTTTTGCAGCGGACCGTATTCGGTCGGACGTGCCACGAAGGCCGTCTTCAGGCCAAGCTTCTGCGCGTGCTTGAGATCATAGTTGTGGGCGGCAACCATCATCACCTGCTCCGGCGGCAGGCAGAGCAGCTTCGCGGCGCCCAGGTACGTTTCCGAATCGGGCTTGTAGTGCTCGAACAGCTCGGCCGACATCACGAGGTCCCAAGGGAGGCCCGCGAACTTCGCCATGTTGGTGAGCAGTGCGACGTTGCCGTTGGAGAGCGGCGAGATGATGTACTTCGTCTTCAGCCGAGTCAGGCCGGCGACGCTGTCGGGCCACCCGTGCAGGCGATGCCAGCCCAGCGTCAAATGCTGCAGGTCGGCCTCGGTGAGACCCTTGACGTCGAATTGCGCGACCAGCTTCTCCAGCGAGCGGCGGTGCAGCACATCGAGGATGACGTAGCCGTTCTGCGGGTTCTTGCGCACCTCGTCCATCGAGGCCGCATAGACCGCACGCCAGCCATCGACCAGCGCCGTCCAGTCGGCCTTGATGCCTGATGTCTCGCCCCATTTGGTGAAATCGTTGATGAGGCTGGTGCGCCAGTCGACCACGGTACCGAACACGTCGAACACCAAGGCTTTGACCGCGGAAAGATCGGACATGTTCGGCTCCCTTTGTTGTTCTTGTTGGTCCCGTCGTTCCGGGGCGATGCGAAGCATCGAACCCGGAACCTCGAGATTCCCAGATGCGCAATTGCGCATCTGCGGCCCGGTGCTGGCGCACCATCCCGAAACGACGAGCATCTTACCTATCGTCTACCTAGTCGAGGTGGAACTTCTCGAGTTGCCGGTGCTCGGCCTTGATGTAACGCACGGTGCCGGTGACCGAGCGCATCACGACCGTCTCGGTCTCGATGACGTCCTTCTTGAACTTCACACCGGTCAGCAGCGAGCCGGTGGTGACGCCGGTGGCGGCGAACAGGCAGTCGCCCTTGGCCATGTCCTCGATGCCGTAGATCATCTTCGGATCGGTGACGCCCATCTTGTGCGCGCGCTCGCGCTTCTCTTCGCTGTCGAGGATCAGGCGGCACTGCATCTGACCGCCGATGCAGCGCAGCGCAACCGCCGCCAGCACGCCCTCGGGCGCGCCGCCGGTGCCGATATACATGTCGACGCCGGTCTCATCGGGCTTGGCGCAGTGAATGACGCCGGCGACGTCGCCGTCGGTGATCAGTTGCACGGCAGCGCCGGTCGAGCGCACGCTGTTGATGATGTCGGCATGGCGCGGACGGTCGAGCACCAGCACGTTGATGGCGGTGGGGTCGACGCCCTTGGCCTTGGCGAGCCGGCGGACGTTGTCGGCGGGCGGCGCGTCGAGCTCGATCACGTTCTTGGCGAATCCCGGACCGATCGCGATCTTCTGCATGTAGACGTCGGGCGCGTGCAGCAGCGTGCCGCCATCGGCCATTGCCATGGTGGCGATGGAGCCCGGCATGTTCTTGGCGCACAGCGTGGTGCCTTCAAGCGGGTCGACCGCGATATCGACCTTGGGACCGGCGTTAAGGCCGACCTTTTCGCCGATAAACAGCATCGGCGCCTCGTCGCGCTCGCCCTCGCCGATCACGATGGTGCCTTCGATCGGCAGCCTGTTGAGCTCACGCCGCATCGCATCGACCGCGGCCTTGTCGGCGGCCTTCTCCTGGCCGTGGCCGCGCAGCCGCGCGGCCGACACCGCCGCGCGCTCCGTCACGCGCACGATTTCGAGCGTCAGGATGCGCTCGAGCAGCATCTGCGGCGGAACGGAAATATGGGTCGACATCAGCGTACTCCTTAAGCCTCTGGGACAGGCCTGCCTGCCCAGCATCAATCGTCTCACGCCCGACCCGTTCAGGCCACGCGCTAGTTTTTCTCGATCCGGATCACCTGCGGCCGGCCGCTGATGACCTTATCGCGCTGCACTGCAGCCAGCGCGCGATGCACGGCATCCTCGCTGGTCGCATAGGTAATCAGAATGACCGGGACCGGTGAAGGTTTTTTGGCCGCACCGTTCACATCGACGCCATCCGGATGCCGTTGCACGATGGATTCCAGAGATATCTTCTGTTCCGCGAGCCGGGTGGCGATTGTTGCGGCAGTGCCTGCAAGATCACGCGCCATCAGGCGGATATAATAGCCACCTTCATGGCGTTCCATCGGCGCCTTGGTGGTGCCGCGCAACCGCTCCACCGGCCGTCCGAACGGCTTGGCGCGGATACCGCGGGCAACGTCGGCGATGTCGGCGACCACCGCCGAGGCCGTCGCGCCGCCGCCGGCGCCGGGCCCCACCAGCGTGATCGGCGGAATACCCTCGCCGTCGATCGCCACCGCATTGGTGACGCCCATCACCTGCGCGATCGAGGATGACTTCGGCACCATGGTCGGGTGCACGCGCTGCTCAATGCCCTTTGCCGTGCGCACCGCGACGCCGAGCAGCTTGACGCGGTAGCCGAGTTCCGATGCAGCCTTGAGATCTTCCGGCGTGATCGAGGAGATGCCTTCGACGTAAACAGCGCTTTCCGCGACCTTGGTTCCGAAGGCGAGGCTCGCCAGGATTGCGAGCTTCTGTGCGGTGTCGTGACCATCGACGTCGAACGACGGATCGGCTTCGGCATAGCCGAGACGCTGGGCGTCCTTCAGGCACTCTTCAAACGACAGACCTTCCTGCTCCATCCGCGTCAGGATGTAATTGCAGGTGCCGTTGAGGATGCCATAGACGCGGTTGACGCTGGTGCCGGCAAGGCCCTCGCGTAGCGTCTTGATGACCGGGATCGCCGCACCGACCGCCGCCTCGAAGTTCAGCGCGCCGCCGTGCTTCTCGGCGGCTGCGGCGAGACGCAGTCCATGCTTGGCGATCAACGCCTTGTTGGCGGTGACGACCGACTTGCCCGCCTTCAGGGCGGTCTCGATCGCGGAGAGCGCGGGATCGCCGGCACCGCCCATCAGTTCGACGAAGCAGTCGATATTCGGGTCTTCGGCGAGCTCCTGCGGGCTCTTCGCCCAGGCGATACCGCGCAGGTCGAGGCCACGCTTCTTGGCTTTCGAGCGCGCCGTGACGGCGACGACGCGAACACCGCGGCCGCTGCGCTCGGCCAGCGCCCGTCCTTGCGTCTCGATGAGGCGGACGACATCGGCACCGACGGTGCCGAGCCCCGCTATGCCCACGTTCAGGGGTGCGACCATGAGATTAAGCAACCTGGAAGGATTAGCGTCGGTTGGCGAGAGGTACGACGTTGTGCAACGTTTCGATGCCGCTTTCAAGGAAGCGGCGTACGCCACGCGCGGCCTGCCGAATGCGCTGCTCGTTCTCCACCATCGCGATGCGGACATAGCCTTCGCCATGCTCGCCGAAGGCAACGCCTGGCGATACCACGACGCCGGATTTCTCCACCATCAGGGTCGCGAACTGCATGCTGCCGACCGCCTCGAACGCCTTGGGCAATGGCGCCCAGGCGAACATCGAGGCCTGCGGCGGCGGAATGTCCCAGCCGGCGCGGCCAAATGACTCAACCAGAGCATCGCGGCGCTTGCGGTAGGTGTCGCGCATCTCACGGATGCAGTCGTCGGGACCGTTCAGCGCCGCGGTCGCCGCCACCTGGACCGGCGTGAATGCGCCGTAATCGAGATAGGATTTGACCCGCGCCAGCGCGGCGATGATGCGCTCATTGCCGACCGCAAAGCCCATGCGCCAGCCGGCCATCGAGAATGTCTTCGACATCGAGGTGAATTCGACGGTGACGTCGAGCGCGCCGGGCACCTGCAGCACCGACGGCGGCGGCTTGTCTTCGTCGAAATAGACTTCGGCGTAGGCGAGATCGGACAGGATGAAGATATCGTGCTTCTTCGCGAACGCGACGAGATCCTTGTAGAAGTCGAGATCCGCGACACAGGCGGTAGGGTTCGACGGGTAGCAGACGATCAGCGCGATCGGTTTCGGGATCGAATGGATGATCGCCCGCTCGACCGCCTCGAAGAACTGCGGCGTCGGCTCCGAGGGCACCGAGCGGATCACGCCGCCCGCCATCAGGAAGCCGAACGCATGGATCGGGTAGCTCGGATTGGGGCAGAGCACGACGTCGCCGGGCGCGGTGATCGCCTGCGCAACGTTGGCAAACCCCTCCTTCGAGCCGAGCGTCGCAACGACCTGGGTGTCGGGGTTCAGCTTGACGCCGAAGCGGCGCCCATAATAGGCGGCCTGGGCCTTGCGCAGGCCGTTGATGCCGCGCGAGGCCGAGTAGCGGTCAGTCCGCGGCTTGCCCAGCGTCTCCTTGAGCTTCTCGATTACATGCGGCGGGGTCGGCAGGTCCGGGTTCCCCATGCCCATGTCGATGATGTCGGCCCCGGCATTGCGCGCGGCCGCCTTGGCCTGGTTGACCTTTTCAAAGACGTAAGGCGGCAGACGGCGAATGCGGTAGAAATCTTCCATGGGACCCTTGCTCCGACAACCGCGACGCCAGAATCGCCCCCTTTGGTTCACTGCGGAAGCCAGCTCGGCCTCTTACAGAAATCGCACTGAATCAATGACTTAGAGCGAATTCAGGCGCATGATCTGGGGGCTGCGGCCGGATCTGCGGTTGAACTGGGTTTCTTTTAGCACGGACACCGGGCGGCGCCAGCGCTGATCGGCCGATCTCGCGCGCTCACTTCCCGCTCTGGGCTGCCGTCGATGCCTGGGCCTGGGCCTGGCGATCGCGCGCGGCAATCAGCTCCTGCTCGATCTTGGTCTGATCTGCCGGCTTGATCGTCGGGTCGGCGCGGTCGGGCGGAAGGTCATGGACCGGAAGATAGCCTCCGGCATCCTTTTGTCGCGCCGGCGCGTCGGCCGGCATCGCCATATCGGCGATCGTGCTCGAGCACCCGCCCAGCGCCGCCAATGACGCGAGCAGCACCGCGGCCGCGAGCCCCCTGTTCATCTTATCGATCGGCATGCGCCGAATTGTCCCCAACAAGCTAGCGCGCACGTCGCCGACACGGGTCGCACTGGTACGAGCCTTGCAGCGTCCCCGCTGCGTTAATTCCGACTTCAGCGTTTCAAACCATTGTCGCCCGAAACGCTTAAAGCAGGAACACCAAAAGCGACCCCACCAAAAGCGACCCCTAAGGCTTCAATATGACGGAACAAAGATTTTTTTCTCGCACCGCAACAGAGCGAAACGCTGGATTTTGACTGATTTTCGTTGCCGCACCGCGCGATGACGCCCTCCAAACGACGCGATATTGTCCCACAGATGAGCAACGTCAGTACCGAGACCCAAGCCGCCCCGAAATTCAACGCCGAAGCCTTCGCCATGAACATCGCCCGGGCGATGGAGAGCAGCGGCCAGGCGTTGGCAGCCTATCTCAAGCCGCGCCAGACCGGGGAAGTCCGCGACAAGCCGCCGAACGAGCTCGGTGAGGTCATCAAGACCTTCAGCGTGATCGCCGAATACTGGCTGTCCGACAAGGAGCGCGCCTCGTCGCTGCAGATGCAGCTCGGCAAGGATTACCTCGATCTCTGGGGCTCGGCCGTGCGCCGCATGGCCGGCGAAGCCGATGCCAAGCCGGCGATCGCGCCGGCCCCGCGCGACAAGCGCTTCCAGGACCCGGAGTGGAAGTCGAATCAGTTCTTCGACTTCATCCTCCAGCTTTACCTGCTGACTTCGAAATGGGCGCAGCAGCTGATCCACGACGCCGACGGGATAGATCCGCACACGCGCAAGAAGGCCGAATTCTACGTCCAGCAAATTACCAACGCGCTGGCACCGTCGAACTTCGTGCTGACCAATCCGGAGGTCCTGCGCGCCACGGTCGAGACCAACGGCGACAATCTGGTGCGCGGGATGAAGATGCTGGCCGAGGATATCGAGGCCGGCCACGGCACGCTGCGGATCCGCCAGTCCGATTCGAGCAATCTCGAGGTCGGCGTCAACATGGCGACGACGCCGGGCAAGGTGATCTACCAGAACGAGCTGATGCAGCTGATCCAGTATTCGCCGGCGACGGAGAACGTGCTGCGCACGCCGCTCCTGATCGTGCCGCCCTGGATCAACAAGTTCTACATCCTCGATCTCAGGCCGGAGAAATCCTACATCAAATGGTGCGTCGACCAGGGCGTCACGGTGTTCGTGATCTCCTGGGTCAATCCGGACAAGGAACTCGGCAAGAAGACCTGGGCCGACTACATGACCGAAGGCCCGCTCACGGCGATGGACGTGATCGAGAAGGTCACCGGCGAGTTGAAGGTGCACACCGCCGGCTATTGCGTCGGCGGCACCCTGCTCGCCTCGACGCTCGCCTATCTCGCCGAGAAGCGCCGTCAGCGCGTAACCTCCGCGACGTTCTTTGCCGCGCAGGTCGACTTCACCCACGCCGGCGACCTCCTGGTCTTCGTCGACGAGGACCAGATCTCCGCGCTTGAGCGCGATATGCAGGAATCCGGCGTGCTCGAGGGCAGCAGGATGGCGATGGCCTTCAACATGCTGCGCTCGAACGACCTGATCTGGTCGTATGTCGTGAACAATTATCTGAAGGGCCAGTCGCCCTCCTCGTTCGACCTGCTGCACTGGAATTCGGATGCGACGCGGATGCCGTCGTCGAACCATTCCTACTATCTGCGCAACTGCTATCTGGAGAACCGCCTGTCGACCGGCACGATGGTGCTCGACAACACGCTGCTCGATCTGTCGAAGGTGAAGGTGCCGGTCTACAACCTCGCCGCACGCGAGGATCACATCGCGCCGGCGGAATCGGTGCTCTACGGCTCACAGTTCTTCGGCGGCCCGGTGAGATATGTGCTGTCCGGCTCCGGCCATATCGCCGGCGTGGTCAATCCGCCCGCGTCGAACAAGTACCAGTACTGGACCAACGACAACATCAAGGACATGAAGCTCGCCGACTGGCTGAAGGGCGCCGAGGAGCACAAGGGTTCGTGGTGGCCCGACTGGCGCGGCTGGCTGGAAAGCCATGATCCGGAGACGGTCCCGGCGCGCATGGTGGGCTCGAACGGGGCAACGGTGCTCGAGGACGCTCCCGGCAGCTATGTCCGCGTCCGCGCGTAGCGCGCGGTCTGCCGCTCAGCTATAAACAGGCGGTCCCGGCGGTCGGGAATCGAATTGACGTGAGGGGGAGACGATGACGCGCGAACTGTTCTGGCTGTCGCTGACGGTGATCCTGACCGGGCTGCTGTGGATCCCCTACATCATCAACCGCTGCCAGGTACGCGGCCTCTCCGGCGCCATGGGCAATCCCTCACGCGGCGACAAGCCACATGCCGAATGGGCCAACCGGCTGATGTTCGCCCATGACAACGCGGTCGAAAACCTCGTGATCTTCGCGCCGCTGGTCCTGATCCTCAACGCGGCCGACTATTCCACCAAATGGACCGTGCTGGCCTGCGCCGTCTATTTCTGGGCTCGCGTCGCGCATCTGATCGTCTACACGCTCGGCCTGCCGGTGTTCCGTACCCTGGCTTTCACGATCGGCTTCCTTGCACAGGCCGTGCTGGCGCTCGCGATCTTCAAGATCCTCTGAGTTGTAAATCTCCGCCGGTTCGGCAGCAGCCGCACCGGCGGTATCTATTACCCGCTCTTGCGCACGACGACGTGCAGCATCGTCGCGGGCGCCTCATCAAAGCTCTTGATCTCGCTGGTATCGGACGAGACTTGCGTCCACGCCCCTGACGCGGCGTAGGTTGCCGCCAGCCATTCCGCCGCCGGATAATTGTAGTAGCGGCCGATGCTGTCGCGGCCGTCGCCATGGCCGATCTTGTAGCTCGCGTAGAAGATGCCACCGGGCTTCAGCGCCCGATGGATGCGGCCGATGATGCCGGCCAGTTCGTCGCGCGGCACGTGAAGCAGGCACGCGCTGGCCCAGACGCCGTCATAGGCCTCCAGATCCTCGAGCTCATCGAACAGCATCGCCTCGACGGGATGATTGATGCGGCGCGCGGCGACTTCGGCCATCTCGGGTGAACCGTCGGTCGCACGCAGCACGAAGCCTTCAGCGAGCATGACGGCGGCATGATTGCCAGCGCCGCAGCCGAGTTCGAGGATCGTGCCGCCCGGCGGCAACAGCTTGAGAAAACTTATCAGCCGGGTGGACGGTGCTTTCGCCCACCCGGCATAGGCCTCGGCATTGCGCCGGTAGAATTGCAGCGTGTCCTCGTCCACGACGACCACCCCACTCATGGAAACAGCGCGATCTGCTCCAGTCCGGTGGTTTCAGGCAGGGCGAACATCAGGTTCATGTTCTGGATCGCCTGTCCGGCCGAGCCCTTCACGAGATTGTCGAGCGTCGAGAGCACGATGGCGCGGTTCTTGATCCGGTCAGCGACGACGCCGATCTGGACGTAGTTCGAACCACGCACGTTCTGCGTCTGTGGCAACACGCCCTTCTTCGCCACATATACGAACGGCTCGTTGGCGTAGGCCTTTTCCAGTTCGGCCCGCAAATCGTCCGGCGTAGCCCCGTTGAGCTTGACATAGGATGTGCAGAACTCGCCCCGCGCCATCGGAATGAGATGCGGCGTGAAGTTCACCGTCACAGCCGAGCCAGCGGCTGCGCCGATCTCCTGCTCGATCTCCGCCGAGTGTCGATGGGTGCCGACCGAATAGGGCGACAACCCCTCGCCGGCCTCGCTGAACAGCGTGTTCTGTTTCAGTCCGCGTCCGGCGCCGGTGACGCCCGACTTGGCGTCGATGACGATATCCTCGACGTCGATCAGCTTTGCCTTCGCCAGTGGAACCAGCGCCAGCAGCGCCGCCGTCGGATAGCAGCCGGGACAGGCCACCAGCCGCGCGGCCGTGATCTTCTCCCGGTAGAGTTCGGTCAGCCCATAGACGGCCTCGCCCTGCAATTCGAGCGCCCGGTGCTCGTGGCCGTACCATTGCGCGTAGCTATCCTTGTTGCGCAGCCTGAAATCCGCGGACATGTCGAGGATCTTGATTCTGGGATTGGCTTTCAGCACCGCGGCGATGATCTCCTGCGTCGTCCCGTGCGGCAGTCCGCAGAACACGGCATCGAGCTGCGTCCAGTCGACCTTTTCCCATTCCACGAGTTTTGGCAGGTCGAGCATGAAGAAGTGCGGAAACACCTCGCTCATCGCCTTGCCGGCATGGGTGTTGGCGGTAAGCGCGACGATTTCGGCATTCGGGTGCCGCGCTAGCATGCGCACCGCGTCGGCGCCGGTGTAGCCGGACGCGCCCAAAATGCCGATCCTCTTCTTCGTCATCACACGCTCCTTTCAAGCGTAGTCGTTTCGTTTGCAAAGACATCCGGCCGCGCCTGCCGCATCAGATGCGCGATCTGTTGCGCGCCGGCGTCCGCTTGCGCGTCAAGGTGGCCCGCGACCGCCGCGTAGTCGGTCTCGGACTTGTGCTGGTTCAGCTTGAAGCTGCCCTCCACCTCTTCCACCGTCATCTCAAGGCCCATGATCGCCTTCTTCATGGCATCGAGCCGCGCGGCTGTCATCTTGCCTGACGTCCACGGCGTCTTCGGCAACAACCGGTTCTCAAACTTGGCGCTCAGCACGTCGATCTGAACCGCAAGGTCCTCACCCGACAGGGTCCGCACCGGCCCGGTCAGATCCACGGCCTGATAAAGCCAGGTCGGCACCTGGTCGGGCGACACATACCAGTCCGCCGACACATAGGCATCCGCGCCGTTGACGGCCAGCAGCCAGGACGTGCCGCCTGCGAGCTTTACCAGCGGATTGTGACGGGCAACATGAAACAGCGCCCGCGGCGTGCCGTCGGCGGCGTAGGTCAGATAGAACGGCAGCGCGGAGGCGACCGGCTTGCCACCGTCCCACGCGCAGGCGATGCCGAAACCGCGCGCCCCTGCGAAGCCGAGGCTCGCGGCGCGGTCAGGCTTGAAAGGCGGTGGCGTATACATGGTCGAAGCTCCTGCATGACGAAGGAGCCGCCAGATCGAACCGCGTGTCTTTTTGAGGAGAGCGCCGCGGGATCAGGTCCGGCGGCAGGGGCGATGGTCTTAAACGCGAGCGACCGCCCATACCGCTGACGTGCGGCGGCGGCGGGCGATGATGATGGTCGCGGCGTTGAACATGGGCGCGGCTATAAGGCCGCACCCAAGCTACGTCAAGAAGAAGTCGCGTCAGCGAAATCCGTTCAGATCACCGGATTCCACGGCGCCGGTACGACGCGGTAGCCGCTGCCGTCCTTCACGACGTTGCCGAGACCCGGGAACGGATAGTGGAAACCCTGCACCTGGAGCCGCTCCGCGACCACCATGTCGTAGATGCGGCGGCGGGTCTTTTCCGCGACGTCGCCGTCCTGGTCGAAGAACGCATGCCAGCCGGGATTGGTCGCGAACAAATGCGGATTATTGGTGACGTCGGACTGGATGAAGACCTTGTCCGGGCCCGAAGCCAGCACATAGGAGGTGTGGCCCGGCGTGTGGCCGACGGTCTCGACCGACGTCAGCCCCGGCGCTATCTCCTTGCCCCACTCATAGGGCGTGACCTTCTTCTTCAGGCCGGCCTCGAAGATGTTGCGGTTGTTTTTGAACAGGCCCTGCATCCGGCCAGCCGGCGCCCGGCTCATCTCGCCGTCGTCCATCCAGAACTTCCATTCGGTTGCCGGCACCAGCACCTCGGCGTTCGGGAATGCCGGCGTGCCCTCAGCGGTCAGCAGGCCGTTCACGTGGTCGGTATGGAAGTGCGAGATCACAACCATGTCGACATTCCTGGGGTCGAAGCCCGCGGCGACGAAATTGTCGGCGAACAAGCCGTTGGCTCCCTTGCTGTTGACCTTTGCCAGCGCGCCATTGCCAGTGTCGATCACGACCAGCTTGCCGCCGGTGTTGAGCACGAGCGGCGCGAACCAGATCGTCACCATGTCGCGCGGCATGAACGCCTTCTCCAGCGCGGCGTTGACATCCTCGCGTTTCGCATTGGGGATGAAGGAATCTTCCAGCTTGAAGACGTTCTTGCCGTCGGACACCGCGGTGACGAGGATGTCGCCGACCTTGTAGCGATAGAAGCTCGGCGCCTGCTTGTTGGCGACCGGCGCCGCGGCGAACGCAGTAACGGCTGATAACACCGGTGCGGCGGCGATGCCGGCGAGAGCGTGACGTCGTGTCAATTCCATCTGATGTCCTCCCGGTGAAACGGTGATGCGATTGGTGGAAGCCGCGCCTTCTGACGTGATTTTATCAACGTTTTGACGGTCGCGCGATGACGACGGCGCGAGCACTGTTCTCCCGCCTAACCCCCGCGCAGTGGCGTTATTCCGGAGTTCGCTACACCACCCGCCACATCCACTCGATGGCATGCCCAATGACGTCGCCGAACAACAGCAGCGCCGCTGACCAGACCAGGGCGGAGACGAAATTGGCGATCTGGAATTGCCAGTACGACATCTCGAAAATGCCGGCCGCAAGCGGCACCGAGGCGCGCAGCGGGCCGAAGAAGCGGCCGATGAAGATGCTGGGCACGCCCCAGCTCTTCACGAAGGCTTCACCACGCGGCAGGATCTCGGGATAGCGCGACAGCGGCCACATCTGCGCGACCTGCTCCTTGTAGCGATAGCCGAACCAGTAGGAGACCCAGTCGCCGAGCGCGGCGCCGATGCCGCCCGCGATCCAGATCGGCCAGAAGTTGATCCCGCTGACGCCGATCAAAGCACCGATCGCAACCAGCGCGCCCCAGGCGGGCACCAGCAATGAGATGAAGGCGAGCGATTCAGCGAACGCCAGCAACATGACGATCGGTGCGGCCCAGGCCTGATGATGGCGCACGAATTCGGCCAGGGCCCGCGCAATATCTTCCATCTCGTCGAGTGCCTTCCGCTCCGTTGAACCTGGAATGAACCTTTCTAGCGGCACGCAGCCTAAGAACAGGTAAGCCAGCCGATTGCGTGACATCAAGTCACAAAGGCGGGGATCGAACGTGATTTCCCACAGGCCGCTGCGGTCCGGGCTGGCTGGCATCTCCCTCACAAAAAAGGAAGCACTGGATGATCGGGTCACTGATGATGTGCGTGAGCGTTCTCGTCTTGTTGTTCGGAATGCTCGCGGGCGTCGCCATGGGTATTCAGCACGACTTCACGTTGGGGCCGGCGCACGCGCATCTCAATCTGGTCGGCGGCGTGCTGCTGTTCCTGTTCGGCCTGTACTACCGGCTGGTGCCAGCTGCAGGCACCATGCTGCTGGCCAAAATCCAGGGCTGGCTGCATATCGCAGGCGGCATCCTGTTTCCGGCCGGCATGGCCGCCGTGCTGCTGAAGGGTCCCTCGTTTGAGGCGGCTCCGATCGTCGGATCACTGCTGGTGGTCGCCGCCATGGCCATGTTCACGGTCGTTGTGTTCCGCACCTCGCGGGCGTAATCGCGGGCTCCTATCTAGTTGGACGGCCGGGCTCCAAGGCGCAGCCGTCCCCATCGGCAGCCCATCCGTGGCATAGTCAGAGCAACCGATTCGCCGCGCCAAGGCTAGCGCGCTACTTGAAGAGCCATGTCCAAACCATTGAAATCGAACGCCAAAACAAAATCAGCCGACGATCTGTTCGGAGCCCCTGAGCCGAAGGGACGCGCCCCGGCAAAGGCTGCTTCCCGGCCCTCGGGAGGCGCCGAAGCCGCCTATACGGCGGCCGATATCGAGGTGCTGGAAGGGCTGGAACCGGTCCGCCGGCGCCCGGGCATGTATATCGGCGGCACCGACGAGAAGGCGCTGCACCACCTGTTCGCCGAGGTGATCGACAACTGCATGGACGAGGCTCTCGCCGGTCACGCCACCTTCATCGAAGTGGAGGTAAGCGCCGATGGCTTCCTGACCGTGACCGACAACGGCCGCGGCATTCCGGTCGACCCGCATCCGAAATTCCCGAAGAAGTCGGCACTCGAAGTCATCATGTGCACGCTGCATTCGGGCGGCAAGTTCGACTCCAAGGTCTATGAGACCTCGGGCGGTCTGCACGGCGTCGGCGTCTCCGTGGTCAACGCCCTCTCCTCACGGCTCGAGGTCGAGGTCGCGCGCAGCGGGCAGTTGCACCGCATGACCTTCGAGCGCGGCCATCCCAAGGGCAAGCTCGAAGACCTCGGCAAGATCAACAACCGCCGCGGCACGCGGATTCGCTTCAAGCCGGACACCGACATTTTCGGCGCCAAGGCGGCCTTCAAGCCGCAGCGTCTGTTCAAGATGACGCGCTCGAAGGCTTACCTGTTCGGCGGCGTCGAGATTCGCTGGCGCTGCGACCAGGAACTGCTGAAGGGCGTCGAAGACGTGCCGGCGGAAGCCAAGTTCCACTTCCCCGGCGGCCTGAAGGATTATCTGGCCGCGGCGATCCATGCCGACACGTTGGTGCATCAGGATATCTTCTCCGGCAAATCCGGCCGCAGCGGCGCGCATGGCGCTTGCGAATGGGCGGTGGCCTGGACTGCCGATGCTGACGGCTTCCTATCGTCCTACACCAACACGGTGCCGACGCCTGACGGCGGCACGCACGAATCCGGCCTGCGCAGCGCGCTGCTGCGCGGCCTGAAGGACCACGCCGAGCGCGCCGGCCAGGGCAAGCGCGCGGCCTCCATCACCTCCGAAGACGTGATGGTGGGCGCGGCCGTCATGCTCTCGGTGTTCGTGCGCGAGCCTGAATTCCAGGGCCAAACGAAAGACCGCCTCGCCACCGCCGAAGCGCAGCGCATCGTCGAACAGGCGATGAAGGACCCGTTCGACCACTGGCTGTCAGGCAATCCGAACCAGGCCAACCGCCTGCTCGATTTCGTGATCGATCGCGCCGAGGAGCGGCTGCGCCGCCGCCAGGAAAAGGAAACCGCGCGCAAGACCGCCGGCAAGAAGCTGCGTCTGCCCGGCAAGCTCGCCGATTGCTCCGACGCCGGCACCGAAGGCTCGGAACTCTTCATCGTTGAAGGTGACTCGGCCGGCGGCAGCGCCAAGCAGGCGCGCGATCGCAAGACGCAAGCCGTGCTGCCGCTGCGCGGCAAGATTCTCAACGTTGCGTCTGCCGGCAAGGACAAGCTGACCGCCAACGCGCAGCTCTCCGACCTCGTGCAGGCGATCGGCTGCGGCACGCTCGCGCACTACCGCGAAGAGGATCTGCGCTATCAGCGCATCATCATCATGACCGACGCCGACGTCGACGGCGCGCACATCGCATCGCTCCTGATCACCTTCTTCTACCGGCAGATGCCGCGGCTGATCGACGAAGGCCATCTCTATCTGGCGGTGCCGCCGCTCTACAAACTGAAGCACGGCACCAAGTCGATCTACGCCCGCGACGACGCGCACAAGGAAGAGCTGCTGAAGAGCGAGTTCAACACCAACGCCAAGGTCGAGGTGAATCGCTTCAAAGGCCTCGGCGAAATGATGCCGGCGCAGCTGAAGGAGACCACGATGGACCCGGCCAAGCGCACGCTGCTGCGCGTGGTGCTGCTGGCCGACGATCGCGAGGGCACCGCCGACTCGGTCGAGCGGCTGATGGGCACCAAGGCGGAAGCCCGCTTTGCCTTCATCTCCGACAAGGCCGAGTTCGCGAGCGACGATCTGCTCGACGTTTAGGATCCAACCAACTGATTTGAAATGATTTTCCGGCCGCTTCCCGATTGGAGCGGCCGTATTCATTCGCCCATTCGGGGAGCCCCAGCGATTTCGTTTTCGGGCGGTTGTGTCTCACCCGCAACAGCATTTCGGGCGGAACTACGTATAGTCCCGACATGAGTTTCGGGAATCGGCGCCAACGCGCTCCCGCCAGCGACCCGATCGAACGCTAAGTCGAGGATTTGGATATGAAGAAGTTTTTGCTCGCTCTGACCGCGGTTGCTGCGATGACGGCATCGGCGTCGGCTGCCGACCTGGCTGCCCGCCCCTATACCAAGGCTCCTGCCCCGCTCCCGGTCGTGCCGAGCTGGACCGGCTTCTACATCTTCGGCGGTGGCGGCGGCGGCATCTGGGATGCGGACACCGGTGTCCAGTCGACCACCACGGGCGCGCCGATCCTCGGCTTCAACCAGCGCCAGGGCGGCGATGGCTGGTTCGGAACCGTCGGTGCCGGCTACGACTGGCAGACCGCCAACAGCTGGGTCATCGGCGTGTTCGCCGACGGTCAGTTCGGCAGCCTGAAGGGCACCATCCAGGATCAGGGTCCGTTCCTCGCCGGCAACATCAAGAACGACTACAGCTGGGCCGCCGGTGCACGCCTCGGTTATCTGATCGCTCCGAACGTTCTGTCCTACGTCAACGCCGGTTACTCCAGCTCGCACTGGAAGGGCACCACGTTGTTCAACACCGCGACCGCTCTTCCCTCGGGCCTGCACACCAACGGCTTCGATCGTAGCGGCTGGTTCGTCGGCGGCGGCGTCGAGAACAACCTGAACATCTTCGGCATCACTGCGCCGGGCTGGTTCATGAAGACCGAGTACCGCGCTGCCTACTACGACAGCAAGAACATCTCGGAGCTGGCCGACGTCACCAACATCTCGAACGGTCGCGACATCACCTTCAAGCCGTTTGTCCAGACCATCAGCACCTCGCTGGTGTACCGCTTCAACTGGACCGGTCCGCTTGTGGCCAAGTACTGAGCTGAGTACTGATCCCTGTTGAGATAGCAGACCAAAAGCCCCGGCATCGTCCGGGGCTTTTTTGTTGCCCGAACGTCGTCGGGAACCATCCCGCACGCCAGCAGGCGCAGGGCCGACCGGCTGCGCCTGATCTGGTCGGCGCTGTAGCGATGGGGCAATCTCGCGCCCAGGTTCAAACCACAGCGGACAGCAACAATGAAAAACCGACTGTTTGATCTCTCGGGCAGGGTCGCCATCGTCACGGGCGGCAATGGCGGCATCGGGCTCGGCATGGCGCGCGGCCTGGCGGATGCCGGTGCGGCGGTTGCCGTGATCGGCCGCAACGAGGCGAAATCGAAGGCCGCCGTCGAAGATCTCGGCAAGCGCGGCGTCAAGGCGATCGCGGTGACAACCGATGTGACCGACAAGGTCGCGGTCGCGGCCATGGTCGAGCGAGTTGTCGGCGAGCTCGGCCGGATCGACATCGTCGTCAACAACGCCGGAATGAGCATCCGCAAGCCGCCGCATGAGCTCGAGCTCGACGAGTGGAGCAAGGTCCTCGACACTAACCTGACCAGCGCCTTCCTGTGTTCGAAGGCGGCGTACCCGGCGCTCAAGGCGTCGGGCCACGGCAAGATTATCAATATCGGCTCGATGATGTCGATCTTCGGCGCGAGCTTCGCTGCGGCCTATGCCGCGAGCAAGGGCGGCATCGTGCAGTACACCCGCGCCTGCGCCAACGCCTGGGCCTCCGACCACATCCAGGTCAACGCCATCCTGCCCGGCTGGATCGACACCGACCTGACGAAGGGCGCGCGCCAGCAGGTTGCCGGGCTGCACGAGCGCGTGCTCGCCCGCACACCGGCGGCACGCTGGGGTGCCATCGACGACTTCGCGGGCATCGCCGTGTTCCTGGCGTCGCCGGCCTCGGACTTCGTCACCGGCACCGCGATCCCCGTCGATGGCGGCTATTCGGTGATGGCCTGAAACACAGCAGCCCTGAAACACAAGAGCCCCGGCGCATCGCCGGGGCTCTTGCATCCTGTTCGCCTCAGTCCAGCTCAGTAGCGCCCGATCACCGGCGCGTCGAACTTGTAATTCATGCGGACCACCGCCCACTGAATGTCGCGCGGCTTGGCGTCGAACGTATAGGTGCCTGCCGTGGTGCCTGCGAGCTGATAGGTCTGTCGCTCGAAGGCCGCGTAGTTGTATTCCACGCCGATGGTCCAGTTGCGGGTGATGCCGTATTCCCAGCCGGCACCGACCGTCCAGCCGCTGGCCCAGTGGGTCTGGCTGCCGGAGCCGGTCGACGGCGGAAGGTTGTCGACGACGGACACGCGGTTGTTCACGCCGGCATAGCCGCCCTTGAAATAGAGCAGATTGTTCTGGATCGCGTAGCCGGCACGACCGACGATCGTCGCCATGACATTCGAACGCCAGCTGAACTGATCGTCGCGGCCAACGCCGAATACCGTGTTGGTGACGCGGCCGGAATTGTCGAGCCCGGAGATCGTGCCCTCAACGCCGAACACGAAGTCGTTGGCCTGCCAGTTGTAGCCGATCTGACCGCCGCCCATGAAACCTGAGCCGCGCTGCCGAAAGCCCTGCCCTGGCGCGAGATCGCCGAACGCCGTCGTGTTCGCGCTGTTGACCCACTGCTCGTTGGTCCAGGCGCCGCCGAGATGGCCGCCGATGTAGAAGCCGGACCAGTTGTAGATCGTTTCCACATAGGCCGGCGCCTTGGTGTACGGACGGGCGGCAAGGTCGGCGGCCGATGCAGCGCTGACGCCGAGCGCCGTGGTCACGGTCAACGCGGCAATGAATTTGGCATGAAACATGGTGAGCACCCCCAGGTTGTCTGATGGAGATGAGCTTTCCCAGACAGACCTTACCAAAGGAAAATCTCGGGAACCGGCCGCGCAGATTCCGCGTATGCCGGATTCGAATCATGTCCCGATGTTGCAACCAAGCAACTTATAATGGTCGTCTTAAGTGGCTGTTATCCCTAATAGAATCCTTCCACGCGCAAGACGTGCGTCAGCCTGCGGCCAACGAATGCACGTGCTCCGGCCGCACCCCGACGGCGACCAGACGCGCCGTGACGCCCTGCAGCCAGGGCATTGCCGTGATCAGCCGCAGCGCGAACGGCACCGGCTGATCGCCGGCCTGCAGCGCCGCGCTGATGATGTTGTTCTGCGCGATCACCTGCATCCGTTGTGTCACCCGTACCGGGAATTCGCGGCGACGCCTCACCGCGTCGAGCTCTTCTTCCGACGGGCAGCCATTGACGAGCTTCGCCGCCAGGATGTTGGCGGTGGCGACCGCGTCCTGCACCGCGAGATTGACGCCGACGCCGCCGATCGGCGACATCGCATGCGCGGCGTCGCCGATGCAGAGCAGGCCGGGACAGGTCCAGCGCGTCAGGCGATTGATCGCGACCGTGAGCAGCTTGACGTCATCAAAGCTCCTCACGTCGGCAACGCCGGCCTTGAGGATCGGCGCCAGCCGCAGCACGTCGTCGAGCAGCGCAGGCAATCCCCTCGCCTTCACGGCCTCGTATTGTCCCTTGGCGATCACATAGGCGCATTGCCAATAGTCGCCGCGATCGAACGTCACCATCATCTTGCCGTGCTCGATGCGGGCGAACAAATTCTCGGTCTCGTCCGGACGCCGCCCGACGCGAAACCACAGCACGTCCATCGGCGCGCCGATCTCCTCGACGTCGAGGCCGGCGCGCTCGCGCACGAGGGAATGCCGGCCGTCGCAGCCGATCGTCAGATCCGCCTCGATGTCGATGGGGCCATTGGGCGTATTCGCGCGGATGCCCGCAATGGCGTCGCCGCGCCGGATCAAGTCGGTCGCCTCGGCACTCATCAGCACCTTCAGCGAGGGGAAACGCTTGCCGCTCTCGCGCAGGAAATTGAGGAAGTCCCACTGCGGCATCATCGCGATGAAGGGATATTTGACGCTGAGGCGGCTGAGGTTCGCGATCCGCACCGAGGTGCCGCCGAACATGCCGTCGAGCGTCCGGATGTCCTGGTGCGGCAGCTTCAGGAAGCCGTCGATCAGACCGAGTTCGTCCATCACCTGCAAGGTCGAGGGATGCACGGTGTCGCCGCGGAAGTCGCGGAAGAAGTCGGCGTGCTTCTCCAGCACCACGACATCGATCCCGGCACGTCCAAGCAGATAGCCAAGCATCATGCCGGCCGGCCCGCCGCCGACCACACAGCAGCGGACCTTCATCTGACGCGTCGTCGGTCCTGCCGGATTGCCCGCATCCATGATGCCATCCTTACCGCTGCCTGCCCCTCCGGCCCCGACTGTAACGCGGATCGGACCACAAGGATGCAAAGCTATCGCCTGAACGTTTTTATTTCCGACACGCTGCCGTCGCGATAGGTTAGCTCCACCGAGACCGATTTGGTTTGCGGCGCGAGCTTCAGATAGGGCTGCGCGTCTGACGGGATCGCGCTGGGATCGCGCTGATTGCAGGCCGGCATCTTCAACGCCTTGTCCGGCACTGCGGTGTCGATGCCGATCCGCGCCTCGCGGATCGCGCAGCGATACGACATCAGGTGCGTGTAGTAGACCAGCAGCCCGTTGAACTCGCGGAACGACAGCCAGCTTGTTGCGGTCATGTCGAGGATCTTGCGCTGGTCGCGGATCAGCGCGGCATCGGGATCGAACTTGATCGGGAACGGCCCCTGCATCTCGCCTTGCGTATCGACATAGCGAAGCTGGATCGTGGCCGCCGGCGCGTCGGCCGGCAGCTCGATCGATGGATTGGGCATCCGCTTGCGCGTGCGCTGATCAAGCGTGTCCATGAAGCCGGTTTCGCGGAAATCGCCGCTCTCGCCGAGCCGCCAGGAAATGCCGAGCGTCGGATCGGCGATCGAGAACACGACCGTCCAGCCGCCATTGTGCCGTGAGAAACTTGCGATCGGCGCGTTGATCGAGTCTTCCTTCGGCAGCTTCGGCACCGCGACCGGCGGCAGCGCGGCGACCTGCTGCGGCGGAGCGGATGGCTTGGCCGCCTCGGCCTGCCCCTTCGCGATCCCGTTCAGGAAGACGTCGTCGACCATCTGGTCGAAATAAACCGGGATCTGCTTGTGCTTCACAGTCTCGGCCATCTCGCTGACCAGTCGGCGGGTGCGCTGCGCGACCTGCACGAGGTTTTCGCCCGGCTGCAGCAACTCCTTGGCAAAGGTTCGCGTGAACACCGAATTGGGATTGGCATCGTCGTTCGACAGCCGGTCGAGCGCGGTCTGGCGCGGCCCCGCCGAAAATACCGAGAACACGCCTTCCGGCAACTGCGTCATCGGCGCGAGGCCACCGCCGCCGGCAACCGCCCGCGTGCCGGCGCGTTCGAACGGATTGTTGCGGCAGGCGTCGAATACCAGGATCGAGGTGCGCGCCTTCTTGTTCTGCAACCGCTCGATGATGCGGTCGGCGAGCACCGAGGCGTCGCGCACCAACTCCTCCTGCCCTTCGGTCGCGGCCGGCACGTCGGTCGGCAGCAGGAAATTCTGGCCGGCAATCTCGAAGCCATGGCCGGCGTAGAAGAAGAACGCGGTGTCGCCGGCTTCCACGGCACGGTCGAACGCGAGCAGCGTCTCGGAGAACGCCTGCCGGTTCAAATTCTCGGCCACCATCACGCTGAAGCCGAGCTGCTTCAGCGTGTCGCCCATGGTGCGGGCGTCGTTGACCGCCTTCTGCAGCTTCGGCACGTTCCTGTAGTCATTGTTGCCGATCACCAGCGCAACGCGCTTTTCGGCCTGGGCGGGCGCCGCCGATGCGACCAGTGCAACCGCCAAAAGGGACGCCGAAAGTACTGAAAGCCAGCTCTTCATTCCATTTCCCGCCTGCACGTGTGCCGCTCGTGCGACCGCCGCCTAATAGTCGGATCAGCCGTTTGGCCGGTTCAAGGCCGACGGCGGATGGCCGTTCTGACCGGCCACGTCAGGCCAACATGAGGCGTCCCATCCGTCTTAGGTCAAGTTTCTTTTTACGGCCCGCGTGATAGATTCGAGCCTCCATCCGCATCGAGCCCTCCGCACGTCCCAACGGCTTTTCCGTGCACACATGGTCTACTGATCAGGTCGATCCCCGGGATCGCTTCGACTATTGGCGCGAGGTCCGCGCCAAGGGGTTGTTCGGCGTCACGGCCGAGCTCGACCCCGACCGGCGCGGGGACTTCGTCGGCGAGTTCTCGCTGCGCAAGCTCGGCGATGGCGGGCTGGTCGAACTGCGCGCCTCGCCCTATCGGGTGGAGCGGCGCGCCGGCGATATCGCCGACGCGGCCAGCGACAGCCTGTGCATCTACCAGCAGCTCGGCGGCGGCGGCTGGTTCGGCGGCGCGCGGCTCGATGACTTTGCGGTTCGCGACGGCATGTTCGCGACCAGCTATTCGGACCTGCCCTATCGCACTGTCCCGCTGCACGACGACGGCTTCCACCTGCGCATCATCAAGATCCCGGTGGCGCACCTCGTCCCGCCGGGCGCCGAGCTCGGCGAACTGGTCCCCAGGCCCGTGCGGGATGAGGCCGCGCTGCGACCGCTGCTGGAATCCTGCTTCCGCGACCTGATCGAGAGCAAAGACGCGGCAGCGGATACGGCTCCGATGCTGCAGGCGCTTGCCCATATCGCGTTGATCGAGCGCGGCATCATGCGGCCGACGAGCCGGCTCGCGCAGCAGGCCCTGCGAACCGCCCATCTGTCGCTGGCCCGCCGCCCGATCCGGCGGCATCTCTCGAACACAGCGCTAACGCCTACCCTGATTGCCGGCCTGCTCGGCATCTCGGTCCGTCACCTGCACATCCTGTTCGAGGAGACCGGGATGAGCTTCTCGGAGACCGTCACCGCGCTCCGGCTCGTGCAAAGCCGCCGCCTGCTCCGCGAGCAGTCCGGGCAGACGATCGCCGAGGTCGCCTTTGCCTGCGGCTTCGAGAGCCTTGCGACCTTCTACCGCCTCTTCAATTCGTCCGAATCGATGACGCCGGGCGATTACAGGGCGCGACCGGACGCGCGCTGAACCGAAGTGGTCAGCCTGCGCCGCTTGGCCACCTTCTACCGGATCTTCAGCGCATCGCAGGGCCTGACACCCGGCGAGTTCAGGGCAAAAAAGCAGCGCGGTCGCCCCCGCCGAAACCTCGCCATCCGATACGGGGGTGATGGTTCATTTGACCGCCAAATGACGGAAGCGGAGCTTATTTTGGCGAAAACATTAAGCTTTTTCGGCTATCCGCCCGGTTCCAAGATTGACTTTACCGGGTTCGCCCCTATGTTGCGTGGCAACGCGGCCCTCGGATCGAAACGCGATTCGTCAGGTTTGCCGTCCGTCAGCGTTAGTCAGAGCCCCCGAGCTTTATAGAAAAGCGAGCCGTTTCGGGGCCGAACGCGACAGCCTTTTACCTGCGATGCCGAACGGCGGTTTCGACCAGAGGCTCAATGTCTTTTTCCAATCTAGGCCTGTCCGATAAGGTCCTCGCCGCAGTCGCGGCCACCGGTTACACCACCCCCACTCCCATCCAGGAACAGGCAATCCCGCACGTTCTCGCGCGGCGCGACGTCCTCGGCATTGCCCAGACCGGCACCGGCAAGACCGCTGCCTTCGTTCTCCCGATGCTCACACTGCTGGAGAAGGGCCGCGCGCGGGCACGGATGCCGCGCACCCTGATCCTCGAGCCGACCCGCGAGCTTGCCGCGCAGGTGAAGGAGCAGTTCGACAAATACGGCGCCGGTCAGAAACTCAACGTTGCGCTCCTGATCGGCGGCGTCTCGTTCGGCGACCAGGACTCCAAGCTGATGCGCGGCGTCGACGTCCTGATCGCAACGCCCGGCCGCCTGCTCGACCACACCGAACGCGGCGGATTGCTGCTCACCGGCGTCGAGTTGCTGGTGATCGACGAAGCCGACCGCATGCTCGACATGGGTTTCATTCCCGACATCGAACGCATCTGCAAGCTCGTCCCCTTCACACGGCAAACGCTGTTTTTCACCGCGACGATGCCGCCGGAGATCAGCCGCATCACCGAGGCTTTCCTGCATAATCCTGCACGGATCGAAGTTTCCAAGCCAGCGACGACCGCCGTCACAGTAACGCAATTGCAGGTCCCGGCCGGTCGCGAAGCGCATGACAAGCGCGAGATACTCCGCCGCCTGCTGCGCGACGCCAAGGATCTCAACAACGCGATTATCTTCTGCAATCGCAAACGCGAAGTCGCCGTCCTTCACAAATCACTCCAGAAGCACGGCTTCAGTGTCGGCGCGCTCCACGGCGATATGGATCAATCCGCCCGCACCGCTGCTCTGGATCAATTCCGCAGGGGCGAGATTCCGCTGCTCGTTGCCTCCGACGTCGCCGCCCGCGGCCTCGATATTCCTGCCGTCAGCCACGTCTTCAATTTCGACGTGCCCCACCACCCCGACGATTACGTTCACCGCATCGGCCGTACTGGCCGCGCCGGACGCACCGGTACCGCGATCTCCATCGTCACCTCGCTCGACAACAAGTCGATGGCCGCGATCGAGAAGTTGATCGGCCAGCAGATCCCGCGTGCCGAGGGCGACTACACCGTCCATAGCGAAGCATCTGAGGATGACGCGGCGCCGCGCCGCTCGCGTGGCCGCGAAGGTTCGCGCGACGGCGCCCGCGGCGGTCGCAAGCCTCGGCGCGAGCGCGAACCGCGTCACGGTGAACGCGAGACGCGTCACGGTGAACGCGAGGCGCGTCAGGGCGAACGCGAGCCCCGTCACGACCAGGAGCCCCGCCAGGAGCGTGCCGCCAAACCGGAGCGCGAACCGCGCCACGGCCGCAACTCGGCCCCGCAAGCCGCCCCGTCGCACGTGCCGTCGATCGGGCGTGCCGAGCCGCGGCGGCCGCAGCGTGAGGTGGACCACGAGCCCGCCGATCACTCGCACCTGCCCGCTTTCCTGCTGCGACCAGTGCGCGCACGCGCGTAAGACTTGCCGTGTTGCCGCCGCGCGAGCGGCGGTATTCCGGAAATATGTGTCGCCGCCATTGAGCGACGCATACGCTGATCCCTCGCTTTTGAAGCAAACACGCGCTGCTTTCGCACCGAAGTGGGGAGCAAGCGAAACGCTTTCCGAAAGCCTGCGCTCGATCGTCGACGGAAGCGAGCTCGTCGCGGCCAAGTCCCGGAGTTCCACTGTTTACCTTGCCTTCACTCTCGTCCCGTACCCTCGCGCCAATAATTTAGTCATTTGCTGCCGGGCATAACCGGTATTGCGTGTATTGAGGACGTAACAGTGGTCAAGCTGCTGGACGAACACGAACGTACGTTGGCCTTTGCCGAAGTCGCGCTTGGTCAAATTCGCTCGCTTCGCCAGACCGCCATCCCCCGTAACTACGAAATCTGGTATGTCTATGCGAGCGGATACAACGCACCGCTCAACAAGGTCATCAACGAGACGCTGGCGCGCAGCGGCAAGCTCAGCGAAGCCGACCTCGAGCAGATCTACGAAACCTATCTCTCGCACATCAAGACCTCGGACCGCATCGACAAGGTCGGCGCGCGCGTCATCGGCGAGATCGACGCCGTCATGAGGCTGATCACCGACGCGCTCGGTGTGTCCGCGACCTACGACGCCAGCCTCGTCGGCGCAAGCGACCGCCTCTCGACCGCAACGACCCGCGACCAGATCAAGACTATCGTGGCGGGCCTGGCCAAGTCGACGCACGAGATGCGCGAGACCAATCAGGCATTGGAGAACCGGCTCGCGCTGTCGAAGTCGGAGATCAGCGACCTGCAACACAGCCTCGAGGCGATCCGCGCCGAGAGCCTGACCGATCCGCTCACCGGCCTCGGCAACCGGAAATATTTCGACCGCTCGATCGACATGGCGGTGCAGACCGCGCTCGCCAGCGGCGAGCCGCTGTCGCTGTTGATGTTCGACATTGATCACTTCAAGTCGTTCAATGACTCCTACGGCCATCTCACCGGCGACCAGGTGCTGCGGCTTGTGGCGCAGTCGCTGAAGCAGAACATCAAGGGCCAGGACATCACCGCGCGCTATGGCGGCGAGGAATTCGCGGTGGTGCTGCCCAACACCGCGCTGCGCCAGGCGCTGACGGTTGCCGACCACATCCGCCGCGCCGTGATGGCCAAGGAGCTGAAGAAGAAGTCGACCGGCGAGATCCTCGGGCGGGTCACGATCTCGGTCGGCGTCTCTATGCTGAAGCCGGCGGACGACACCGATTCGCTGATCGAGCGCGCCGACGCCTGCCTCTATGCCGCCAAGCGCGCCGGCCGCAACCGCGTGATCTGCGAAGCCGATCCGGAATACAACGCCGAGACCCAGACCCGCGTGGCGTGACCTCTGGCCGTTCCTTCAGACGCGCAAAATGCGCGTTCGCTCAGGAGAGGACGACTTTTTCCGTTTCACACGCCTCTTCTGCGCCGCAGACGGCTTTGCGGTAGACTTCCTCGCCGCGGCCTTCTTCGCCGCAGCCTTCTTTGCAGCGCTCTTCTTTGCCGCAGACTTCTTCGCCGGCGCCTTCGTCTTCCGCGCAGCCGCTGGTTTCCTCGGCCGCTTGCGCAGCGCGGCGCGCTGGGCGGCGGCGAGCGCCGAGCGCGCCCACACCGCAAGCTCCTCGGAATCGTCGAACAATCGCGCCGGCAGCTGCCAGTACGAATTGACCACGACCGTCTTTGTGCTCGTCTGGTACTGGAACGGCTTTGCGCCTTCCGCCTCGAATTGCGGAATGGTCTGGTCGTCGGCGCGGAAGTAGAGCCCGGCCCGCAGCGCCAGCGCGAAATTGGTGCCGTCGGCGGAAATGCCGTAGCCGGAGAACATCCGGCGCAGCGTGACCGGGCCGAAATCGGTGAACAGGTCGATCAGGAATTCGCGGTCCATGTATCCACCCTTGCCGGCGCGCATCCGAATGCCGCGCGTGTGGCGAGCAGTATGGTCGACGACCGCGTCGACCCGCAACAATGGTGGCTATTGATGGACAGCCTTTGGCTGGCGCGCGGTTGCGCGCCCGGCCCGCGCGACGGCGATCAGACCGTCGCCGGCTTGAGCTGCACCGATTCGCCGCAACCGCAGGCGGAGACCTGGTTCGGGTTGTTGAACACGAACTGGGCCTGCATCCTGTCGGCCTTGTAGTCCATCTCGGTGCCGAGCAGGAACAGCACGGCCTTCGGATCGACCAGGATCTTAACGCCCTTGTCCTCGACCACTTCGTCGGTCGGACGGATCTCATGGGCGTATTCGACGGTGTAGGATTGTCCGGCGCAGCCGCCGTTCTTGATGCCGACGCGCAGGCCGACGATCTCGGAATCCGCGCGCTTGGTCAGCTCGGTGATCCGCTCCGCCGCCGCATCGGTCAGTTTCATGACCTGCGGGCGCGGCCGCTTCGGCTTGGCTGGGGTTGGTGAGGCTTGCGTCATGTCACTCATGTGGTCAGTCCCAGCGGCAAATCAATTGCCGATCTTCTCGAGCCTAAGTTTAGTTTCCTAACGCATCACCACATATTGAGGACGAGGCGCGCCTCGTCCGACATCCGGTCCGGCGTCCAGGCCGGATCCCACACCAGATTGACACTGACGACGCCGACGCCGGGAACACTGGCAACTGCGTTCTCCACCATCTGCGGCAGTTCGCCCGCGGCCGGGCAGTTCGGGGTGGTCAGCGTCATCAGGATATCGACGGAGCGATCATCCTTGAGATCGACCTTGTAGATCAGGCCGAGTTCGTAGATGTCGGCCGGGATTTCCGGGTCGAACACCGTCTTCAGCGCCGCGACGATCTCGCCGCTCATGCGCTCGGTCTCCTCCGCCGGCAGCGCCGAGGTGGTTTCCATGATGGCCGTCTTGACTTCGGCTGTATCGG
Source organism: Bradyrhizobium sp. I1.14.4 (assembly GCF_050435825.1). NCBI lineage: Bacteria > Pseudomonadati > Pseudomonadota > Alphaproteobacteria > Hyphomicrobiales > Nitrobacteraceae > Bradyrhizobium > Bradyrhizobium sp. I1.14.4. The sequence continues at coordinate 563,530 of NZ_JBNDLA010000002.1, read as the reverse complement.
TCATGCGAACAATTCCCGCGCCTTGATCAGCGCCTGCGCCAGATGGTCGACTTCTTCCCTTGTATTATACATCCCGAAGGATGCGCGGCAGGTGGCCGTCACGTTGAACCGCTCTAAAAGCGGCATCACGCAATGCGTGCCGGCGCGTACGGCAATGCCCTGACGATCGATCACGGTCGCGACGTCGTGGGGATGCGCGCCCTTCATCTCGAAGGAGATCACCGGCCCCTTGTTGCGGGCGGTTCCGATCACGCGCAGCGAGTTGATCTCGCGCAGGCGCTCCTGCGCATAGGTCAGCAACTCATGCTCATGCGCGGCGATGCGCTCCTTGCCGATCGAATTGACGTAGTCGATCGCGGCACCGAGCCCGATCGCCTCGACGATCGGCGGCGTCCCGGCCTCGAACTTGTGCGGCGGATCGCCATATGTGACCCAGTCCTTGGCGACCTCACGGATCATCTCGCCGCCGCCGTTGAACGGCCGCATCGCCACCAGATGCTCGTGCTTGGCGTACAGCGCACCGATTCCGGTCGGCCCGTACACCTTGTGGCCGGTGAAGGCGTAGAAATCGCAGTCAAGATCCTGGACGTCGATCGGCAGATGCACCGCACCCTGCGCGCCGTCGACCAGCACCGCAATGCCGCGGGCGTGGGCGAGCCGGACCACTTCCTTGACCGGAACCAGCGTGCCGAGCGCGTTCGACATCTGCGTGATCGCGACGATCTTGGTGCGCGGCGTCAGGAGCTTCTCGAACTCCTCGATCAGGAAATTGCCCTCGTCATCGACCGGCGCCCATTTGATCACGGCGCCATGGCGCTCGCGCAGGAAATGCCACGGCACGATGTTGGAGTGGTGCTCCATGATCGAGAGGACAATCTCGTCGCCCTCTTTGATATTGGGTTCACCCCAGGACGACGCCACCAGGTTGATCGCCTCGGTGACGTTGCGGGTGAAGATGATCTCTTCATTGCGGCGAGCGTTGATGAAATCAGCGACCTTGCCGCGGGCGCCCTCATAGGCCTCCGTCGCGGCATTGGCGAGGTAATGCAGGCCGCGATGCACGTTGGCGTATTCGGTCTTGTAGGCCTCGGTCATGCGGTCGAGCACCGCGTTCGGCTTCTGCGCCGAGGCGGCGTTGTCGAGATAGACCAGCGGCTTGCCGTAAATCTGCATGGCGAGCGCCGGAAAATCCTGTCGCACCAGAGCGACATCGTAAGTGCCGTTGGCGACCGCCTTGTGCATGCTCACGCCCTCGCCTCCAGCCAGCGCTGCGCGGTGGCAATTGCGACCTCGCGCAGGGCGTCGCTGGCGATGGTCTCGATCGCTTCGCCGACGAAGGCCTGGATCAGAAGCGCCTGCGCCTCCTTCTCGGGCAGTCCGCGCGCGCGCATGTAGAATAGCAGGCTCTCGTCGAGCGCACCGGTGGTCGCACCGTGACCGCAGGTGACATCATCGGCGAAGATTTCGAGCTCGGGCTTGTTATCGGCTTCTGCGTCATCGGACAGCAGCAGCGCGCGGGTCATCATCTTGGCGTCGGTCTTCTGGGCATCCGGACGGACGACGATGCGGCCCTGGAACACGGAATGGGCGCGGTCGTCAACGACGGCACGGAAGATCTCGCGGCTCGCGCAGTTCGGCACCGCGTGATCCATGAACAGCGTGGTGTCGGCGTGCTGCTTGCCGTTGATCAGATTGACGCCGTTGGTTTCGACCTTCGAGCCCTCGCCGGCGCACGTGACCGCGAGCTGATAGCGGCTGACATGGCCGCCCGAGGTCATGCCGAACGTGTTGAAATGGGCGTGCGCGCCGATCGAAATGGTCGCCGAGGAAATGTTGAAGGCGTCGATGGAATCCTCGACCAGCCTGATGTGATCGAGCCGCGCATTGTCGCCGATCGCGACAACCAGCCCGTCATGCGTCTGGTAGCCCTTGGCGCCCTCGCCGGCGAGATAGCTCTCCACCAGCGTCGCGCCGGTATCGCGGCCGAGCCGGAGCAGCGAGCGGGTGAACATCGCAACCGGCGCGGTGCCCGACGCGACGTGCACGATGTGCAGCGGCTGGGCCAGCACCGTGCCGTCGGCGACCTCGATGACGACGCCGTCGGTGGCCATCGCGCCGTTCAGCGCAATCATCGGATTGGAGATGTCGGAGGCGAAAGCCTGTCCGGAGAGCGCGCCGTCGCCGGCATCGAGCACCTCGCGCAGCGGACGGATGCCGAGCCCCTTCTCGAGATTTCCGAGATCAGAGAGATCCGGCGCAAAGGCGCCATCGACCAGCACCAGGCGGCGCACGCCGTCGATCGCCCGCAGCTTGACGGCGGCAGCGGCGCGGCTCAGCGCCGCTGCATCCGGCGCCGGCGCGAGCGGCAGCACCTCGCGCATCAGCGCGCGCAGGTCGGTATATTTCCAATCCTCGATCCGGCGATGCGGCAGGCCGAGGCGCTCGTAAGCCTCGAATGCCTGACGCCGCTGATCGGCGATCTCGCCTTTGCCCGGCAGGCGGTCGCGCACCACGGCGAACGCATCGCCCAGCGCGCGCCCGCTCTCGGTCTTTGCAACAACGTTCATCTCAAAACTCGCACCTGTCAGGCAGCGTCTTCGAACTGCGTGTAACCGGACTCTTCCAGCTCCAGCGCCAGTTCCTTGCCGCCGCTCTTCACCACCCGGCCCTTCGACATCACGTGCACGAAATCGGGCACGATGTAGTTGAGCAGCCGCTGATAGTGGGTGATCACGACCATCGCGCGCTCCGGCGAGCGCAGCGCGTTGACGCCGTCCGCCGCAATCCGCAGCGCGTCGATGTCGAGGCCGGAATCCATTTCGTCGAGGATGCAGACGGCCGGCTCGAACAGCGCCATCTGCAAAATCTCGTTGCGCTTCTTCTCGCCGCCGGAGAAGCCGACATTGACGCCGCGCTTCAGCATGTCCTGCGGGACGTTCAAGGACTTGGCGACATCGCGGACCTTCTTCAGGAAGGCCGGCGAGGACATCTCCTCCTCGCCGCGCGCCTTGCGCTGGGCGTTCAGCGCGGCATGCAGGAAGTTCCAGGTGGTCACGCCGGGAATCTCGACCGGATACTGGAACGCCAGGAACACGCCCTTGGCCGCGCGCTCGTTCGGCTCCATCTCCAGCAGGTCCTCGCCCCGGAACAGGATTTGCCCGTCGGTGACTTCGTAACCCGGCTTGCCGGCGATGACGTGGCTCAGCGTCGACTTGCCGGAGCCGTTCGGCCCCATGATCGCGTGCACCTCGCCCGGGTTCACCGTGAGCGAGAGCCCGTGGAGAATCTCACGCTCCTCGACACGGACCTTCAGATCTTTCACTTCAAGCAGAGACATCTCATTCTTCCTGAGCATCATCCGGAAAGCGCGCGGCGGCCGCGCCCTTCAGCGGGATGGATTAGCCAACCGAACCTTCAAGGCTGATCGAGATCAGCTTCTGCGCTTCCACCGCGAACTCCATCGGGAGTTGCTGCAGCACGTCCTTCACGAAGCCGTTGACGACGAGGCCGACGGCTTCCTCCTGCGAGAGCCCGCGCTGGACGCAGTAGAACAGCACGTCCTCGGAAATCTTCGACGTCGTCGCTTCGTGCTCGAACGTCGCCGAGGAATTCTTGGCCTCGACATAGGGCACGGTGTGCGCGCCGCATTTGTCGCCGATCAGAAGCGAGTCGCAGGCGGTGTAGTTGCGCGCGCCGGTGGCCTTGCGGTGGGCGCTGACGAGGCCGCGATAGGTGTTCTGCGACCTGCCGGCGGCGATGCCCTTGGAGATGATCCGGCTCGACGTGTTCTTGCCGAGGTGAATCATCTTGGTGCCGCTATCGACCTGCTGGAAGCCGTTCGAGATCGCGATCGAGTAGAACTCGCCGCTCGAATTGTCGCCGCGCAGAATGCAGCTCGGATACTTCCAGGTGATCGCCGAACCGGTCTCGACCTGGGTCCAGGAGATCTTGGAATTCTTGCCGCGGCAGTCACCACGCTTGGTGACGAAATTGTAGATGCCGCCCTTGCCCTCGGAATTGCCCGGGTACCAGTTCTGCACCGTCGAATACTTGATCTCGGCATCGTCGAGCGTGACGAGCTCGACCACGGCGGCGTGCAGCTGGTTCTCGTCGCGCTGCGGCGCAGTGCAGCCTTCGAGATAGGAGACGTAGGAGCCCTTGTCGGCGATGATCAGCGTGCGCTCGAACTGGCCGGTGTTGCGCTCGTTGATGCGGAAATACGTCGACAGCTCCATCGGGCAGCGCACGCCCGGCGGCACGTAGACGAACGAGCCGTCGGAGAACACAGCCGAATTCAGCGTCGCGAAATAGTTGTCCGAGGTCGGCACCACGGTGCCGAGATATTTCTGCACCAGCTCGGGGTGCTCGCGGATCGCCTCCGAGATCGGCATGAAGATCACGCCGGCCGCCTTCAGCTCCTTCTGGAAGGTGGTCGCAACCGAGACCGAATCGAACACGGCATCGACCGCGATCTTGCGGTTGGCTGACGGCTCGCCGCCGGGCGGCGGCTCGACGCCCTCGAGGATCGCGACCTCGCGGAGCGGGATGCCGAGCTTCTCGTAGGTCTTGAGGATTTCCGGATCGATCTCGTCGATCGAGGACAGTGTCTTCTTCGGCTTCGGCGCCGAGTAGTAGTAGATGTCCTGGTAGTCGATCTTCGGATAGTCGACGCGCGCCCAGGTCGGCTCGGTCATGGTCAGCCAGCGGCGATACGCCTCCAGGCGCCATTCCAGCATCCACGCCGGCTCATTCTTCTTTGCGGAGATGAAGCGGACGGTATCTTCCGACAGCCCCTTCGGGGCCTTGTCGGATTCGATCAGCGTCTCAAACCCATATCGATACTGGTCGACGTCGATGCGCCGGACGCGCTCGACCGTCTCTTGTACAGCAGGCATTCAATCCTCCGCTCGCGGTTTCAAGGACCGCGGTGGATATCAAGTTCCGAAAATCTCTTACGATGCTTTTGACGAAATCCGCTTAGAACAGTTCAAGCTGTGTTTCGTCGTCCTCCCTTAACTAGGGTATCGGCGAGCTTTCGCCAAGCCTTGAGGGTCAAATCCACGTCTGTCTCCGTGGTAGACCAGCCAAGACTGAGCCGCACCGCTCCCTGGACCACCTCCGAACGGTACCCCATTGCCTCAAGCACGTGAGACGGCTGGACCTTGCCCGAGGAGCAGGCGGAACCGGAGGAGACCGCTACCCCCGCCAAGTCGAGGCCGATGACCGCCGTTTCAGCCTTCATGCCGGGAGCAGTGAAGAGAACGGTATTTGGCAACCGCCCAACATCGTCAGAGAAGATCAGCACGTCCGGCGTCTGCCGCAGCCCGTGCTCAAGCCGGTCGCGCAGCCCTCTGACGCGGGCGGCGTCGGCCTTCAGCGCCGCCATCGCGGCCTTTGCGGCCGCACCAAAGCCCGCGATCCCCGCGACGTTCTCGGTCCCTGCCCGCCGCCCGAGCTCCTGCCCGCCGCCGCGCAAAAACGGCTCCAGCCCCTCAAGGCCTTCGGCAAGCACCAGCGCGCCTGCGCCCTTCGGTCCGCCGATCTTGTGCGCCGACAGCGTCACCAGGTCGGCCTGGGTTGAGAACAGATCGAACGGGATCTTCCCGAACGCCTGGATCGCATCGACATGCAGCAGGCCGCCGGCCGCGTGAACGATCCCGGCAACGTCAGCCACCGGCTGAATGGCACCGGTCTCGTTGTTCGCCAGCATCACCGAGACCAGAGCGGGCGGACCGTCGGCCAGCAGCGCCCGCAGATGGTCGGGATCAATCACCCCGGCGCGCGTGACGTTGATCGCGCCGATCGCATCGCTCGAAAACCGCCCGCCCGCGAGGACGGATGCATGCTCGATGGCGGACACCAGGAGCCGCCGCACCGGCGCGCCGGCACCGCGGCGCAATCCCGGCGTCAATGCGAGCGCATTGGCCTCGGTCCCGCCGGATAGAAACACGACATCCTGCGGCCGGCTGCCGACTGCCTTCGCCACCGCATCGCGGGCATCCTCGATCAGCCGTCGCGCCTGCCGTCCCTCGCTGTGCACCGAGGACGGGTTGCCGCTCAATTCCCACGCAGCAGCCATCGCCGCCTTCGCCTCCTGGCGAAGCGGCGTGGTGGCGTTCCAGTCGAGATAGACGCGATCAGCCATGGAGCTTGTCCGCCGCAATCACCGTGGTCGCGGCCCTCCACTGCGACATAACGACAGTCGGGCACCGAGACCAGATCAGAGTCGCCGGCACGAGAGATTTTTCACCCCTACCGAGCGTCGTGTCTTGTTGCCAGGCAAGACATTCGCCGCGCCGTGAGCGCGATACCAATGTGACAAACTGAAACTTCAGGTAGCCTACGAACAACTCGCAGTGTTGATCCGGATCGCTGCGGCGCGCGCGTCACGAAATGGATTCGCGCCAGCCAAGCAGCACAATTTCCTTGATTTTTGCCCCTTGCGTCATGCTAGAAGGCCCTCCAGCGTGCCGCCCGACGGTGCCTGCGCCGATTTCATCATGAGCCGCTCTGTTCGCGCACCGTCGTTGAAGATGGCTCCAACCGGTTGATTGATCGACGTCAATCGAAGGAACGCAATGCCTGAAGTCATTTTCACCGGCCCTGCTGGCCGTCTCGAGGGCCGCTACCATCCGGCCAAGCAGAAGAACGCGCCGATTGCGATGATCCTGCATCCGCATCCGCAGTTCCACGGCACGATGAACCACCAGATCGTCTATCAGTGCTACTACGCGTTCGCGCATCGCGGCTTCTCGGTGCTGCGCTTCAACTTCCGTGGCGTCGGCCGCAGCCAGGGCTCGTTCGATCACGGCACCGGCGAATTGTCTGACGCCGCCAGCGCGCTCGATTGGGCGCAGGCGATCAATCCGGAGGCGCGTGCCTGCTGGGTTGCAGGCTTCTCGTTCGGCGCATGGATCGGCATGCAGCTCCTCATGCGCCGACCGGAGGTCGAGGGATTCATCTCGATCGCGCCGCCCGCCAATCTCTACGACTTCTCGTTCCTCGCGCCCTGCCCGTCCTCGGGCCTGATCGTGCACGGCGACAAGGATGCGGTGGTGCCGCCCAAGGACGTCAACACGCTGGTCGAGAAGCTGAAGACGCAGAAGGGCATCGTGATCGACCAGCAGGTCATCCCCGGCGCCAACCACTTCTTCGACGGCAAGCTCGAGCCGTTGATGGAGACGGTGACCGGCTATCTCGACATGCGTCTCGCCAACGTGCGCTGAAGCAGCTTAACCCGCTGACCTTGCAGCCCGGACGAAGCGCAGCGAAATCCGGGACACCTATCACTTGTGGCACAACTGATCCCGGATTGCGCTTCGCTCCTTCCGGGCTACGGATCTACTCCGGCGCCAGTTTCAGCGCGGCGATGCCGATCAGCACGAACGCGATTCCCGCAACCTTCATCGGGTTCAAGGCTTCGTTGAACAACAGTACGCCCATGGTCAGCGTGCCGGCCGCGCCGATGCCGGTCCATACCGTGTAGGCGACGCCGACGCCGAGCACCTGCAGCGCGCGCCCGAGCAGGAACACGAACGCGGCGAGCAGCACCAGCGAGACCAGCGTCCAGCCGAGCCGCGTGTAGCCTTCGGCATATTTCATCGAGATGGCCCAGCCGACGTCGAGAAGACCGGCGACGATCAGTGCGATCCAGGCAATGGAGTGCGACATTACGCGGCAAGCTTCAGCATGTGCGCGCGGTGGGCGACCAGGAACGCGTGCAGCAGCGCCGGATAGTCAGGTGAAACGGCGCGGCGCACGCTCGGCCGCTGCGCCAGCGCGCTGCGCCATGCGCGAAGCTTCGGCGCGTGGGTGAAGACGGCGAGATCGGTCAACTGGTCGAACAAATCGAAATAGCGAAAGACCGGCGCAAACACCGCATCGACCAGGCTGAACTTCTGGCCTGCGAAGAACAGACCGGCGCCGAGCGCCGCCTCGACGCGCGCGAATTTCGCGGCGACCGCCTGCCGCTTGCTCTCGAAAGCCGCGGCATTGGTCGCGGTCTCGAGCCCCCAGAGATCGCCGAGAATGGCCGAGCCGAACTCCATCCAGGCGCGATGCTCGGCGCGCGTGAGCGCGCCCTCCGGATGCAGCTTCGCGCCTCCTTGCGTCTCCTCGATGTACTCGCAGATCACGTTGCTCTCGAACAGCGCGACCTCCTTGCCGTCGTCGCCGGTGACGACCAGCACCGGCACCTTGCCGAGCGGCGAGATCTTCAGGAACCAGTCCGGCTTGTCGGCGAGATCCATGTCGATCCGATCGAACGGCACGCCCTTCTCGTGCAGCGCGATCACCGCGCGTTGCACATAGGGGCAGAGCTTGTGGCTGATCAGCTTCAGGGCGGCCATGACGAACCTCGCGTTCAATGCAGCTGCATCGAATTAAATGCAGCGGCATGGAACTGTCAAGGTAGATGCATTTGCATCTAAATCACGGTCGCGCGATGATGCCCCCAGTCATCGGGATCGGCACCCCTGTGGTGGCGGGATAGCTCAGCGGCAGGCCCTTCATGCCACGCGCGGCGAGGAAGCCGAAGGCCTGCGCCTCGATCGCATCCGCCGCCCAGCCGAGCGCCTCGGCGGGCTCGACCAGCGCCGGCGCCAGCCGGTCGCGCAGCATCCGCAGCATCGTGAGGTTGGAGGCGCCGCCTCCGGCGACGATCCAGCTCTTCGGCACCTTCGGCAGCAGCGGCACGACGCGGGCGATCGCGGCCGCCGTGAAGGCGGTCAGCGTCGCGGCGCCGTCCGCCGGCGCCACGGCGCCGAGCTTGAGGCTTGCGAAATCATTGCGGTCGAGTGATTTCGGCGGCGGAGCTGAGAAGAACGGCAGCTTCAGCGCGTCGGCGATCCAAGTCTCGTCCGGCCTGCCCTGACCGGCAAAACGTCCGCCGGTGTCGAACGGCTGGTGCATCTGGCGGAACATGAAGTCGTCGAGCAGCGCGTTGCCCGGCCCGGTGTCGCAGGCGATCAGCGTGTCCGTGCCATCGATATAGGTGATGTTGGAGACGCCGCCGATATTGACCACGACGATCGGCCCCTCGCGGTTCAGCGATTGCGCCAGCGCACGATGGTAGACCGGCACGAACGGCGCGCCCTGCCCGCCGGCCTCGACATCGGCGGCGCGGAAATCATGCATCACCGGAATGTGGATGGCCTTGGCGAGCGCCAGGGCATCGCCGATCTGCACCGTCAACTTCCGCTCGGGGCGATGCAGCACGGTCTGGCCATGGAACCCGACGATGTCGATCTCCTGGGCGGAGATCCGGTTCTGCGCCGTGAACCCGGCGACCGCCTCGGCATGGGCTGACGTGACGGCCTGTTCGGCCTGCCGCAATATCCCCGGCCGGGCGTCGCGCTGCGACAGATGAACGGCTTCCGTCAGCGCCTGGCGCAGCAGGCTGCGCTCGCCGTCGGTGTAGGGCCGATAGCCCGACGGGCCGAAGGCCCTGATCTGGCGGCCGTCGGTCTCGATCAATGCCACGTCGACCCCGTCGAGCGAGGTACCGCTCATCAGACCGAGTGCCGTTAACATCATGCTGGAAGCGCCCCAGCCGGGAACCCCCGGCTTGTCTCAAACAAGTACATCCTATAATGCCACTGCGCGTCCGACTGCGGCAGCCTCAAGCATCAAGGTTCCGCAAATAGATGCAAAAACCGTAAAACAAGAATGATCTGGCCAGCCGACAAATGACTGCATTTAAATCGGATTTCCTGAACACTCTACAGGAACGCGGCTTCGTCCACCAGTGCTCTGATTTCGAGGGCCTCGACGCGCTTGCCGCGAAGGGCGAGGCGACCGCCTATGTCGGCTATGACTGCACCGCGCCGTCGCTGCATATCGGCAACTTCCTCACCATGATGATGCTGTACTGGCTGCAGCAGAGCGGCAACAAGCCGATCACGCTGATGGGCGGCGGCACCACGATGGTCGGCGACCCCTCCGGCAAGGACGAGACGCGCGCGATGCGCACGGTGGCGGAGATCGAAGCCAACAAGGCCTCGATCCGCGGCGTGTTCGCCAAGGTGCTGCGCTATGGCGACGGGCATTCCGACGCCATCATGCTCGACAATGCCGAGTGGCTGACCAAGTTGAACTGGATCGAGATGCTGCGCGACATCGGCCGGCACTTCTCGGTCAACCGCATGCTGACCATGGACTCGGTGCGGCTCCGGCTCGAGCGCGAGCAGGAGATGAGCTTCATCGAGTTCAACTACATGGTTTGCCAGGCCTACGACTTCGTCGAGCTGTCGCGCCGCACCGGCTGCCGGCTGCAGATGGGCGGCTCCGACCAGTGGGGCAACATCGTCAACGGCGTCGATCTCGGCCGCCGCATGGGCACGCCGCAACTGTTCGCGCTGACCACGCCGCTGCTCACCACCGCCTCCGGCGACAAGATGGGCAAGACCGCCAAGGGCGCGGTGTGGCTCAACGCCGACCAGTTCTCGCCGTACGACTTCTGGCAGTACTGGCGCAACGTCGAGGACGCCGACGTCGTCAAGTTCCTCAAGCTGTTCACCATCCTGCCGACGAGCGAGATCAGCAAGCTCGCGGCGCTGGCTGGCAGCGAGATCAACGAAGCCAAGAAGGTGCTGGCGACCGAGGCGACCGCCCTGCTCCACGGCCGCGATGCGGCCAATGAGGCCGCCGAGACCGCGCGCCGTACCTTCGAGGAAGGTGCACTGGCCGAAACCTTGCCGACGGTGGAAATTCCGCTTGGCGAATTTGAAGGCGGCGTCGGCGTGCTGGCTGCCTTCGTCAAGGCCGAGCTCGTCGCCTCCAACGGCGAAGCGCGCCGGCAGATCAAGGGCGGCGGACTGCGCGTCAACGACGTCGGCGTCACCGACGAGAAGATGCTGCTGACGTCGGCCAATCTCACGCCCGAGGGCGTGGTCAAGCTGTCGCTCGGCAAGAAGCGCCACGTCCTGCTGAAGCCCGCATAGGCGCATTCGCATTTGTCGGTTGCAGGGGGTGCCGAAAGCGCGCTCCCTGCTTTCCGATGGATCAGGCCACGCCTCCGAACGACACGCTTGCAACGCCGGCGAAACAGTCGCGCGTCGCACTGAACGTGCTCGCGCTCTGCTTCGTGCTGTCAGTTCTCGGGCGCGGCCTCAGCGACAGCTTCACGGTCTTCCTGAAACCGATCTCGGAAAATTTCGGCTGGGACCGCGCCTCGGTGGTCTCCGTCTATTCGCTGACCTGGCTCGCCAGCGGCTTGACCGCGCCACTGGTCGGACGCCTGTTCGACCGCTCGGGTCCGCGCGTGGTCTATGCGCTGGGTCTGGCGCTGCTCGGCTGCGCATTCCTGATCGCCTCGCACGCACAGCAGCTCTGGCAATTCCAGCTCAGCGTCGGCCTGTGTGTCGGCTTCGGCACCGCGCTGATCGGCAACGTGTCGAACTCGATCCTGCTCGGCCGCTGGTTCGGGCCGCGGCTGCCGACGGCGATGGCCGTGATGTATTCGGCAACCGGCGCGGGCCTCTTGTTGCTGCTGCCGCTGTCGCAGGTGCTGATCGACCGGATCGGCTGGCGCGAGGCCTATCAGGTGTTCGGCATCGGCGCGCTCTGCCTGCTTGTGCCGCTTGTCTTTCTGCCGTGGCGGCTGCTCGCCAGCGGATCGCCGCGTATCGTGAAGAGGGCCGAGACCGGCCTGATCGATGAAGGCTGGACGTTGCTCGGCGCGATGCGACACCATGCCTTCTGGGCGTTGTTCTCCACCTTCTTCTTCACGGCGATTGCGATGTATGCGCTGACGGCGCAGATCGTCGCCTACCTGATCGATGTCGGCTTCCCACCGCTGCAGGCCGCCACCGCCTGGGGATTCTCCGGCGTCGCACTGTTCGTCGGCATGCTCGGCGTGTCGACGCTCGACGGCATCATCGGCCGCAGGCCATCGGTGTTGTTCAGCTACGGCGTCTCGATTATCGGCATCATCCTGCTCTGGCTGCTGCAGTGGTATCCGAACTACTGGCTGCTGACCGGCTTCATCATCAGCTTCGGCAGCATGATCGGCTCGCGCGGTCCGCTGATCACCGCGACCGCGCTGAAAATCTTCCGCGGCGAGCGGGTCGGCACGATCTACGGCACCATCATGATCGGCAGCGGTCTGGGCTCCGGCCTCGGCTCGTGGGGCGGCGGCCTGATCCACGACTGGACTCACAGCTACAATCCCCTGATTGGCTTCGCGCTGGTCAACGTGGTGCTCGGCCTGATCCCGTTCCTGGTGGTGCCGGCACTGCGGCGCTGAGCAGAGATGACAGACAAGCCGGACGGTATCGCCTCAGCCGGGCCCGGAAGCGCGATGAGATTAGCTTGAATCGCCTTCGCGGGTTGGCTCTTGATCGAAGCAATGATCTTTTCCGACAACTACTTTTCCGGATCATGCCTTAGGAGAGGCGTTCAGCCGCGCTCTGACGGCAATGGATGGCGTCGCCGAGCGCGCCCGCAGCGAGGCCACCAGCCACATGTCGATGACGCCCCGCAAGCGGGGCGCAATCCTGTGACGATCACCGCTTTTCCCAATGTATGATTTTTCAATGCGAGGGTGGCGTACGACGGCTGCGGATAGTTCGCTGTGCGATCATCACGGGATGGTCATGGCATCATCATTCCGGTTTCACATCACCGTCGTGTTCACAGCGGTATTCAAGGAAGCCGGTTTTCTCCAGGGAGGGCATCAATCATGAATGGATTTGGAAAGCTCGCGATTGCAATCTTGCTCGGCTCAAGCGCAGTCAGCACGGTCGTGCGCGCCGACGATGACGATCATCGCACCATCGAACACGTGCTTCTGCTCAGCGTCGACGGCATGCACGAGGTCGACCTGCAGCATTACGTCAAGAGCCACCCGACATCGAGCTTCGCCAAGCTGCTGAGGCACGGTGTGCATTACACCAACGCACACACCTCGCACCCGTCGGATTCCTTCCCGGGGCTCCTGGCGTTCATGACCGGCGCATCGCCGAAGACGCACGGCGTATTCTACGACGACACCTATGACCAGACCCTGTATCCGCCCGGGAGCAATTGCCAGGGCAAGCCGGGCACCGAAGCCACATACTTCGAAGCGCTCGATTACGATCTGAACAAGCTCGACGGCGGTGGTCCGGCGAATTCCGACCACATCAATCCGGCGAACCTGCCGCTGCGCAAGGTCGGCAGCGCTTGCCAGCCGGTCTATCCGCACGCATACCTGAAGAACGACACCACGACGATCATGGAAGTCATCCACGAGGCCGGCCTGCGCACGGCCTGGTCGGACAAGCACCCGGCCTATGAGATCATCAGCGGCCCCTCCGGCAAGGGTCTCGATGAGCTCTATGCGCCCGAGATCAATTCGACGACCGTGCTTGCCACCGCACCCCAGTTGATCCCGACGCCACAGGCCAGCGACGACTGGACCGTGAATCCGGTCTACACCCGCTACTATGACAATCTGAAGGTCACCGCCGTCCTGAACTGGATCAAGGGCCTCGACCACACCGGGACCAAGACCGTTGGCGTGCCGGCGATCCTGGGCATGAATTTCCAGGCCGTCAGCGTCGGACAGAAGATCACCGCCGATGGCTACATCGACGCGGCCGGCACACCAAGCGCGCAGCTCGAACTGTCGCTCGAGTTCGTCGACAGCTCGCTTGGCCAGATGCTTGAACAGCTCGACAAGCAGCATCTCACGAAGAATACCCTGGTTGTCGTCGGCGCGAAGCATGGCCAGTCACCGATCGACGTGAGCCAGCTTCACATGCTGAAGGGCAGCTCCAATCCGAGGCTGCTGCAGGGCCATGCCGACGTGGTCGACCCGGTCGACCTCTTGACCGCCGGCGGCGTAAAGGTGGCGCAGGAGACGGCCGACGACGTCTCGCTGATCTGGTTGGCCGATCAGACCCAGGCCACGAAGGCCGTCGGCATCCTCGAGAACGACAAGGTCCTCCTGAACCAGGCCCGGATCGAGAAGATCTATGCCGGCGACGAGCTGAAGGACAAGTTCGGCAACCCGGCCCAGGGCCGCACGCCGGACATCATTATCCAGCCGCTCCACGGCACGATCTACAGCGGCAGCTCGAAGAAGGTCTCCGAGCACGGCGGCTTCACCGATGACGATACCCACGTCCTGCTGGTCGTCGCCAACCCGGGCTTCGAAGGTGCCGTGGTTGATGAGAAGGTCGAGACCAAGCAGGTCGCACCCACGATCCTGCGCGCACTCCACCTCAACGCCAACAAGCTGACCGGCGCCCGCGCGGAGCACACCACAGCCCTGCCCGGTCTCGACCGTTGAGCAGGACGTTTGCCGCAGACTTGAAATCAGCGGCGCCCGATCGCTTCGGGCGCCGCTTTCCTATGCCATTCCGTGAAGTCGACTTCGCGCGAGCCACACCGTACGGCCGCCTGCGGTTGCCCAATCCTCGACGACATGGGCGATGACGTCGAAGCCGATGCCATCAAGCAGCGCCGTGTATTCGTCCGGCCCCAAGCTCGCGTGATAGAGCGGATCGCCCCGATACTGGCCGATGCTTTCGCCAAATCTCGGCCCGCTGTTGAATATCAGCACTGCCGACGGACCGGCGTGCCGGGCAAACACGTCGAACATCCGGCGCTGTTCGTCCGGCGCGGGATGGAAAAAACTGTCCCAGGCGAGCACGCCGTCGAATTGACGGGCAAGCTCGAGCGACCGCACCTCCCCGACAAGGAATTCGTGTTCCGGGAGCCGCTGCCGGCACAGGGCCATGAAGGTCGGAGAGGAGTCGACGCCGGTGACGCGAAGCCCGCATTCAGCCATGTGCCGGGCGGCCGGAAAACCTGGTCCGCAACCGAGGTCGAGCACCCTCGCCGAGCCCGGCAGCGCAGCGATGAAGCGATCATGGCACGGCTTGTCGTTCCGGCCGGCCGTGCTCCGATCGGCATCCCAGGCATGGGCATGACGCAGGTAGTGATTGATGATCCGGGCCATGACCCGCAAGTCTCATCGCCGTGGAGGGAATGAGCTGACGCGCTAGCTATCCTTTTGACGCGTTTTCTTGACGCGAACCGGCATCCACTTCGCTCGAAAACGCTTTAGTTATTCGTCGTCGGCAGATCGTTCGGACCGTACTGCTTGAACTCGAAGATCTTGCGCGTCAGGCCGGGCGCAAGGGCGGAGATCGGATTGACGCGCAGCACGGGCGCGCTCGGCGTGCCCACCACTTCATAGGTCACCCCGATCAGGCCTTCATTGCTGCCGGCGCCGAGGAAAATCCCGAAGAACGGGATCTGGCCGAACATGTTGTTCAATCCGTACATCGGAATGAAGGTGCCGTTCATCCGCACCTGGTTGCCGATATAGTCGATGCTGCCCTCGATGGTGGCGCCGATGCTCGGCCCCTTGACCACGCCGTTGCGGATCGAGAGCTGGCCGCTCTGGCGCGTAAACTCGGCGCGCAGGGCGTCGAACCCGATGCCGTTCTGGGTGCTGACCGGCCCGCCGGCGACAGCGCGGTCGAGCTGCGTTTCGCCCTTCACCGAGAAGCCGGTGATGTTGATGAGTCCTTCCCTGGGGCTCGGTTCGGGGATCGGCGGCTCCATCGCAAGCGTGAGCTGGCCGCCGATCACCTTCGAATAGGTGTCGATAAAGCGCAGGAACGCACCGGCGTCGCCGGTCTGCAGGTAGATCACCTCGCGGCCCTGCTGGCGTCCGCGCATATCGACGCTGACGGGGGTATCGCGGCCGACCTTGCCGCTCAGCGTGAACGCCTTGAAGAACCCGTTGCGGCGCGAGACCTTGGCATCCACGCTGCGCAGCGCCTCGCCGTTGAAGCCGGCCACCGCGCCGAGTTTCAGATCGACGTCGAAATCGGTGCTCCTGGTCTTGCTCTTGGGATCGCTATCGCGGCCCGAGATCGCCGATTTCAGGAAGCCGCGGCCATCGAACACGTCGCCGCGCATCGTCACCTTGATCACGCCGTCGGGACCGCGATCGGCCCGCAGCGATGTCTTGTCGCCTTCGGACGGCGCATAGGTCGGGAAGTTCGCGTTCATGAGGTCGCCGTTCTGGTCGACCTCGAGCGCTCCTTTGATCGAAACGCCGCTGCCTTCGATCGAGATATCCTCGAACCGCGTCGATTGTCCCTTCGGCACCACGTTGAAGGTCGCCTTGCCCGCCCTGCCCGACGCCTTGACCCAGCCGGGCAAAATGTTGTCGAGCTTGAGCTGGGTCAAGTCAGCCTCGACGCCCATCTTGGTGGTGGGATTGTCACCGCTGCCGATTTTGCCGCTCAGCTTGACCGGAATCGCGCCCGAGACTGCGGGGCCGAGATCAAGCCCGAGGCGCGCGCGGCTCGCATCATCCAGCGTCGCCTGCAGCTTGACGTCAGCGTCGCCGTCGGCCGGCTTGCGGTAGTCGAGCGAAGCCGCCTGTCCGTTGATCTTGACGTCGCCCTTGACCTGGAAGCCGGCGTTACCGGCGATCACCTTCAGCGTATTGGCCTCGAGTTTCTGGTTCATCACCAGCTTGTCGACGGCAACGCCGGAGATGTCGGCGGTGACCGAGTAAAGCGTCTCGGCCTTGGTCAGCTCGCCCTTCACCGGCATGCCGAGATTGATCGTCGCGGTGACGTTGCCCTTACTGGCGTTGGGATCGATCGGCGGACCGGAGAGATCGCTGAGCCGGTCGGACGCAAGGATTTCGGCGGCGGCCGGCACCGGACAGTCGACCCGGAACTTGACCTTCGACGGCGACGGCTTCGGCGCCATATCCGGCACCTCGAAGGTGAAATCCGACAGCGTGATCTTGCGGCCCGCCGGCGTGTCCGCAATGCCCTGGTTGATGGTCACGGTCGCGGTGCGGCCGGTCACCCTGGCCTTCAGATCCGCATCATGCACCGCGGGCATCTGATCCACCGGGCGCACCGTGACGCCCGAGGCGACAATGTTGACCGAAAGGCCATCATCCGGGATCGGCGGTCCCTTGCGGGACAGATTGTGCACCGGCGAATTGACGCCGACATCGATGCGCTGGAGCGTGCCGCGGTCGATCCGCTCGAGCACCCATTCGCGCACCTCGGGGACGATGATGATCGGCCACATCCGCTTCAAGGCGGAGGCCGACATCGGCGTGCCGGCGAATCCGAGCTGCAACCGCGGCTCGCCGGAATAGTCGATGGTGCCGGTGCCGGCGACGCCGATCTCGCCATTGGAGATGTCGGCCTGGGTCAGCAGAACGCGCTTCTTCTCGGTGTCGAACCGGAACCCGATGTTGATGCGATTGAAGATCAGCGGCGGCTCGTTCTTGTCGGCGCCGGCCAGCACGATGGTGCCGCCGGACAGGCCCGCCTGCCAGTCGGTGACGTTGTCGTTCGGCGGCTCGAGATGGCCGAGCAGTGTAATGCGGTTGGCGCCCGAGACGATCTTGATCGGCGCCAGCAGCACCCGCCGCCCCGAATCCCATTCAACGCTCATCTCGGCCGAATCGACCGGCATCGGGTAGTCGGGCGTATCGGTGTCTATGATGTTGCCGGCGCCGACATTGATCTTGCCGCGGAAATAGGTGGGCAGGCCGTCGCGGCCGAGCTCGCCCTTCATCTCGCCCGACAGCGGCAGGTCGGCCGTGTAGGTGAGATCCTTGGTCCTGAGCGCGAGCAGGATGTTCCTGGTGGAAACCTTGTCGGCCTTGATGTCGACCGAACGCACACCGTTCTGCTGCGGTCCAACCAGGACGCGGACCGACCAGGGCTTCGCGCCGTCCTCACCGAAGCTCAGCGCAACGCCGCCGTCACTCGGGCGCCGCAGGCTCAGACTGATGTTCTCGAAGCTCCATTTGTTGCCGCGCTGCTGGTCGTCGACGACGAGATTGCCGTTCTTCAGGCCGATCTCGTTGAGGTTCTGGCCGTCGAGGCCGGTCAGGCTGAGGCTGTCGAGCCAGTCGAGACCGGCGAGCAACCCGCTCTGGGCCGAATCGGGTGCGGCCGCCGAAGGCTCGGAGGCAACCGGCGGCAAGGCAACGGGCGGTGCCGGACGCGGGAATGTCGGCGGCATCCCCGCCTCGCGCTTGGAGGCAACACCGGTGGCCAACGGTTTTGCGGTGTCGCCGGCGGACACGGTCACATTGCCGTCGGGCGTGATGCGCACCGACAGTTCCGCATCGACCAGGTTGAGGCTCTCCGCCCGCAACTGGCCCATCAGGAGCGCCGTTCCGGACAGGCGCACTTCGGCTTTCGGCGCACTGGCAACGACCGCATGGTCGCGGTCGCGGACGATGATGTCGCGGATGCGCACCGCGATCCTGACGCGGCCGGCGCGCTCGATCTGCGTTCCGCCGACCTCGACCGTGTTGCCGTGGCCGATATTCTCCTCGATCGCCGCGGCAAGCCACGGCGTCGCCATGTCGAGATTGATCGGACCGGCGCCGAGCCGCCACCACAGCGCGCCGAAGCAGGTCGCGAACAGCACGACCAGCACCACGAAGACCAATCCGATGCGACGGATCCAGCGCTCGCCGTTCAGCCGGCGCTGCATGCCGGAACAGAGATCGGTGAAGCGATGCAGGTTGGTGTTGGAACGCGCCAGCAATTGCCGCGCACGGTTGCCCGCCGCCTCATCCTGCTCGTCCCACGCGGCGTCGTCTTCCCATTGCGAGAAGTCCGTCCCGGCGCGCGGATTTGGACCCTGCGGCGACGTGTTCCTTGCCATTGCCTCTCGGTGCTGACGGCGAAGCTGATCACCGCCATCGAGGCGCCCGTCGACTAGTATCGAGCGCTCCTGTGCCGGCATCGCCGCCTATCCTCGCCTAATCATGTTACTCGCCGATGGTCCCCAGAACGGACCAAACCAATCAATCAAAAGCCAATTCAGCAAGTGGACGGGTAACGCGTCGAATTCCTTGTCACCATACTCCGCGGCCATCAAACTTGCCCAGCAGCCGATGCGAATCCGGCCGCCGCGAATGAGACCCGCAATATCCCAATGGTTGAGCTTCGGAAAGCGACGAAAGGAAGGCGTATGTCCAAGAAAACGCGCAAGAAATCCTCCAACACAACCGGAAAGCGGATCGCAACAAAGGTTGCGCGCGCCGCCAGCGCAAGCACCGGGAAGTCCGCGACGAAAACCCGCACAACGGTTGCGAAGAAGGCAGCAGCCAAAACAACAAGGACCAAGACCGCAGCGGGTGCTCAAGGCAAAGCCTCGCACAAGGCCGCATCGAAACCGTTAAAGCCGAAGCCGGCCGCGACCGTGACCAAGCCGTTCGCCGTCACACTTGCCGAAGGCGCCGCGGCACCTGGCTTCGACCTGCCGCGCGACGGCGGCGGCAGCGTTTCGCTGAAGGATTTTGCCGGGAAGAAGCTGGTGCTGTTCTTCTACCCCCGTGCCGACACCCCCGGCTGCACCAGGGAAGCGATCGACTTCACCCGGCTCAAAAGCGAGTTCGCAGCTTCGGGTGCAGAGGTGCTCGGCATTTCCGCCGATACGGTTAAGGCGCAGGAGTCATTTCGAAACAAACACCAATTGTCCGTGCCGCTCGTCTCCGACCCGGCGCACCAGATGCTGGAGGCGTATGGCGCCTGGGGCGAAAAATCCATGTATGGCAGGACCTTCATGGGAATTATTCGCACAACGGTTCTGGTCGATTCCAGTGGAAAAGTCGCCCGCGTCTGGCGCCATGTGAAGGTCGACGGCCATGCCGAAGCGGTATTGGAGGCTGCCCGATCGCTCTGATGGGAGGGTTCCGTTTCCTGAAAATTAACCATGGCGGGCTCAAATCGGCGCCGCAAATTAGCCGTACGGAGCTTGGTCCGACCGGCCGCGGGAGTACCGATGTCGAGCCGGTCCGGTCATCACCAGGAACACCAAAAACACCATCATCCGCACGACCATGGCCGGGCGCCGGCGCGCCGTCCCGCAGCCCATCAAGCCGCACCGGCGGTGGCGGCCTCCGGCGAGGGCTATACGCTTGTTCATGCCGGCAAGCAGGTCCGGTTCGGGCCCGTCGTGTTCTGGATCGCGGTCGGCACCGTGGTCCTGCTCGGCATGTGGTCGGCCGCGACTGCGACCTATTTCGCGTTCCGTGACGACGTCCTGACCCGGCTGATCGCGCGCCAGGCCGAGATGCAGTACGCCTATGAGGACCGCATCTCCGAGCTGCGCTCCAAGGTCGACCGCGCCACCAGCCGCCAACTGCTCGATCAGGAGCAGTTCGACCAGAAGCTCGACCAGATCATGAAGCGGCAGTCGGCGCTGGAATCGCGCGCCACCGCGCTCGGCGCGATGCCTGATGTTGCGACCACCGGGTCGATCAAGCCGCAGGGCCGCGCCGAGGCTGCGCCCTCCTCCGGCACGCCAAAACCTTCCCCGATCAGCGACACGGTGATCTTCGTGGCGCCGCCGGATCGCGAGGCGCGGCTCGAATCGCGTGCGCCGCTGGTTGCCAGGGCGCAGCCGAACCAGTTCGCCAAGACCCAAGGCTTCGACCGATTGGGCGTCGACAACGTCCTGGTCCGTCTGCAGACCTCGCTTGACCAGGTCGAGCGGCGCCAGGTCGCCGCGCTCTCCTCGGTCGAGGATGGCATCGAATCGCGGGTGCGCCGGATGCGCGGCGTGATCTCCGACCTCGGCCTCAACATGGCGCAGCTCGAATCGGCGACGCCGCGCTCCGGCATGGGCGGCCCGTTCGTGCCGGTGAAGTTGGCGCCCGATGCCGGCACGTTCGAGCGCCAGCTCTACCGCATCAACATCAATCGCGCCCAGATGCAGCGGCTGAACCAAACCCTGGCGCTGGTGCCCTACCGCAAGCCCGTCGTCGGCGAGGTCGAATTCACCAGCGGCTTCGGCGTCCGAAGCGATCCCTTCCTCGGCCGTCCGGCGATGCACACCGGCCTCGACTTCCGCGCCGCCCAGGGCGATCCGGTACGTGTCACCGCCAACGGCAAGGTGGTCTCGGCGGGCTGGGCCGGCGGCTACGGCCGTATGGTCGAGGTCGATCACGGCAACGGCCTGTCGACCCGCTACGGCCATCTCTCCGAGATCGGCGTCAAGGTCGGCGAATACGTCAAGATCGGCCAGGTGATCGGCGCCGTCGGCTCGACCGGCCGCTCCACCGGTCCGCATCTGCACTACGAGACCCGGATCGACGGCGAAGCGGTCGATCCGCAGAAATTCCTCCGCGCCGGCGTCCGGCTCAGCGCGGGCTAAAACTCCAGTCACACCACGTGTTCCGAAAACCGGCGCAGGCCAACGCTTGCGCCGGTTTCGTTTTGCCGGATCAGCGGCGACCGCCGCCGCCCATGCCACCGGGCGGTCCGCCGCCACCGAATCCACCGCCGGGGCCGAACGGGCCACCGGGCGGGCCGAAGCCGCCGGGACCTGGGCCGGTCGTTCCGCCGCTCAGCGGATCGGGCCCAGGCCCGCCGCCGCCTGGCGGACTGCCGCTGGGCATACCTGACGGCCCTCCGCCGGGGCCACCACCCGGTCCGCCACCGGGCGCGCTGCGCCCGCCCGGCAAACCAGGTCCTGATCCACTTCCCGGCCCAGGTCCGCCGCCTCCCGACCCGCGACCTGGCGTACCGGGGCTGCGCACCGACGAACCGGGGAACTTGCCGACCGACTGCACCGATTCGACGCGCAGCCCGCGCGTGCCCGACAGCTGCGCGTTGACGACCACGCGCGTATCGGCCGCCGGCGAGAAGCGCGAATGGTCGCGCGCGACAAAGCCGGAGCCGAGCTGCAGATCATTGCCGACCCGCCGCACATACGCCTCGATCAGCAGCCGGTTCGCGCCGGCGAGATCGGAGAAATCGTCAGCCCGGCTGCGCGAGATCTGCATCACGCCCTGCGCGACATGCCCCTCCGCCTGCACGCGCTGACCGACCAGCGCCGCATCGACGCCGGCGAGCTTGAGCTCGCCGATCCGCAACGCTCCGGCGCGGTCGCGCTCGAGCGGTCCCGCGACACGCATCGCGGCGTCATGGCGCTCCTGCACCAGGCTCGCGACGACAACGCCGTCGGTGCGGCGCAGCCCGAACACCGCGACATGCGCGCCCACCTTCAGCCAGCTCTCGCGACCGGTCCAGGCGACCTTCTGGCCGAGCACCGTCAGCTCGCCCGATCTCACCTGCTCGACCGGCCCGGTCACTTCGCTCGCCACATCGATGCGTTTGGTCGACAGCGTGCCGCTGGCGTCGCGCTGCGCCACCACGCGCGCGAGCTGTCCGATTCGCAGCGCCTTGGTGCTGGCCGCCTCGCCGTCGATCCGTACGGGCACGTCGGCCGCATAGGCGACGCGCTCGCCATTGACATAGATCGAGCCGAACCGCTGGATCACACCGACGATGCCGGTGCCGCCTATGCCCTGGTCGGAGCCGGTGATGCCGGTCCCGCCGATGCCCTGGTCATTGCCGCGCTTCTTGACCTGCGCGCCTGCGAGCGAGGTTCCGGCGAGCCAGAAGGCCGCGAGCAGCGCGCGGCGCGAGATGACCGGCGGGCCCTTCATGACGCACCGCCTTCGTCGGCATCGTCATCGACGGGGCCGTCCGGACCCTCGCGATAGATGTAGATGCCGAAATTCCAGCGATAGTCGCCGCCCTTGTCCTTGGCCAGAGCGCGGTTGGCCTCGCGGTTCGCGACCTTCAGCGCATCCATCGCGAGCTCGCGCGAGCGCGCCTCGAGCCGCTTTGCCAGCTTGGCCGACAGCCCGTCGTAATGCACCGCGCGTTCGAGGAAGCGCGGCGTGGCCGAGGACACGTTGAGCTCGGCGGCCGCGACATGGTCGTGCAGATTGCGGCCGAGATAGTGCCATTTGCGGTCATCGTCGCCGTGCGGGACGAAGGCCTCCTCGACCAGCACGATCTCGCCGTCGTCATTGATGGTGACGAGCTTGCGGTCGAGCCATTCGTCGAGCACCGCGCGCGGCCGCACGTCCTTGGTGATCGATTCGACCAGCGTCTCGAACGACGGCGCGCCGCCGTCCGCGGTGCGCGGCAGCGGCAGCGGATCGCCCTTCGCGTCGGTGAATTCAGGCGCGGCCAGCCAACGCGCGATGATCGCGCTGGTGCGCGACAGCGTCGCCGGCACCGCATTGACCGGCGCGCCCGCGCCACGCAGCCGTGCCACCTCCTTGCGGTGGATGCCGGTCAAGAGGCTGACGCGGCTGTCGGTCTGCTCCTTGCCTTCGAGCGCGAAGTCGTGCTCGGCGACGTTGACATAGAGTTCCCGCAACAGCTGGGTCAGTGCCGGAAATGTCATGCCGCCGCGGATGCAAAGCCGGACCAACGGGCGCAGCATGCGCGCCAGCGGCGCATGCAGCTTCGCTGCGGCGATCGGCGCGGACGATCCCGGCTTCGACTTCGGGGACTTGGCATTCATGCCCAAGTTTTAGCCGTCCGTTGCGTGGGACACAATCCCACCGCTTTTGCCCACCTCCCTTGACGTGTGACATTTTCCCACTTATGGGAAACAAAGTCACCTCTGGACACAACGCGCGCTTGCGGGCGCCGATGTCACGGTGCCCGGCAATGCCGCTATCGACACGGACCGTTCAATGACGCCTGCTCGATTCGACCTTGCGATCGCGGAAGCCTGCCGGACCGCCCGGGTTCCCTACGAGGAGTTCGTCTCGACGGTGATGGCGGGCGGCTATCCCTGCCTGCCGGGCGTGGCGCCCGGCTCGCCGCGCCGCTTCGACGAAACCGACCTGCTGGCGCTGTACATCTACGGCCGCCTGCTCGCCTTCGGCTTCGACGGCCTGCGCGCCGGCGAATATGCCAGCCGAGCACATGCCGGCCTCTCCGCCGAGCCGCGGGCGAAATCGATCTCGATCGCGCTGACATCGGACGGCGGCAAGCGGGTCGTGATCGAGCAGGATCTGCAGCGGCCCATAGCCGCGATGCTGCCCGAACGCATCCAGTTCGACATCGCCGCGATCCGGCGCGAGTTGCAGCCCTCCGCCGCACCCAGCACTGCTGAGCAGGCCTGACGCTCCTCCAGGAACTCCGTATTCGCTCGGCCCGCCCGGCGAAGTCGCGGTGCGATCGCGTCGTCATGCGCGACGATCCCTCCTCGCAGAAAAGTTGTCCACCGCCATACGTGGGACATAATCCCACATTTTAGTCTGCCGTCCGTTGACGTGTGAATTTTTCCCACGTATCCAGAATTCATTCAGCAGGGAATCCGACGCAATGTCTCTTCGTTCGGCCCGCGACTCCGATTCGTCTTGCGAACCCGGTCGGTTCGCCACCACCACACTCCGTTTCACGCCGCAGGCGCCCTTCTCTTTCACGCCGCAGGCGCTCTGCGGCCCGATCGAGCCGGTGTTTCCGGCGCTGCTGCGTTGCGCGGTGTTCTTCGCCGCGCTGGCGCTGCCGTTCGTCGTCGCCCTGTACGCAGCATGATCCGGATCGAGCCGCCCATGATCGTCGTCAACGAGCCGGCCCGGCGTCCGTCGGTGCTCCACATCTTCAAGGTCTACTACCCCGACCTGTTCGGCGGCACGCTGACGGTGATCCGCGACATCTGCGCCTCCCTGAAGGACACATTCAACGCCGCCGTGCTGGTCTGCTCGCGCTCCGGCGGCGAGCGGCAGATCCTGGTCAATGACGTTGCCGTCGAGCGCGTGCATTCGTTCGGCGACGTGCTGTCGCTGCCGGCGGCGCCGACCTATCCGTGGCGGCTGTGGCGCCGCATCGCCGAACACGATTTGCTGGCGCTGCACGCCCCCTTCCCGCTCGCCGACCTCGTGTTCGCATTCGGGCTCGGCCGCACGCGTCCGCTGGTCGTGCACTGGCACGCCGACATCGTCTCGCACGCGGCGTTGCGCTTCCTGGTCGAACCGATGATGCGGCGAACGCTGCGCCGGGCCTCGGCAATCATCGTCTCCGATCCGGTGCTGATCGAAACCACGCCGCTGCTGCAGGAATTTTCCGATAAATGCCACGCCGTTCCATTCGGTGTCGACGTCGCGAAATATGACCGGCCAGCCGCACAGTCGGACGACGTCAACGCGCGCGGCCGCCTCGTCCTCGCCTGCGGACGGCTGGTGCCGTACAAGGGCTTCGACGTGCTGGTGCGCGCTGCGCACGCCCGCAATTTCGAGGTCTGGATCGTCGGCGAGGGCCGCGAGCGCGACAATCTCGAGCAGCTGATCCGCGACTACGGCCTGCAGGACCGCGTCCGCCTGCTCGGCTCGGTGTCGGAGAGCGAACGCGTCAAGCTGATGCGCATCGCCGACGTCTTCGTGATGCCGTCGGTGACCAATGCGGAGACCTTCGGGCTGGTGCAGCTCGAGGCGATGGCCGCAAGCCGCCCCATCGTCAACACCGCGCTCGGCACCGGCGTTCCCCATGTCGCCCGCCACGGCCTCGAGGCCATCACGGTGCCGCCCGGCGACCCCGCCGCGCTCGCCGATGCCATCGAGACGCTGATCAACGATCCGGAGCGGCGGCGCCGCATGGGTCAGGCCGCGCGCCATCGCGCGATGACGAAATACTCAACCACAGCCTTCAAGGAGGGAGTCGAGACGGTGTACCGCATGGTCGTTACTGAAGAAGCCGCCGCAAAGGACGCGGGGTCATCAGCCCCGGCCCCGCGTCCCCGAACTGCCGGTTTCGTCGGCGCGATCCAGATCGCGGCAGCACTGGCCTGGTCCGACGTCCGCCATCGCTACGTCCGCTCCCTCCTTGGACCCTTCTGGATGTCGATCCAGATGGCGATCATGGTGGCCGTGCTCGGCTCGGTCATCGGCCATCTCTCCAACGCGAGCGCGGTGGCGCGGCTGCCGATGCTGGCGGCAAGCCTCACCGCCTGGACCTTCCTCAACAGCGTGTTGCTCGACGCCACCACCGCGCTGCAGGGCTCGGCCAGCCTGATCAAGGATCGCGCGCTGCCGCCGGTGATCTTCCTGCTGCAATGTACCTTCCGGCAGGCCCTGTTCGCGGCCCATAACGCGGTCGTGCCGCTGATCCTGTGGCTCACGCTGACGCCGAGGGATATCGGCGGCGCCATCGTCGCTCTACCCGGCCTCGCTTTGTTCGTCATCTCCACGCTGGCCCTAAGCCTCGTGCTCGGCGCGCTCGCGACGCGTTATCGCGACATCAAGCCGATCATCGAATCCTCGCTCACGCTGGCCTTCCTGGCTTCGCCGATCATCTGGACATCAGAGATGATCGATCGCGGCTCGACCGTGATGCGGCTCAATCCGCTGACCCATCTGTTCGCGATCTGGCGCGACCCGCTGGCATCAGGTCATGTCGCAATGACCAGCGTGATCTATGTGCTGGCCTGCCTCGCCGCGCTCACGGTCGCCGCGACCGTCACGATCGCCCATTTGCGCAAAGCGGCATTCTGGATCTAGGGCATGGCAAGCATCCACCTTCGCGACGTCTGCCTCGATTATCCGCTGTACGGCGCCTATGACTTTTCGCTGAAGCGCCGCCTGCTCGGCCGCCTGTTCCGCCAGACCAGCGGGATGCGCACCATCCGCGCGGTCGATAACATCTCGATCGAGGCGAAGGCCGGCGCACGCATCGGTCTCGCCGGCCCGAACGGCTCCGGCAAGTCCACTCTGCTGCGGCTGATCGCCGGCGTGTTTCCGGCCACAAGCGGCCGGGTCGAGATTTCCGGCAACATCGTGCCGCTGCTTGGCCTGGGCGCCGGCGTCAATCTCGATTTCGTCGCCGCCGACAATATCAGCCTGCTGCTGCGGATCTCAGGACGCAAGCCGACGCCGGCGATCCTGGACGAGATCTGGGCCTTCACGGAGCTGGAGGAGCGCATGCGGGGGCTGCCGCTGCGCATGTTCTCGTCGGGCATGCTGATGCGGGTACTGTTCGCGACCGCGACCGCATTTCCCGCCGACATCCTGCTGCTCGACGAATGGCTCAGTGTGGTCGACGAGAATTTCTCGGCCAAGGCCGAGCAGCGGCTGCGCAAGATGGTCGAGATCGCGGCCGTCGTCATCATCGCCTCGCATGATCACGCGCTGCTGCGCCGGACCTGCAACAGCATCATCAATCTCGATCACGGCCGCATCGCCAGCACTGTTGCGCTGGATACGGCCGTCCCGCATCACCTCGAGCTCAGAGAAATAAGCGCATGACAAAGATCCTGGTCGTCAGCGAGGCGCTCGGCGAACCCAACCACAAGCGCGGCATCTTCCATTTCACGCGTGAATTGATCCGCTCGCTGGCCGGCGACGGTCACGAGTTGACGCTGCTGGTCGAGACCACGCGCCGCTATCGCAAGCTGCGGCGCCGCCAGCAGCGCACCCGGCTGCTGCCTGACGGTTCGCGGCTGATCGAGCTGCTCGCGCTCTATCGTTTCCTCGACGAGGCCGACATGAATGCGCCCGTCATGCGCAGCAGCGGTGGCCTGCGCCGCACCGTCGACTGGTTCCGTGGCAAACTCCGCGCCGCGACCTCGCCGGAATTCGCGGTCAGCTTCCTGCGCGCGCTCCGCCTGCTGCCAGCCGGCATCAGCCTGATCGAGAACCACGTCGAGGGCCTCGAATACATCCCGACCGACCTGCGCCACCTCAAGCTGTTCGGCGATTTCCTGCTCGAGCCCGGTTTCTACAGCTATCAGGATATGTCGGCGCTGCTGCGGTTGCCTCCGCCGCGGGTCGATGCACGGGGCTACGACGTCATTCTGGTCGACACGCCGACGCGGGTCGCGATCCAGCGCAAGCGCGGCGCCAAGGTGATCTGTGTCGTGCATGATCTTTTGCCGCTGACCGATCTCAAGCTCAGCGACGTCGCGACGCGGCTGTTCCTGTCGCGCCTGTTCACCAGCCTGCAACAGGCCGACGAGCTCGCCTTCGTCTCGCACTACAGCCTCGCCCGGTTCCGCGCTCTGCTTCCGCAGTTCGCGCATCTGCCGGCTCGGGTGGTCTATCCCCGCACAAGGTTCGATGCACAGGCGCTGCCGGCTTGTGCCCCGAGCGGACGGCCGTATTTCGTCGTGATCGTCTCCGCCGAGCCGCGCAAGAACCTCGCCGCGGTGATCCGCGCGTTCCGTAAGCTGCCCCAGGCCGACCTCGTCGTGATCGGCTACACCGGAGCGCCCAGCCTGACCCGCAATGCGCCGCCCAACGTCCGCTTTTCCGGCTATGTCGAGGAGCACGAGAAGGCCGCCCTGATCGCCGACGCCCATGGCCTGATCATGCCGAGCCTCGCCGAAGGTTTTGGTGTACCGATCATCGAGGCACTGGCTGCGAACACACCGGTGCTGTGCTCTGACATCGCCGTCTTCCGTGAGGTCGCGGGCGAGCTCGCCGACTATTTCGACCCGTTCTCGATCGAACAGATCAGCGCCTCGGTCACCCGGGTTCTGGCGGAGCAAGAACAATGGCGAAACAAGATCCGCGAGCGGCGGGCCGAGCTCACCGAACGCTTCGGGCACCACACCCAGGCGCGCGACCTGCTGTCCCATCGGGTCGTTGCGGAATGTGTGGCCTCCGTGCCTGCACCGTCTGCCGCGATGGCGGCATTCAACGGCGCCACCGTGTAACCTGGTCATGGCCAGCGACTCCCACGCGATCGACGTCACCATCGAGCCCGTACTGCGGTGGCGCGACCGCGTCCGTGTCTGGTCCGGCTCGGTCGCCTATGTCCGCACGACCGATATCCTGATGGTACTGGCCGCGGCTTCGCTCCCATGGTCGACGACGGCGCTCGCGGTCTTCATGGCGCTGTGGCTTGTCGCCGTGATCCCGACCATCGACTGGGAGCAATTCATTCTCGACCTCGCGCAGCCGGCCTTTGTATTGCCGATCGCGCTGGTCGCACTCGCAGTGATCGGTATGGCGTGGTCGGAGGCGGGCTGGACCGAGCGGCTGCAAGGCATCAAGCCGCTGAGCAAGCTGCTGCTGCTGCCGTTCCTGCTACGCTATTTCCAGCGCTCGCGGCGCGGGCTCTGGGTGTTCGCTGCCTTCCTGGTGTCGTGCACGCTGCTGATGATGCTGTCCTGGATCGTCCTGGCCTTGCCGCAGCTGAAGCTCGCGCACACCGCGTCCGACGGCGTGCCCGTCAAGAACTACCTCGACCAGAGTCAGGAATTCGCGCTGTGCGCCTTCGCGCTGGCGCTGCCGGCGCTGCGGGCCAGGCAATGGCGCATCGCAGCCGGCGCCCTCGCGCTCGTGCTGCTGTTCCTCGTCAACATGCTCTACGTCGTCTCGGCGCGGACCGCGCTGGTCTACATGCCGGTGCTGTTGATCCTGTTCGCTTCCCTGCATTTGTCCCGGCGCGCCACGCGGCTGCTGTTCGCCGCTGCTGCGCTCACGAGCGTGCTGGTCTGGACCACATCGCCCTATCTGCGCCAACGCATCGCCGACGTCGGCATCGAGTATCGCGCGCACGACACTTCGGGCATCGCCTCCACGGCGCAGCGCCTGACCTATTGGCGGAAGTCGGTGAACTTCATCGGCGAGGCGCCATGGCTCGGGCACGGCACCGGCTCGATCAGCCAGATGTTCGTGCGGGATGCGACCGGACATACCGGCCTCGAAGCCGAGGTGATCAACAACCCGCACAACCAGACCCTCAACGTCGGGATCCAGTGGGGGCTGATCGGCATCCTGCTGCTTTACGCGACGTGGATCAGCCACATCCGCCTGTTCGCCGGCCGCAATCTCGTCACCTGGATCGGGCTCGCCGTCGTCGTGCAGAACATCACGAGCTCGCTGCTCAACTCGCATCTGTCCGATTTTCACGAGGGCTGGATGTATGTGATCGGCGTCGGCGTCGCCGGCGGCATGGCGCTCCGCGCCCGCCGGCCGGAGAAGATCCTGGTCGCGGCCTCCGCGCCGCGCGAGCTGAAATGGACTGCGTAGCCCGGATCAGCGGGAGCGATACCCAGGGTATTTCGGCCATGGGTGCGATCGGCACCCGGCTTTCCCTGCGCCCTCCGTTCAAGGTGAGAGCGAAACGAAGAGAAAAGCTCGGACAGATGTCGCGAGAATGTGGATGTATGGCTCACCGCCGGCGCAACAAACTCGATGTCGTCCCGGGCAAGCGAAGCGCGACCCGGGACCCATAACCACAAATGCTGATTGTTGTGTGCAAAACTGGAACGACGAGTCCTTCAACAACATCTGCCGCGGCGTATGGGTCCCTGCTTTCGCAGGGACGACAGTGGTGTTGCGGCGCGAGCAGCGCCTCTATGACCAACCGCCTACCGCGTCGCCTCGTGCCCGACCTCGCCGGTGATGACGTCGCCGAACAGCTCCCACGCCTCGCCGTTGAATCGCATCAGCTGCATCTGCTCGATCGGGAAGTAGTCGTCCGGCGAGGTGTTGACCATGACGCCCGGCAGCATCAGGTCGGAGTGGAAGTTCTTCAGGTCGGCGGCCTGCTTCATGACGTTCTCGCGCGTGAGATTGTCGCCGCACTGCTTCAGCACCTGCACCATCGCCTCTGCCTGCACATAGCCATAGAGGTTGTTGGCGTTGCCTTTGTCGCCGTCGGGATAATATTTGTCCATGAAGGCGCGCCAGCTCGAGACGGCGGGATCCTTGTCCCAGGTCGGATCGGTCGGGTCCTTCAGATAGGCCGTCGAGATGATGCCCTTGGAATATTCGAGCCCCGCCGGCTTCAGCACCGAGGCGACCGAGGTCGCGGTGTTGGCGAGGAAGAATTTCGGCTTCCAGCCGAGCTCGCCCACTTTCCGGATCGCCTGCGCCGATCCCTTCGGCGCCGCCCAGGAGAAGAAGATATCGGCCCCGGAATCGTGCAGCGCGACGATCTGCGAATCGATCGAGGGATCGGAGACCTCGTAGGATTTGTCGGCGATGATCATATTGACCTTGTCGCCGAGCCCATCTTTGAGGCCCTTGAACTGATCCTTACCGGCGTCATCATTCTGCCAGAACACCGCGATCTTGCTGTTGGGGAATTTGTCGCGAATGTATTTCGCATAGATGCGGCCCTCGCTCTGGTAGTTGGGCTGAAAGCCCATCGTCCAGGGAAAGTTCTTTGGGTCGCCGAATTTGGTGCCGCCGGAGGCAACAAACAATTGCGGCACCTTCTTGGCATTCATGTATTTCATGATTGCCGAATTGGAGGGCGTGCCGAGCGGCTGGAAGATCAGGAGCACCTCGTCGCTCTCGACGAGCTTGCGCGCCTGCTCGATCGCCTTCGGCGGCGAATAGGCATCGTCGTAGCTGATGAAGTTGACCTTGCGGCCGTTGATGCCGCCCTGCTCGTTGACCATCCTGAAGAACGCGGCCTCGGTCTTGCCGATCACGCCGTAGGACGACGCCGGGCCGCTGTACGGCATGATGTTGCCGATCTTGACTTCGGTATCGGTCGCGCCGGGATCGTATCTCTTCTGCGCGGCGGCCGAAGTCGCGATCAATGCAGCACTTGCGAACGCCGCGACTGCGCCAATATATCCATAACGAGCCGGCATCGTTTTCTCCCGATTTTTGTCGTGGTTTTGGCGGCAAGTCTCGCAAGAGACGCACGTGCTGGCAAGCGCTGGGTTTTTCCGTTGGGCGAAACGGCATTGTTGCCTGGCGCTAGTTGTGATTGAAGGTCGATCTGGGGATCACGAGTCGAGGCGTTCTGATTGCGCAAACCGGACATTCGTACCGGTCCGCGGCATCCGCGTATTGCGGCCGCAGGCTATGAGATCACGCGCCGCCTCAGCGAACGTGCAATGGCGAAGCTTGGCCTGCACAAGGCCAATGGCGAGTTCGCGCAGCGCACGATCGCTTCGATCCGCGAAAAGCTGCAGCGTGGCGAGACCGTCTATGTCGCTGGCCTCGCCTGCCCCGGCACGCACAACACCGGCGTTGCACTGGTCGAGGTCACCCAGCAGCACGGACCGCGCCTGATCGTCAACAACGAGGAAGAGCGCTTCTCCGGCAACAAGCACACCAACGAGTTCCCGCACTACGCGCTCGACAACATGCGCAAGGTGCTGCAGCGGATCGGCCGCGACATCGGCGACATCGCGGCCTTCGTCACGACTTGGGACTATCCGGAGCTGATGGCGATGCTGATCCGCACCTCGCTCGAGGAAGCGCCGGCCAGCATCAGATTGTTGCGCGCGCCGATCGCGCCTGCGATCAGCCTGCGTCATATGGATCAGGTCCGGCGCATATCGCGCAGGCTCGGGAAGATGTACGGGCTCGGTGAGCAGCTGCCGTTGATCTGCATGCCGCATCACGACAATCACGCCTGGTACTCGTTCACGGCCTCGCCATTCGCCGGCGTGCGCGAGCGCGTTGCGATCGCAGTGCTCGACGGCACCGGCGACGTCGGCTCGATCTCGCTCTATGTCGCCGAGAACGGCGAGATGAAGCAGCTCTATTGCAATGAGAGCCTGTTCGACTCGCTCGGTGCCTTCTACACTGTGATCTCGTCCAGCCAGGGCGGCTGGACCTGGCTCTCCAGCGAGGGCCGCTACATGGGCGCTGCCGCCTGGGGCGACATGAACCGCGCCACCAATCCTTATTATTCGCGCCTGAAGGCGGTGCTGCAGCTCGGGCCCAACGGCAGCGTGCAGCTCAATCGCGCGATGGCCAATTGGTATGCCGACCCCGCCGACAATCCCTATCATCAGCCGCTGATCGATATTCTCGGCGCGCCGCTGCGGCCCGACCAGCTCTGGAATCCCGACGCCGTGCTGCGCGTCGAGGACATCAATCACCGCCCTGACACCAGGGACCGCGTCGACAAGGCCGCCGCGACGCAACTGGTGTTCGAGGACGCGATGATCCATGTCATCGATCATCTGCTGCGAATCACCGGCACCGACCGCCTGGTGCTGAGCGGCGGCGTGGCGCTCAACGCGCTCGGCAACATGCGGCTGCTCGAGCATTTCGACGAGGCATGGTTCGAACGCGCGCAGCAGCGCAGGACCCGGCTGCATATGTGGGTGCCGCCAGTGCCCGGCGATGCCGGGGTACCGATCGGCGCCGCCTGGCTGTTCGCGCATATGGCGGGCGCTCCGCGCGGCGCGCCGCTGTCGCACGCATTCTATTGCGGGCTGCCGCCGTCGAACGCCGACATCACCACGGCGCTGCAAGCCGGCGACGTCGCCTCCACCGAGATCGGCAGCGTGGCGACGCCCGAAGGGCGTGATGCAATCGCCGATCTGATGGCCAGCATGGTGGCGCAAGGCGGCGTGATCGCAATCTATCAGGGCGCAGCCGAAACCGGCCCGCGTGCGCTCGGCCACCGCTCGATCCTCGCCAATCCCTGCGATCCCGGGGTGCGCGAGCGGCTCAACGAGCGCGTCAAATACCGCGAGGCGATCCGGCCGCTGGCGCCGATGGCGACGCTGCAGGCTGCGCGCGACTATTTCGAGCTGGAAGACGGCGCATCCGACGACGACTACAACGCCTACAACTACATGGTGCTCACGGCGCATTCGAAGCCGGCGGCGCGCGAAAAGATTCCGGCCGTGGTGCATGCCGACGGCACCGGGCGCATCCAGATCGTGCGCGAGGCCGACGACCCCCTCACCTATGCCTATCTGAAGGCGCTCGGCCGCCATATCGGCGTCGAGATGTCGGTCAATACGTCGTTCAACGTCGCAGGCCCGATCGCGCAGACGCCGGCGCAGGCGATGGACACGCTGCGCCGTTCCAGGGGGCTCGATGCCGTGGTGCTGGTCGCCGGCGACGGCACCGCCTACGCCGCCTGGCACGGCGGCGAGCGCGACAGCGGACGCTTCAGCGGATGGTATGCGGCGTGGAAGCAGGCGCGCGGCTGAACCGGGTCAGCACGCGCCCGTCGATCAGGAGCAGCGCACTGGCGATCACGAGTGCGCCGATCACCTCGCGCAGCGCGATCGGCTCGCCGAGCACGAGGCTGCCGAGCAGCATCGCGGTGACCGGAATGAGCAGCGTCACCAGCATGACATTGGTCGCGCCGGAGCGCTGCAGGATCTGAAAGAACACGATATAGGCCAGCGCCGTCGACAGCGCCGCGAGCCCGAGCACGGCGAGCCACGTCGCCGGATGCGGCATCGGCAGCAGCCACGGCCGGTCCGCTGCGCCGGCGACGACGGCCATCATCGCCGCCGACGCGATCATCTGGAACGTCGCGGTGCCCAACGGCGGCACGCGCGACGGCAGCCGCCGCCCGACCAGCGCCGCGATGCCGTAGCTGAAGGCGCCCGCCAAGCACAGCAGGATTCCGATGCCCTGCCGGCTCTCGAAACCGAGCGCATCGCCATGCAGGATCGCAACCCCGATCAGCCCGACCACCACGCCCGCAACGCGGCGCGCCTGCAGCCGCTCCTCGCCGGCCGCCGCCATCACGACCACCGCAAACAGCGGCGTCGTCGCATTGAGGATCGAGGCGAGCCCGCTCGGAATATAAGTCTGCCCGAACACGATCAGCGAGAACGGCAGGACATTGTTGAACAGCCCCATCGCGAAGAACGGCGCCCAGCCGGACAAGCCGCGCGGGAATTCGATCTTCGCGGTCCGCAGCAGCGGCAGCAGAATGATCGTGCCGAGCACAACGCGTAGCAGCACCAGGGTCAGCGGCGGCAATTCGCGCAGGATCACGCCGTTGAAGAAGAACGAGCCGCCCCACAGCACCGACAGCAGGCCAAGCAGCCCCCAGTCGCGGCGATCGATGCGGTTGTCGGCGGAAGGCATGTCTGGCGCTCACCTGTACTTGCACAGATGACTAACGCGCCGCTGCAAATATTCCCACCCGATTTCCGTGAACCGCTGGCCGGCCTATTTCGGCCGCGACACGATCTCGATCATTCGGCCTTCGTCGGCATCAGGCGCGTGGGCCTTCGCCTTGCCATAGGCAGCGAGCGCGGCGCGGCTCACGGGCACGCCGGGCAGCAGTGTCTCGGCCAGCCGCACAGCGTAGTCCGCATCCTTGTGACGCAGCGCCGCAGTAAAAGACGCGCCGGAAAAATCGCGATCGACCATCCGCCTGGAGTGTCGGATCACCTGCGGGCTCGCGACTGCGCCGGTCGCCAGCGCCTCGGCCACCAACTGCATATCGAGGCCCGCCTGCTCAGCGATCGCAACGCCTTCGGCGAGGCTTGCGATCTGCACCGCCCCGATCAGATTGTTGATCAGCTTGAACACGGTGCCGGTGCCGACTGCGCCGAAATGACGGATCGTGCTGCCGATCGGCGCGAGGAACGGCCGGGCCTTCTCGAGATCAGCGGCATCGGCGCCCACCAGCAGCGTCAGCTTGCCGGCGGCCGCCGCCTCCGGCAGGCCGGTGACGGGACAATCGATGTAGATCAGGCTGCGGCCGTGCAGTTCGCGCGCCATCTCGAGCGTGTGCTGGTACGAGACCGTGGAGCATTCGATCGCGAGCGTGCCGGCCTTCATGTTGGCAGCCGCACCGTCCCTGGTCAGCCAGACCGCGCGCGACGCCTCGTCGTCGGCGACCATGGTCACGACGGCATCGGCATCGATCGCGGCATCCTCCGGCGACGTCGCCCAGTGCGCGCCGCGGGCGATCAGGTCCTCGGCCTTGGCCTTGCTGCGGTTCCACACCGCGACGGTGAAGCCGGCATCGAGGTAACGGCCGGCCATCCCGTGGCCCATGCGTCCCAATCCGATGAAAGCCACGCGTGTCATCGGCTAATCCACATCCTCGACGGACCCCGGCCCGGTGCCGAAGGCACGCTGCGCCAGCGTCGCCGCCATGAATTCATCGAGGTCGCCATCGAGCACACCCGACGTGTCCGAGGTCTGCACGCCGGTGCGCAGGTCCTTCACCATCTGGTAGGGCTGCAGCACATAGGAGCGGATCTGGTGACCCCAGCCGATATCGGTCTTGGCGGCCTGATCGGCAGCAGCCTGCTCCTCGCGCTTCTTCAGCTCGATCTCGTAGAGCCGCGCGCGCAGCATGTCCCAGGCCTGCGCCCGGTTCTTGTGCTGGGAGCGACCGGCCTGGCAGACCACCGCAATGCCGCTCGGAATATGCGTCAGGCGCACCGCCGACTCGGTCTTGTTGACGTGCTGACCGCCGGCGCCGCCCGACCGCATGGTGTCGGTGCGGACATCCGCCTCCTTGATCTCGATCTTGATGGAGTCGTCGATCACGGGGAAAATCTGCACCGACGAAAACGAGGTGTGCCGCCGCGCATTGGAATCGAACGGCGAGATGCGCACCAGGCGATGCACGCCGGCCTCCGTCTTCAACCAGCCATAGGCATTGTGGCCGCTGATCTGGATGGTGGCGGACTTGATGCCGGCCTCGTCACCCTGGGATTCTTCGAGAAATTCGATCTTGAAGCCATGCTTCTCCGCCCAGCGCGTGTACATGCGCAGCAGCATCTGCGCCCAGTCCTGGCTCTCGGTGCCGCCGGCGCCGGCATGCACTTCTAGATAGGAATCGAACTTGTCGGCCTCGCCCGAGAGCAGCGCTTCGAGCTCGCGCCGGGCGACCTCCTTCTTGAGGTCCTTGAGCGCCTTCTCTGCGTCGGCAACCACGCCCGCATCGTTCTCGGCCTCGCCGAGCTCGATCATGCCGATATTGTCCTCGAGCTCGCGCTCGACCTTGCCGATACCAGAGAGCGAATCCTCCAATGAGGTACGCTCCTGCATCAGCCGCTGGGCCTTCTGGGGATCGTTCCAGAGATTGGGGTCTTCAGCGAGCTTGTTCAGCTCAGCGAGGCGTGCCGTCGATTGTTCGACGTCAAAGATGCCTCCTCAGCAGCCCGACTGACTGCTTGATCTCTTCAACAAGGCGTTCGATTTCCGCGCGCATGGTCTTTCAGGTGTTGGCAAAAAAGCTTGCCGGGGATGTAGCGACCGGCGCGGCAAAGCGCAATCGGCTTGGCCGCGCTATCCCGGCGATTTGGATGGTCAGGCCGCTAATACAGCCCACCGGTTCCCGGACGCATGAAGAAGCCGCCGTCCGGCTGCTGCCCGCTTTGCGACGGCTGCGGGCCAGGAGCGGGTCCGCGGCCGTCGGCATCGGCGACACCAATGACAGAATAGTTGTCCGGCGGCGCGGTGCCCGGCTTGAAGGCCTCGAGGATGGTGTTGCCGCTGTCGCCGGGGCCGGCGCGCATGCCGGTCTTGGCGTCGACGCGGATCAGCTTGATGCCGGCCGGGACCTTGAACGGCGTCGGCGGCTTGTCGGCGAGCGCAAGCTTGAGGAAGTCGCGGGCGATCGGCGCGGCAACGTGACCGCCGGTGGCGGTGCGGCCGAGATTGCGCGGCTTGTCGTAGCCCATATAGACCCCGACCGCGAGATCCGGCGAGAAGCCGATGAACCAGACGTCCTTCTCGTCGTTGGTGGTGCCGGTCTTGCCGGCGATCGGCTTGCCGACCTCCTTCACGACGGTGGCAGTGCCACGCTGGACCACGCCTTCCATCATCTCGGTGATCTGGTAGGCCGTCATCGGATCGAGCACCTGCTCGCGGCGGTCGACGAGCTGCGGCTCCGGCTGGCTCTTCCAGCCCCCGGGGGCGTCGCAGCCGCGACACTCGCGGGTGTCGTGCTTGAAGATGGTATGGCCGTAGCGGTCCTGGATGCGATCGATCAGCGTCGGCTTCACCCGGCGGCCGCCATTGGCGAACATCGAATAGGCCGTGACCATGCGCATGACGGTCGTCTCGCCCGCGCCGAGCGCATACGACAGATAGTTCGGCAATTCGTCATAGACACCAAAGCGCTTGGCGTATTCGCCGACCAGCGGCATGCCGATGTCCTGCGCGAGGCGCACTGTCACGGTGTTGAGCGAGCGCTGCAACGCGTTGCGCAGCGTGGTCGGGCCGTAATATTTGCCGGTCGAATAGTTCTCCGGACGCCACACGCCGGCGCCCTGCCCCTGATCGATCTCGATCGGCGCGTCGATCACCGTGGTCGACGGCGTATAGCCATTGTCCAGCGCCGACGAGTACACGATCGGCTTGAACGACGAGCCGGGCTGCCGGTAGGCCTGCGTCGCGCGGTTGAACTGACTCTGGTCGAACGAGAAGCCACCAACCATCGCAAGCACACGGCCGGTCCACGGATCCATCGCCACCATGGCGCCGGAGACCTCAGGCAATTGCCGCAGGCGATACTGGCCTTCGACCGCGTTGCCGTCCTTGGTCACCAGCGGGTCGGCATAGATCACGTCGCCGGGCTGCAGCACCTGCGAAACCGCCGACGGCGCCTTGCCCTTGGTCTTGGCCCAGCGCACGCCATCGATCGTGATGATGCCGGTCTGGCGCTCCTTGCTGACCGCGCCGCCGAGCTCGCGGCCCGGCTGAAAGCCGATCCGCGCCGATTGATCGCTGGTTTCCAGCACGACCGCCATCCGCCATGGCGAGATGTCGGAGAGCGATTTCACGTCGGCGAGCTTGACGCCCCAGTCACCGGAAATGTCGAGCTTGTGCAGCGCGCCACGCCAGCCTTGCGCCTCGTCGTAATTGACGAGACCTGCGACCATGGTCTTGCGCGCCATCACCTGGATCTTCGGATCCAGCGTGGTGCGGACCGACAGGCCACCCTCGTAGAGCTTCTTTTCGCCGTAGCGCTCGAAGATGTCGCGGCGGACCTCCTCGGCGAAATATTCGCCGGCAAAGATGTGCGCGCCGTTCGAGCGGCTGGTGACGATGAGCGGGTCCTTGCGCGCCTTGTCGGCGTCGGCCTGCTTGATCCAGCCGTTCTCCAGCAGGCGGTCGATCACGTAGTTGCGGCGCTCGATCGCGCGGTCACGGTTGCGCACCGGATGCAGCGCGGCCGGAGCCTTCGGCAGCGAGGCGAGATAGGACGCTTCCGCAATCGTCAGCTCGTTGACCGACTTGTCGAAGTAGACCAGCGACGCGGCCGCGATGCCGTAAGCGCCGAGCCCGAGATAGATTTCGTTGAGGTAGAGCTCGAGGATGCGATCCTTGGAATAGGCGCGCTCGATTCGCATCGCCAGCAAGGCTTCCTTGATCTTGCGGCTGAACGAGACCTCATTGGTGAGCAGGAAGTTCTTCGCGACCTGCTGGGTGATGGTCGAAGCACCCTGCGGGCGGCGGTTGGAGCCGTAGTTCTGCGCGTAGACGATCGCAGCGCGCGCCATGCCCTGATAGTCGATGCCGCCGTGCTCGTAGAAGTTCTTGTCTTCGGCGGCAAGGAACGCGTTGATCACGAGCTTCGGCACCGCCTGGATCGGCAGATAGAGCCGACGCTCCTTGGAGTATTCACCGAGCAGCGCGCCGTCGGCGGCATGCACGCGGGTCATCACCGGCGGCTCGTAGTCCTGGAGCTGCGAGTAGTCGGGCAGATCCTTGGAGAAATGCCAGATGGCGCCAGCGACGGCGGCGACACCGACCAGGAACACAACCGTTCCGGCGGCGAACAAGAAACCCATAAACCGCACGAGCAGGCGCATTATCGACGTTCCGTTCCTACCCTCCGGCGCCCAATCGCTAGCGCCTGTCCAAAAATGCGACGGCCTCACACAACTGCGGCAGCCTCACACAACGAAGCCTCACACAACGAAGGCTCGCATAGCGAGGTCTTGGCCCAGCGAGCCGCCTTGCGCACGCAAAAATACAAGAGCGGTCGGACAATGTGGTCGATTCTGCGAACCTGCGGTCCATTATCTATACAGTCGCCGCTGTGGCCAAACTAGGGCTTCCGCGCCACGGCGCCGGCTTTTCAGGCAGCCAATTTCACTTTGCCGGTCCGGCAGTTGCCAGCCGCTTGGCGAAGAACGTGTCGATCGCCTGGACCATCGATCCGACGGCCTTGTTCCGCCAGTTCTCGGAGACCAGATGCTCGAGGTCGCCCTTGTTGGAGACGTAGCCGATCTCGACCAGCACGGACGGCACGTCGGGCGCCTTCAGCACCCGGAAGCCGGCCGATTTGAGCGGGTGCTTGTGCATCCGCACCGTGGTTTTCATCTCGTCCATCAGGAGACGGGCGAAGCGGTTGGAGAAGGTCTTGGTTTCGCGCTGCGCGAGGTCGATCAGGATGTCGGCGACCTCGGTCGGCTCGTCTGTCAGGTTCACGCCGGCAATGGCGTCAGCCTTGTTTTCCGCCTCAGCCAGCCGCTCGGCCTCGGCGTCGGAAGCCTTGTCCGACACCGTGTAGATCGTGGCGCCCTGGGCGTCGCCCTCGCGGCGCGGCAGAGCGTCGGCATGGATCGAGACGAACAGTGCCGCCGACTGGGTACGGGCGATCTTCACGCGGTCATTGAGCGGGATGAAGGTGTCGTCGGACCGGGTCATGACCACCCGATACTTGCCCGACTTCTCGATGCGGTCGCGCAAAGCAAGGCCAAAGCCCAGCACCAGATTCTTCTCGGTCTCGGTGCCGGATTGCGTCCCGTTGTCGATGCCGCCGTGGCCGGGATCGATCACGATCAGCGGGCGCGGGTCGGTGACCGCCACCGGCGGCAGCGCCGCCGTGGTAACGGCCGGGATGGTCGCCGTGCTGGATTCGGAAATCGCCGGCTTCAATTCGGGCCGGCTCTCCGGCGCCAGCGACTGAACGAAGCTGGTGCGATCGACCTCCTCGAAGTCCAGCACCAGCCGCGGCGGCTGGCCGTTGGCGGCGTCGAGCACATAGGAATTGGCGATCTTCACCGGACCGGTCAGGTCGAACACGATTCTGGAGCCGCCGGGCATGACGAGCCCATAGCGGAACGCCTTCACCAGCCCCCGCCCCGCCGAGCCGGTGCCGGCGGCGAGCTGGAAATTGACCTGCGGGATATCGACCACGACACGGTAGGGGTCGGCCAGCGGGAAGGCGCGAAACTCGATCCTGCGGTCGAGGTCAAGGATGAATCGGGTCTGCTTGTCGTCGCCAGCGAGTCTGGCGCCGGACGCGACCGGGAAATTCGGGGCACTGGCGACCGGGGCGCTGGCGGCCGTGGCAGATTGATGGTTCTGCGGTCCCTCGGCGGCGCTCGCGGCTCCGGCGACGGCAAACACCGATGTTGCGGCGCACAACAGCCCGCATCCCAGAAAAACAAGGTGTTTTGCGCGGTTCTCCACCCGATTCGGAGCCTCCCAGCTGCTTCTTACCGCATTAGAACCACACGGTTAATCGCACCCTAATGACGCCCGGGCGAAAAGAACCGAGTGTTGCGGCGGCGTGACGCTTCCCTTGCACGCGGCGGTCAATCCACGTATGTACGGGGTGCTGACGGCTAGTACTCCCGGTTGTGTCGCGTTCAGCCTCCCGGTGCAGCGGTGGAACCTTCCAAGTCGGAGATCCCGCCGTGTTTTTCCGGTCCCTCCCCAGCCAGCGCCGCGCGCGGCTGACATGGAGTGGCGGATTCGAGCCCGAGCGGCGTCCGGTCCCAGACACACTCCCTCGCCAGAGGGACGGTTTGAGACTTTGAGACACGGCATAACCGATTATCTGGTCCCTTGGGGACTCGATATGCGATGGCCGGCAGGCGCTTCGGCGCCGGGCCGGGCTTTCAGCAAAAGATACGGCGGTATTTCTCGCCGCCAACATGTTTAGACGGGCCGACGCTTAATGCGCCAGACTGCATTGCCGACCAGGATCCCCCGAATGATCGCGCTGACGCGAGGTGAAAACTTCGCCCGTCGCATCATCCCGGTGAGTTCCCGTCCGGCGCTGTGCCGCGAGACGCGTTTTGGCCTTCCCCTCACCCCCGAATCAGGTGGACCGTCGCGTCACCGGGCGGCGCAGTTTGCGCGCGCCATGATCCGCGCCCGCCGCCGTCAAGAGCTCCAAAATGCCCAACAAGATGTTGATCGATGCCACCCACCCGGAAGAGACCCGGGTCGTTGTGGTCCGTGGCAATCGCGTCGAAGAGTTTGACTTCGAGACCGCCCAGCGCAAGCAGCTGCGCGGCAATATTTACCTCGCCAAGGTTACGCGCGTAGAGCCGTCGCTGCAGGCTGCCTTCATCGAGTATGGCGGCAACCGTCACGGCTTTCTGGCCTTCAGCGAAATCCATCCCGACTACTACCAGATCCCGGTCGCCGACCGTCAGGCGCTGATCGAAGCCGACGAGCGCGCCCATCGCGAGGCCGAGGAAGAGCATGAGAACCGCGGCCATCGCCGCCGGTCGCGCCATCGCAATGCCCGCCGCCGCGGCCACGGCGATCGCGTCCAGAGCGAGGTGATCGAGGGCGCTGGTGACATGCAGGCGCTGCCGGCGGTCGAGGCTCACGAACACCCTGCCGATGCCGAGCATCACGAACATGATGCCGGGCATCACGACCATGGCGTGGTCGCGCACGAAGGTCACGAGCATGAAGTGCATGACCATGCGCATCACGACGACCACGAGCACCACCACGATCACGAGCATCATCATGATCGCGGTCATGACGATCATGGCCACGATGATCATGACCATGATCACGATCATGACCACCACGACCATGATCATGCGCACGATCACGACCACGCCCCCACGGTGAGCGAGGCTGCGGCCGCCGACACGCAATCCGACCCGGTCGCTGCGGCGATCGAAGCCTCCGTTGCTTCAGCCGCGCCGGAGACCGTCGAGACCGCCGAGGTCAATCAAGAGCCTGAGCGGGCCCACGAGGAACAGGTCGAGGAAAACGCCGCGCACGCCGACGACGCGCCGCATCTGGCTGCCGACGATGTTCACGCCGCGGCCGACGAGCATGCGGTCGCCGAATACGGCGCGCTGGCGGATGCCGTCGCGCCCGAGGCCGGGCATAGCGACGACGCCGGCGAAGATGACGAAGAGGACGACGCCGAGGATGGCGAGGAAGAGGACGTCGTCGAGTCCGTCGGCGGCGACGATGTGCTCGAGGAGGTTCCCGAGCGCCCGTTCCGCCCGCGCCGCCAGTACAAGATCCAGGAGGTGATCAAGCGCCGGCAGGTAATGCTGGTGCAGGTCGTCAAGGAGGAGCGTGGCAACAAGGGCGCCGCGCTGACCACCTATCTGTCGCTCGCCGGCCGCTACGCCGTGCTGATGCCCAATACCGCGCGTGGCGGCGGCATCAGTCGCAAGATCACCTCTGCCCAGGACCGCTCGCGGCTGAAGGAAGTGGTGCAGGA
Source organism: Bradyrhizobium sp. I1.14.4 (assembly GCF_050435825.1). Lineage (NCBI taxonomy): Bacteria > Pseudomonadati > Pseudomonadota > Alphaproteobacteria > Hyphomicrobiales > Nitrobacteraceae > Bradyrhizobium > Bradyrhizobium sp. I1.14.4. The sequence goes on along the minus strand of NZ_JBNDLA010000002.1, from coordinate 520,643 downwards.
TCTCGATGTGCCCGAGGGCATGGGGATCATCCTGCGCACCGCCGGCGCGTCCCGCAGCAAGCCGGAGATCAAGCGCGATTTCGAGTACCTGATCCGGATGTGGGAGACGGTGCGCGATCTGACGCTGAAGTCGCAGGCGCCGACGCTGGTCTACGAGGAAGGCTCGCTGATCAAGCGCTCGCTGCGCGACCTCTACAACAAGGAGATCGACGAGATCCAGGTGGCGGGCGAACCCGGCTACCGCGAAGCGCGCGACTTCATGAAAATGCTGATGCCGGCCAATGTGCGCGCGGTGAAGCAATATCGCGACGGCCAGCCGCTGTTCTCGCGTATGGGCGTCGAAAGCCAGCTCGACGCGATGTTCTCGCCGACCGTGCAATTGCGCTCCGGCGGCTACATCGTCATCAACCAGACCGAGGCGCTGGTCTCGATCGACGTCAACTCGGGACGGGCGACGCGCGAGCATCATATCGAGGACACCGCGCTCAAGACCAATCTGGAGGCGGCTGAAGAAGTCGCGCGCCAGTTGCGCCTGCGTGACTTAGCCGGCCTGATCGTCATCGACTTCATCGACATGGACGAGAAGCGCAACAACCGCGCGGTCGAGCGCAAGCTGTCCGACTGCCTGCGCCAGGACCGCGCGCGGATCCAGGTCGGCCGCATCTCGCATTTCGGCCTCCTGGAAATGTCGCGCCAGCGCATTCGCGCCAGCGTGCTGGAGAGTTCGACCGAGCCCTGCCCGCAATGCGGCGGAAGCGGTCACGTCCGCTCGGTCTCGTCGGTGGCGCTGCAGCTCTTGCGCGGCATCGAGGAAATCCTGATGAAGGGCGCGACCCACAACCTGGTGGTCCGCACCCGCACCGACGTCGCGCTCTACGTGCTCAACCACAAGCGCGGCCATCTGCGCGACCTCGAGGACTCCTTCCGCGTCTCGCTGTCGATCGTCGCGGACGCCACGGTGCACGGCCAGCAATCGTACGTCATCGATCGCGGCGAGCAGGTGCATACGCTCGAAGCCGCCAAGGCGCTGCTTGCCGCGCAGGCCGCCGCAGCGCCGGCGCCGCAGGCCGAAGAGGCCGATGACGAGGAAGAGCAGTTCGAATACGAGGCCGAGATCGAGACCGACGAGACCGAGGGCCTCGTCGACGACCGGGCAGCCGGCGAAGAATCAAGCGCCGCCGAGGGCGAAGGCGACGGCCAGCGCCGCAAGCGCCGCCGCCGGCGCCGCGGCCGCGGTGGTAGTGAAGCGCGCGAAGGCACTCAGCAGCCGCGCGAGGACGGCGACCTGATGCATGTCCTCCCCGAAGGCGCCGAGGCGGTTGCGGTTGCCGCCGCCGACGCCGAAGGCGACGAGGATGAAGGCGAAGAAGCGCAGGGCGCAGCCCGTGACGATCAGGCCAACGGCGATCGCCGCCCGCGGCGCCGCGGCCGTCGAGGCGGCCGCCGCCGGCGCGGCAGCGGCGGACCGGATGACGGTCTCGCCGGATCGATCTCCGATGAGTTGAGCCCGGCGCCGGCACCCGAAGCCACCGAAGCGGTTGCCGATTTCGATAGCCACGACGCGGAGCCGGCTCCCTCGCTCGCGCAGCCCGAACTGGTTGCCCCGCCGCCGGAGTGGCAGCCGATCGAGGCCACGCCTGTCGAGGCTGTTGCAGCGCCTGCACCGGAGGCTGCTATCGCAGCCACCGAGGACACGGCTGCCGAAAGCGACCGCGCGCAGCGGCGGCGCTCGACGGTACGCGAAAAGGTCAGCTTCGCGTCGAGCCCGCAGCCCGATGCATCAGCGCCCGCGCTGGTTCAGAGCCCGGCGGAGGAAGCTGCCCCTGAACCCGGAGCGGCCGCCCCTGAGCCTGCGACGGCCGAGGCTCCAGCCCGCAAAGGCTGGTGGTCGCGCCGCTTCGGCGGCGGCAACTAGCGCCCCCTGCAAGTCAAAACGCCCGGTTCACGCCGGGCGTTTTTATTGGATAGGCAATCCGTTCGTCAGACGCCGGCGTAACGGAGCCTGACGGAGACGGATCCCGATGCAAAGCGCGATCGTTCTTGGCGGCGGCATGGTGGGCGTCAGCACGGCGCTGCATTTGCAGCGCCGCGGCTGGTCGGTCACGCTCGTCGACCGCAAGGAACCCGGCCGAGAGACCAGCTACGGCAATGCCGGCATCATTCAGAGCGAGGCGGTGCGGCCCTATCCGATGCCGCGCGATCCCGCCACGCTCGCCAGGATCGCGATGGGACGCACCAATGACGTACGCTATCGCCTGGCATCATTGCCGCAACACGCCGGTCCCCTGCTGCGCTACTGGTGGAACTCGACGCCCGAGCGGCACCGCGAAGCCACCCTCGCCTGGGCGCGCCTGATCGCCTACGCCACCGCGGAGCACGACACGCTGATCCGCGATGCGCATGCCGACAATCTGATCCGCCGCGCCGGCTATCGCCTGCTGCATCGAGATCCGGCGGCGCTGGAGCAAGCGGTCGCAATCGCCGAAGAGAACCAGCGAGACTTCGGCGTGAAGTTTCGCGTGCTTGATGGCAGCGAGCTCGCCAGGGCGGAGCCATTGCTGCGCGACGACCTGCCCGGCGCCATTCACTGGCTTGGGCCGTGGACCGTGTCGGACCCCGGCGGTCTCGTCTCCGCCTATGCCGGATTGTTCGAGCGCCTCGGCGGGACCCTGCTGCGCGGCGATGCGCAGACGTTGACCGAGACCGCGTCCGGCTGGTCTGTCGACACGGCCAGCGGCCGGATCGATGCCGCCCACGTCGTGGTCACCCTCGGGCCGTGGTCACCGCAACTGCTGCGCAAGTTCGGTTACCGGATCCCGCTGGTGCGCAAGCGCGGCTACCACATGCACTATCAGGGCGGCCGATCGCTCGACCTGCCACTGGTCGATACAGCGAATGGGTATGCGATGGCACCGATGGCCAGGGGCATCCGCATCACCACCGGCGCGGAACTGACCAGTCCCGACGCACCGGCGACACCGATCCAGCTCGGTTACGCCGAAGCGGCCGCGCGCGAGCTGATCGAGATCGGCAGCCGCGTCGAGCCGGAGCCCTGGTTCGGCACCCGCCCCTGCACCACCGACATGCTGCCGGTGCTCGGGCCTGCGCCGCGCCATCGCGGGCTGTGGGTGAATTTCGGCCACGGCCACCAGGGCTTTACGCTCGGCCCTGCGACGGCACGGGTGCTGGCCGAAACGATGAACGGCGAGGCATCCTCCGTGGACACCTCGCCGTATCGGCTGGACCGGTTCTGACCTCGAAAGAGAATCAGTCCGTCGTCACCGCGGTCTCCATGTCGGTCGGGTCGATCTGCCGGGTGAGATTGGCGTTGAGCTTGTCGCGGTCGAGCTCGCCTTCCCACCAGGCGACGATCACGCAGGCCACGCCGTTGCCGCACAGATTGGTCAGCGCGCGGCACTCGCTCATGAACTTGTCGATGCCGAGCACGATTGCCATGCCCGGCACCAGCCGCGGGTCGACCACCGCAAGCGTCGCCGCCAATGTGATGAAGCCGGCGCCGGTGATGCCGGATGCACCCTTCGAGGTCAGCATCGCCACAATCAGGATCGTGAGCTGCTGGCTGAACGAGAGGTCGTAGCCCAGCGCCTGCGCGATGAACAACGTCGCCAGCGTCATGTAGATGTTGGTGCCGTCAAGGTTGAACGAATAGCCCGTGGGCACCACGAGGCCGACCACGGACTTCGAGCAGCCGAGACGTTCGAGTTTCTCCATCAATGACGGCAGCGCGCTCTCGGAGGACGAGGTGCCGAGCACGATCAGGAGCTCGTCCTTGATGTAGGCCAGGAACTTGAAGATCGAGAACCCTGCGATCCGCGCGATGATGCCGAGCACCACGAGGACGAACAGCGCGGCGGTCAGATAGAACGTCGCGATCAGCCCCATCAGATTGAGGATCGCGCCGGTGCCGAACTTGCCGATGGTGAAGGCCATCGCGCCGAACGCACCGATCGGCGCCGCCCGCATCACGATCGAGATGACGCCGAACACCGCATGCGCGGCGTCGTCGATGAACGAGCGGATGGTGTGGCCACGCTCGCCGAGGCCCATGATCGCGAAGCCGAACAGCACCGAGAACAGCAGCACCTGCAGGATCTCGCCCTGCGCGAATGCGCCCACCACGGTGTCCGGAATGATATGCAGCACGAAGTCGACGCTCTTCTGCGCCTCGGCCTGCTTGGCATAGCCGGCAACCGCCTGCGCGTTCGCCGCCGCATTGCCGAAGCCCGCACCCGGTTTCACCAGATTGCCGATCAGCAATCCGATCACCAGCGCGAAGGTCGAGACGACCTCGAAATAGACCAGCGCCTTGACGCCGATGCGGCCGACCTTCTTGGCATCTTGTATATGCGCGATGCCCGACACCACCGTGCAGAAGATGATCGGCGCGATCACCATCTTGATCAGCTTGATGAAGCCGTCGCCGAGCGCCTTGATCCACTCATTGGTGGCAAGCCCGGGCCACAACCAGCCGACCAATGCGCCGAGCACGATCGCGATCAGGACCTGGACATAGAGAATCTTGTACCACGGCTTGCTACCGGCGGACGCCGGTGAAGCCGTGGCAACGGTTGCCGTTGCCATGTGTCACTCCCCCTCAGAAATGGCGGAAACAGCCAAGATCAACTTGGCCATTCAAGTCAAATGGAACTGTGTGGGCCCTGCCGTTTATCCGCGGCGATCTGTCGCGTGCCGCTCCGCCGAAACCAGGGCACCGCGCTGCGAAATCGATCTGACCGACAAGACGGAAGGCTCTTGAAGATTGCGGGTTATTTAAGCCAATGCGCGATCCGCGCAACTGCTTCCTGCATCTCTGCGGCCGAGCGGGCATAGGAAAATCGGATGAAGGCGCGGCCGTGGATCGGATCGAAATCGACGCCCGGGGTCGCCGCGACATGCGCCTTCTCGAGCATTTCGCTGGCGAAGGCGAAACTGTCGGACGTGAAGTCGGAGACGTCGGCATAGAGATAGAACGCGCCGTCGGCGGGCAGGAATTTGGTCAGCCCGGCCTTCGGCAGCCCTTCGATCAGGATGCGGCGGTTCTCCTGATAGCCGCGCTTGATCGCTTCCATCTCCTCGCGGCCTTCGAAGGCCGCTTCGGCCGCGATCTGCGACAAGGTCGGCACCGAGATCGACAGATTCTGCTGCAGCCGCTCGATCGGCCGCACCAGCACGTCGGGCACCACCATCCAGCCGACGCGCCAGCCGGTCATGCAGAAGTACTTCGAGAACGAGTTGATCACGAGCGCGTTCGGCGACAGCTCGGCCGCCGTCACCGCAGGGAACGCGTAGTCGAGCCCGTGATAGATCTCGTCGGAGATGAAGCGGATGCCGGCGCTTTCGGCGGCCGCCATCAGGTTCGACAGCGCCTCGCACGACATCATGGTGCCGGTCGGGTTGGCGGGGCTGCCGACCAGCACGCCCTTCAGCGGCGCCTTGCGATGGGCGGCCAGCAACGCCTCGCCGGTCAGCGCATGGCGGGTGTCGCCGGAGGTCTCGATCAGCACGGGCTCACAGCCGAGCGCGGTCAGGATGTGCCGGTACGGCGGATAGCCCGGCACGGTGACCGCGACCCGGTCGCCCGGCTCGAACATCGCAAGAAACGCCAGGATGAATCCGCCCGACGAGCCTGTCGTGACGATAATCCTGTCGGGCTCGACCGCGCAGCGATACGTATCGCGATAATGCCGGGCGATGCGCGCGCGCAGCGAGGGAATGCCGAGCGCGGAGGTGTAATCGATCCGCCCGTCGACGAGTGCGGCCTGCGCGGCCGCGATCGCCGGCTTCGGCGCCGCCGCGGCAGGCTGCCCCACCTCCATGTGGATGACATGGCCGCCCGCGGCTTCGATTCGCGCGGCGGCAGCCATCACATCCATCACCATGAACGGCGGAACATCGCTCCGGCCGGACGCTGTCAAAAGGCTGCTCACACGGTCTCTCGCTGTCGCTTCACGCATGGATTTCTGCTATTGCACGGCCGCTGCCGGGTTCGGGTTTCCGCACCGGCGACCGCCCCAGACTGGCCGCATTCGGTGGCTCCTTATAACGCTTTCAGGCCAAGTGAATACCCGGTTCGCGTGAAGAAGAACTGCAAAAACAACAGACTGCGCCACGCGCCTGATCCGTCCGGGCCCGGAACCCGGTTACGCGCGGGCGCGGCCAGCCCTCGCCGATAGATCGCCATGCTGTTCCGCCTCACGCTTCGCACCGGGACCTCCAAGCTGACCGCACTGCTGACGGCGGTTGCGCTCGCGGTTGGTCCTGTGATCCCGGCGCGCGCCCAGCAAAAGGGCCCGCCGGTGCTGCGCGACACCGAGTCCGAGCAGCTGCTGCGTGAATATACGCGGCCGATCCTGCGCGCCGCCGGCCTGGAGAAGCAGAACATCCAGATCGTGATCATCAACGAAAGCTCGTTCAACGCCTTCGTCGCCGACGGCCGCCGCATCTTCGTGAACTACGGCGCGCTGCTGCAATCGGAGACGCCGAACCAGATCATCGGCGTGCTGGCGCATGAGACGGGCCATCTGGCCGGCGGCCATCTGGCCAAGATGCGCGAGCAGCTGGCGCAGGCGCAGACCCAGATGATCATCGCGATGCTGCTTGGCGTCGGCGCGCTTGCCGCGAGTGCGGGCGGCCGCAGCGGCGGCAACGGCCTCTCCAGCGCGGGCGCCGCAGCAATCTCGGCGCCGCAGTCGGTCATTCAGCGCACGCTGTTGTCCTATCAGCGCCAGCAGGAGGAAAACGCCGACCGCGCCGGCGTCAAGTTCCTGAACGCGACCGGACAATCCGCCAAGGGCATGTACGAGACGTTCAAGCGCTTCACCGACGAGAGCCTGTTCGCCTCGCGCGGCGCCGACCCCTATCTGCAATCGCACCCAATGCCGGTCGACCGCGTGTCCGCGCTGGAGGAGCTGGCGCGCTCGAGCCCCTATTGGGGCAAGAAGGACGATCCGGCACTGCAGCTGCGTCACGACATGATGCGCGCCAAGATTTCCGGCTTCATGGAGCGGCAGGACACGGTCTACCGCCGCTATCCGCTGAGCAACACCAGCCTGCCGGCGCGCTACGCACGCGCGATCACGACCTATCTGCACGGCGATCTGCGTTCGGCGATCGCGCAGATCGACGGCTTGATCCAGGTGCAGCCCAACAATCCCTATTTCTACGAATTGCGCGGTCAGGCGCTGCTCGAAGGCGGCCGGCCGGCGGAGGCCATCGCGCCGCTGCGCCGCGCGGTGCAGATCTCCGGCAATTCGCCGCTGATCGAGATGCTGCTCGGCCAGGCGCTGGTCGCCTCCGACAACAAGGCCTACACCGATGAGGCGATCAACATGCTGCGTGCCGCCGTGGCGCGCGAGCCCGAGGCGCCGCTCGGCTATACCCAGCTCGCGATGGCCTATGGCCGCAAGGGCGACTATGCCCAGGCCGATCTTGCCTCGGCGCAGGCCGCCTATCTCCGTGGCGACACCAAGACCGCCCGCGACCTTGCGTCGCGCGCCAAGACGCGGTTCGCGATCGGCACGCCCGGGTGGGTCAAAGCTGACGACATTGTGAGCGCCAAGCCCATGCCGGGTCAGAAAAACAACTAGAAATAAACCGCAGTTCCATACAACGATCACCGGAACCGGCTCACGGCCCCGCCGTATTTTGGGCCACCCCGAACAAGGATTTTGTCCATGCCAGCGCTTCGTTTTCTTGCCCCTGCCCTGCTCGCGCTCGGCATTTGTGCTGCGCCGCTCTCGGCGTCCGCGCAAAGCTTCACCGACACCCAGCGCGGCGACATCGAGACCATCGTGCGCAACTACCTGATCGCGCACCCGGAGGTGCTCGAAGAGGCGATGAACGAGCTGAGCAAGCGGCAAGCCGCCGCCGAAGCCGAGAAGCATGAGCAGAGCGTCGCCAAGAACGCCGACACCATCTTCAATTCGCCGCGCGGCGTCATGCTCGGCAACAAGGACGGCGACGTCACCTTCGTCGAGTTCTTCGATTACAATTGCGGCTACTGCAAGCGCGCGATGTCCGACATGATGGACCTGATGAAGTCGGATCCGAAGCTGAAGGTCGTGCTTAAGGAATTTCCGGTGCTGAGCCAGGGCTCGGTCGAGGCCGCGCAAGTCGCGGTCGCCGTGCGCATGCAGGATCCGACCGGCAAGAAGTATCTCGAGTTTCACCAGAAGCTCCTCGGCGGCCGCGGCGCCGCCGACAAGGCGCGCGCGCTGGCGGTCGCCAAGGAAGTCGGTCTCGACATGACGAAGCTCGAGAAGGACATGGCAAGCCCCGAAGCGAAGGCGACCATCGAGGAGAACTTCCGCCTCGCCGAATCCATGGGCATGAACGGCACGCCGAGCTATGTGATCGGCAAGCAGGTCGTGATCGGCGCGGTCGGCGTCGACAATCTCAAGGAGAAAATCGGCATTGCCCGTTGCGGCAAGGCGACCTGCTGATCGCTGTTTCGACCGCCCTCATTCTTTCAGCAAAATCCGGCTGCCATGCAGCCGGATTTTTTTATTGGTCACCGAACCTGTGCGGGCCGCAACCACGACAGGTTCCCGATGCAGCACGGTGGACGCCGAAATAAAGCGCAATCGATCTCGAAATCGAAGAACATTTCGGCGCTTCAATTCCTGGGCCTGCGGCTGAAGCGCCCGCGGGTTCATCGCGCATTCACCCAGGATGCAACGCGCAGGGAACCGCAAATCAGCAGGAACATCGCACATGTTCTCCCGTTGTCGGCGCGGGCAATGCTGAAAGATGAGGAGGAAATATGATGTCTAATCGCTTTCTGATTTCGGTCGCCGCAGCGGCTCTGATCGCCGGCACCGGTTTCGCGAATGCACAGGGCGCTGGCGGCGGCAGCAAGGAGTACGGGACTGGCGGTGGCGCGACCACGCAGCACAACGCACCGTCCGGCGGCGCGTCGTCCGGCACGATGCAGCGCGACACGGGTGGCATGAAGGGTTCCGAGCATTCGACGACGGGTGAGTCTCCGAGCACGAAGGGTGCCGAGTCCGACAAGTCCGGCGCGGCCACCAAGGGTGCACAGGACCACACCCAGAAGTCGAAGGGCATGAGCTCGGAGAACGAGGCCGCCAAGGGCTCCAAGGAGAGCTCAAAGGACATGAAGGCTGAAGAGCGCGGCAAGAGCGGCACCGTCGGCGAGACCCGCGAAAAGAGCGGCGGCACTGCTGCCGAAAGCCGCGACAAGAGCGGCGCAATGGAGAAGCAGAAGGGCATGGAGACCCAGAAGGGCGCAACCGAGCAGAAGGGTATGGAGACGCAGAAGGGCGCGACCGACACGAGCCGACAGCAGACCACGACCGGCAACGCGGCAACGTCGGCAACCGCGGCTCCGCCCCCCGAGAAGCGGACGCAGATCACGACTGCGATCAAGTCGGAGCATGTGACCGAAACCACCAACGTAAATTTCAACGTGGCGGTGGGCACCCGCGTCCCGGCTGACGTTCACTTCTACCCGGTGCCGGAGCGGGTCGTGACGATCTATCCGCAGTGGCGCGGTTACGAGTTCATCCTGGTCCACGGCCGCTACATCATCGTGCAACCAGAGACCCACGAAATCGTCTACATCATCGAGGGCTAAGCCAGCCTCGGCGCGAGGGGGCCATGACGGTCCCTCGCCCATTCTCAACCCCGCCCCTCTGGGGGCGGGGTTTTGCATTCGGCCACAGCCCGCAGTCGCCAGTGGATGGCGGGCGGCAGCGCCGCCTCGAAGCCGCCTTCCGCAAGATTTGGTTAATCAGCAATTTCCGTAGGTTACGGCAACCACCTAACAGCCAGGGAGAAGCTGTTGAAGACGTTCCGATTTCACCTAAAGACTTCCCCTGCGGCCGGTTGTTACCTATAACCCGGCCCACCTCCACCCCTCGCCGGAACCCCTGGAATGGCAGCTGCCGGAACGATCTATGTGCTGAACGGCCCGAACCTCAACCTGCTGGGGACGCGCGAGCCGGAGACGTACGGCCATGCCACCCTCGCCGACGTCGAGAAGCTGTGCGCGGACACTGCCCGCCAGTTCGCCCTGACCGCCGACTGCCGGCAGTCCAACCGCGAGGGTGAGTTGATCGACTTCATTCATGAGGCCCACGCCAAAAAGGCGGTCGGCATCGTCATCAACGCCGGCGGCTACTCCCATACCTCGATCGCGCTGCATGACGCGCTGGTTGCGGTCAAGATCCCCGCCGTCGAGGTCCATGTCAGCAACATCCACGCCCGCGAGAGCTTCCGGCACCATTCGTTCACTGCTAAAGCCGCCTTCGCGTCGCTTTGCGGCTTCGGCATCGACGGCTACCGGCTTGCGATCATCGGCCTCGCCACCAGGATCGGTGCCAAGATCGATGGCAAGGCAAAGACTTAATCGTCAATCCTGACGTTCCCCGTCACCAGACAGAGATTTCGGATCATAGAGCATGGCGCGCCAGCCAGACGACAAATCAGCCGCAAAATCCAAGAGCGAATCCAAGAGCGACGACAGCGCCCTCATTCGCGAACTCGCGTTGCTGCTCGCCGAGACCAATCTGACCGAGATCGAGATCGAGCGTGCCGGCCTGCGCGTCCGGGTCGCACGCAACATCAGCATCGCGGCCTCAGTGCCCGCCGCCCTGCATGCGGTTGCCGCGCCGGCCGCAGTGGCGGTACCGGCTGCCGCTGCGGCGACCGACCTCGCAAAGCACCCTGGCGTCGTGCCCTCACCGATGGTCGGCACCGCCTATTGGGCGCCCGAGCCCGGCGCCAAGCCATTCATTGAGGTCGGCACCAAGGTCTCGGCCGGCCAGACGCTTCTGATCATCGAGGCGATGAAGACGATGAACCAGATCCCGTCGCCCCGCGCAGGCACCGTGACACAAATCCTCGTCGAGGACGGCCAGCCCGTCGAATTCGGCGAGCCGCTCGTGATCATTGAATAGCTTCCGGCAACACCAGGCGCTGCGATGTTCGACAAGATCCTCATAGCCAATCGCGGCGAGATCGCGCTTCGCGTGCTGCGCGCCTGCAAAGAGCTCGGCATCTCCACCGTCGCGGTGCACTCCACCGCCGACGCCGACGCCATGCATGTGCGGCTTGCCGACGAGAGCGTCTGCATCGGCCCGCCGCCGTCGAAGGATTCCTATCTCAACGTGCCGGCGCTGCTCGCGGCCTGCGAGATCACCGGCGCCGACGCCGTGCATCCCGGCTACGGCTTCCTGTCCGAGAATGCGCGCTTCGCCGAGATCCTCGCCGACCACAATCTTGGCTTCATCGGACCGAAGGCCGAGCACATCCGCCTGATGGGCGACAAGATCGAAGCCAAGAAGACCGCCAGACGTCTCGGCATTCCCGTGGTGCCGGGCTCGGACGGCGCAGTGACGGTGGACGACGACGCCATGGCGATCGCCAAGGAGATCGGCTTCCCGGTGCTGGTGAAGGCGGCGGCTGGCGGCGGCGGCCGCGGCATGAAGGTCGCCCACACCGAAGCTGATCTGGCGCTGGCGCTCTCGACCGCGGCCAACGAGGCCAAGTCGGCATTCGGCGATGCCTCGGTCTACCTCGAAAAATACCTGCAGAAGCCGCGCCACATCGAGATCCAGATTCTCGGCGACGGCCGCGGCGGCGCCATCCATCTCGGCGAACGCGACTGCTCGCTGCAGCGCCGTCACCAGAAGGTCTGGGAGGAAGGCCCCTCGCCCGTGCTTGCGGCGGCTGCGCGCGCCAGGATCGGCGAGACCTGCGCCAAGGCGATGCGGGATATGAAGTATCTCGGCGTCGGCACCATCGAATTCCTCTACGAGGATGGCGAGTTCTATTTCATCGAAATGAACACCCGTATCCAGGTCGAGCATCCCGTCACCGAAAGCATCACCGACATCGATCTGGTGCTGGAGCAGATCCGGATCGCCGCCGGCGGCGACCTTCCGGCCAAGCAGAACGACATCGCAATCATCGGCCACGCCATCGAGTGCCGCATCAATGCGGAGAACCCGCAGACCTTCCGTCCCTCGCCCGGACGGATCACGCAATTCCATCCACCGGGCGGCCTCGGAGTGCGGATCGATTCCGCCGTCTACCAGGGCTACGTGATCCCGCCCTATTACGACTCGCTGGTCGGCAAGCTGATCGTGCACGGCAAGACCCGTGGCGAATGCCTGATGCGGTTGCGCCGGGCGCTGGACGAGATGGTGGTCGACGGAATCGAGACGACGCTGCCGCTGTTCCGAGCACTGGTGCGCGAACCTGACATCATCGAAGGCGACTACCACATCCATTGGCTGGAGCAGTATCTCGCGGGCCAGCCAACCGACGCCCCAAAATAGTTCGGAACCCGTTGGAACCCATAGCCCTGTTCAAGCGTACTAAAGGGTTATTGGCTTTTCACGGGGACGCATTGAATCCCACTCCCGCAAAGAGACCGTCGTGACACAAGTTTCACGACGCCGATCCACGTTGCAGATCCTGCTGCTGTCGGCGGGATTTTTCGTGCTGGTCGCGGTCAGCGTGGCGTCGGTCCTGCTGGTCAACAAGGCGCGCGAGGACAACGCCCTGGTCGTCCATACGGTCGAGGTCGAGAGCCGGGTTGCCAACCTGCTGCTTGACGTCCGTCGCACCGAAAGCGCGACCAGGGCGTATCTGCTGACATCAGCACCACAATACCTGTCCGAGTATCAGTCTGCGGCAGCGGGAATCCCCACCGCGCTCAACCATCTCCAGATGATGACCGCCGATAATCCGGCGCAGGTCGCCAATGCCGCAAGGCTCAAAGCCGCCGTCGAGCAACGGCTGGCCGAGTTCGCTCTCAGCATCGAGCGTGTCAAGAACAACGACGCCTCCACCAGCGTCGACATCCTGCGCAAGAGCACATCGACCGACGCGCTGGAGGCGATTGCCCGGATCGGCCGCGACATGCGCGCCGAGGAGGATCGCCTGCTGGCGCTGCGCACCGCGACCGCGGACAGGACCCAGGTGCTGGCCTCCTCCGTCACCATCGCCGGCTCCTGCATGGTGCTGGCGCTCGCCGCCCTCTCGGTCGTGCTGCTGCGGCACTCGTCGCGGGCTCGCGACGAGGCCGAGGCCAGGCTGCGCGACAGCAACGCCAATCTCGAAACCATCGTCGACGAACGCACCGCCGACCTGCGCGAGGCCAACGAGGAAATCCAGCGCTTCGCCTATATCGTGAGCCACGACCTGCGCTCGCCGCTGGTCAACATCATGGGCTTCACCAGCGAGCTCGAGGAATTGCGCGGCGACATCTTCAAGCGCATCGCCACGCTCAATCGCACCGCGTCACTGGCACCGGCGATGCCGGAAGACGCCACCGATGTGTCCGAGCCCGAGCTCGAGGGCTCCGACAAGCAGCTATCCGACGATTTCAGCGAATCGCTCGGCTTCATCAAATCGTCGATCGCGAAGATGGACCGACTGATCAGTGCGATCCTCAATCTCACCCGTGAGGGCCGCCGCGAGTTCAAGCCTGAGCGCATCGATCTCCGTGAGCTGATCGACGGCATCGTCAAGACGGTCGCCCACCAGGCGGCCGAAGCCAATGCGACCGTCGCGGTCGGCGCGTTGCCCAATATCGTCAGCGACCGCCTCGCGCTGGAGCAGATCTTCTCCAATCTGATCGACAACGCACTCAAGTACCTCAGGGACGGCGTCCCCGGCGAGATCTCGATCGAGGGCCGCACCAGGCTCGGCTTTGCGATCTTCGAGGTCACGGACAACGGCCGCGGCATCGATCCGAAAGACCACCAGCGCATCTTCGATTTGTTCCGCCGTGCTGGAACCCAGGACAAGCCCGGTCAGGGCATCGGGCTTGCCCATGTCCGCGCACTTGTGCGCAGACTGGGCGGCACCATGTCGGTAGCATCGGAACTTCACAACGGCAGCACGTTCACGATCACGCTGCCGGTCAATTGGTCAGGCAAGAACCGGAATAAAGCATCATGAGCGATCCAGTCACCATCATCATGATCGAGGACGACGAGGGCCATGCCCGCCTGATTGAGCGGAATATCCGGCGCTCAGGTGTCAACAACGAGATCATCCCGTTCACCAACGGTACAGAGGCCGTAAACTACCTGTTCGGCAAGGATGGCAGCGCGATCGAGCGCAAGGGCCAGGCCCTGCTCATCCTGCTTGATCTCAATCTGCCCGACATGACCGGCATCGATATTCTGAAGCGGGTCAAGGAAAACAAGCATCTCAAGTCGACGCCGGTGGTCGTATTGACCACGACCGACGACTCCCAGGAGATCAAGCGTTGCTACGAACTCGGTTGCAACGTCTACATCACCAAGCCGGTGAACTACGAAAGCTTTGCCAACGCCATTCGCCAGCTTGGCCTGTTCTTTTCCGTGATTCAGGTGCCGCCGGCTTCGACATGACCAACGCAACGCCGACACTGCTCTATATCGACGACGACGCGGCGCTGGCGCGCCTGGTCGAACGCGGACTGACGCGCGCGGGCTACAAGGTCGTGCACGCCGCAAGCGGCCAGGAAGGCCTCGACCGGCTCGCGCAGGGCGGCATCGACGTCGTCGCGCTCGACCAGTACATGCCCGGGCTCGACGGGCTGGAGACGCTGGAGCAGATCCTCAAGATCGCGGACGCCCCGCCGGTGGTGTTCGTCACCGCCTCGCAGGATTCGGCGATTGCCGTCACCGCGCTGAAGGCCGGCGCAGCGGACTATCTGGTCAAGGATATCAGGGGCGAATTCATTCCCCTGCTCCAGGTCGCGGTGAACGGCGCAATCCGGCGGGCCGCGATCCAGAAGGCGCGCGACGAGGCCGAGGCCGAGGTGCACGCCTCGCGCGACCGCTACGCAGCGCTTGCCGCGGAGCGCGAGGTTCTATTGCGCGAGGTCAACCATCGCGTCGGCAATTCGCTGCAGATCATTGCCTCGCTGCTGCATCTGCAGGCCAATTCCGCGAGCCAGCAGGATGTCAAGGCGGCGCTGACCAACGCGATGGGCCGCGTCGCCGCCGTCGCGCAGGTGCACCGCCGGCTCTACACCTCGCACGACTTCAAGACGGTGATGCTGAACCAGTATCTCGAGGCGCTGCTCGAGGATCTCAGGCGATCGGCCGAAGGCAACAAGATGTCACGGCTGACACTGAAGGCCGACCCGATCGAGATCGATCCCGATCGTGCGGTTGCGATCGGCATCATCGTCAACGAGCTGGTGATGAACGCCGTGAAATACGCCTATCCCGACGGCGCCGGCCCGATCGATGTCGAGCTCAAGCCGCAGGGCGACGACCTGCAGCTCGCGATCAGCGATGAAGGCGTCGGTCTTGACGACAAGGCCGATCCACGCGGCACCGGCATGGGCCAGCGCATCGTGGCGGCGATGGCCGCCAAGCTCGACGCCAGCGTCGAGCGCGACCCGAGCCACAAGGGCACCCGCTTCGTGGTGCGGTTTGCCCGCAGTAGCCCGGCGCCGGCGAAAGCGACAACCGCCGCCGCCAGTTAATGCCGCAAATTTCGGCAAATTCGATTGATTTGTCTGGTTCGCTTTAACGGCTACGTCATTCTGTTAATGGATCGCGGCCGGCCAACCCTGACCAGTTAAGAAATATCTGGGCGTCCTTTGCGATGCTGGTGCCGTTTAGCTTGGCAGGAGCGGCACGCCATGTTCGGGCGCAGGCCAGTTTTCGGAAAGAAGCAGCAGACATCAGGCGAGTTCGAGGACACCGAGCGTCCGGCACCGGACGCCGATGGCACGCCGCCGGTTTTTCACAAGCAGCTGTGGAACCATCCGCAGATCGGATCGCTGCTGCGTGACGCCGGTTTCGCGCCTGATGACGAAGGCCGCGTCGTGGCGGCGGGAGACGATCACCTCGCGGTGTTCGCTGCGGCCAACAGGCGGCTGCAGCAACGCACCGAGACCTTCAACCGCGACATGACGGCGCGCCACGGCCATTGCCAAGCGATGCCGTTCCTGGTCATCGATCAAAAGATCTGGGATGGGCCGCATGGCGCATTTCTCTACGCACAGATGAATCTGGTCGGCTACGACGAGTGGAACGTGATCATGCTGGCCGGAGATCCGCAGACCACGGAGTCATGCGGCCTTGCAGCTCATCCCGGCTTCCTTCCGGCAGTGACGCAAACCATGACCGAGCATGTGATCGAGTGGAGGGCCCGGCACAACGCCCTGGTCGAGAGATTCGGAATCACGGCCGTTGGCGGTCAAGACATCTCCCGTGAGCAATATGAGATGGAGCAAGACACGCTGCGCAGGGAAATCATCGACGAGACCGGCCGGATGAAGCTGCGCGTCATCGACGATCTTCTGCGCAAGGGTTAGAGCGTTTTCAGGCGAAGTGGGGCGCCGGTACGCGTGAAGAAAAACGCGTCAAGCAAGCAGCCAGAGCCTCGGTTCTGATTCAATCAGAACCGAGCTCGCGAGATGCCACGCTGTTCCGAACGTCAATCGTGCCTGTCGTGGTGCCGCCGTGTGCGGTACGGACGGCAATCCTGACAAGGCGTGCCGAAGATCACCTGCGACGGATACGGCCGCGCCTGATGCCACGGCGTCGAGCCGAACAGGCCCGCCGCCCCGAATCCTGCACTGAAGGGATCGGCGGCAAAGTTGCCCGGAAAATAGCCGTTGCTGCGAAAATCGCGGTCGTCATTCCGGCCGTCGAAATACGCGCCGCCGGTGCTGCCGTAGCGCAGCGGCCGCTCCTGGGCCGACGCAGCCGCCGCGCTGAGCACGATGGCAGCGCAAGCGATCAGTCCTCTGATGGCAATCATGGCCAAACCCTCATTGCGGAATGGTCCCCCAGTCGCCCTTCCAGGCGATCAGGCGTCCCTTGCCGAATTGCAGATAGAGCCCGTCGCTGCGCCGCGACAGCACGCTGCCCCTGACATTGGGCAGTGCGACGAACAATTCATTGCCCGGTGTGCCGCGAACGTAGTTCAGGGGAACGCCGAGCGACTGGCTGGCCTGATCGACGCTCATGCCGAAGGCGAGCGGAACGCTGTTGGGCGCACGCTGCTGCGCGTGGGCCGTGCCGACCGGCGCGCCCAGCACGATGGCGAGCGCAACGACGACGAGTGTGACGAACCGCTGCATGACCGACCTCATGGCACTGCCGCCGCGAGCGTGCCGGCGGGCGTCCAGCCGCCGCCGAGCGCCTGGAACAGGCTGCTCGCCGCGAGCAGCTTGTTGAGCCGGACGGTGACCAGGTTGAGCTCAGCCGTGAACAGCGTCTGCTGGGTCTGCAGCACCGTGATGAGATTGACCGTGCCGCCGCGCAGCTGCGTTTCGGAGACCTCGAACGCCTTGCGCGAACTCGCCACCACGTCAGACTGCAGCCGCTCCTGCAGCGTGTACTTTTGCAGCGCGATCAGCGCCTTCTCGACATCGGCGAAAGCCGATAGCACCGCCTTGCGATAGGCCTGCAGATTTTGCAGTTGCTGGCCCTTGGCGAGCTTGAACTGACTCTCCAGCAGGAAGCCGTCGAACAGCGGCTGGGTCAGCCCGGCGGCGAGCGTGTAGTACCAGGCGCCGGGTGCGAACAACGAGGCCAGCGCCGCGCTCTGGAAGCCCGTGGTGCCGGTCAGCTGGATCTGCGGGAAGAACGCCGCCCGCGCTGCATCGACGCTGAAATTGGTGGATGTCAGTTGCGCCTCGGCCTGGCGAATGTCAGGCCGCTGATAGAGCAATTCCGACGGCAACCCGGGCGTCACGCGCGGCACAGCGATCTGCGTGGTGCTGCCGCCGCGCACCTTGAAATCGGCTGGCGCGCGCGCCACCAGCAGCGCGAGCGCGGCGGTGTTCTGCCCGACCGTTACCTCGAGCGGCGGGATCGCCGCGCGCTGCGTGGCGACCAGCGCCTCCTGCTGCGACAGGTCGAGCTGCGAGGCGGTGCCGCCGGCGAATTGCGACTTGATCAAAGCGAGGATGCGCTCGGCCGCCGCCAGATTGCGGCGGGTAACCTTGATCTGATCCTGCGCCGCCAGCAGCTGGAAATAGGTATTGGCAACCGTCGCCATCGTGGTCAGCGCGACCACCTCGCGATTGTAGCGGGCGCCGGTCGCGCTCTCCTCCGACGCCGACAGCGTCGCGCGGTTCTTGCCCCAGAAGTCGACGATATAGCTCGCGCTCAGCCCCAGACTGTATTGCGAGAACGTCGCGCTGCTTCCACCGAGCGACGAACTCGACCCCGTCGCCAGCTTTTCGCGCTCGGCGTTCGCCGATCCGGAGACCGACGGCAAGAGCGCGGCGCCGGACACGCCGGCCTGAGCGTCGGCCTGGGCGATCTGGGCAATCGCCACCGCGATATCGAGATTGTAGAGCTGCGCGGACTCCATCAACCCGGTCAGCTCAGGCGAGCGGAAGCCGCGCCACCAGGCGAGCGCCGGAACGGCCGCGTCGGCATCGCCCTTGGCGGCGGCGCGATAGCTCGCCGGCACTTCGAGACTGAGCTCGGGCTTCTCCGCTCCGGGGATGCAGCCGGACAGGCCAAGGCTCAGACCAAGGCAGAGGCCGCCGAACGCCGCCACGCGCAGCAACCGGGCCGGCTTCCGCAACTTCTGAGAATATCGCAGCGCTGCAACTGTCGGCATTTACTCGCCCGGTTGAAGTGAGGAGCCCGGCATCCGCGGGGCGCCGCCGCGGCGCACGCGCTGGGCCCACAAGCGGAACCGGTCGAGATAGAGGTAGATGACCGGTGTCGTGTAGAGCGTCAGGACCTGGCTCAGGATCAGGCCGCCGACGATAGCGATGCCAAGCGGCTGCCGTAGCTCGCCGCCGTCGCCCATGCCGATCGCGAGCGGTACCGCGCCGAGCAGCGCAGCCATCGTCGTCATCATGATCGGGCGGAAGCGCAGCAGACAGGCCTCCTTGATAGCCTCGAGCGGCTCCAGCCCGCGCTTGCGTTCCGCCTCCAGCGCAAAGTCGATCATCATGATGGCGTTCTTCTTCACAATGCCGATCAGCAGGATGACGCCGATCAGCGCCATGATACTGAACTCGGTCTTGAATGCCATCAGCGCCAGCAAGGCGCCCACACCTGCCGAGGGCAGTGTGGACAAGATGGTCAGCGGATGGACGTAGCTCTCATAGAGCACGCCCAGCACGATATAGATCGTGATAATCGCCGCCAGGATCAGGAACGGCTGGTTGTTGAGCGAGTCCTGAAACGCCTTGGCGGAGCCCTGGAAGGTGCCGCGGATGGTGGCCGGGACGCCGATCCGGTTCATGGTCGCCTCGATGCTGGCGACCGCGGTGCTCAGCGACACGTTCGGCGGCAGATTGAACGAGATGGTGTTGGCGACCAGCAGGCCCTGGTGATTGACCGCAAGCGGCGTCGCGCCCTGCTTGAAGGCCGCGACCGCCGACAGCGGGATCATGGTCTCGCTGCTGGTCGAGACGGCCGATCCGGTCGAGGCCACGCCCTTCCCGGTCGAACCGATCGAATTGGTGGCCTGGTTGCGCGCGGCCTGGGCATTGGCTGAGTTCGCCGCGCTCGAGGTTCCCGGCGCCACCACGGTGCCCGCCACCGCGTTGGTCGATTGCGATCCGCCGACCGATCCGCCCGACGTACTGATATAGACGTCCTTCAGCGTCTCCGGGTTCTGCCAATAACGCGGCGCGACCTCCATGATGACGTGGTACTGGTTGCGCGCGACATAGATCGTCGACACCTGCCGCTGGCCGAAGGCGTCGTACAGGGTGTTGTCGATCTGGCTGACCGTGATGCCGAGCCGGGCCGCGGCGTCGCGATCGATCACGAGATCGGATTCCAGGCCCTTGTTCTGCTGGTCGCTGTTGACGTCGGCAAGGTTCGGATCGCGCTGCAAGGCAGCGGCGATCTTCGGCGACCATTCATTGAGCTCCTCGAGCGTCGATCCTTGCAGCGTGTACTGGTACTGCGCGTTCGATTGGCGTCCGCCGACCCGGATATCCTGCACCGCCTGCAGGAACAGGCTCGCGCCGGGCACCACCGACATCTCGCGGCGCAGCCGCGAGATCACGCCGTCGGCGCCGATCTTGCGCTGGTCGAGCGGACGCAGCGAGACGAACACGAAACCGGAATTGGTCTGTCCGCCGCCGGTGAAGCCGACCACCGTCTCCACCGCCGGATCGCGCTTGATGATGCCGACGAACTGCGCGAGCTTCTGCTGCATCAGCTGGAACGACACGCTCTGGTCGGCCTGGATCGAGCCGACCAGCCGCCCGGTGTCCTGCTGCGGGAAGAAGCCCTTCGGGATCACGTCGTAGAGATAGAAGTTGAGGCCGAACACTGCCGCCAGGATCAGCATCACCGACAGCGGATGCTGCAGCGCCGCAGTCAGTGTCCTCCGGTAAAAATTCAACATCGCCTCGAAGAAGCGCTCGCTCGCCCAATAGAGTCGCCCATGGCCGCCGCTGTCCGGCTTGAGCAGCACGGCGCACATCATCGGCGTGGTCGCCAGCGAGACCGCAAGCGAGATCAGGATCGAAATCGAGATCGTCATCGCGAATTCGCGGAACAGCCGCCCGACGATGCCGGCCATCAGGAGGATCGGAATGAACACCGCGATTAGCGAGATGCTCATCGACAGCACGGTGAAGCCGACCTCGTTGGCGCCCTTCAGCGCCGCCTCGAGCGGGCTCAACCCCTCCTCGATGTACCGGGTGACGTTCTCCAGCACCACGATGGCATCGTCGACCACGAAGCCGGTCGCAACCGTCAGCGCCATCAGGGACAGATTGTCGAGGCTATAGCCGATCAGGTACATCGCCCCGAAGGTCGCGACCAGCGACACCGAGACCGCCACCACCGGAATGAAGGTGGCGCGCACATTGCGCAGGAACGCGAACACCACGACGATGACCAGCAGCACGGCCAGAACGAGCGTCCGTTCCACGTCCCTGAGCGAGGTGCGGATGGTGGTCGAGCGGTCGACCGCAAGGCCGATATCGATCGCCGGCGATACCGATGCCTGCAACTGCGGCATCAGCCGCTTCACCAGGTCGACGGTCGAGATGATATTGGCGTTCGGCTGCCGGTAGAGGATGATCAGCACCGCGGGCTTGCCGTTGGCAAGCCCGGCATTGCGCAAGTTCTCGACGCCGTCGGCCACCTCGCCGACGTCGGAGAGGTGAACCGGTGCGCCGTTGCGATAGGCGACGATCAGCGATTTGTAGTCGTCGGCCTTGTTGGCCTGGTCGTTGGCGTAGACCTGGTAGCGCTGGTCGCCGACGTCGATGCTGCCCTTCGGGCTGTGGGCGTTGGCGCTCGACAGCGCCGCGCGGACGTCTTCGAGACCGATGCCGTATTTATAGAGCGCCTGCGGGGTCAGATCGACACGGACCGCGGGCAGCGAGCTGCCGCCCACCACGACCTCGCCGACGCCCTCGACCTGCGACAGCTTCTGCGCCAGCACGGTGGATGCGGCATCGTAGAGATCGCCGCGGGTCAGCGTATCCGACGTCAGCGTCAGGATCAGGATCGGCGCGTCGGCCGGATTGACCTTGCGGTAGGTCGGATTGCTGCGCAGGCTGGTCGGCAGATCGGCCCGCGCCGCATTGATCGCGGCCTGCACGTCGCGCGCCGCGCCGTTGATGTCGCGGTTCAGCCCGAACTGCAGCGTGATCCGGGTCTGACCGACCGAACTCGACGACGTCATTTCGGTCACATCGGCGATCTGGCCGAGATGCCGTTCAAGCGGGCTTGCGACCGTGGTCGCGACGTCCTGCGGGCTGGCGCCGGGCAGCGTGGCCTGCACCGAGATGGTCGGGAAATCCACCTGCGGCAGCGGCGACACCGGCAATTTGAAGAACGCGACAATGCCCGCCGCCGCAAGCCCGAAGGTCAACAGCGTGGTCGCGACCGGCCGGCGGATGAAGGGCGTTGACGGGTCCATGGCTCAACGCGACCCGCTCGCCTCGCCGACCTCGCCCGCCCGCCCGGCAAACCGCAGCGCCAGGCGATCGAACCAGAGATAGATCACCGGCGTCGTGAACAGGGTCAAGAGCTGGCTCACCAGCAGGCCGCCGACGATCGAGATGCCGAGCGGATGCCGGAGCTCGGAACCGGCGCCGCTGCCGATCATCAGCGGCAGTGCGCCGAGGACAGCTGCCATCGTCGTCATGATGATCGGCCGGAACCGCAACAGGCAGGCCTGGTAGATCGCCTCCCGCGGCGGCTTGCCCTCGTTGCGCTCGGCGTCGAGCGCGAAGTCGATCATCATGATCGCGTTCTTCTTCACGATGCCGATCAAGAGGATGATGCCGATAATCGCGATGATGGTGAGATCCTGCCCGGCCATCATCAGCGCCAGCAACGCGCCGATCCCAGCCGACGGCAGCGTCGAGAGGATGGTCAGGGGATGGATGAAGCTCTCGTAGAGCACACCTAGCACGATATAGACAGTGATGATCGCGGCCAGGATCAGGAACAGCTGGTTTGAGAGCGACGACTGGAAAGCCAGCGCCGCGCCCTGGAAGCTCGTGATCATGCCGAGCGGCTGGTTGATGTCGGCCTGTGCCTGCTTGATCGCCGTCACCGCTCCGCCGAGCGAGGCGCCCGGCGCCAGATTGAACGAGACGGTCGCCGACGGGAATTGGCCGAGATGCGAGACCTGCAGCGGCGCGGTCTCCACCCGCATCTTGGCCATCACCGACAGCGGCACCGGCGTCGAGCCGACCGATGACGGCAGGTAGATCGACGACAGCGAATCCAGCGAGTTCTGCAGCGACGGATCGGCCTCGAGGATGACGCGGTACTGGTTCGAATTGGTGAACACGGTGGAGACGATGCGCTGCCCGTAGGAATCGTACAGCGCATTGTCGATCGTTGCCGGCGTGATGCCGAACCGCGCCGCCTGGTCGCGGTCGATATCCACGAACACCGAAAGCCCCTGCGCGGTGATATCGCTGGTGACGTCGCTGAGCTCCGGCAATTCCCTGAGCTTGTCGACCAGCTTCGGCGTCCATTCCGCAAGCTCGGTCGGATCGGCATCCTGCAGGATGAACTGGTACTGCGTCCGGCTCACCGTGCCTTCGATGGTGAGATCCTGGACCGGCTGCATGTAGAGCGTGATGCCGGTCAGCGCCGCCGTGCTCGCCTTGATCCGGTCCATGATCGCGGAGACATTGGCTTTGCGCTGCTCATGCGGCTTCAGATTGATCAGGATGCGGCCGCTGTTGAGCGTGGTGTTGGTGCCGTCGACGCCGATGAACGACGACAGGCTTTGCACGTCCGGGTCCTTCAGGATCGCGCTGGCGAGCCGCTGCTGCCGCTCGGCCATCGCCGCATAGGACACCGATTGCGGCGCCTCCGAAATCGCCTGGATCACGCCGGTGTCCTGCACCGGAAAGAAGCCCTTGGGAATGAGGACATAGAGCAGCGCCGTGAGTCCAAAGGTGGCGAGCGCAACCAGCAGCACCAGCGTCTGGCGATCCAGCACCCAGTTGAGCATCCGCGCATAGATCGCGATGACGGCGTCGAAGCCTTCCCGGCTGAGCCGCTGGAAGGTGTTCTCGCGCGCCATGCTCTCCGGCTTCAGGAGTTTTGCGCAGGCCATCGGCACCAGCGTCAGCGACACCACGGCGGAGATCAGGATCGTGACCGACAGCGTGATCGCGAATTCGCGGAACAGGCGGCCGACGACATCGCCCATGAACAACAGCGGGATCAGCACCGCGATCAGCGACACCGTCAGCGAGATGATGGTGAAGCCGATCTGCTCGGAGCCGCGCAAGGCGGCTTCCAGCGGCAGCTCGCCCTCCTCGATGTAGCGCGAGATGTTCTCGATCACGACGATGGCGTCATCGACCACGAAGCCGGTCGCGATCGTCAACGCCATCAGCGACAGATTGTTCAGGCTGAAGCCGAACAGATACATCGCCCCGAGCGTGCCGACCAGCGAGAGCGGCACCGACAGGCTCGGGATCAGCGTGGCGCGGGTCGAGCGCAGGAACACGAAGATGACAAGCACGACCAGGACCACCGCCAGCGCGAGCTCGTATTCGACGTCGCGCACCGAGGCCCGGATCGTCACGGTGCGATCGGTCAGGATATTGAGGTCGATCGCGGCCGGCAGCGTGGCCTGCAGCTGCGGCAGCAGATCCTTGATGCCCTGGACCACCGAGATGACGTTGGCACCGGGCTGACGCTGGATGTTGAGGATGATCGCCGGCGTCTCGTTCATCCAGGCGCCGAGCTTGTCGTTCTGCGCGCCGTCGACGACATTGCCGACGTCGCTGAGGCGGACCGGCGAGCCGTTCTTGTAGGCAATGACCAGCGAGCGGTAGTCGGTGGCATTGCGGATTTGGTCGTTGGCGTTGATGGTGTAGGCGCGCATCGCGCCGTCGAAATTGCCTTTCGGCGTGTTGACGTTTGCGTTGCCGAGCGTGGTGCGGAGATCGTCGATATTCAGGCCGTAGGCCGCGAGCTTGCGGATATCGGCCTGGATGCGCACCGCAGGCCGCTGTCCGCCGCTGATGCTGACGAGGCCGACGCCGGGCAGCTGCGAGATCTTCTGCGCCAGGCGCGTGTCGACAAAGTCCTGCACCTGCGTCAGCGGCATGGTCTTCGAGGTCAGGCCAAGCGTCAGGATCGGTGCGTCGGCCGGATTGACCTTGGCGTAGATCGGCGGCGCCGGCAGATCCGACGGCAGCAGATTGCCCGCGGCGTTGATCGCGGCCTGCACCTCCTGCTCGGCGACGTCGAGCGAGATCGACAGGCCGAATTGCAGCGTGATGACGGACGAGCCGGCCGAGCTCACCGAGCTCATCTGGTTCAAATTCGGCATCTGGCCGAACTGCACCTCGAGCGGCGCCGTCACCGACGACGTCATCACGTCGGGGCTCGCGCCCGGATAGAAGGTCTGCACCTGGATGGTCGGATAGTCGACCTCCGGCAGCGCCGCGACCGGCAGGAATCTGAACGCCAGCATGCCCGACAGCATGATGGCGATCATCATCAGGGTCGTCGCCACCGGCCGCAGGATGAATGGCCGCGACGGGTTCATTTCTTCTGCCCGTCCTCGGGCCGCTTGTGGTTGCCGCCTCCCGCCTTGTCGGGATCAGCGCCGCCCTTACTATCTCCCTTGCCGTCTCCCTTCGCCGCGCCCTTGGCAGCACCGGCGGCCGGGTTCGCGGCATCGGCGGCGGAGCGCACGATCACCTTGGCGCCCTCGCGCAGCTTGTCGGCACCGTCGATCACGATGCGATCGCCGGCCGTCAGCCCCGACAGGACCTCGACCCGATCGCCGTCGGTGACGCCGAGCTTGACCGGCCGCACCGAGACCGTGCTGTCGGCGTTGACGAGATAGACGAAGGTGCCGGGGACGCCGCGCTGGATGCCGGCAGTCGACATCGTCGTGGCATCCTTGTGGGTGTCGAGCAGCAGGCGGACATTGACGAACTGGTTCGGATAGAGCGTGCGCTTGTCGTTCTCGAACTGGGCGCGCAGCTTGATCGTTCCGGTGGTCGCATCGATCTGGCTGTCGAAGGTTTGCAGCGATCCCTCGGCGAGCTTGTTGGCGCCGCTGCGGTCATAGGCCGCCGTCGGCAGCACCGCACCCTCCTTCAACCGCTTCGCGACCGCCTGCAGATTGTCTTCCGGCAGCGTGAACAGCACGCTGATCGGTTCGAGCTGCGTGATCACGACAAGGCCGTTGGTGTCGCCCGGCGTCACGTAGTTGCCGAGGTCGACCTGACGGAGCCCGACGCGGCCGTTGATCGGCGACACGATGTGACAATACTGCAAGTTCACTTCGGCCGACTTCACCGAGGCGCGGTCGGCCTCCACCGTGCCCTGATACTGCGCGACCAGCGCAACCTGGGTATCGAGCTGTTGGTGCGGCACGGCGTTCTGCGCAGCGAGGTTCTGGTAGCGGGTAAGATCGACCTGGGCGCCCTTCAGCTGCGCTTCGTCGCGGGCGAGCTGTCCCTTGGACTGCGCCAGCGTCGCCTCATAGGGACGCGAATCGATCTCGGCGATCAGGTCGCCCTTCTTGACCTCGTCGCCCTCCTTGAAATCGATCTTCATCAGGTAGCCGCTGATCTGGCTCCGGATCGTCACGGTCGCGAGCGAGGTCACGGTGCCGAGCGCGTTGAGGCTGACGCCGATATCGCCCTTGCCGACGGTCTCCGGCACGATCGACATCGGCCCGGCGTTGCGCCCGCCTCCGGCCTGCTGGGGTGCGGCCTGCTGCCGCGTCCACCAGACGATGCCGGCAAGCACCGCCAGCACGACACATCCCGTCAGAAACCCTCGCCCGCGCGACGTTCGCCTGGTTTGCTCTGGCGCCACAATCGACGGATCTTTGATCTGCTGGTCCATAACCTGCCCACGAAGAAACACCAATGAGCTCGCGCGGCTCTATGTGTCCCCTGAAATCCGCGCGCGCCACATCCGAGGAAGCATTTTGGACGCTTCCGTCGGACAAAGCGCGTTAAGAATCGGAAAGGAAAGTCCTCCTTCCCGGTCGGCCGCTGTTTCTCGCTGGATTATGGCTATTTTACCCGATCGTTTGTAGCCAGGGCAACACGATCAGCAACAATCCGGCAAAGTAGATCACGCCGAAGATCAGCCCGAACTTCCAGAAGTCGCCTTTGCCGATATAGCCGCTGCCGTAATACATCGGCGCCGGACCCGTGGCGTAGGGCGAGATCACGCCCATCAGCCCGAGCGAATAGACGCAGAGTAGCATCAGGGTCTGCACCGGCAGGCCGGGTATGCTGGAGCCGACGGCGAGCACCACCGGCAGCACGGCGGCGGTGTGCGAGGTGATGCTCGAGAAGAAATAGTGGACCCAGAAGAAGAAAGTGACGAGCAGGATCATCCCGACCAGTGGCGACGTGCCGGAGAGCGGCTTCGCATAGCCCTCGGCCACCCATTTGATGAAGCCGATCTCGTTGAGGCCCGACGACAGCGTGAGCAGCGAGGTGAAATAGAAAAAGACCTCCCACGCGCTCTTCTCCGCGACGATGTCCTCGAACGCGATCACGCCTGACAGCAGCATCAGCGAGATCACGACGAACACCACGGTTGTCGCGTTGATGAAGTTCGAGCCGAGCAGCGGCACGCTGATATTGGGATTGGAGCCGCAGATCCACAGGAACATCGCGAGCAGCACCAGCACCGCCATGATCCATTCGTGCCGCGACGGCGGCCCCATCTTGGCGAGCTCGCCTTCGCTCCAGGTCACGATCTCGGGGCTCTCCTTGATCTCGGGCCGGCAGACCAAATAGCTGAGCAGCGGCACCAGCAGCAGCAAGAGGATACCGAGCGGTGCGAAGCCGATGAACCATTGCGACCAGCCGACCTCGATGTTGACGAGCTTCTTGGCGATCGAGAGCGCCGCGGCGTTCGGCGCCAATGCGGTCAGAAACAGCGAGCTGGTGACGGCCGTGGTCGCGAACGCCGTCCACATCACGAAAGTGCCGATCTTGCCCGCGGTCGGACCGGGCTCGGAGCCATAGATGCGCGGGATGTTGCTGACGATCGGATAGATGGTGCCGCCCGAGCGCGCGGTGTTGGACGGCGTTGCCGGTGCCAGCACGAGATCGGAAAACGCCACCGCATAGCCGAGCCCGATGGTGCGGCGGCCGAGCCCCCGTACCAACAGCAGCGCCAGCCGGCGGCCGAGCCCGCTCTTGCGGTAGCCGATCGAGAACACGAAGGCGCCGACGATCAGCCATACCGTGCTCTCGGAAAAGCCGCCGAGCATCCAGCGCAGCGACTTGTTCGGATCGGGCTCGACATAGCCGCCGACGCCGGCAACCGTCAGGCCAATCAGGCCAACCGCACCGACCGGCATCGATTCGAGGATCAGCCCGGTGATGACGGCGGCGAACACCGCAAAATAGTGCCACTGATTGGCGTTCAGCCCCGATGGCACCGGGACCAGATAGATCACCAGCCAGACCAGCAACGGCGCAAACGTCCGCCATGACATTTTCATGCAGCGTCCCCCTCATCTGTGTTGATTGTCGGTCGCGCAGCCACCATGTCCCGGGCGGCGGCGCCATCTTTTTGTGGCAATGTAGCATGGCCGCGCAGTCCGTCTCTGGAAACTGCGGCGGGATGGCGCGGCTTGTGGAGGAACCGGCGCGTTTCGTCAACACGTCGCGACCGGGCCGGCCGGCCCCATCGCAAGACCGCCCGCGCTTTGCTATCCTCAGTGGCATGACGTCACGCGACTCCGCCTCTTCCGAGATCACGCCCGAGGTGCTGCTGCGCGCCTATGCTTGCGGCATCTTCCCGATGGCGGAGAGCGCCGACGATCCGACCCTGTTCTGGGTCGAGCCGGAATTGCGCGGCGTGATTCCGTTCGACGGCTTCCGTGTCGCCTCCAGATTGGCGCGCACCGTGCGCTCGGATGTGTTCACGGTCACCGTCGATACCGCGTTCAAGGCCGTGATCGCGGGTTGCGCAGCGCCGCAGCCCGGCCGCGACGACACCTGGATCAACAAGCGCATCCGCGATCTCTATCTCGGGCTGTATACGTCGGGCTATTGCCACAGCGTCGAGGTCTGGCAGGACGACAATCTGGTCGGCGGCCTCTACGGCGTCAGCCTCGGCCGCGCCTTCTTCGGCGAAAGCATGTTTCACACTGAACGCGACGCATCGAAGGTCGCGCTGGTGCATCTGGTGGCCCGGCTGATCGCGGGCGGATTCGAACTGCTCGACACGCAATATGTGACCGAGCATCTGAAGACGTTCGGCGCGGTCGAGATCCCGCGGCGTCGCTATCGCGCGCTGCTCGACAAGGCGATCACGGGCGCGCCGGCGGATTTCCGCAGGCTCGATGCCGCGCAGCCGGTCAAGGGCGCAGACGCGCTGGCGATCATCGCCGCGCGCAGTTGAAGTATGACTGCGCCGTAGCCGGATGAAGCGAAAGCGTAATCCGGCTCCGAAGTGCCCATCAATTCCCGAATAATCCGCCGAACAATCCGCCCGGCCGCTGCTGCTGGGGCGGCGGGGGTGGCGGCTGCTGCTGCTGGTATTGCGGCTGCGGCGGCGGGCGTGGCGCGGCCTGCTTCGGCGGCGCGCGCTTCTGGGCCGGCGGCGGTGGCGGCGTCGGCGCCTTCGGCGGATCGGGCGCGGCGGTCACGATGGTCTGGTCCGGCCCTTTGCAGTCGGTCAGCCAGATGTCGTAGATCGGATGCTCGACGCCATGCAGACCCGGACTCGCCGCGAACATCCAGCCCGAGAAGATCCGCTTCACCTCGCCCTGCAGCGTGATCTCGTCGACCTCGACAAAGGCGTCGGTGTTGGCGGCTTCCGTCGACGGCCGCGTATAGCAGGCATCGGTCTTCACCCGCAGCGCGCCGAACTGCACGGTCTCGCCGATATCCTCGTCGAAATTGATGATGCGTCCAGTGACCTTGTCGAGGCCGGAGAAGCTCGCCTTCTTGTTGGTGATCTTGGTCGACGGCGGCTCCTGCACGACCTCGTCGCCCGGCTGCAACGTGGCAGGCGTCTGCTGTGGGGTGCCCTGTGGCGTGCCCTGCGGAGTCCCCTTGGGCTGACGCTGCCCCGGCGGCAGGCCAGGCAGCGGATTGGCGCCGGGCGGCGTGCTGGCAACGGCTGGACCGCCCGGTTGCGGCGGCTGCACGGCAACACCGGGCTGCGTGCCCGGAGGAGCCACCGTGGTGCCGGGCGGCGGCGCCAAAGGTTGCGACTGCACGCTGCCGGGCGGCGGCACCGTCTGCCCTGGCGGCAACGCCCGCGGCTGCGTCGGCAGCAGGCGGCCGCGCGGCAATTCCGGCACTTCTTCGTCGTCGTCGCCGGGAGGAGCCACCTGACCACGCGGAATCGAGCCGGGCGGACGCGGTGCGGGATCGGAGAAAATCGTTCCGATCTGCGCGCGCGCGGGCGGCGCAAGCGAGATGGTTGAGGCGGCAACCATGGCCGCAAAGCCAGTCAGGGCAATGGTTCGAAGCATCTCGCGCGGCTTTAAAGGGCGAATCGGGCTCGCGACAGTCTACCTTGATATCAGCCGCTCGCAGGCCACCGGTTAACACGCCAAATAGGGCGGGGAAAGGGCGCCCGGCCACCCCTCCCCGGCGCACTGGCCCGGCACTGGTCAAGCTCTGGTCAACCCTTGGGAACACGTGTGATAGTGCTCACGCTGAAGGCGCGCGGCACCGCGTGACAACCAGGAAAATCCGGACCGAACCGGACCAGCCAGAGGAAACCCAACATGCCAGATCGCATCAGGCTCGACGGCCGGGTCGCCGTCGTCACCGGGGCTGCCGGCGTCATCGGAACCGCCACGCTCCGTCTGCTCGCCGAACGCGGTGCGCGGATTGTCGCAGTCGACCGCAAGGGGGCCGATCTCGCGGCCGCCGTCAAGGACCTGCCCGCCTCGGCCGAGGCCTTCGCGATCGCCGCCGACGTCACCGATGAGGACGAGGTCAAGGATTATGTCCGCGCCGCCGTGGACCGCTTCGGCACCATCGACGCCTTCTACAACAACGCCGGCATCGAGGGCGACATCAAGCCGATCCCGGAATACTCGCTGGAGAGCTTTCGCCGCGTGCTCGACGTCAACGTCGTCGGCGTCTTCCTCGGCATGAAGCATGTGCTGCCGGTCATGCTGAAGCAGAACAAGGGCAGCATCATCAACACCGCCTCGATCGCCGGCCTGATGGGATCGCCGATGATCGCGGTCTATAGCGCCAGCAAGCACGCGGTGATTGGACTGACCAAGAGCGCGGCCTGGGAGTGCACCGGCACCGGCGTGCGCGTCAATTGCGTCTGTCCCGGCATGATCGAGAGCCGGATGCTGAGCACCATCCTGCAGGGCCGTTCCGGCGGCAATGCGCCGCCGCCGGTCGAGAAGATCGTTGACCGCATCCCGGCGCGCCGGCTCGGGCTCGCGAGCGAGGTCGCCTCCATCGTCGCTTTCCTTGCTTCAGACGAGGCGAGTTACGTCTCCGGCTCCGCCTATACCGTCGACGGCGGCCGCACCGCCGCCTGACATTTCAGTTCAGCATCACAAGAAGGTTTGTTGTCCATGCCCGTCGTTCTCGATCCCGATGCCGCTGCCGTCTACAAGGCCTTCCAGGAGGCCGGCCGCCCTGCCTACGAGACGCTGACCGCGCCGGAAGCGCGCGAATATTATCGGGCCGCCCGCGTCGTCTCCAATCCCGAGCCGCCCGCGCTTGAATCAAGCGACGCGCTTGCGATCCCGGCGCCGCACGGCACCATCCCCGCCCGCATCTACACGCCGAAGACGCTGCGCAAGACCAACGGGCTCGCGCCGTGCCTGGTGTTCTTCCATGGCGGCGGCTGGGTGATCGGCGATCTCGATACCCATGAGGTGGTTTGCCAGAAGCTTGCCCATGAGGGCGAGTTGATCGTGATCTCGGTCGACTATCGCCTGGCGCCCGAGCACCGCTTCCCTGCCGCGGTGGATGATGCCGTCACCGCGACCAGATGGGTTGCCGCCAACACCAGGGATCTCGGCATCGACGCCGCGCACCTGATCGTCGGTGGCGACAGCGCCGGCGGCAACCTCGCGGCCGTCGTTGCTCTGACGGCGCGCGACGGAGGCCCAAAACTCGCCGCCCAGCTGCTGGTCTATCCCGCCACCGATTTCTCGCGGAAGCATCCCTCGCATCGCGAGCCCGAGACCAGCATCCTGCTCACGCATTCGGTGATCGGCTGGTTCGGCAACCATTATCTAGGTGACGCCGACGACAGCGACTGGCGCGCCTCGCCCGCGCGCGCGAAAGACTTTGCCGGACTGCCGCCCGCCTACGTGCTGACCGCCGGCGCCGATCCGCTGCGCGACGAAGGCGACGAGTACGCGAAATTCCTCGAGGACGCCGGCGTGCCCGTGACCTACCGACATTTCCCCGGCCAGTTCCATGGCTTCTTAACCATGGGCAAGCTGCTCAATCAGGCCAATGTCGCGGTGAGCGAGATCAGCGCCTGGCTGAAGACGCTGGGCTAAGCGATCCGATCAGGGGCGACGTGCTTGGCGCCGTCCCCGATCAAGGCTCGCGAGCGCATGGCGAGCGCAGCTTGCGGCATTAGCGCGCCTTGAAGTTCCCCGCGCCGCACGATAGTGCGGCCGGACGCGCTTCATGCCGCCGGGCACTCCAGCCATCGAGATCATCTTGCTCACGCCCATCCTCGTCTACGGTATCCCGCTCGATTTCATCCTGTTCGCGCTGACGCTGCTTGGCGTCGCGATCTTCCATCACCATACGCTCGCCGTGGCGTTGACGGGCCTTGCCGCGATCATCGCCTACAAGCTGATATTTGCCGGCTTTGCAAAATTCGGTGCGGGCCTGCCCGGCCTTGCGCATCACATGGAGCATGAGTGGGTCACGCTCGCGAACCTGTTCCTGCTCTTGATGGGATTTGCGCTGCTGTCGCGCCATTTCGAAGAGAGCCGCATGCCCGACGAGATGCCGGCACTGCTGCCCGATGACTGGAAGGGCGGACTGATCCTGCTGGTGATCGTGTTCGTGCTGTCGGGCTTCCTCGACAATATCGCGGCCGCGCTGATCGGCGGCACCGTTGCGCGCCACGTGTTCCGCGGCCGCGTCCATATCGGCTATCTCGCCGCCATCGTTGCCGCATCGAATGCCGGCGGCGCCGGCAGCGTCGTCGGCGACACCACGACGACGATGATGTGGATCGACGGCATCAGCCCGCTCACCGTCGTCGACGCCTATCTCGCCGCCGCCGTCGCGATGCTGGTGTTTGCGGTGCCGGCCTCGCTGCAGCAACACCGCTTTTCCCCGATCGTGAAGAACGCACCGTCCGGCCTCGCTATCGATTGGTCGCGCGTCGCGATCGTCGCGGCGATCCTGCTCGCCGCGCTCTCAGCCAATGTCACTGCCAATCTGAAATTCCCCGCGCTGCTCGATGCGCTGCCCGTGCTCGGCCTCGCCGTCTGGGCCGCGATCCTCGTCACCTCGTTGCTGCGGCGACCGGACTGGTCGGTGATGCCCGAGACGCTCAAGGGCACCGTGTTCCTGCTCGCGCTGGTGACGGCAGCCTCGATGATGCCGGTGGAGAAGTTACCCACCGCATCCTGGCAGAGCGCCCTCGGACTCGGCTTCGTCTCGGCGGTGTTCGACAACATTCCATTGACCGCACTGGCACTGAAGCAAGGCGGCTACGACTGGGGCATTCTCGCCTATGCGGTCGGATTCGGCGGATCGATGGTCTGGTTCGGGTCGTCCGCGGGCGTTGCGGTGTCCAACATGTATCCGGAAGCCAAGTCGGTGATCCGATGGATCACCCAGGGCTGGCCGATCATGATCGCCTACGTCGTCGGCTTCATCGTGATGTTGGCCCTGCTCGGCTGGCATCCCGACGCGCCGCACTGACGCAAATGTGGAATTCGCCATGCTGCAGCGCACAATTGGACTGCTTCAAACTTGTGGAAAAGCAAGACAAATCCGTTGACATTGCTAAACTCCATTCGCCGTAACAACTTATGGAGCGTTCGCATGAGTGTTAGTGCTGAAGTCCTCGCCCGCGCCCCGTTGGAACAGTTGCAGGGCGAAGTCGACACGATGAATTCGCATCGACCACGCAGCAACATTCGGCCTCTCTCACCGATGCCGGACTACGTCGAGCACCGCAACGGCGTCAACGAGGTGGGCAAGCTATCCGCCGAGGCGGTCGTGCGTGAATACGAAGCGGCGGTGAAAGAGATCGAGGCCCTTGGAACGGAACTGCAATTGGCCGCCAAGAACTGCGAGGCAATGGTGGCAGGCGTCCATGAGATGATCGCGGAAATCAAGGAGTTCGCTGCAGGTTACCGCGATCAGGGCAAGCGTTTTTTCCTGCAGATCGAAGCCGTCTCGTTGATGACCACAGAGGTCAGGGATACCTGCGAGGCACTCAAGAAGAAGATCGCGACCGACACATTGAGCTAGTGATATAAGCTAGTGATATTTCGGCTGGGGCACGTTTCGTGCTCAGCGCATCCGTGTATTTCTGCGATCGTGGGCTGATCCTGGTGATGTGAATGGCTGCGCTATTCCGGCGCGGCGGACCTGCTAGTTCTATTCAAGACTAATCGTTCTATTCAAGATTAAGTCGTTCAACATCCTGCCCCGCTTCGGCGGGGCTTTTGTGCTGCGAGGGGGCGATCTCTACGCGCGGCGAGTCCGCGAAAGGGCCGGACCTCCGTCAATGACCTATTTAACGCGCGTCAGGTGCACGCTCGGCCATGTCGGTTGCGGGAGGCAGAGCGGATATCGCGGACCAGCGGTCGTTAAAATCCTTAGCCGGGAGCGTGTCCGTGCCGGAGGCGACAATGCCGTCGGTCCGGGACGCGTGCGACCTCATCGTAGCGGCGGTTGCCGTGACAGCCAGCAGGGCGACAGCCACGAACCCAGTAATCGTTCGATGCTTTGTCATGTAGAACCTCCTCGGGTCCCCAACGCCCACTTAACGTAGGTCACGGGAACCTTCGCGCCGGTTCATCAGTGCAAAGCACGGATCGTGTGAGATCGGACAACGAGCTTGTCCCAAACTCAAATTGCCTCTGCCGGCAGCGCCGATGAATTTGGCGCCTACCCCACCCGCGCGGCCCGGCGCAGCGATTGCGGCGGCTGGCCGAAGGCGCGGATGAAGGCGCGGCGCATCCGCTCCGGATCGCGGAAGCCGGTGATCTCGGCGACACGCTCGATCGCCTCGCCCGACGACTGCACACGCTGCCGCGCCACCTCGATCCTCAACCGTTCGACCGCTTTCGATGGCGTGGTGCCGGTCTCCGCGATGAAGGCGCGGGTGAAATGCCGCGAGCTCATCCCGGCCTTGTCCGCGAGGTCCTCGACCGTCAGCGGCGCGTCGAGATGCTCGCGCGCCCAGGCGAGCAGCGGCCCGAACCGGCCGTTCGGCGTCTTCAATTCCAAGAGCGAGGAAAACTGCGACTGCCCGCCGCTGCGCCGGTGATACAGCACGAGCTGCCGTGCGGTGTTCTGCGCGACCTCGTCCCCGTAATCTTCGGTGATCATCGCGAGCGCAAGGTCGATGCCGGCGGTGATGCCGGCCGAGCTCCAGATATTGCCGTCGCGGACGAAGATCTGGTCCGGCTCGAGCTTGATCTTCGGGTAGGCCTTCACGAAATGCGGCGTGCGCTGCCAATGCGTGGTGGCGCGGCGGCCGTCGAGCAGGCCCGCCTCGGCCAGCACATAGGCGCCCGAGCAGACGCTGGCGACGCGAATGCCGCGGCCCGCCATCCGTCGCACGAATGACAGCGTGGTCGGACAGGTCGCCGGCGTACGCACGCCGTTGCCGCCCGCAATGATCAGCGTCGTGATCGCCGCCGACGGCTTGAGGCCGCGTGCCAGCATCTCGACGCCGGACGAGCTGCGCACCGGCCCCGCCTTCACCGCGATCGTCCTGATCGCCGTCGCGTTGTTGGCGAAGCGCGCCGCGATCTCGAAGGCCGCGATCGGGCCGGCCGCGTCGAGCAGCTGGAAGTCAGGAAAGATCAGGATGCCGATCATCGCAAATCCTCGCAGAGGTCACTAGGTCTGAAAATGAGGGAAATACGCCATTTTGGGCAGGAGGCCACCATGGCACCGTGGTTCCGTCAAGCGCAATTTGGAGACCTCCGATGTCCGAACCCCTGCAGATTGGATTGCTCGTCTTCCCGAAGGTGACCCAGCTCGACCTGACCGGCCCGCTGCAGGTGTTCTGCTCGGTCCCAGGCGCCAAGGTGCATCTGATCTGGAAACGGATCGAACCCGTTCCGACTGACTCCGTCATGGTCCTGACGCCGACCACGACCTTTGCCCAGTGTCCGCAGCTCGACGTGGTCTGCGTGCCCGGCGGGTTCGGCACCGACGACATGGTCGGCGACGAGGAGATGCTGGCTTTCCTGCGCAAGCAGGCCGAGGGAGCGAAATACGTCACGTCGGTCTGTACGGGATCGCTGGTGCTCGGCGCGGCCGGTCTCCTGAAGGGCTATCGCGCCACCACGCATTGGAGCGCGATCGATTTCCTTTCGGGCTTCGGAGCCATTCCGACCAGGACCCGCGTCTGCGTCGATCGTAACCGCTTCACCGGCGGCGGCGTCACGGCCGGCATCGATTTCGCGCTGACGCTGGTGTCCGAGCTCGTCGACCGCAAGACCGCGGAAGCGATCCAGCTCAGGCTCGAATACAACCCGGCCCCGCCGTTCAATGCCGGCTCGCCCGACACCGCGCCGGCCGAGATCCTCGCCTTCATGAAGGAGCGGATGGGACCGGCCCACGCGCGCCGCAGCCAATTGATGGGCCGCGCCGCGGCACGGCTGTCCTGACCTGATCGCCGCAAAGAAAAAGGCCGCCTGGTTTCCCGGGCGGCCTTTCCTGTCTTACGATAGCCTCACATTTGCGGGCGATTTCAGGACATCTGTACCGGGGGCCTATCTCCCGGCCGCATCCAACTCGGAGGCCGCTGCTCATCGGGACAGTCGCGATCTGGAGCCCGATCCGACGCGATGGTCTCCCATCTCCGTAAGATGGCTTCATTGAGCCGCGAACCCGCGCGTAACGCAAGCACACAACCTCGGGCGCCGCCCAGCTGTCCCCGCTGTTACCGTTGTCCACAGGCGCGCCCCGCGCTGCCACAGGCGCGTGCGATACACGCGTGGCGTTACGCGCGTGCGCGGCAGACACAACGATGCGCGAGGGTCAGCTTCGCGGCGTCCAGGCGTGGTAGTCGCCGGTCGCCTTGGGACGACGGCCGCTCGCCAGCGTCGAGCCGGACGGACGGTAAGCCTGCGCGGTGCCGGTCATGTTCGGCAGATGCGGCTTTTCCCATTCCCGCGGGGTGTAGTTCTGCTCGGTCGGAGGCACATCGACGGTGTGATGCAGCCAGCCGTGCCAGCTCGGCGGTACCCGGGACGCTTCGGCATAGCCGTTATAGACCACCCAGCGGCGCTCGAAATGCAGCGTCGGGTCGATCTCGCCGCCCTTGGTGCGATAGTAGCGATTGCCCTGCTCGTCCTCGCCGACCAGCTCGCCGTAGCGCGAGGTCCACAATTGCGTGCCAAAGGTCTGGCCGTTCCACCAGGTGAAGAATTTCAGCAGGAATTGTTTCATGCGTGGCCGGTCGTCGGTTCGAGGCAGTCCGGCTCTGATGCCACCTGAATCCCCAAATGTCCAGCCGCCGCCAAGGTAGCCCGCCACTCCATGGCCCCCGACGAGGGGCCCCATTCGGCGACCAAATGACGCGGTCACGGAGAGTTTTGTTCAGCTGCCATACATGCGCCGGCGCGCAAGCAAAGATGACCCACAATCAATGTGGAGCACGGGAACGTCCAACCGCAGAATTGGTTAGACATTATCCGTTTTGATGGAGTCCAAAATGATCAATGTGAAGGTTCTGAGCACCGCAGCGGCTCTGGCGCTTGCGCTGCCGCTGGCTGTGGCGCCGACCGTTTCGTTCGCCCAGTCCGCCGCGCAGATGGGTGCGATGGGCGGTGGCGGTGGTGCACGCGGTGGTGGCGGCGGCGGTGGCGGCCATATCGGTGGCGGCGGTGGCGGCTTTGGCGGCGGTCGTGGTGCTGCCATGGGCGGTGGCGGCGGCTGGCACGGCGGTGGTGGCGGCGGCCAGTGGGCCGGCGGCGGCGGCGGTGGTTGGCGCGGCGGCGGTGGCGGCTGGCACGGCGGTTACCACCGTGGCGGCGGGTTCTGGCCCGGCGCGGTGGCCGGTGCAGTCGTCGGCGGCGCCCTCGCCTCGGGCGCGTATTACGGCTCCGGTTATTATGGCTACGGCCCCGGCTACTATGACGACAGCTACGGCTATTACGACGAACCGTCTGTCGCCGTGGAAGCCGCACCGGGTGGCGACGCGAGCTACTGCGCGCAGCGCTACAGGTCCTACGATCCCGCCTCGGGCACCTATCTCGGCTATGACGGCCTGCGGCACGCCTGCCCGTAACGGCGGCCTGAATCTTCTATCCGGCGAAGGGCGGCGGCAACGCCGCCCTTTTCATGTCCGCAAGTCATGTCCGCAAGGCGACCGCGACGGCCGCGAACGTCACCAGCAGCGCCGCGACGTCGGTTGCACTGAGCGGCTCACGCAGCATCGCCGCTGCCGCGAGCACGCCGACGACGGGCACCAGCAGCGTGCCGATCGACGCGGTCGCCGCCGGCAGCCGCTCGAGCGCCGCGAACCAGCAGACATAGCAAAGGCAGAACTGGATCAGCGTCATGTAGACCATCGACGCCCAGCCGAGCTGCGACAGCGCGGCAAGCTGCGGCTGCTCGATCAATAGGCCGACGATCGCGATCGGCACGCAGCCGATCGCAAGCTGCCAGGCCGCGAGCGACAGCGGCGGCATTGCGAGCTTGAAGTATTTGGTCAGCACCGTGCCAAGCCCGACGCAGAGCGCGCCTGCGAGCGCGAACAGAATGCCCGGCAGCTTGCCAAGGCTTGCGTCGATGCCGCCGCTGCCGATCAGTGCGGCGATCCCGGCGAGCGCCACCGCAAGCGCGAGCGCGCGCGGCAGCGACACGCGCTCGCCAAGCACCGGCCAGGCCACCAGCGCGACCCACACCGGAATTGATATCCCGAGCACGGCCGCCTCGCTGGCCCGCAGCCAGATCAGCGCCAAGCCCATGGAGGCGACCCAGCCGCCGATCGAAAGCGTCGACACCAGGGCAAGCCGCAGCCACATGCCGTCGGGAACGCGCAGCATCTCGCCGCGCGCGCCCGCCACCAGACCGAGTGCGATCGCGCCGACCACGCCGCAGAGTCCGCGCGAGGACAGCGGCGGCCACTCAGTCAGCAGGAATTTCATGATCGGGAAGTTGAATCCCCAGCCGGTCGAGGCGACCACCAGGAATGCGAGGCCAAGCGGTGACAACGCAGCGCGGCCGGCAATTGGAACTGCGGTCATGGACCCGTCGTAAAGGGGATGGACAAATACAAGTGATGTGTCAGAGCTAGCTCGAAATCTGCTTGTCAGCAAACAGCATATGCATTCTATGATACAGACTTTCTGTCGCGGTTCCGCCTTAATCGGCAAACGGGCCAAGCGGGTCGTCGGCACGCGAGGCCATAGCAAGAGGATGCATCGTGCCGAGCGTTCTCGTGGTCGATGACGACCCGATGGTGTGCGTTGCCATCGAGGTGTGTTTGCAACGCCAAGGCTTCGAGGTCACCGTCGCCGACGGCGGCGAGGCGGGCATGCGCGCGCTGGAGAAGGCGACGTTCGACGTGATGCTGGTCGACGTCTTCATGCCGCATATGCGCGGTTTCGAGGCGATCCGGGTTTTCCACCAGCGCGCCCCCGATATTCCCGTCATCGCGATGTCCGGCTATGCCTTCGCCAATGCCGACCGCGCGCCGGACTTCCTGCGGATGACCATCGAGCTCGGCGCGTCCGCCTGCCTGCGCAAGCCGTTTACTCCGCAAGCGCTGGTTGCCGCCGTTAACGAATGTCTTGCGAAGTCCGCTCCTTCTGCTCGTCTTTCTAAATAATTGCTCGTACTAATCGTCGATGGCTTCCCAGCGTCTCATTCTCGGCAGCGGCCTTGCGATCCTCCTCGTCATCAGCGCGGCGTCGATCGGGCTGGATGTCAAGTCGCGCAGCGAGATTGATTCGGTCGATCGCACCCTCCGCATCCTGAAGTGCATCTCGGACGCGCGTCCGCTGCCGCGCGCCGTCGAGAGCGCGGCGCGCGGTTTCGCGCTGACCGGCAACGCCTCCTTTGCCGACGAATTTCGCGAGCAGAGCACCGCCCTCACCGCTGCCTTCGACGAGCTGACCACCGCCGTGAAGTCGGCCCCTGAGGAGGCCAAGCTGATCACGGGGACCAGAGGAGAGGTCGAACGCGCCATTGCGCTCGGCGGCGAGCTGATCCGGTTGCGCACCGCAGGCGACACGGCCGGCGCCGCGGCGCTGATCTCCGCGGGCGAGAGCCGCGCGGTGATGGACAAGGTTGGTGCTGCGCTCGACCGCCTGGTCACCGAAGAGCGCCGCCTGCTCGGGATTCGCACCGAGCAGTCGAAGACCAATGGGCGGCTGCTGCTGATGATCGATCTCGCCGGCGTGGTGATGATCCTGCTGCTGGCGATCGCGCTGATGCTGGCGGCCCGGCGTGCCAGCCGCGAACTGCAGGGCGCGCTCAGCGCAACCAAGGCGACCAATTTGTCGCTCGAGGGCAAGGTGGCCGAGCGCACCAAGGATCTCGGCGCCGCGCTCGAAGGGCTCCGCCGTTCCACCTCGGTGATGGAAACCACCTTCCGCACCATGGGCGAAGCGGTGCTCGTGATCGACGGCGCCGGCACCGTGCTGCTTTCGAACCCCGCCGCCGAAAAGATGCTGCGCTACAAGCCGGGCATGACGGTCCGGCAGCTGCGCGCCATGAGCAACGTGTTCCAGTCCGACGGCGTCACGCCGATGCAGGCCGACGACATGCCGTCAGCCAAGGCGCTGCGCGGCGAGGAATTCGACGGGCTGGAATTCGTCGCCCGGCCGGTTCGCGGCGCGCCGGAGATTCACCTCGTGGTGTCGGGCCGGCCGCTGCGCGATGGCGACGACGCCATCACCGGCGCGGCGCTGATCTATCACGACATCACCGCCTCGCGGGAAACCGAGCACAAGCTGCAGCAGGCGCAGAAGCTCGACGCCATCGGCAAGCTGACCGGCGGCGTCGCACACGACTTCAACAACATGCTGACGGTCATCACTGGCACCACCGAGACGCTGGTCGAAAGCCTGCGCGCGCAGCCGCAGCTCGCCAAAACCGCCGAATTGATCGACCGCGCCGCCGAGCGTTGCCGCGAGCTGATCCAGCATTTGCTCGCCTTCGCCCGCCGCCAGCCGCTGGAGCCGCGCACCGTCGACATCAACGGCACCGTGGTCGACATCGCCAAGCTGCTGCGGCCGACGCTCGGCGAGCAGATCGAGATCAATTCGGTGCTCGCGCCCGATGTCGCCAGCGTCCATATCGATCCGTCGCAGCTCGCCAACTCGCTGCTCAACATGGCGATCAACGCCCGCGACGCGATGCCGAATGGCGGCAAGCTGTTGTTCGAGACTAGCAACATCGTGCTCGATGACGCCTATGCGGCGACGGATCCCGACATCACGCCGGGCCGCTACGTGCTGCTCGCGGTCAGCGACACCGGCACCGGTATGTCGCATGCGGTGCAGGACAAGGTGTTCGAGCCGTTCTTCACCACCAAGGAGGTCGGCAAGGGCACCGGCCTCGGCATGAGCATGGTCTACGGCTTCGTCAAGCAGTCCGGCGGCCATATCAAGATCTACAGCGAGGAAGGCCACGGCACCACGATCAAGCTCTATCTGCCCCCTGCCCGCGGCCAGGTCGAGGTCGAGGTATCAGCGCCGGAGCCGGTGCGGCGCGGCAGCGAGGTCATCATGGTGGTGGAGGACGATCAGCTGGTGCGCAACTACGTGGTCACGCAGCTGACGAATCTCGGCTACAAGACCATTGCCGTTCCCGATGCCCGCGCAGCGCTGGCGCTGGTCGACAAGGGCGAAAAGTTCGACCTGCTGTTCACCGACGTCATCATGCCCGGCGGCATGAACGGCCGGCAGCTCGCCGAGGAGGTCGCCAGGCGGCGACCCGGCATCAAGGTGCTCTACACCTCGGGCTATACCGAGAACGCGATCGTGCATCACGGCCGGCTCGATGAAGGCGTGCTGCTGCTCGCGAAGCCTTATCGCAAGGCGCAGCTCGCGAGCATGCTCCAGCAGGCGCTCGGCGAGTGATGTGCGCTTACCTCTCCCCGCCTGCGGGGAGAGGTCGGAATTCAAGCACAGCTTGAATTCCAGGTGAGGGGTACAGGTCTCACAAGGCTCATCACTGGTGGAGAGAGCCCCTCCCTCCTGCCCTCTCCCCGTAAAGAACGGGGAGAGGAGCAGACTCTACCTTGTCGCCAGCGCGACGCCGATCAGCGTGAACAGCAGCGCTGTGATCTGGGTCGGCCCGAGCGGCTCATGCAGCGCGACGGCGGAGGCAATCACGCCGATCACGGGCACCGCCATGGTGCCGATCGCCGCCACCGAGGCCGGCAGGCGGGCGAGCGCGGCAAACCAGGCGACATAGGCGACGCAGAACTGGATCAGCGTCGAATAGACCAGCAGCCACCAGCCGACCGTCGTGACCCGATCGAGATGCGTGGTCTCGATCAGGAGGCCCACGATCGCGATCGGCACGCAGCCGAGGCCGATCTGCCAGGCCGCGGCCGGGATCGGCGGCATCACCAGCGGATATTTCTTCGCCAGCACCGTGCCGAGCGCAAAGCCGAACGCGCCGCCGAGCGCCATGATGATTCCCGGCAGCTTCTCCTCGCTGGCGGAAATCCCGTTGCCGCCCATGATCGCGGCAAGTCCCGCGAACGCCATCACCAGCGCAATGGTCCGCAGCAGCGTCGGCCGCTCGCCGAGCACCGGCCAGGCCAGCAGCGAGGCCCACACCGGCATGGTGTAGGCAATCAAAGCGGTCTCGCTCGCCGGCAGCCACAGCAGCGCGAGCCCCATCAGCACCATCCAGCCGCTGACGTTGAGCGCCGCATACAGCACGAGCCGCGGCCACAGCCGGGCCTCGACACGCAGGCTCTGGGCGCGGATCAGCGCCAGCACTGCCAGCAGCACGGCGCCGATCACCCCGGTGGTGCCGCGCAAGGTCAGCGGCGGCAACTCGCCGAGCAGGAACTTGGTGGACGGCCAGTTGAACCCCCAGCCCACGGACGTAATGGCGAGGAACATCAGGCCGGCGGGCGCAAGGCGCGGCCGCGCGAAAGGCTTCTGGTCTGTCATGGAACCCGGCAGGGATGTGAGTCGGCCCAAGCTTGCCCGCGATTTTGTCGCCCGACCATCACGGCTCTGACATGCCTGATCCTTAGTTTGCCCGTAGGGCTACGTGAGTCCCCAAAATTCAATCCGCCAGCGCGAATAAAAAGTTCGCCTGTGAACAGCGGGGCGAAACTCCAATCCACAGGCAGAGCGAATTTTTTTTGGCTTGGGAATCCCTGAGGACTCACCGATAGTTGGCTCGATCACAGACGCGGCACCGCCCCCTGTTATCCCCCTCGCTCCACCATATTTAGTGTTTGATTCAGAAACTCGTACTAGTTCTTGACGAGCGTGACGGACATGGCCTAGCTTTCAACCTGTTCGGCGCGAGTGTGTTTGGGTCCCCGCCGGTCGCTCCCACAAGGGTTCCAAAATGACCACTCCGCCAGGCCTTCGGGCCGCGGGTGAAGGGCTTGTCTGCCCTGATTTTGGGCCGAGTCTTTTGGGCTAAGGGACGACAGAACGGGCCGAGAAGGACCCGGAAACAGAGGCCGTAACCGGCCCGCAAAGGAAGCGTACGCGTGACGTGTCGCGTGAGCGTTTGGGGCGTTGAATGCATGACCCGGAGGACCCGTAACGTCGGGATCCGCGCCGGGATCGTGCCGCCGCAGGGCCGGGTCAAACCGGCGCCTGACGGATGAGAGAAACAGGCCGGGTCCACCGGCTGAGCTGCGGATGACGGGAGGCGTGCTGACGCGTGGTCCCGAAAGTCCGCGAACAGATAACATTCCGGCAACCTGCGGGGAAACGTAGGACCGGGCAGAAGAAGAGACGGGGCTCGACCATGCGAATCGAACGACGCAACACCACCAGCGGACAATCGCCCTATGCCGGGATCAATTTCCGCCTGACCACATCTGAGATCCGCAACCCTGACGGCTCGGTCGTGTTCCGTGCCGAGAACGTCGAGGTTCCGGAGTTCTGGTCGCAGGTCGCCTCCGACGTGCTGGCGCAGAAATACTTCCGCAAGGCGGGCGTCGCCGCGCGCCTGAAGAAGGTCGAGGAAGAGACCGTGCCGTCGTGGTTGTGGCGCTCGGTGCCGGACACCGAGGCGCTGAACCTGCTGCCCGAGAACGAGCGCATCGTCGGCGAGACTTCGGCAAAGCAGGTGTTCGACCGCCTCGCCGGCTGCTGGACCTATTGGGGCTGGAAGGGCGGCTACTTCTCTTCGGAAGAAGACGCGCTGGCCTTCTTCGACGAGCTGCGTTTCCAACTGGCAAAGCAGATGGTCGCGCCGAACTCGCCGCAGTGGTTCAACACCGGCCTGCATTGGGCCTATGGCGTCGATGGCCCCGGCCAGGGCCACTACTATGTCGACTGGAAGACCGGCAAACTCACCAAGTCGAAGTCGGCCTATGAACATCCGCAGCCGCATGCCTGCTTCATCCAGGGCGTCGGCGACGACCTCGTCAACGAGGGCGGCATCATGGACCTCTGGGTGCGTGAGGCGCGCCTGTTCAAATACGGCTCCGGCACCGGCTCCAACTTCTCGAGCCTGCGCGGCGAAGGCGAAAAGCTGTCCGGCGGCGGCCGCTCGTCCGGCCTGATGAGCTTCCTCAAGATCGGCGACCGCGCCGCGGGCGCGATCAAGTCGGGCGGCACCACCCGCCGCGCCGCCAAGATGGTCGTGGTCGATGTCGATCACCCCGACATCGAGACCTATATCGACTGGAAGGTGAAGGAGGAGCAGAAGGTCGCAGCCCTCGTCACCGGCTCCAAGATCAACCAGAAGCACCTCAAGGCCGTGATGAAGGCCTGCGTGAACTGCGAAGGCAGTGGCGACGATTGCTTCGATCCCGAGAAAAACCCGGCGCTCCGCCGCGAGATCAAGCTCGCCCGACGCAACCTCGTGCCCGACAACTACATCAAGCGCGTCATCCAGTTCGCCAAGCAAGGCTACAAGGATATCCAGTTCGACA
This sequence comes from Bradyrhizobium sp. I1.14.4, assembly GCF_050435825.1. Taxonomy (NCBI): domain Bacteria; kingdom Pseudomonadati; phylum Pseudomonadota; class Alphaproteobacteria; order Hyphomicrobiales; family Nitrobacteraceae; genus Bradyrhizobium; species Bradyrhizobium sp. I1.14.4. The sequence goes on along the minus strand of NZ_JBNDLA010000002.1, from coordinate 475,968 downwards.
TCTACGATACCGACTGGGATTCGGAGGCCTACCTCACCGTCTCCGGCCAGAACTCCAACAACTCGGTGTCGCTGAAGGATGACTTCCTCCGCGCGGTCGAAACCGACGGCGACTGGAATCTGATCGGCCGCACCACCAGGAAGGTCACGAAGACGCTGAAGGCGCGCGACCTCTGGGAGAAGATCGGCCACGCCGCCTGGGCAAGCGCCGATCCCGGCCTGCACTTCAACACCACGATGAACGACTGGCACACCTGCAAGGCGTCCGGCGACATCCGCGCCTCCAATCCGTGCTCGGAATACATGTTCCTGGACGACACGGCGTGCAACCTCGCCTCGGCCAACCTGCTGACGTTCTACAGCAGCAGCACCAAACGGTTCGACATCGAGTCCTACGAGCACCTTTGCCGGCTCTGGACCATCGTGCTCGAAATCTCCGTGATGATGGCCCAGTTCCCGTCGAAGGCGATCGCCGAACTCTCCTACGAATTCCGCACGCTCGGCCTCGGCTTCGCCAACATCGGCGGCCTCCTGATGACCATGGGCCTGCCCTACGACTCGAAGGAAGGCCGTTCGCTCTGCGGCGCGCTGACCGCGGTCATGACCGGCATCGCCTACAAGACCTCGGCCGAGATGGCGGCCGAGCTCGGCACCTTCCCTGGCTACAAGAAGAACGCGAGCCACATGCTGCGCGTGATCCGCAACCACCGCCGCGCCGCGCACGGTGAAAGCCGCGGCTACGAGGCGCTCGCGGTCAATCCGGTGGCGCTCGACCACGCCTCTTGCCCGCAAGGAGACATTGTCACCCATGCCAAGCTGGCGTGGGACGACGCGCTGGCGCTCGGCGAGGTCAACGGCTATCGCAACGCCCAGACCACGGTGGTGGCGCCGACCGGCACCATCGGCCTGGTGATGGATTGCGACACCACCGGCATCGAGCCCGATTTTGCGCTGGTGAAGTTCAAGAAGCTCGCCGGCGGCGGCTACTTCAAGATCATCAACCAGGCGGTGCCGGCGGCCTTGCGCGCGCTCGGCTACCGCGAGAGCGAGATCGCCGAGATCGAGGCCTACGCCGTCGGCCACGGCTCGCTGTCGAATGCGCCCGGCATCAACGCCTCCACGTTGAAGGCCAAGGGCTTCACCGACGAAGCGATCGCAAAAGTCGAGAAGGCGCTGCCGACCGCGTTCGACATCAAGTTCGCCTTCAACAAGTGGACCTTCGGCGAAGATTTTATTCGCGACACGCTCGGCATCGGCTCCGAGGCGATCGCCGCGCCGGGCTTCGACCTGCTCTCGGCGGTCGGGTTCACAAAACGCGAGATCGAGGCCGCCAATGTCCACATCTGCGGCGCGATGACGGTGGAAGGTGCGCCGCATCTGAAGGCCGAGCACTATCCCGTGTTCGATTGCGCCAACCCCTGCGGCAAAGTTGGCAAACGCTACCTTTCGGTCGAGAGCCACATCCGGATGATGGCGGCCTCGCAGCCGTTCATCTCGGGCGCGATCTCGAAGACCATCAACATGCCGAACGACGCCACGGTGGAGGACTGCAAGTCCGCCTATTTGCTGTCGTGGAAGCTGGCGCTGAAGGCCAACGCGCTCTACCGCGACGGCTCGAAGCTGTCGCAGCCGCTCAACTCGCAGCTCATCGCCGACGATGAGGACGAGGACGATGCGGTCGAGGCGCTCTACGAGAAGCCGATGGCGGCGCGGGCCGCCCAGGTTTCGGAGAAGATCGTCGAGAAGCTGGTCGAGCGCATCGTCGTGATGCGCGAGCGCGAGAAGATGCCGGATCGCCGCAAGGGCTACACCCAGAAGGCGGTGGTCGGCGGCCACAAGGTTTACTTGCGCACCGGCGAGTATGACGACGGACGGCTCGGCGAGATCTTCATCGACATGCACAAGGAAGGCGCGGCGCTGCGCTCCTTCATCAACAATTTTGCGATCGCGGTGTCACTCGGTCTGCAATACGGCGTGCCGCTGGAAGAATATGTCGACGCCTTCACCTTCACCCGCTTCGAGCCGGCAGGGCCCGTGCAGGGCAACGACTCCATCAAGTACGCGACCTCGATCCTCGACTATGTCTTCCGCGAGCTCGCGGTGAGCTACATGGCGCGCTTCGACCTCGCCCATGTCGATCCGAACGAGTCTGGCTTCGACGCCCTCGGCAAGGGCGTCGAGGAAGGCAAGGAGCCGGATGAAGGCCCCGCCCAGCAGGCGACGAAGTATGTGTCGAAGGGCCTGACCCGCTCGCGCACCGACAACCTCGTCGTCATGCGCGGCGGCTCGGCCGCGGTGAGCCAGAACGCCGACAACGCCCCTGCCGGCGGCAGCCGCGTCACCGCGCTCTCCTCACACGGCGCAAGCGCCCGCGGCTCCTCCGACACCGTCGAAGGCGCGGTCGCCCTGAAGCAGGAGGTCAGCCACGACCTCTCGCCGACCGAAAAGCTCGAGGCCCTGAACTGGAGCAAGCCCGGCACCGCCGCGGCCGCCGCCCCGTCCAAGGCCGAGCGCCGCGCTGAAGCGAAGGCAAAAGGCTACGAAGGCGAGATGTGCTCGGAGTGCGGCAACTTCACCCTGGTGCGGAATGGGACGTGCATGAAGTGCGATACGTGCGGAAGCACGACGGGGTGTTCGTGAGACGAGCTCTCCGCTCCTTGCAGCCTGCAGCCGTGGGCAAAGTTGGTCCCCTACAAGTTCGCCCCTAATCGAGGCGAAGTAGGTCCCCTAGCCTGGAAACATGAAAACCCCGCCGTCACCGGCGGGGTTTTCACTTTTTAGATCGGCGACTGAGACTTGTGCAACGGCCCGCAGCCGCCGACGCTCGGTTGCGTCAAAGGCTCGGATGCAGGTCGCGCACGGTGCTGACCCCTTCCAGGAGCGAAGCGAGATGCAGGATGGTCGGCTCAGCGAGCCAGCTTCCGACCAGCTGCACGTTGATCGGCAGCCCTTCTTTGCTAGTGCCGAACCGCATCGACAGGCCCGGCAGCCCCGTGACGTTGAGCGGCACGGTCGCGCCCTGGAGGTACGTGGCATCGACCTTCTGGCCGTTAATGACGAACTCCGCCACACCATGTTTGTGGGCCGGGATCGGCAGCACGGGAGTGATCAGTGCATCGTAGCTCCGGAAATACGCGGCGTAACCGTCACGCAGCCGCTCGGCTGCCTGCTCCGCGTCGATGTAGTCCTTGATGGACGTGTCGGGCAGCGAGAGCATGGTCTTGGCCATCTTGTAGAGCTCGTCCCGGCTCCGCCCGGCCGTCGCTTCCGCAAACGAAGGCTTCATTTCCATCACATGCAGCCGATTGAACACATCGAGGGCAAAATCACGCTCCAACGCCGGGATGCGCACCGGCTCCACGAAACAGCCGAGATCCTTGAGCGCCTCGGCTGCCTGCTTGACCGTTGCGGCAACCTCGGGATCGACCGGCCCGAAGCCGGGCTCTACGAGCCAACCGACCCGGAACTGACGGTCGGGCACGCGCGCCACGCCGGCATCGAACGGAGCCGTGCTCGTCGCGAAAGCGTCTTGCCCGTCAGGTCCGGCCAATTGCGACAAGGCGAGCGCGAGGTCGCGGACACTACGCGCCATCGGTCCGACATGCCAGAAGCGGCGCGGCACGCGCGGCCAGATCCCTGTCATCGGCACGCGGCCATGCGTCGCCTTGAGGGAGACGATGCCGGTCTGTGCGGCCGGACCGCGCACCGAGATCGCGAGATCGGTGCCGAGGCCGAGCGGCGACATGCCGGCCGCGATGGCCGCGGATTCACCGCCGCTCGAACCGCCGGGCGTGCGTTCCAGATCCCAGGGATTGTTCGACCTGCCGGAAAGCAGATTGTCGCTCTCGATCCAATAGGAGAACTCGGGAAGGTTGGTCTTTGCGAGCAGGATGCCGCCCGCCTTCTTCATGCGCGCGACACTTGTCGCGTCGAGGTCGGGAACGCGTCCCTTGAAGATGGGCGATCCGCGCTGCGTCGCCACGCCAGCGGTGTCGATCGAATCCTTCACCGTGAAAGGCACGCCATGAAGCGGCCCGAGCTCCTCGCCGGCGACCACCGCCTTCTCCGCCTGTTTGGCGGCTTCGAGAGCTCCCTCCGCGACCGTGACGATCGCGTTGACCTTTGGATCCACCGCTTCGATGCGATCCAAATGCGCCCGCACGACTTCGACCGGGGACATCTCCTTCGTACGGATCAGTTCGGCCAGCTTGGTGGCATCTGAATAGATGATTTGCGTTTTCATTGACGCTTTCCCTACCTAACACTTGGTAGTCTCGAGATAGGTCTCCCCAAAATCGGCGTCAAGCCCTATCTATCACTTGGTAGGCTGGCGAGCGGCAAGGAGTTCGTTTTGAACGCAAATTCACGGGAAGCGATATTGGCGGCGGCCAGGCGGACCGCGCAGGCTCACGGTTATAGCGGCCTAAATTTTCGGGATCTCGCGGCGGAGGTGGGCATCAAGGCCCCGAGCATCTACCACCACTTTGCAAGCAAGGCCGACCTCGGCGCAGCGGTCGCAAAGCGCTATTGGGAAGACGCGGCGGCGGATCTAGAGACGATCTCGAAGGACAGCGCCGATCCCCTGCGCGCGCTGCACGAATATCCCAACATCTTCCGGAAGTCGCTGGAGAGCGGCAATCGTCTATGCCTCTGCAGCTTCATGTCGGCCGAGTACGACGATCTTCCCGGAGACGTGCAGAAGGAGGTTCAAGCCTTCGCCGAGATCAACGTGGCCTGGCTGAGCAAGACCCTTGTCGCCGCGGGCCTGGTCGGACGCGGAGCAAGCGAAGCTCGTGCCCGCTCGATCTTTGCGGCTGTCGCCGGGGCGCAGCTCATGGCGCGGAGCCGGTCGGACATCTCGCTCTTCGATGCACTGATCGATGGCTATCGAACCGCTGGTTTGCTTCCGGGCAAAAAACAGAGAGTCCGCCGGACCTAGATCGACGAGCATCAAGCGTAGCCGGGATGAGCCAACGGGTCGCTCGAATGCGCGCCGATGACAGGCTCCGCGACATCCGGGACCGACACGCAACTCGCAAGATCAATCCCGCATATCGCTTCGCTCATGAGGACTACTTGCTAATCTTACTGCGTCACAAATGTCCTATTCCCTCATCCTGAGGAGCCCGCAGAGCGGGCGTCTCGAAGGATGTAGGCCACAGGACGGGCCTCATGGTTCGAGACGCGCTTCGCGCTCCTCACCATGAGGGGCTGGTGACGCAGTAGCACTAACCCGCCCTACTCGCTGCTCGCTGCCTGCTTATGAATGCATGCAACGCGCTGGCCGGGCTCACGCCGCCTTCGCGGTCTTATCTTCTGCCGGCGCCGTTTCCATGGCGCGCATGTAGAGATCGAGCAGGGATTCGCGCTCGTCGCGCTCATCCTGGTCCTGCTTGCGCAGCTTGATGATCTCCTTGAGGATCTTCACGTCGAAACCTTCGCCCTTCGCCTCCGAGAAAACTTCCTTCTTCTGCTCGCTCAACTCCTGGATTTCAGTGTCAAGGTTCTCGATCCGCTCAACGAAGGAACGAATTTTTCCGCCGGGAATGGTGATGTCAGACATGGTGCCTCCTGCTGAATGAGGCCGTGAAAATGAAAGCAAAGAGATGACCAATGTCTTAAGCCGCGCGACTGGCGCGGCGTGTTCATAGCGGAGGTATTTTTTTGACAACGGCGCGCTCGCATCATCGCATGCGAAACAAATCATTCAGGCGTCGTCAGCCACCCGCAACGTGATCCGCGTCAATTCGGACGGGCGGCCGAGCCGCAAGGCAAAACCCGGCCACAGCGCGGTGCCGTTGTTGACGTAGAGCGACATCCCGTCGACGTCGTAGCGGCCCGAGACGAAGCCGGCATTGGCGCGCGCGGCCAGGCGGTCGAGCCCGAGCATCAATCCGCCATGGGTGTGTCCGGAGAGTTGCAGGGCGACGCCGAGCCGAGCTGCGTTTCGGGCGTCGCTCGGCTGGTGATCGAGCAGGACGATGGGCGCACCTTTCGGAGCGCCTTCGAGAACCGCGGCAAGGTCGCGGACGGAATGCCCCCGGTGGCGCGACGCGCGGTCGGTAATCCCTGCGATCACCAGCCTGTCGCCGCCGCGATCGAGAATGACGTACCTGTTCTCGAGCGAGCGCAGGCCGAGCGCAGCATAGTGGGCCATCCACCCGTCATAGCCGAAGATATATTCATGATTACCCGAGATCACGTAGACGCCATCGGCGGCCACAAGGTCCCGCAACGGCGCGATGTCCTTGCGCCGCGCATCGACGGTGCCATCGATCAGGTCGCCCGTGATCGCGATCAGGTCCGCGCCGAGCTTGTTTGATCGCTCGACGACGGCGCGCGCCCACGGCGCAGGAAACAGCCGGCTGATGTGAAGATCGGTCAGTTGCAGGATGGTGTAGCCGTCGAACTCTCGCGGAAGTGCGCGGATGCCGATCTCGACGTCCTTCAGGGGCGGAATTCGCATCGCCTGATGGACGCCGATCGCGGCGGCTGCGGCCGCGAGCGCGGCAAGCGCGTAGCGGACGCCGTCAGGCGCGCCGACGATGCCGCCGTGGATCAGGGCGGTGACCAGCAGTCCGCCATCGAGCGCCAGTTGCAGCAGCGCCAGCAGGACGATCGCACCGAACGCCCAGTTGAACAGGACGACCACCGGACGCGGAAACTCCGGCGAGAATTCCGATCCCGACGACAGTCTATTCCAGCGGTGAAACTGCAGGGCGAGCAGCACGAGCAACGCTGCGACGATCTTTGCCGGGAGCGGCCAGTCGAGCGGCCAGATGAAGCGGGTCAGGATCAGCAGACTGGTCAGGCCGAATATGAGCTGGGGAATGGGTTCGCTCCGGATTGGATCCAGGGAAATCGCATATGGAGGCGGGCGTGATCAGTGTCCCCACGATCTCGTCATGCCCGGGCTCGTCCCGGGCATCCACGTCTTGGTTTCCACGCGAAGAAAGACGTGGATGGCCGGGACAAGCCCGGCCATGACGGTGTGGAAAGATCAGTCTACTCTATATGCGATTACCCGGGGATTGGATCGGTTAAGGCTGCGCGGTCGGCGCTCAGCGAACGTAGGGTGGATCGGCCGCAGGCGTAAGCCCCCGTCATCAGCACATTTTCGGCACGTTGCGCCTCGCTGAGACGCCCTGCGCGCTCATGATTTGCTGTGGGAGCAAGGCTGACGCCGGCAGCGGCGTCGCCCTGGCAAGGCTGGCCGGGTTGGAGCTTTGGTGGAGGTCGCCAAGCATCTTCCCCATCAGCATCAGTGACGCGACGATTCTCTGCCGGTGGCCATCGGTTGAACGACGTGGCGAGCCAAGCCTACACCTCAGCCAGCGCGCCAGCCGACAAAACCCCACCCGCCTCCACCCGCCGGTTGTTCTCGTCGACGATCACCACGCGCGGCCGAAACCTGCGCGCCTCCTCGGCCTCGAAACCGGCATAGGCGACGATGATCACCTTGTCGCCCGCCATCGCCAGGCGCGCGGCGGCGCCGTTGAGGGCGATGGTGCCGGAGCCCGCGGGCGCCTCGATCACATAGGTCGAGAACCGCGCGCCGGTATCGATGTTGTAGATGTCGACGCGTTCGTTGATCAGGAAGCCGGCGGCCTCGATCAAATTGCGGTCAATCGAGATCGATCCCTCATAGTGCAAGTCCGCTTCGGTGACACGCGCGCGATGAATCTTACCCTTCATCAAAGTTACTTGCATCGAGGCCATCCCGTATCGTTGCATCGGAATTATCCGCGCCGCCAATACGGATCGCGCGGCTCGCGGTCAATATGCGTCGCGCGACCGGCACACCGCGGGCGCGACCTTGCGTCGGTACGTATGTTCTGAGATTGCGGATTTCCTTGGTCCGAATGCGCTGCCGTTGGCAGAAACCCTGGAATAATCACGCTGTATTTCGCCCTTCAGGGAGCATGGCATTATCTCGCCATCGATCAGCCAGCAGCGGACGAAAAGGCGGATTAGCCGACCACGTCCGCCTTAGCTCACGCGCGGAGGCGCAAGACGCAATCCGCCATTCTCTGCAATCCCGTCGGCGGGTTACGCTTCGCCAACCCGACTTGGCTGCCGCTGCTCAGCAGCAAGCGCAGCCGGATGAGCCAACGGGTCGCGCGAATGCGCGCCCGATGACAGGCTCCGCGACATCGGGGACCGACACGCAACTCGCTAGACCAATGACGAGGGAGGGAGCGCCTGACACAGGAAGGCTATCGCGTGGCGGCGGGCGCTTGCACTATTTCTGAATAATGGAAAAGTATCACCGATTTGCCCGACGCGTCAAGTCGCTTTTCCGAGTGCCGGCGGCCACCCGCACCTTTGCATGGGGTTGTTTTCGATATTTTGGGACGCGTAGCTTTGCTTCGTCGCTTCAGCGCAAGACTTTCCGCGAGCTGGTGCAATGACGACGAAGGGAGTTCCTGACGAATTCCCCTTCCTCGGTCGCATCAAGCGGATTGACCGGCATGGCGACCGCATCCATATGCATCTGCATGAACCGGCTCCCCGCCGTTTCGCATCCACCTGGACACAGCCAAATACCATCGGCTCCCGTCCCTAACGTTCCGGAGCCGCCGTGGCCGCCCTCTCCATCCTCGACCTCGTCCGCGTCACCGAAGAGACCGACGCACGCGGCGCGCTCTACAATGCGCGCGATGTCGCTCGCCATGCCGAGGCGCTGGGCTATCGCCGGATCTGGGTGGCGGAGCACCACAACATGGCGGGGATCGCCAGCGCCGCGACGTCGGTGGTGATCGGGCATATCGCGGCGGGCACGAACACCATCCGGGTCGGCGCCGGCGGCATCATGCTGCCCAACCATTCGCCTTACGTCATTGCCGAGCAGTTCGGCACGCTGGCGCGGCTGTTCCCGGATCGCATCGACCTCGGCCTCGGCCGCGCGCCGGGCACCGATCAGCTCACCTTGCGCGCGCTGCGCCGCACGCCGGAGTCCGCCGAGAACTTTCCGCAGGACGTGCTCGAGGTGCAGGCCTTCCTGGCCGCGGCCGGTCCCAACCAACGCATCCAGGCCGTGCCGGCCGCGGGCACCGACGTGCCGCTGTGGATTTTGGGATCGAGCAATTTCGGCGCGATGCTGGCCGGCGAGCTCGGCCTGCCCTACGCCTTCGCCTCGCACTTCGCCCCCGAGCTCCTGATCCAGGCGCTGCAGATCTATCGCGCACGCTTCAAGCCGTCGGAGCAGCTCGAGCGTCCGTACACCATGGTCGGCGTCAACATCATCGCCGCCGACACCGATGCGGAAGCGCGGCGGCTTGCCACCACGCAGCAGATGTCATTCACCAACATCTTCCGCGGCGCGCGCGGCCTCAGCCAGCCGCCGATCGACGACATCGAGACCTACTGGTCGCCATCGGAAAAGGTCCAGGCGATGCGGATGCTCGCCCGCTCTATCATCGGCTCGCCCGAGACGGTGCGCGCCGGGATCGATGCGCTGGTCGCCGAGACCGGCGCCGACGAGCTGATGATCGTGTCCGACGTCTACGATCACGCGAAGCGGCTGCGGTCGTTCGAGCTGATCGCCCAGGCCGGCGGGATCACACCGTAAACCTGGCCCGCAGGACCGTCGCGATCACTTGAGCGAGCCTGCAGGCGCCTGCGACTGCGCGAGCTGGCCGAGCGTCACGTTCAACGAACTCTGCGATTTGTCCCGAACCATGGACAGCTTGACCGATGTGCCCGGCGCCGCCGCGTGGACCTTCTTGGTCAGCTCGTTCGCGCTCTTGATCGGCTCGTCATTGACCGAGGTGATCGCGTCCCCTCGTCGCAATCCGGCCTTCGCTGCCGGGCCGCCGCTCTGAACGCCGACCACGACCGCGCCGCGGAGACCGTTCGCGCCGAGGCTTTCGGCAACGTCGGGTGTGATCGATTGAACCTCGGCCCCGATCCATCCGCGCGTCACGACGCCCTTCTGTTTCAGCTGCGGGATCACCGCCTTCACCGTATCGGCGGGTATCGCAAACGCGACACCGACCGATCCGCCCGAGGGCGAAAGGATCAGGCTGTTGACCCCGATCACATCGCCATGCGCGTTGAAGCTGGGTCCGCCCGAATCGCCGCGGTTGATCCGCGCATCGATCTGGACGAAATCTTCCGAAGGACCCGTCTCCAGGTCGCGCGCACGCGCCGAGACGATGCCCGCATTGACGGTGTTTCCAAGCCCAAATGAATTGCCCACCGCGAGCACCCAATCGCCGGCACGCGGCGGTTGATCCGCGAGTTTGACAAAACTAAAGTCGGTCCGCCCATCGACCTTGAGCAGAGCCAGATCGCTGACCTGGTCCTTGCCCAGGACTTTCGCCTTGTAGACCTTGTTGTCACTGGTGCGGACGGCGGCGGTGTCGCTGCCGCCCAGGATGTGATTGCTCGTCACCGCATAGCCGTCCGAGGAGATGAAGAAGCCCGAACCGATCGAGATCATTTCGCCCGACTTCGGAAGATCGCCTGGACCACGCCTTCCGGGACCAGGGACAACCTTGCCCGGCGTGTCCTGGTCGGGCAATCCGTCAGGCCCGACGGACGGGCCGGGGGAATCGTCGTCCGCCGCAGCCACCTTGGCATTCACTCCAATCACCGCCGGCCCGACCTTCTCCGCCAGATCGGCGAAACCGCCAGGACCAGCGCCGCCATGATCCGCAGGCGAATTCACCGGCTGTGCGTGGCCGATACTTGCGATCACCAGCAATGCCGACGTGAAGGCGGCGCTCATAACTGACGTGCGAAGGCAGACGAGAGCCGAGTTTTGAATCATCTTCCGCGTCCATTATTGTGGATCAGTCAGGATTCTGAATCAGCCATGTTGGCCGAGGCGCGACGATCGCTGAACCGTTCCCTGCAAGCGCAGGGCCGCAACGCCGAGCGACACATGGCAACGAACAGGCGGGCAGACCGTTCCACCAGCCCCTGCGGTGGGCAGGAAACTCGCCGGCTTTGCGCGCTTTTGCGCGATAATTCGCCGGGTTTTCGCTTGCTCTTTACCCGCCCGCGCCCCTACGGTCCGCCCGTCACGACGGAGACGATCTCGACCATGGACGCTGCAATGAACTGCCCGAAATGCAATTCCGAACATGCCTATCAGGATGGCGCGCTCTGGGTCTGCCCGGAATGCGCCCATGAGTGGAGCGCCGAGGCGGCCATCGCCGCCGAGACCTCGCAGGAGGCCGGCGTGCAGGATGCGCACGGCAACCCACTGACGGACGGCGACAGCGTCATCGTGATCAAGGACCTCAAGGTCAAGGGCTCGTCATCGGTCGTCAAGGGCGGCACCAAGGTCAGGAACATCCGCCTCACCGAGGCGAGCGACGGGCACAACATCGCCTGCAAGATCGACGGCATCGGCGCGATGAACCTGAAGTCGGAGTTCGTGAAGAAGGCTTAGCAGGCGCCCTCTCCGGAGAACCCGGTAGCCGCAGGATGGGCGGAGCGAGGCGATACCTGCACGCTCACACCCTGCTCAACGCCTGCGCGATGTCGGCCACCAGATCGGACGGGTGCTCGATCCCGATCGAGAGCCGGATCGTCGTATCAAGCACCCCGATTCGCTTGCGGATATTGGCGGGCACGCCGGAATGCGTCATGGTGGCCGGCAGGCTCGCGAGCGACTCGGTCCCCCCGAGGCTCACCGCGAGCTTGAAGATTTGCAGCGCGTTGAGAAACTTCTCCGCCGCCTCCTGCCCGCCGACGATGTCGAACGAGAAGGTCGAGCCGGCGCCGCTGCTTTGGCTGGCGAACACACGCCCGGCAGGGGACGCCGCGTCGTGATGGCCGAGATAATGCACCTGCGCCACCTTGGGATGGTCGCGCAGATAGTCGGCGACGATCAGCGCATTGCGGTCAGCCTTCTCCATGCGCAGGCTGAGCGTTTCCAGCGAGCGGCTGATCATCCAGCAGGAATGCGGATCGAGCTGGGTGCCGATCGCGCCGCGCAGCGCCTTGACGTCCTTCATCAGCTTCTTCGAGCCGAGCGCCGCGCCCGCGATCAGATCGGAATGGCCGCCGACATATTTGGTCAGCGAGTACAGCGACAGGTCGGCGCCATGCTCGATCGGGCGCTGAAACACCGGCCCGAGCAGCGTGTTGTCGCAGGCGATAATCGGCGTAAAGCCCTGCGCCTTGCCGATCATGTCGGCCACCCGCCGGGTCAGCGCAATATCGACCTGGCCGTTGGTCGGATTAGCCGGCGTTTCAATGAAGATCATCGCGACGCGCCCCTTCTTCATCGCCTCGTCAGCCGCGGCGCGGACGATGGTCTCGTCGAGGCCGTCGGCAAAGCCCACCGCATGAATCGAAAAGCCCGCCAGCGTCCTGGTGAACAGCGTCTCGGTGCCGCCATAGAGCGGCTGCGAATGCAGGATCACGTCGCCTGGCCGCGCGAAGGCGAGCACCGTGGTCGAGATCGCCGACATGCCGGAGGAGAACAGCGCACAGCTCTCGGTGCGCTCGTAGATTGCAAGCCGGTCCTCTACGATCTCGCTGTTCGGATGATTGAAGCGCGAATAGACCAGCCCGGCCCCCATGCCTTCCGGAGGCTCACGCCGGCCCGCGACGAAATCGAAAAAGTCCTTGCCGTCCTCGGCGGTCCGGAACACGAAGGTCGAGGTCAGGAACACCGGCGGCTTGACGGCGCCCTCCGACAGCTGCGGATCGTAGCCGTAGTTCAGCATCTGGGTTTCCGGATGCAGCAGGTGATTGCCGATGTGGGTTCTGGACGGAAACGGTTTTACCATGGCCGGTCTCCACTTTCTCAATATCGGAACGTCTCGAGGGACCGTCGCACGGGCGGCAGGCCCTTAAGAATCTGCCGCAAGCATACTCCACCTTTGTGCCATTCGGCCAAAGCACGGCGGAGACATGTCTGGATAACGTACGGCCGGCGTGCGCCCTGCGCCGCCGGCCGTTCAAAAACCGTAGCTCGCATCGTGGGTGCGTGATGTCACTTTGCTGATGACATCGGGACCGATAGCTGACGCGAGCTGCTCACGCAGCGGTGAATGCGCGGCTACCAGCCGCGATCCACGTTGCGGACCTCGCCGGTCCGCGCGTCGACATCGACCTGCATCCAGCGACCGAGCCGGTCGCGGCCCTCGACCTCCCACTCATCGCCGAGGAACTTGGTGTTGGATACGGTCACGACGCCGAGATTGGTCGCGACGTCGAGAGCTGCCTCCATCGAGATCTGGCTGCCGGAATCATAGGCCATCGCCGGCGTCGCTGCGCCGATCGCCAACGCCGCAATGGCGGGAATAATGAAGGTTCGCATCAGTCACTCCTCATGGAACGGGATGTTATGCCGCATAAAACGAGCGGCGCACCCGTTCAGTTCCAGGAACAGCGGCTACGGAGCAGCGCGAAACTTCAGCAGTTAAGGCAATTTGGTGGCAGTTCCAGTTTCACCGACGCGCACTGCGCGCCTTGCGCGCAACCTTCTTCCACATCCGGAAGCCGCCTTCGAACGCGTTGGCGTTGTCGCCGAACCTCACCTTGGGCGGCGGGTTGTCGACCTTGTCGGCATTGCCGCCGCCGAGCACGATGTAATCGGGCTCCAGCGCCGCCGACAGCCGCGCGATGACGTCGTCGACGCTCTTGCGCCATTTCTTCCGGCCGCGCCGCTCGAGGCCGGCCGCGCCGACATAGTCCTCGAATGTCTCGTCCTTGCGATAGGGCAAATGACCGAGCTCCATCGGCTCGTAAACGCCGTCCACGATCATCGCGGAGCCAAGCCCGGTACCGAGGCCGAGAAACAGCATCCGCCCGCCCTGATAGCTGCCGATCGCCTGCATCAGCGCATCGTTGACGACCTTGACGGGCCGGCCGAACGCACTGTGAAAATCGAAGCCGGCCCAGCCGCGGCCGAGATTGTGCGGCTCCGTCAGCGGACGGTTGTGAACCACCGGTCCGGGATAGCCGATCGAGATCACGTCGTAGGACCAGTCCTTGGTCAGCGCCTTGACCTGACGCACCATCACGGTGGCGGATAGAGTTGGACCTGACTCGAACTCGCGCCTGATGCGTTCCTTGTCGGTCATGACCTTCACATGGGTGCCGCCGATGTCGATCGCCAGCACCGTTCGACGCGACGCGGGCTTCTTCGCTTTCTTGCGTGTTGTCTTGCTCGCTTCCCTGGCCATCAATTCGCTCTCTCTCGTCCGCACCGAGTGGAGCAGAGAAACGCATCGCGCGCCACAACCCCGTTCTTCATCTGACTCCAATTTGTTCACGAAGAACGAATCGGAATCGAGCAAATCGGCGCTGCCCAAGCCTTAACAAGACGTGTGCATCCGCCGCGTCAGAACAACCGATGTTGTACCGGGATGGGATAATTGCTCTCCGCGCGGAATATCGCGGGGCACTTCGGCCGCATTGCGTTCAGTTGCTTCACAGATCAAGCGATCAGGCGTGCCGCGGCCACGTTCCCGATCCGACTCAAGTTTGTTCGCGGAGAACGAATCGGAATCGAAAAATCAGCGCGAAGCGATTCTTAACAACAGGTTTGCCGACGCATTTTACAGGACGGTTGAGCGCAAGCGCAATCCTGCCATCTCTCCACGCCGTAGGGCAACGGTGAGCCCGTCATCGGTTGCGCCTTGCGCGGACGCGTCGGGTCACCTGCCCTGCGCGCCAAGTGAGCCGCCAGTCGTCGAGCTGAAGCCAAAGTGCTTGCGCGACCGGTCCGTGCGAATGCCGGCGATGACGGACTGCCGCCAGATTTTCCGCGCGGCCCGGAAAATTCGGTCCGGCGATGCTGATCAGTCGGCCATCCCTGATTTCATCCTCGATCAGCCACGCCGGCAGATGGCCCCAGGCGAGACCATGAAGGATCAGCTCCTTCTTCATCGCATGGTCCGGCACGCTACACTGATGGGCACCCTCGATCAGGAAGAAGCTTTCCGACGACGGTTGCCGCGCCGTGTCGCGGATGACGCACTGCGTGAAGGGGCGCATCCGCTCCGGCGTGATCTCACGCGTCCGCGCGAATGGCAGAAACCCGGGAGCGACGACCGGCACCATTGCCGTGGTTGCGAGTTTGATTTGTTCGAAGCGCGGATCCGACGGGTCGGCGTGATGAAACACGAGGTCGGCCTCGCCCGCGCTCAAGCGCTCAAGCGGCCCCCCGACAGCCTCATATTCCAGCTGCAGGCGCGTCCTTGGATACCGGGCAAAGAACCCGGAGAGCATTTGCAGGACGGGCGGCCGTGGGCACAGGTCGCCGATGACGACACGCAGCACGACCTCGTCTCCGCTGACAAGTTGGTCGGCATAGCTCTGCAGCAGATCGAGCTCGCGCAGCGTCAGCTGCGCACGCTCGTGAAACGTCCGACCGGCGTCCGTCAGCCCAACGCGGTATCCGCTGCGATCGAACAGCGTAAGGCCTAGCTGCTGCTCGAGCCGGGCGACCGCCGCGAACACCGATGGATGTGACCGGTTCAGAGCGGTTCCGGCGGCCTGAAAGCTTCCTTTCGTCGCGACAGCATCAAAGCAGCGCAAATCGTGGAGCTTGATATGATCCATTGTCCACAAAACCTAACAAGACTGGTCAATCTTAGTAATTTTTCTTCCGAAGGACCAGTCCTAGCTTGGCCTGACGCGAAGCCTGGCGGCTTCCACCAGCAGAAGGGACAAGCGAGATGAGCAGGGATCAACACTTCACGACGGGCGACGGCTGCCGGATTGCGTACCGTATTGACGGTCCCGACAATCGGCCGGTGCTCGCGCTGTCGAACTCGATCGCCACGAACCTGCACATGTGGGACCGCTCAGTGCCGGCCCTCAGCCGCTCCTTTCGCCTGCTCCGCTACGACACCCGCGGTCACGGCGGTTCAGACGCGCCCGTGGGCGCCTATTCGATGGATCGGCTCGGCCGCGACGTGGTCGAACTGCTCGACACTCTCGAGATCGATCGCGCACATTTCCTCGGCCTGTCGCTCGGCGGCTTCATCGGGCAGTGGCTCGGCATCTTCGCGCCCGAACGCATCGATCGCCTGATCCTCTCGAACACCGCATCCTATCTTGCGTCGGAACTGCCGTTCGACGACCAGATCCGCGCGGTCCTGGCAGCCAGCGATATGGACGGAATCGCAGACGGCTTCATGCGCAACTGGTTTCCCGCGACGATGCTGGATGAGCCGAATGAGGTTATCGACGAATTCCGCAACATGGTGCTCACCACCCCGCCGCGCGGCCTCGCCGGCTGTTACGCCGCACTGCGCGATGTCGATCTTCGCCGCACCATCTCGCAGATCGCTGCGCCGACGCTCGTCATCGGCGGCGAGAGCGACACCGTTACACGGGCCAGTCACAGCAAGGCGATCGCCGCGACGATCGCCGATGCAAAGCTCGTTCTGCTGCCCGGCGTTCACATCCTCAATGTCGAGCAGGCGGATCGATTCAACTGCGAGGTCGCGAGCTTCCTGCATGCCGCGCCCTGACTATGTTCCCCATCCGACTCCATTTTGTTCGCAAAGAACGAATCGGAATCGAGAAATTGACGCGAAGCAAGTCTTAACAGCACGTTGCACTTTTGATGCTGATAGGCTTTGTATGCCTACCCCCTACGGCTACTGCCGCTATTCAGACTCTGATACTCGCTCCTGCTCGACAATCTTCAACAGAACGAGAGTCATGCGAGTGGCCTCTGGATGCGAAACGCTGGGATCAATGCTCTTCGAGAACGTCCAGATCTCATCTATCATCGCCAAGCCGCGCTCTCGATCGCTCGAGCCGACCGTGTTGCGAAATCGCTCCATGAGTTCCAGATTTGAAGCGACCTGTCGCGCCAGCGGCTCGAGCTGCTCTTGAGTCCGGATTGGCTTCGCAGGCGGTAAATCGGCAGCGGGTCCGCTCTGGCCCCGATGAGTTCCGGATTGAAGGATGAGCTTTGGCTTCTCATCGTTCGAAGTGCTGATCCCCTGCTCCGCAGGCGCATCTCGTACCGCAAGCTCCTTCCCGTACTCGAGCTCCGGCCGCAGCCCGCGCATCTTCTCCGCGAGCCTTTGGCTTGCCGTCTCCTCCGCCTGCGCCAGGCGATTGACCAGCGCGACATAGTCCGCATCGCTCTTGTGCTGATTGAGCTTTGACTGGCCGTCGATCTCGTCGACGACGATATCGATCACCCTGATCCCCGCCAGCATCTGTTCGCGCTTGCCAGGCTCCATCTGCGTGAGGTCCCAGGGCTGTTTCGGCAGCCGCGCCTCGGATACCGCGAGCAGCGCGTCGCCGTGGCGGCGGTTCTCGCCGTGTTCGCGCGGATGCGCAACGCCGGACAAATGCACAGCCTCGTAAAGCCAGGTGGAGACGTTGTCACCGGACGCGTACCAGTCGTTCGAGATGTACGCGTCGTCGCCGGAGACGATCAAGAGGAAGCGCCGCGTACCATCAGCGAGTTCGACCAGTGGGTTCTTCGCGGTGAGATGGATCTGCACGACCACGCGATCTTCGCGCCGCTCGATGACGAAGGGCACATGAGACGCCCGCGGACCGCGTGCATCGGCGGCGACGACTGCGCCGAAACCGCGCGACGCCGCAAACGCCAGCGCGCGGTCTTCCTCGATGCGAAATTGGGGACGGAGGATGTGCATGGCGGCGGCGCTCGCGGCTGGAGGGAGACGACCCAGCGAGGCTAGCGCAACTTTCGCCGGAGATCACCGCCATGCACAGTCCGGCTCAGCAGATCATGGCGTTGTCGCCGTGGTCGCAGACGCCGCCGGGCTGATCCCGCGGCAGCGCCTCGGCGTCACCGAAGTGTGGAGCCGGTATGCGCGGCAAACCGCCCCAGCGGCTGGCGGCGGGATGGCTCTTCACGAATGCGTATGGGCCGGCCGCCGGGACTTCGCGTGCCATTGCCGATGTCGTCAGCATGGCGAGGGCGAGCAAGCCCGCCGCGACGTATGTGATCGTGGTCATCGAGCGTCTCCTGCTGGATTCAACAGGACGGGACCATCTCGCCGGTCTGCTGAAGCATTTTCGCTGCTACCATGACGGGCGGCGCTGCCCGGTTATTCCACTGCGACGAGGCGAATTCGCATGTCCTGCGGCTCGGTTCGACACATTCGATTGATCGGAACGTGACGGCCAAGGCTCGAGCTGTTCTCAGAGCCGCGAAACGAGAAGCAAGAATCGGGCAAATGATGTCGCGAGAATGCAAAGCTGCGTCCCCACCCCATCTGTTGTCATCGCCCGGCTTGCCGCCTTCGCTAAAGCTCCGGCGTGCCAGGGATTCGTGGCCTCGTCGAAGCCTTGGCGTAGACAGGACCGGGCGACCCAGTACGCCGCGACCTCTCGGCTCAAGTACTGGCGTCTCTGGAATACCGGATCACCCGCATGCGCGGGTGATGACACCGAACAAGTTGTTTGACATTCGAATGCGAACTTACCCTGTCATCCCTGCGCAAAGCCACGATGCGCCGTTGAATTGGCCGCAACGGACAGGCTACGCTGTCACCAATCACGCCCTCCCGCTGGAAGGATCACCATGAACGGCAATCGATATTACGGCGTCCGCGTCGAGGGCGCGAAATACGGTGTGGGGTTCGGCTCGGCGCTGGCGATTGCGATCTCCTACACCAAGAATCATTCGATCCTGTGGGCGATCATCCACGGTATCCTGGGCTGGCTCTACGTCATCTACGCCGCGCTGTTCGGTTGATGCGGAAAACATGACGGTCATCTCGATCCAGTCGCAGGTCGCCTGGGGCCATGTCGGCAACAGCGCAGCCACCTTTCCGATCCAGCTGCACGGCATCGACGTCGTTGCCGTGCCGACCACGCTGCTCAGCAACCGGCCGGGCTATCCGACCATTCGAGGCCGGGTGCTTGACGTGCAGCTGGTCGCCGACCTCTTGCGCGGCATCGAGGAGCGCGGTGCGGTCGAGGCCGCGCGGATGATCCTGTCGGGCTATCTCGGCTCGGCCGACATTGCCCTCGACGTTGCCGATTTCGTCACCCGCGCCAAAGCGGCGAACCCCGCCCTGCTCTATTGCTGCGATCCCGTGCTCGGCGACCGCGACCGCGGCATGTTCGTACGACCAGACATCCCGCCGCTGGTGCGCGACCAGCTCTGTCCGCTGGCCGACATCATCACGCCCAACCATTTCGAGTTCGAATTCCTCTGCGGCGCGCGCGTGACGACGATCGATGACGTCATCGCGCAGGCCCGCGCGCTGACGGCGCGGGGACCTGCGACCATCGTCATCACCAGCGCCGAGCTTGCCGGCACGCCTGACGGCGAGATCGAGACCCTTGCGATTGAGCGCACTCAAGCCGACAAGATTTGCGCCTGGCGCGTGCGGACGCCGCGCGTCCCGATCAGCCCGTCCGGCACCGGCGACCTGTTCGCCGCACTGTTCGTCGCCGCCTGCGTCCGTGGCCTGGCGACGTCGGACGCGCTCAGCCATGCCGCGTCAAGCATCCACGGCGTGCTGGTGCGCACGGCGCAGCGAGGAACCGAGGAAATGCGCATCGTCGAAAGCGCCGGCGTGATGCTGGATCCGAAGCCGCGCTTCGCGGCGATCGCCATCAAACTGTAGGGCGGATTGGCCGCAGGCGTAATCCGCCATCTGTTCACGATACGACAGCGGCGGGTTACGCTCACGCTAACCCGCCCTGCAAATGAGACTTCAGGAACAAACGACATGATCGACATTACCACCCTCGTCACCTACGCCGCCGTCGTGCTCGGCCTGTTCCTGATTCCCGGGCCAGCCGTGCTGCTGGTGCTCGCGCGGTCGATGACGGGCGGGCCGCGCGTCGGCGTCGCGACCGGGTTCGGCATCGCGCTCGGCGACCTCGTCCACACCGCGATGGCGACGTTCGGCCTGTCCGCCGTGTTGATGACCTCTGCGCTCGCGTTCTCGATCGTCAAATATGCCGGCGTGATCTACCTGATCGGGCTCGGCGTCCGCGCCCTGTTCGAGAAGAATGACGACCTGCATATGCCGGCGGCGCAGCCGGTCGATCCGCGTCGCGCCTTCCGGCAGGCGGTCTGGGCGGAAATGCTCAATCCGAAGACCGCGCTGTTCTTCCTCGCCTTCCTGCCGCAGTTCGTCCATCCCGTTCAGGGTTCCGCCGTCGCGCAGTTCGCGACCCTCGGCCTGATCTTCGTCGCGATGAGCGCGGCCTACACCTCGCTGCTCGCGCTCGCCGCCGGCCAGATCAGCCCGTGGATCAGGCGGCATCGCCGCATCGGGCAGTGGCAGGGCCGCGTGGTCGGCACGATCTATATCGCGCTCGGCGTCCGCCTCGCATTTCAGGAGCGCTGATGTCCCCGCTCAAGCCGCAAGCCAGCTACGACGACTTCGCCGGCCTCGATATCAGGATCGGCAAGGTCGTCGAGGTGCAGCCGTTTCCGCGCGCCCGCAATCCGTCCTACAAGGTCGCGGTCGACGTCGGCGCGGAGCGGATCATGTGGTCGAGTGCGCAGATCACGAATTATGACCCGGCGGCGCTGGTCGGCTCGCTGGTCGTGTGCGTCTGTAATCTCGGTGCGAAGAACATCGCGGGTTTCACCTCGGAACTGCTGATCCTCGGAGCCAAGGATGCCGGAGGCCAGGTGATCGTGCTCGGCCCGCGCAGCGAGGTGGCGATCGGCGAGCCGATCTTCTGACATCACGCACCGATCACGGCCGCGTGATTAAAATCGTTTGGATTCCCCGTAGTTTACCGATGGGGGATCATCCGGATTCTCCGTGCCTGCGCGCACTGCTATGTCAGCGTGACAGAATCGCTTCGGCATGGGAATCGGAATATGTCTGCAGTTTTCTTCCACTGCTCCGACGACAAACACGTCATCATGGATCGCATCGGCGCCGCGATGGATCTCGCGGAAGCGCGGGTGCATGCGGAGCAGCTGGCGCGCAGCTTTGTAATGACCCCGAGCGCGGAGGACTGGCGCAACTGGGCGGTCCACGTCACCGACGATATCGGGACCGAGATCTTCGAGCTGCCGTTCACCGCCGTCCTCGGCGAACTGCACTGAGGGCGCGCCATGACGTCGATGGAACTTGCCCTGCAACCCCTGCGGCGGCGCCTCTCCCGCCTCGTTGCGCGCTGCGTCGCGCTGATCGATGGCGTCATCAATCCCTATCGCCCCGAACTGTATTACATGCGCGGGCCCGGCCCGAAGTGCCGTGCCAGGCGGCAGGCGGGGCTGCGCGACTAGTGTCAGGGCATCCGCGACGAGAAAAGGCCGGCGGGCGTTACGCCACCGGCCTTCTCCTGCAGCTGCCGGTTCCCGGAGTCCGGTTCCGCTGCCATTCCACTTGGTCTCGAGCTTGCGACGACAGTTTTAATCAAATCTTAACGGCCTGGCAGTGAGCTGGATCCCAGGGTCCTTCGCCGTGCCGCGCATGCTTCGTCGTTTATCGTGCCTGATGCGCTGCACATCGTTTTTGCACCGATCGCTCGACGATTGTGCGCCACGCATCTTAGGAAATGCGCGACTCAGTGTTACCCTGTGATGCAAACCGAAACGGAGACTTCGGAATGCCGTACTACACCTTCGATCTCGTGGTGGGGGACGAGTTCCGCAATCAAGGAACGATCATCCTCGAAGACATCAGCCTCGCCTCTGATCGCGCCGATCAGCTCGCCAATGAGCTGTCGCAGGTCAAGCCGGAACTGAAGGCGTGCGGCTGCGCCGTGCGCGTCACCGACATTGACCGGCGCGAACTCTACCGCACGCCGCTCGATCCCGTGCCGCAGTGGCGCAGCGCGGGCTAGCGTCCGCAGGCTTGGGGTTCAACTGATCGCGCCCGTCCGCGCGCGGTCCTGATCTTGCTGCGTGCGGCTCTGCAACACCAGCTGGCGCGTGGCCCGATCACTTCTTCAGATTCAAGCGGCCAATGAAGTCGCGCTTGCCAAGCGGCGCGCCCTTGTGGCGGAGGATGTCGTAGGCGGTGGTCGAATGGAAGAAGAAGTTCGGCAGCGAGAACGACATCAGGAATCCTTCAACCGTGAACGGCATCGACCGCTCTCCGAGCTTGAACATCACCTCGCGCCCAAGCAACGCATTGACCGCATCCGGCGTCAGGCCGGACAATTCGCTCTGCGCGTCCTTCACCAATGCCTGCAGTCCGGCGTAATCCAGATCGGGCTTGCCGGACGGCGGGACGAACACCCCGTTCTTCGCGGCCTCCATCGCCCCGCGGGAGTGATGCGCGAGCGAGACCACCTGAAAGCGGAACGGCAACATGTCCGGAAACAACCGGGTCTCGACGATTTCGGCCGGATCGATGCCGTTTTCCTTGAAATGCGCAAGGCTCTTGTCGAGAAAGCTCGAGGTGGCGCCGAGGATCTGCAGATAGTTGGCAACGGTCGCGTCGTAGAGTGAAAAGGTCATGGCGAATTCCCCCAAATAGAATTTGTCTGCTGCTTGCCTGGATAGAGTTCCCGGAATTTCCGGCGAAGGCAAGCGGCCTTGGGGTTCGCAACTCGAACGGTCCAGCGCGCAACGCCGGATCTTTCGATCAGGCATCGTGGCTTGCGGCGGTCAGCTCTGATGCGGTCCGCGCATCATCTTCATGGCATCCTCGATATGGCGCCAGTCGCGCGCGTCTTCGGTCTCGCCCTTGCTCTCGCAGGCCACGGCGTTCTGCGCGGCCTGGGCGATCGCCTGCGGGCCATGCTTCAGCAACATCTGCCGCGCGATGGTGTGGATCTGCATCTCGGCTATCATGGCGCTCTCCTCTGCTGCCGAATGCCGTAGGGACAGGCGTGACCGCGCGTCCCGCGGACTGACATCAAAACCACCGAACGCCGCGTCTGGTTCCAGCATCCCGGCCGGCGCGACGGAATCAGCAGTTCCCACGGGCTGCGGCGGCGGATACAGAGAGGCGGACTCCGCTCCTTCCCGAGCTGCCGGACCGATGGCGCAGAACATCTATGACGATCCCGGCTTCTTCGCCGGCTACAGCCAGTTGCCGCGGCAGGTCCGCGGGTTGCTCGGCGCACCCGAATGGCCCGCGATCCGCGCCATGCTGCCTGACATCGCGGGCAAGCGCGTGGTCGATCTCGGCTGCGGCTTCGGCTGGGTGTCGCGCTGGGTGCGGGAGCAAGGCGCATCCGACGTGCTCGGCGTCGACCTCTCGCAGAACATGATCGCCCGCGCCGCGGCCATGACGCAGGACCCGGCCATCACCTATGAGATCGCCGACCTCGAAACGCTGGAGCTGCCGAGGGCCACGTTCGATCTCGCCTACAGCGCCCTCACCTTCCACTACGTCATGGACTTCGATCGTTTGGCGCGCATGCTCTACCGCACCCTCCTCCCCGAGGGGCA
The DNA here is from genome assembly GCF_050435825.1 of Bradyrhizobium sp. I1.14.4. NCBI lineage: Bacteria > Pseudomonadati > Pseudomonadota > Alphaproteobacteria > Hyphomicrobiales > Nitrobacteraceae > Bradyrhizobium > Bradyrhizobium sp. I1.14.4. The sequence continues at coordinate 452,676 of NZ_JBNDLA010000002.1, read as the reverse complement.
TCTGGTCTTCACCATCGAGCATCCGGTCTACATGGCGGCCGCCCACCCGGACTGGGGACAGGACCAAGACGGCCGCAAGACCTGGCCGGTCAACCGCTACTTCGCCGAAGGCGAACGCCGGACCGACTGGTATGTGAAAGGCGTGCTGAAATATCACCGCACCATCGGCACCACGCTCAACGCGCTGATCGGCGCCGGCTTCACGCTTCGCCATGTCGAGGAATTCTCTCCGACACGGGAGCAGATCAAGGCGGTGCCCGAACTGGCCGACGAACTCGAACGGCCGATGATGATGCTGGTGTCAGCGCAGCGCTGACGCATGATCCGAAGAAGCGCGAAGCGGTTTTCCGGAAAGATCATGCTCAAACGAAGCGCTAAAGCGCGATGCTCATCGCGCTTTAGCATTACGCCGCGAGCAGCTTGTCGAATTCCTCGGGCGGATATGATTTTCCGTCCTTGTCGGTGATCACCACCTGCCATCCCTCGCTCGCCCAGACCTTGGCCTTGGCGACGATGATGAAGGTGCTCTCCCGCTCGATTCTGACCGTTTCGTTCTCGCGTTCTGCGATCATCTTGTAGGCCAACGCTTGTCCCTCGCCGACGTAGTCCGTTCGGCGGTTGTTGGCAGCGGCTTTGGGCCGCAATTCGCTGGGAGTGTGACAATTTGGTGGAAGCGCCGCCGCAAGATACGGCGGAGCGCAACGTGCGGTCGCGCCTACGCCAACTTGCTCATCAAGGTCGGCATATCCAGCGCCGACGAGTTGACGTTGACGCTGCGCGCGAACCGCATCTGCGGTCCCTCGAAGGTGCACGTCACGGTATCGCGGAATGCTGATTCGACGAAGGTCCAGGTCATCACGAAGGTGCGCAGATCACGCCAGCAGCCGCTCGCAACCACGCGCATGACGTCGGGCTGGTACTCGTGATGCAGCTTGTTGCCGGTCATCGTCGTGGTGCCCTCGCGCGGCGCATCGAGACCAACCTCAACGCGGTGCGTGCCTCTGCCGTCCTCGAGCGTGAAGGTGCAAGTCTTGTCGGCGAAGGCGAGAGCGACCGACTTGATCGCATCGGCATTCTCCGGCATGTGCCAGGTCTTGCCGGAGATCTCCGCTGCAACCGGTGACGATGCCGGCACCAAGGTCGGCAGCAACTGCAAGGCGGCAGTCCGCGCCTTCAGCGTGTCCGCAGCGGCATCATTCTTCGCCACGGCGCCTCCGAACATCGCCGGAAAATGCCGGAACACCAGCTTGTTGAAACCGCTGCGCTGCGGAATGCCGGCGGTGATCGCGAGCACCGCATTGTGCTTGGGAAATACGAAGCTGAGCTGGTCGAACAGGCCGTCGGCGTAGAACGTCTCGGGCCCGATCCACCATTGATAGCCATAGATATCCTTGACGTGCGGCCGCTGTACCGCCGCAACCCAATCGGCCGGCAGCACTTGCTTGCCGTCCCACATGCCATTCTGCGCGTGGAGGATTCCGAGCTTGAGGCAATCGACCGTCTTCCAGCTCAGGCCGTTGGCGCCGGGCGAGATGCCTTCCGGCCCGACCGGCCATTCATAGCCCGAAATTCCGAGCGGATCGAACAGCCGCGGCTTCAGATAGTCTGCCACCGTCTCGCCGGTCGTCTTCGTCACGATTGCAGACAGCAGATAGGTCGCAGCCGAGGTGTAGACCCATTTGGTGCCAGGCTGGTAGACGACCGGAATCTTGAAGAACTCGGCGACCCAACTGGTCTTGATCGGCCGCCACGCCGACCCCGAGGTCATCGACGCATGGCCCGTGCGCATGGTCAGGAGGTCTTCGACCGTCATCGCCGCGAGTTTGTCGTCGACGACAGACGGCAGCTTGTCCTTGAAGAACGAGACCGCCTTGTCCTGCAGACCGAAGCGCTGGTCGACCACGGCGAGCCCGACCGCGCACACCGTGACGCTCTTGGTCAGCGAATGCATCATGTGGTTGCGATCGGCACGGTAAGGCGACCACCAGCCCTCCGCGACCACTTTGCCGTTGCGCCAGAGCATGAAGCTGTGCAGCTCGTAGCCCTGGCGGTCGACCTCGTCGAGGAAATCCAGGATCTCGGATGGCGCGATGCCCTGCTCGTCCGGCCGGCCGCGCGACAGCCCATCGGCAAAGGCGGTCTCAGCCTGCGCGGTCGTCACCGTGCCGAAGCCTCCGTCCGGCGCGAGCAGGACGGCGGCGCCGCCCAGGAACAACTGCAACGCCCCGCGCCGAGATGGCCGACCCAACGCGAAGCCGTCAGTTTCCTGGTTGTTGTCTGGCATGGGCCGTCCTCCGAAAGCTGAACGGAGGTTATGGCTCCGGCCCGCGCTGTCAACGCATGCGGCGCGCATGGACCCGAAACAAAAACCCCGCCTTGGAGAGGCGCCAAGGCGGGGAAGGTTCATTGGGCAGAAATCCACGCGCCTGGAAAAGGAGTGCGCGGGAAGTAGCGGCATTCATTCTATTTGGACGGGTGGTGCGGACAACAGGATTAAAGCGTGCGCAAGACCGGGACTTTTTCCCGATCCGGCAGGCAAAAATCCCGAACCCGGCCTGTTCGGCGCACCTCACTCGACAACGTCAAGCCTGACATTCGCGACACCCTTGCCGATCATGCCGAGCGACTGCGCGGCAGAGTAAGAGACGTCGACGATGCGTCCGGGGACATAGGGTCCGCGGTCATTGACGCGCACCGTGACTGAACGGCCGGTCTTGACGTCGGTGACACGCAGCCTGGTGCCGAACGGCAATGTCGGATGCGCGGCAGTCAGTTCGCGCCCGTCGAATTTTTCACCGCTCGCGGTGGGCTGTGCTTCGTTGTAGAAGCTGGCGACCCCTTGCGATGCGACCTTCGTGCCGCCGGCTTTGCGCGCGGCATAAGGCCTGTGTGAACGCGCCGTTGCGACGCGTGTGCGCGGTGCAGATGACGCAGCCCGTATCGGTTCGATCGAGACCGGCCGGCTGGCGAGCGCCTGCGATCGCTCGCTGACGACCGAGGACTGCGCGCAGGCCGCAAGCGACGCCGCCCCGATCACGACGGCGAACAGCTGGAGCGGCTTTCGTGCATGCGAAAACAGGATCGGGGGCGCAGCGCAGCGCGCGCTGCGTTTGACGCCGACGTACGAGATGACTGCATCGTCGCGTGACATGTTGCACCCCCAACTCGCGCCCCCAGCCCAAGCCGAAAATCCAACATTGCCTATCAGCCGAATCCATCGGGGCGGAACGGAGGCAGAATGCGGCGGGACACAACTTGCGCGATGCGATTTCCCCTTGGGTGTGATGGATGTGCAACACAACCCAGTAGGGAGGCCCTCCGGGCGGTGAGCGTGCCGATGCCGGTACCAGCTCCAGGATCGGTTCCCAGGATCGGTTCCCGAAACTCCCCAACCTCTCCACCCTCTCGCCATGCTTTGGTCAAACCGGACTGGAGTCGTGGGGTCAGGGCCAGGGGTCGATACAGAGCGAAATTTGCCGGCCGCCCATTTGCGGTTGACCTTGGACTGAAACGGGGACCGCCATGCAATCCACACTGAAAGACGCAGATCCGCACGATATTTTCGCGATCGAACCTAGCTTCGCGCCGGCACGCCCGGACAACGCCGCCGCTGCGCCGGCACCTGCCGGCAAGGGAGCGCTCCGGGAGCCGTATTTCGGCACGAGCCTCGCACCCTCGTCCACGCCATCGATCGCATCTGCCGCTGCGGTCGCCTCGGTGCCGCCGGTTGCGCCGATACCAGCGGCGCCGGAGTATAGCGCCGCAAGCCATGACGGCAGACTGGACGACATCAGACTGGAGCGCGGGCCGCGCCCCACCAACAAATGGGCGATCCGCGCTTTCTGGTTCGTGTTCGCGATCGCCGGCGCGATGGGCACCGCGGCGTGGCAGCACTACGGACATCGCGTCAAGCAGATGGTGGCGGAGTACGTGCCTCAGGTCGAAGCCCTGACGTCGCTGCTGCCTGGCAAAACGACCGCCGCTCCCGACCAGACGAGCCCGCCCGTCGCGCAAGCGGCAGCCGCTGATCAGCCAGCTGAGGCCGGTCCGGCCGCTGCGCCACAGGACGTTGCCGCAGCACAGCCGGCTCCAGCCGCAGCACCGGCTGCCGCGGCAGCACCGGTCGCGCCTGCAACCCCGACGACGCTGGCTGCCGCTGCAACCGCGCCTGACCAGACGCAGTTGTTGCAGTCGATGGCGCGCGATCTCGCGTCGATGGGACAGCAGATCGAGCAGCTCAAGACCAGCATCGATCAGCTCAAGGCGAGCCAGGATCAGTTGGCGCAGCGTGTCGCAAGGACGACCGAGACCAGAGCCGCCGAACCACGGCCGGTGACGCCGCGCCCTCGCGCCGCGATCACACCACCGCCGACGGCTGCTCGCACGGCCTTTGCTCCGCCCCCGGTACGCCGACCGGCGCAGGCCTATATCCCGCCGCCGTCATCTGCGGCGCCATTGCCGGCGCCCGCCCCGCAGGCTGCCGCGGCACCGCGACCGGTGCAACCGCAGTCCAGTGTTGTTGACGCTGACGACAACGGCCCGGTGGTTCGGCCGCCGATGCCGCTGCGCTGAAGGCTGATTAGCGGCTGAAAAAAGCGCGGCCGATCGCGATAGCGCGATCGGCCGCCGTGCGCCTTAAATGCGAGTTACGCGCTCTGTCCCGGCGGCAGCACGACCACGGTCGCGCCCGGCTTGACCCGCTGGTAGAGGTCGATGACATCGGCGTTGGTCATGCGGATGCAGCCCGACGAGATCGCCTGCCCGATATATTCGGGCTGGTTGGTGCCGTGGATGCGATACAGCGTGTCCTTGTTGCCCTGGTAGAGATAGATGCCCCGGGCGCCCAGCGGATTGGCCGGTCCACCGGCGACACGCTTCGGATACGGCCCGAGCCGCTCCTGGATATCCTGGGTCGGAACCCAATCCGGCCACTCCGCCAAGCGGCCGACGGTGGCCACACCGGAGAAGGCCATCGCTTCCTCGCCGACGGCGACGCCGTAACGGATCGCCTTGCCGCCGGGCAGCACGTAATAGAGATAGCGCGCGTCGGTATCGACCAGGATCGAACCCGGCTGTTCCCGCCGCGTGTAATCGACAATGTGGCGCTGGAACTGATCCGGAACCTTGGTCTCCGCATAGGGCGGATGCGCCAGCAATTGCCGATCGCGCGGCGTCATCGCCGCATCCGTCACCGGCGACAGCGTCGCCTGCATGCAGCCGCCAAGCGCAAGCGAACCCACCAGCACCGCAGCAAGCCCCAACTTCGACACGATCATTCTCCCCCTGCGTCAACTTGTGGCACTTGCTGCCGAAATCGTGCTGAAATCGTGGCAGCCTCGGCTGGAACACGGCTGTTTGATCGGTTCCCTGGGCAAGTGTGTCCCGACGGTTGCAGTCGGTTCCCGCGGACGCTAGCCTTGCGACAAAATGTCTAGAACATCGGGAGGAATTCGATGCGTTACGCTCTGCTGATCGGCGGCCTGATTGTCGCGGCAACACCGGCCCACGCCGATCCGCGCGCGGCCTATGTCACGATGGTGCTGCGGGCCTTTGCCGCCAAGGTCGAGTGCCCGGGCACCGATCTCGTCTATCAGGACCTCGTACAACGGGCGCAGGACATGCACCTGCCGGACGGCACCACCGAGCAGGTACGCAAGGCGATCGCCTACATGCACACCGGGGGCAAGATGGGCGAGAAGCAGCCCGACGACCTGATGACCGAAGTCGCGATCGCAACCCAGACCACCGACCTCGACCAGCGCCGGGCCGGCAGCATGACGACTTGGTGCCAAGACCAGAAGACGCGGCTTGCGGGCTACATCAGGACCAAGGAATAGAAAGCGTTTTCGAGCGAACTGGGCCCGGTTCGCGTGAAGAAAACCCGTCGAACAAAAATCCTCAATCGAGCTCCGGCGGCGCGAACCAGTTGGTCAGCGACAGGCCGCCGTCGACCACGATCGATGCGCCGGTGACGTAGCCGGAGAGCTTGTGCGAGAGCACGGCGAGCGCCATCGGCGCGAGATCGTCCGCCTGGCCAAGCCGCCCGAGTGGAATGTGTTTTGCCAGCGCGGGATCGGCGACGAAGCCGCCGGCCGCGATCGCGCCAGGCACCAGCGCATTGACACGGATGCCGTAGCAGCCCCAGCTCTTGGCAAGCTCCTTCACCAGCATCGCCATGCCGGCCTTCGCCGTCGAGTAATGCGGCAGGTTGCGCGGCGTGCCGGCATGCAGCGAGGTGAGCAGCAACAACGAGCCCGGCGTCTTCGCCGCTATCAGCTTGCGCGCCAGTTCGCGCGACAAATGAAAGCCGGCATCGAGATTGACCGCATGCATCTGCCGCCAGGTTTCTTCATCGACCGCCATCGCGTGATCGGCCTCGCGGCGCGGCGGCGAAGCGCTGTGGACGAAATGCGTCACTTGCCCGACCGTGCTTTGCGCATGCGCCAGCAGGGCGTCGCACGCAGCGCGCTGCGCGAGATCGCCGACCCACGGCGCGGCGAGCTCAGGACGCGGGGAGGCCTTGATCGCGGCCAACACCCTGTCCTCATGCAGGTCGGCGAACACCGTGCGCACACCCTCGCCGACCAGGGCCTGCGCGATGGCGCGGCCGATGCCGTTGCCCGCGCCGGTCACGAGGGCTGCCTCGTGCGCGGGATCGAAGGGCAATGTGAAGAGGCTCATGATCCCTTAACTCCAAGGACGTTCAGACCTGCGCTCAGTATGGCGGCGCCTTGCGCGCCCGCTGTGCCTTGGCGGCTTCGATCCACCAGGTGAAGTCGTCGGCAAATCGTGGAAAGGCTCGTTCGAGCGACTTGCCGCCCTCGCCGATCGGCTTGCCGTCGGCCGAGAGGGTCTGAGCGATCGGCCCCGCACTGATCGTGCTCGACACCACCACCATGCCCATCTCCGACAGCGTGCCGTGCCAGGCGGTCGCCGCGCGCGCCCCGGCAAACCGCCCGGCCGAATAGCTCGCGATCGCCGCCGGACGCCAAAACCATTCCTCGAGGAAATGATCGGTCAGGTTCTTCAGCCCGGGCTGGATGCCCCAATTGTATTCACCGGTGATGAACAGGAAGCCGTCGGCGTCGCGAATCTTGCCAGCGAGCGTTTCGAGCACGGCCGGCGCCTGCCCCTTGGGATGTTCTTTGTACATGCGGTCGAGCATCGGCAGGCCGACCTCCTTGGCGTCGATCAGCTCGACGTCGTCTCCGCGCCCGCGAAGGCCATCGACGACGAAATGCGCCAGCCGGATGCCCATGCGATCCGAGCGATAGGAGCCGTAGAGAACGAGAATGCGATGGGTCATGACGGGGCGATCCTAGCACGGCACTGCGACGCCCGTCCCGCGACCCGGCGCGCAGGTGTTAACCGGCGTTCCGGCTCGTTTTCCCGGCATTAAGCAATTCGTCGCAGGCGCTTCGCCGCGGCCCAAAATCGCCAGATTTCTTTTCTGGATATGCTTTCGCTTCGAGAAGGAGAACCCGACATGCGGATCGCAAAGCTGGTTTTCGCAAGCTCGCTTGCAGCCATCGCTGCCCTTGCCACGCCAGCGCTGGCGAAGCGTGCCGAGCGACAGAAAGCCGACGAGAAATCCACCACCAATTCGGCCGGCTGCCAGGCCTATCAGCAGGCCGCCGACGGTACCTGGACCCAGCTTCCTTGTGGCGAAGCGGGCTCCAACGCCGCGACGCAACACCGCGCCGCGACCAAGGGCGCTGACGACGACGAGCACTGACCGTCACGCCCTCGACTTTCGGACAATACAGACCTGCGGGACCGCCACGGCTCCCGCATCATAAACCCAAGCTTAATGCGCACCTGGTACGGTTGAGGCCTCCCCTCTCTCGTCAAGAATGGCGCGCATCCATGAAAATCGGTACTCTCCTGACGGCCGCGATCGTCTCCTTGTCCGCGGTCGGCGGTGGCTTGGCGGCCTACGTCGCGGTGACCAAGTACCAGACCATGGACAAGGTCTCGACCGCACAGAGCCGGCTCGAGATCGTCCGCGCCGTTGGCGACATCCCGCGCTACATGAACCCCGAGCGTGGCTACGCGACCAACCTGCTGCTCGCAGCTGGCACGATCGATCCGAAGCAAATCGCTGAACTCGACCGTCAGCGTCAACTGACCGACGGTGCCCTCGCCAAGGTCAACCAGGTGCGCGCCACCCTGCCGGGATCGCTCGACGATGGCGAGGCCGTCGCGCGCGAGATCGACGCGCTGAAGACGAAGTTTTCCGGGCTGCGCGACGCCATTGCGGCTGCAATCGCCGGCCCGGTCGATGCCCGCCGCGCGGCCGCCGGCAAGATCGTCGCCGACAACTCCGTGTTCAACGCCGGTGTCACCACGCTGCTCGACGAGCAGGTGCGCCGGCTCGCCGGCCTCGACGGCAATGCCTATCGCCAGGCCAGCTACGCCAACGTCGCCTGGACGCTGCGCGACACCGGCGGCCTGAATGCGAGCCTGCACAAGGCGCTGGTCGGTGCCAAGCGCGTCGCGACCGAGCCGGAGAAGCTGGAACTCTATCGCTCGACCGGCCGCACCGAGCAAATCCTCTCGACCCTGCAAGAGCTGCGCAACAATCCGGCAACGCCGGCGAACGTCATGACCGCGCTCGGCAAGATGCAGGCCGACTATGTCGAGCGATTCGGCAAGGCGCTGAAGCTCGCCAAGGAAGGCGCGGTGACCGGCAAGTACGAGCAGGATCTCGACACCTACTACCCCGAATCGCAAATCGGCCTCGCTGCCATCATCGCCGTGCGCGATGCGTTTTACGAGAATGCCGAGCAGGTCCTCGCGAGCGCCTATTCGTCGGCGCGCTTCAGCTTCGTGATCGCGCTGATCGGGCTGCTCGCGGTCATTGCCGTCAGCGCCGGCCTCATCGTCGTGGTCCGCCGCCGCATCCTCAATCCCATCGCCGCCCTCACCGGCCGCATGTCGCGTCTCGCCGCGGGCGACGTCGCCGAGGCGATCCCGGGCGCCGCGCGCAACGACGAGATCGGCGCGATGGCCGCCGCCGTTCAGGTGTTCAAGGACAACAGGATCGAAGCCGATCGCCTCGCGGCCGAGAAGGAAGCTGAGAACGACGTCAAGATGCGTCGTGCCCGCGTGCTCGATGATCTGACCCGCGCCTTCGAAGCCAAGGTGACCGAACTGGTCGGCGGATTGTCCGCGGCGTCCTCGGTGATGGAGGATACGGCGCAATCGATGTCGGCAACCGCAACCGCCACCAACCGCCAGGCCGCGGTCGTCGCCGCGGCGTCGGATCAGACCTCGACCAACGTGCAGACCGTCGCAAGCGCGACCGAGGAACTGACCTCCTCGATCTCGGAGATCGCCCGTCAGGTCGCCACCTCGACCGAGATCGCCGCGCGTGCCGTCGACCATGCCCGTCGCACCGGCGACACCGCGCGCTCGCTGGCCGAGGGCGCCCAGAAGATCGGCGACGTCGTGACGCTGATCCAGAGCATCGCGGCACAGACCAACCTGCTCGCGCTCAACGCCACCATCGAGGCGGCCCGCGCCGGCGAGGCCGGCCGCGGCTTTGCCGTCGTCGCGTCGGAGGTGAAGTCGCTGGCCGGCCAGACCGCGAAGGCGACCACGGAGATTTCCGAGCAGATCACCGCGATCCAGACCGCGAGCGACGAGACCGTGACTGCCATCCGCAGCGTCGTCGACGTCATCACCGAGATCGACCAGATCGGCACCGCGATTGCCGCGGCGATCGAGGAACAGGGCTCGGCGACCAAGGAGATCTCGCGCAGCGTTCAGGAAGCCGCGCGCGGCACGCAGGAGGTCAATTCCAATATCTCAGGCGTGCAGCGCGCCGCCGACGACACCGGCACGGCGGCAAACCAGGTGCTGGGCGCAGCCGAGCAGCTCTCGACGCAGTCCAAGGACCTCGCCGGCCAGGTCAACCGCTTCCTCTCCGACGTGCGGGCTGCGTAAGGTGGTGGCTTGGCCCGGTGCCGCCCGTCACGACCGAGAGCCCTCTAGCCGCCGCGCAGGCCGAGCACGCGGCGAGCGATCGCCTGGCGATGCACCTCGCTCGGGCCTTCGTACACCCGCATCAGCCGGGCCTTCTGCCAGAGCGCGTTCAGCGGCAATTCCAGCGTCACACCGAGCGCGCCGAGCGTCTGCATGGCGTGGTCGCAGGCGTCATAGGCCATTTCGGTCGCGAACACCTTGATCATCGAGGCCTCGTGGCGGATGTCCTCGCCGCGATCGGTCTTGTCGGCGGCCTCGCGCACCATCAGCCGGCACGCATGCATGCGCGTGGAGATATCTGCGATCCACCACTGGATCGCCTGGCGTTCGGCGAGCTTGACGCCGAACGTCTCGCGCTGCTTGGCGTGCTCGCACATCATGTCGAGCGCGCGCTTGGTGATGCCGACGCAGGTCGATCCCATCTCGAGCCGCCGCGTGCGCAGGCGCAGCTGCATCGGCGCATAGCCCTTGCCGACCTCGCCCAGCACGGAGTCCTTCGGGATGCGGCAATCCTCGAATACGATCTCGTAGGTCGAGCCGCCGCCGACCATCGGGATCTCTCGCTCGATGATGAAGCCCGCCGTGCCCTTCTCGACGATGAAGGAGGTGATGCCGCCCTGGCGCTGATCGTTACCGACCCGCGCCATCACGATGACGAAATCGGCGGCGCGCGCATTGCTGATCCAGATCTTGCGGCCGTTCAGCACCCACTGCTCGCCTTCGAGCACCGCGCGCGTCTTCATGGCCGCGGGATCGCCGCCGGCGCCGGGCTCGGAAATCGCGATCGCCGATGCCATCCGGCCCTCGATATAGGGCTGCAGATATTTTTTCTTCTGCGCGTCGGTGCCGACCGCCTGCAGCATGCGCAGGTTCGGCGAGTCCGGCGGCAGCACGAACGGCACGCAGCTGCGGCCGAGCTCCTCGTGCACCGCCGCCATCGTCCGCGTCGGCAGGTCGTGGCCGCCGAGATCCTCGGGCGCATCGAGGCCCCACAGTCCGAGCTCCTTCGAGACGTCGCGCAGCCGCTTGCGGTGCTCTGAGGTGAGCTCCGGATGATCGCTGCCGGGCAGTCGGGATTTCAGATATTGCGGCTCGAGCGGAATGAGTTCGCGATCGACGAATTTCGCGACGGTCTCGCGGATCATTGCTGTCTGTTCATCATCGCTCATCTGAGATTCCTCGCCTGTGCGTTGTGCTTCAAAAGATCAGTAGCGCATTCTTTGCTGGCCGGAATAGCGGAAACGCGCGCTCGCGCTCACTGTCGCGCGAGGGTTTCACCGCGCGGAATTCAATATCCCGCGGCGCGGTCAGCGGCTGCGCAATTGCGCCGGACGTGGCGGCGCGTCGAGCAACCGGTCGCGCGCCACGAGGTTGTTGGTGGAAAGAAAGCGATCGACGATCGGCACCCAGATCGCCGTTTCATTCTCGCCGAACGGCATGTGACCGTCGCCGCCGAATGCAGCCGTTCGAATCGGCGAGAGCTTGCTGCCTGATTTCGCGAACACCTCCGACAGCCGCGTTACAAGTTTCGAGGCGACGCGTATGCCATCGGCTCGCCCGCCACCGGAGGCCGAGATGAGGACGACCAAGGCCAGGACAACCGCGCCGATGCTGCTGCGGATCCGGACCGGTCGGATCATACTCTAGTCGGCAAAGCCGACGTAGCGGACAAAGTCGCCGTTGGCCTCGCGATCCGAGCGCACCGCATTCGCAGCGAAGCCGTCGTCGGGATAGCCCATCGCGACACAGGTCATGATCACCTGGTCTTCCGGGATATTGGCAACCTCGCGCACGATGTCGGAACGCGTGATGCCCTGGCCGTTGATCACGCTGCCAAGGCCCCGATCCCAGGCTGCCAGCACGATGCCATAGCAGAGCGCGCCGAGATCGAAATGGCAGACCGCGCCGGGATCGAGGATCCGGTCGTAGGTCAAGACCAGCGAAACCGGGGCGTCGAACTGGCGGAAGCCGCGCAGCACCCAGTCCTGCCGCATCGGCTTGTCGTCGCGGGCGATGCCCATCGCGCCGAACAGCTTCTTGGCGATGTCGACCTGGCGACCGCGGTGCACGCCCTGGTACTCGCCATGGCTGACGATGTCGCGCTTGGCTTTGGCGCCGGCGACCATCTCGTCCATGTTGCGGCGGCGCACTTCCTCCAGCGGCGCCCCGGTCACGACGTGGACGTGCCAGGGTTGGGTGTTCATCGAGGACGGCGCGCGCTTGGCCACCTCGATGATCTGCTCGACGGTCGCCCGCGACACCGGCTGCTTCTTGAACCCGCGCACGCTTTTGCGTGACTGTACCAGCGTCTCGAATTCCATTCCGCGTTTCCCCATTTTGTTCCGCACTGCACGCGGAATTTCTCACAGCTTGCCGGGGTATTTTATCGACAAAATCGGCGATGGGAACTTGATCGGGCCAGGAATCCGATATCCAATCCAGCCACTGGTTTGGTTTAGGGAGAACCCAGATGAAGCGGATTTTCTTGGCGGCCGTGATCGCGACCTTTGCCGCCGGTTCGGCATTTGCACAGGACGCCTCCTGCGAGACGAAGGCCGTCGGCAAGGACGGCAAGCCGCTGGCCGGCGCGGCCAAGACCTCATTCATGAAGAAGTGCACGACCGCCACCTGCGAGACCAAGGCGGTCGGCTCCGACGGCAAAAAGCTCGCGGGCGCTGCCAAGACGTCGTTCATGAAGAAGTGCCAGAGCGGCGCCTGAGCTCCTCGCCGGCGCTTGTTCGCCCCCTCAATCGGGACAGACCATCGGGTCGCGCAAGGCGCGGCCCGAACGGCTTTTGACGGGTGGACGGACCTTGATCGGCACGCGCCGTGGAGCATTCTCCGGTCCTGATTGAATCAGAACCGACGCTGCAGTTTCTTGTCTTGGCGTGTTTTCCTTCACGCGAACCGGCATCCACTTTGCCGAAAGCGCTGTAAAGGCGTTCAGAACGAGACGCCGACCCGCACGCCCCTGCTCCAGACCCGCCGGCAACGCTTCCTGGTGTTACCGTGAAACATTTCGAAACGTTCCGGCAGCTGGACCGGCTTCGAAAACTCCAGGCAGGCCCCGCCGGCGGAATAGTCCACCAGCCGGCATTCGATCAGCGGCGCCTTCGGTTCAAGCTGGAGCTTGACCATGCTGGACACGCAACCTGTCGGTCGAACACGCGCAAATCGCCGGGGATGCATCACCGCCGCCTCTGGTGGAATCATACCAATAAGCTCGCCGGCGACCGTTAAAATTCCGTTCAAGCCGATTGTCACGATTGGTGTCTGGCGGCAAACGAATCGGCGCGCTTCGCGCCAGCACGGCGCGGCCGGGGTGGCACTGCGCTCCCGCCTACCCGCGCTTGAAACGATAGTCGAAACGGTCGCCGTCCGCCGTGATCAGGCCGACCGTCGGGGCCGGAAAATGGATCGGCAGGATCAGCGTGTCGGTCCCCGCGACGGATGCAAAGAATTTCCGTCGCGATAGCGCCGATTGCTTCGGATCCCAATCTGGCTTCGCCGACCATTCCGGCTCGCGGCACTGGATCGCGTGGTGCATCAGATCGCCGGCAACCACCGCGCGCTGCCCCTTCGAGAAGATGTTAACGCAGCAATGGCAGGGCGAATGACCCGGCGTCGGCGTCAGCGTGACGCTGTCGTCGAGCGCATAGTCGTCGTCGACCAACAGCGCCTGCCCGGCCTCCACGATCGGCAGGCAATTGTCGCGAAATACCGTGCCGGGCGGATTGGCGCCCTTGGCGTTCTCGGCCTCCCAGGCCGCGTACTCACCCTTGTGAAAGACGTATTTCGCGTTCGGGAAGGTCGGCACCCAGCGCCCGTCGCGCAGCGTCGTGTTCCAGCCGGTGTGGTCGATATGCAGATGGGTGCAGAACACGTAGTCGATCTGCTCGTAGGAGATGCCGAGCGCGAACAGCTCGTTGCGCCAGCGCTGCTTGCCCGGGAAATCGAACGGCGGCGGGTGTCCCTTGTCCTCGCCGGTACAGGTGTCGACCAGGATGGTGTAGCGCGGCGTCCGCACCACGAAGGTCTGATAGGTGATCATCATCATGCCGCGCGCGGCATCGAAGACTTCGGGCTCCATCGTCTTCAAATGATGCGTGAACACATCGTCGCTATAGGTCGGGAAGAAATCCTGCGGCCGCCGCCACGGCCCTTCGCGCTCGATCACCGCGTCGATCGTGATGTCACCGATCCTGATCTGCTTCATGCCGTTTCGCTCCCGCTTTTTTGCGAAGCGTAACGGCCGCTACCGCCACCCACAAGCCGAGCGCCACGCAGCGCCCCATGCGGCTTTGCATTGCTGGTGGAAGCGGCCATGCCGCAATTCATCCGAAATGTTACCGCATGGCGGCGGCGAACAGCGCGGTTTTCGTGCTCGGCCCCTATCAGGGCGGCGAATTCTCGACCGGGATCGACAATGCCGGCATGTTCAGGCGCCTGCCCGAGAACTTTTCCGGCGGCATCTGGACCAACGAGATCGAGACCATTGCCCGCCTGACCGGCCGCTAGATGCAGCCTCTCTCTTCTTGTCATCTCGCCGTGATAGACAGCGCGCGACTCAAGCAGCTCACCGTATCGAGGATAACGCTATGAACGGACCGAACGTCCCCCGCCCCAAGCTTGCCGAAACCGTCATCGAGCCGACGGTCAAGCTGCGGGAGGTCAAGGTTGGACGTTGCTGTGAAATCCTCGGCGACACCGCAATCGAATACACCGAGCTTGGCGATTACTCCTACCTCGGCAGCGGCTGCATCGTCGCCGACGCCCAGATCGGCCGCTTCTGCGCGATTGCGGCGCAGGTCCGGATCGGCGCACCCAATCATCCACTCGATCGTCCCTCGCAGCATCGCTTCACCTATTGCCCTGAATATTACACGGCCGCCGCCGAGCGCGATCATCGCTTCTTCGGCGATCGGCGCGCCGATCGCGTCGTGATCGGCAACGACGTCTGGATCGGCCATGCCGTGATCGTGCTGCCCGGCGTCACCGTCGGAGACGGCGCGGTGCTGGCGGCCGGCGCGGTGGTCTCGCGCGATGTTGCGCCCTACACCATCGTTGGCGGGGTGCCGGCCCGGCCGATCAAGGAGCGGTTCAATCGCAGGATTGCGGCCGAGCTGTCGCAGATCGCCTGGTGGAACTGGCCGGCTGAGACCATCTGGGAGCGCCTCGGCGAATTCCAGTCCGGCGACATCGAGGCGTTTTGTGCGCGATGGAAGGCTTGAACTAGCTCCGCAACCCCGGCGCTTCGTGCCCGGTACGCGCGACATATTCGGTGTAGCCGCCGCCAAACTGATGGATGCCGTCCGGCGTCAGCTCCAGCACGCGGTTGGAGAGCGCGGCGAGGAAATGCCGGTCGTGGGACACGAACAGCATCGTGCCCTCGAACTCGGAGAGCGCGTTGATCAGCATCTCCTTGGTGGCGAGATCGAGATGGTTGGTCGGCTCGTCGAGCACGAGGAAGTTCGGCGGGTCGAACAGCATCTTGGCCATCACCAGCCGCGCCTTCTCGCCACCCGAGAGCACCCGGCACTTCTTCTCGACATCGTCGCCGGAAAAGCCGAAGCAGCCGGCGAGCGCGCGCAGGCTGCCCTGCCCTGCCTGCGGAAACGCGTCCTCCAGCGACTGGAACACGGTGCGCTCGCCGTCGAGCAGGTCCATCGCGTGCTGGGCGAAATAGCCCAACTTGACGCTACCGCCGACCGCGACCGCGCCATCATCGGGCTCGGTTGAACCGGCGACCAGCTTCAAGAGCGTCGACTTGCCGGCGCCGTTGATGCCCATCACGCACCAGCGCTCCCGGCGCCGGATCATGAAGTCGAGCCCGTCATAGATGCGCTTGCTGCCATAGGCCTTGTGGACGTTCTTCAGGCTGACGACGTCCTCGCCGGAACGCGGCGCCGGCTGGAATTCGAACGCCACCGTTTGTCGCCGCCGCGGCGGCTCGACCCGCTCGATCTTGTCGAGCTTCTTGACCCGGCTCTGCACCTGGGCCGCGTGCGAGGCGCGCGCCTTAAAACGCTCGATGAACTTGATCTCCTTGGCGAGCATCGCCTGCTGCCGCTCGAACTGCGCCTGCTGCTGCTTGTCAGAGAGCGCGCGCTGCTGCTCGTAGAACTCGTAATTGCCGGAATAGGTGGTGAGCTGACCGCCGTCGATCTCGACCACCTTGTTGATGATGCGATTGATGAACTCGCGGTCGTGCGAGGTCATCAGCAGCGCGCCCTCATATCCTTTCAGGAATTGCTCAAGCCAGATCAAGCTTTCGAGATCGAGATGGTTGCTCGGCTCGTCGAGCAGCATCACGTCGGGACGCATCAAGAGGATGCGCGCCAGCGCCACGCGCATTTTCCAGCCGCCGGAGAGCTTTCCGACGTCGCCGTCCATCATCTCCTGGCTGAAGCCGAGACCGGCCAGCGCCTCGCGCGCGCGGCCGTCGAGCGCATAGCCGTCGAGCTCCTCGAACTGATGCTGCACCTCGCCATAGCGCGCGATGATCTCGTCCATCTCATCGGCCTTGTCGGGGTCGGCCATCGCGGCCTCGAGTTCCCTGAGCTCGGCTGCGACAACGCTGACAGGCCCCGCCCCGTCCATCACCTCGGCGACCGCGCTGCGGCCGGACATCTCGCCGACATCCTGGCTGAAATAGCCGATCGAGATGCCGCGATCGAGCGAGACCTGGCCTTCGTCCGGGATTTCCCGGCCCGAGATCATGCGGAACAGCGTGGTCTTGCCGGCTCCGTTCGGCCCGACCAAGCCGATTTTCTCACCCTTCTGGAGAGCGGCTGAGGCTTCGATGAAGAGGATCTGGTGGCCGACTTGCTTTGAGACGTTGTCGAGGCGGATCATGCTCAATACTGGGAACTGAGGGTTTGTGGCCTCTTATTCGATCTGGGACCTGGGTGGAAGCCCATTCCGTGGGTTTCGCGCGGCGCTCCACGCATGCCACGATCGTTGCCAATCGAATATGACATGAAATCCTTCGGCGATCGGTTTTGGGGCATCACATGCAAGTCTGGTTTCTCTATCTCCTCGCGCTCGGCGCCGGCATCTGCGTCGCGGTTCAGCAGGTCCTGAACGGCAATCTGCGGTCCGTGCTGAACTCGCCGGCCTGGGCCGGGCTGGTCAGCTATCTCGGCGGGCTGGTGACGATGGTGGTCGTGCTGGTCGCAACGCGGGAGCCGGTGCCGTCCTGGAAACTGGTAACGGCTGTGCCATGGTGGGCCTGGAGCGGTGGCATCCTCGGCGGTGTCTTCATCCTGTTGATGATCCTGCTGTTGCCGTCGCTCGGTGCCGCGACCCTGCTGGCGCTGGTGGTCGCAGGTCAGATGATCGCGGGCATCGCAATGGACCATTTTGGCTTGTTCGGGCTGACGCAGCATCCCGTATCGATTTCACGGCTGGCCGGCATCGCGCTGATCATCGGCGGTGTTCTTCTGATCAAGGATTGAGGCAATCGACAAATCAGTCGATGCGATTGATTCCCTGAATGAGAAAGCTCCGCTGAATTCGGCGTCGAATGATGTTATGACGCAACCAACCGCGTAGTCTCCGGGTGTGGACACCCGCCGATTCGTCGCTTAGCTGTAAGCACCCGCCCTCGTCGTGATGCGGGATCGACCATCCCTGTTTCATTTGCGTCAAGAAAGAATTGCGCGTCCCGCCAGCGTCGAGAGGCCGTACTTCGGCGCGGGCCGGAGGCTGCGAGGAGTATTGCATGACCCATCGTTTCCGTTTGGCCGCCGCACTAGCATTGCTGCTCGGCAGCAGCAGCACCGCCTTGGCCCAGTCGCTGCCCGACTACATGGCACCGATCTCGGGCAAGACCACGTCCACGCAGGCCGATGTCGCGACCAAGGATGTGCTCGCGCTCAACACCGGCATGTTCGAGCTCTATGGCGATGCGGCACGGATCTTCCAGAAGAACATCCTCGACAAGCATCCGGTGATCCTCGGCCTGTTTTCCGGCGCCGGTGGCCGCCTGATCCTTTACCGGCCGGGCAAGCCGCCGACCGAGGCACCGCAGGTGCCGGTCGTCTATCAGTTGCTCAAGTCGGTCGGCCACAGCACGATGGCGCTGGCCGAGGTGGTCGGCCCTTATGTCAACAACCCCGACGACAAGTCGTGGCGCGGGTCGATGCAGGCCTATCGAAGCCGGATGCAGTCGGCGCTGGACGGGCTCGATGCCACGCCGATGCAGGCGGACTGGCGCGACAACAACCGCGCCATCCTGCAGAACAACATCGCCTTCATGGACGAATGCCTGTCGGCCGGCGCCATCCCCTTCACCAAGCTCGAGGTGTTCGGCAAGAAGCAGGCGCCGCTGCTCGCTCGGAACGTCGCCTGGGCCGCGCAGACCCAGGTCGCTCACTGGGTGAGCGTGATGGCCGACTGGAAGACCCAGCTCGGCGCCGACTGGGACCAGACCTATGCCGCGAGCAACACGATCTACGTGGCGCGGCAGAACAACGTGATCTTCAGCGTGCTGGCGCAGTTCTTCGGGCCTGACGCCATCAACAGCCGCCTGATGCTGATCGAGACGATCTCCTTCACCACGACGCCGTCGGACATGCTGGAATCGCTGACCCGGATCATTGCCGACCGCTCGGTTGGCGCGCTGTTCTTCGGCAGCTACCATTTGATGGACTATGAGCTGATGGGGGGTGACGCGCGCGAGGCGATCATCGCCGAGACCAGGAAGCGCGGCATGACGGCGTTCCTGCCACCGGTGGTGCCGTTCGGTTCCAAGCAGTGGCCGACGCTGATCACACCGGGTCCGGGACCGGCCACCATCGCCGACCTCAAGTGAGGCCGCGGCTACGACCTATTGCGGCGTTGCGATTGTGCTGATTCTGCCGCAATACTTCAGCGTGCATTGCGCAAATCGATAAATTTCGGCGCGAGACGGCATCAAAGCGTTGATGAAAGATCAGACCATGCGGCCTTCGCGACGCGAATTCGTGACGTGGTTGTCGGCAGGCGGCATTTCGGTCGGCCTGTCGCATCTGGCGCTTGCGAAGGAGCCGGCCTTCGCGACCCGCGAGACGCTTCCCGGGCGCGGTCATTTCAATCCGGCGGCCAAGGCCGCCGGCCGCGTCGATGGTGTGGCCAAGGTCACCGGCGCAAAACTCTACGCCTCCGACTTTCGCGCCGCCGACATGCCGGGCTGGCCTGCGACCACCTCGCACGCCATCCTGGTCCGCGCCAATGACGCGACGCACGTCTATGCCGGCATGGACCTCGCCCGTCTCGATGGTCCGCTCAAGCCGTCCGTAATCGTGACCGCTGCCGACCTCGACCGGATCGGCACGCGGGTGCCCGAGTTCTACACCGGTGACCTGTTCTGCCCGGTCGGCAAGACACCGCTCTATCTCGGACAGCCGGTCGCGCTGTTGATCTTCGAGCAGTTCGACGCCTACGACCGCGCGCGCCTCGCGCTGCGCGATGTCGGCTTCATCAAGTTCGGCGACGAGACCGGGCCGGTGATCTTGCCGAACTATGGCGCGTACCGCTTCACGCGCGTGGCCGGCGCCACGCCTGACGCGCCCGACGTCTATTCGCCTATCCAGGCCGGCTGGGTCTCGCCGAGCCGCATCCAGAACGCGGCGCTGCCGATCTGGCTGCCGCTCGCCAAGGAGACCAAGGCCGACTACGCCAGGGCTGCGACCTATGGCGAAGAGATCCGCGCTCAACTCGGCAAGGACGATCCGTCGCAGCTCGTGCTCGACCGCGAGTTCGACACCCAGTCGGTCGATCCGATGTTCCTCGAGCCGGAGAGCGGTCTCGCCTGGTACAGCGACGACAGCGGCAATCTCGAGCTGGTGCTCGGCGTACAGTCGCCCTATGAGGCGACCGAGTCGATCGCTTTCATGCTCGGCAAGGCCCGTTCCCCGTTCAGGCCCTCGCACATCAACGCGCAGTTCGCCCATATCGGCGGCGGCTTCGGCGGTCGCGACCACACCCCGTTCGTGCTTTACGTGGCGCTTGCCGCGATGTTCTTCCCGGGACGGCCGGTGCGGCTGGGGCAAGACCGCTACCAGCAATTCCAGGGCGGCATCAAACGCCACCCGATCAAGATGCGTTCGCGGATCGGCATCGATCGCGCGAGCGGCAAGATCACGGCGTTCGCCGCCGACCATGTGCTCGACGGCGGCGGGCTCGCCAACTTCTCCGCCAACGTCGCGGTCGTTGCCGCCACCGCCGCGATCGGCATCTATGACATCCCCAAGGTCGACGTCACCACCGTGGCGCTGCATTCGCGCGGCGTGACCGCAGGCTCGATGCGCGGTTACGGCACCTTGCAGACCATGGCCGCGCTCGAAGTGCTGATCGATGAGGCCGCCAGCGAGCTCAAGCTCGATCCGATCGCGTTCCGGCGCAACAATGCACTGAAGCAGAACGGCCGGACCATGACCGGCAATCCCTACATCGTCTCGGTCCGCACGCCCGATATCCTCGACAAGCTCGAGACGCATCCGATCTGGCGGCAACGCGCCGCGTTCAAGCAGAAGGCAGCGGAAGGACGGCTGGTTGGCACTGGCGTCGCCTGCGTCACCAAGGATTACGGCGCAGGCGCGGATTGCTCGCTCGGGCGGGTCGAGATTGATCCCGAGGGACGGATCGCGATCAACTGCGATCACGTCGAAATGGGCAACGGCATCGGCACGGCGCTCGCGAACCGGGTCGCGAGCTATCTCGGCGCCGTCGCCGACGAGGTTGCCGTCTCCCGGGTCGACAGCTACGAGGCGCTCGGACTCGTCAGCTCCGGCGATCCCTACACGATGGATCAGAAGGCCCAGGATCTCGCCGAGAAGAACCCGCGCTGGGTGCCCGCGATCAGCTCGGCCACCAGTGCCTCGATCGGCGCCCATGTCGGCACGCATTCGTCGGCCGAGGCGGCCCGCGTCATCTTCCGCTTCGGCCTCTGGCCGGCGGCGCTCGAGCTCTGGCGGATCGGGAAATCCGATCCCCGCGCCAGGCAATGGGACAAAGCGCGCTGGCAGGACGGGCAGCTAGTGCTTGACGGCCTCGCACCGCTGCCGTTGCCGCGGCTTGCTGCGACCGCGCATGCGCGGGGCTTCGTCACGGGCGCGATGGCGCACAGCTTCTCGCGCTGGGCCTGGTCGCGCGCGCGCTTCCCGCTGTTCGGCGAGCAGTACCGCGCCGAGATCGATGCACTGGCGATCCGCCACGGCGGCGGCAGGTTCGAACGGATCGACCGCGTCAGTGTGAAATTCCCGCCAACCGACAACAACCGGATCGGCACCGCCTACACCTCGATGTGCGGCACGCTGGTCCGCGTCGAGATCGAGCGCGCGACCGGCACCCTGCGGATCGCCAAGGCCTACAGTGTATTCGAATGCGGCCAGGCGCTGGCGCCCGAAGTCGTGCTCGGCCAATGCCATGGCGGCTTCGCCATGGGCGTCGGCTACGCGCTGCTCGAAACCCTGCCCCCATTCGAAGGCGGGCCCGGCAATGGGCAATGGAATCTCGGCCAGTACCTGATCGCGCGCGGCTCCGACCTGCCGCTGCACGACCTCGAGATCGAGATGCTGCCGCCGCTGACGCCGGACGAACCGCCCAAGGGCATGGCCGAGGTGGTGATGATCCCGATCGTGCCGGCGCTGCTCAACGCCATCAACGATGCAACCGGTCACCGCTTCCGCTCGTTGCCGGTAACATCAGCCCTGCTCAAGGGAGCGCTTGCGTGACGACGCTCAACCTCACCATCAACGGCCAGAAGCACGGGCCGATCGAGGTCCGTGACGACCTCTCGATGAACGATTTCCTGCGCGAGGTGCTCGGCATGACCGGCACCAAATTCGGCTGCGGCGCCGCGCAATGCCTGAGCTGCGCTGTTATTATCGATAACCCCGACGGCACGAGCTACACCAGCCCGACCTGCGTGGCGCCGGCGGCGAATTTCGACGGCAAGGCGATCCGCACCGTCGAGGGCCACGCCAAAGACGGCGAACTCTCGGCGTTGCAGCGGGCCTTCATCGACCACTTCGCGTTCCAGTGCGGCTATTGCACGGCCGGCTTCCTCAACGAGGGCCAGGTGCTGCTCGAACGGCTGGCGAGGACGCCGGTTGCGCGGAACCAGCTCGAGACCGTCATCGCGGATGCGCTCGACGGCCATCTGTGCCGCTGCACCGGCTATATCAAATATCACGAGGCCGTGCGCGACGTGATCCTCGCCGATTCCAAACGCTATTTGACCGCCAACAAGTGAGCCCGCGAGCGATGCCATCGGAAGCGCGGTTTCGGATCATTGCAGTGTTGACGGCGCTCGCGACCAGCCTGTGCGCGGGCTACGCCGCATCGGAGAGCGCGAGCCACGCCCTCGCCTCACCGGAAAGCTTTGCCGGAATCGAGAATGTCGAACAACGCTCCGCGGCGATCTTCAGCGAGCTCGGCAAGGTTTTGACGCATCCGCGCTGCACCAATTGCCATCCCGCAGGCGACAGCCCTCGGCAGGGCGACATCAGCCGTACGCACCAGCCACCGGTCACGCGCGGCGCCGATGGCCATGGGGCTGAGACGATGCGCTGTTCGATCTGCCACCAGCACGCCAATTTCGATCCCGGCCGCGTGCCGGGTCACCCGGAATGGCACCTCGCGCCGCGCGAGATGGCGTGGGCCGGCAAATCGGTCGGAGAAATCTGCGCCCAGATCAGAGACCCCGCACGCAATGGCGGCCGCAAGGTCGAGGATTTGATCGAGCATATCGGCAAGGACACGCTGGTGGCCTGGGCCTGGCATCCCGGCTTCGGCCGATCGCCGGCGCCGGGCACGCAGCAGCAGGCCGGCGCGCTGGTCGAGGCCTGGGTGAAGACCGGCGCGGCCTGCCCGCCGTGACGCATGATCCGGAAAAGTGCGAAGCGGTTTTCCGAAAAGATCATGCGTAAGCAAAAGAGAGCGCCGCAGGGAATCAGTGGCGCTTGAAATACTGCACGTCACGCTCGTGCTTCTCCGCCGCCGCGCGCGACTTGAAGGTACCGAGATTGCGGCGCTTGCCGGTCTTCGGATTGACCTTGCGGGAATACAGCCGGTACTCGCCGGAACGCAGCTTTCGGATCATGACATCGCCTCGCCAGAACATTTCGCATCTCAACGAGATGCCACGGCGAGCGTTCCTGTTTGACTAGAAGCAGAGATTGGTCACGGCATTGCCGCGCTTGTCCTTGATGACATAGGGACAGCGGGCGCGCTCCAGCGCCTTCTTGGCATCTTCATCGCCGAGCGCTGCCGCGCGCTCGTAATAGGCCTTGGCCGCATCGCTGTCCTTCGGCCCGCCGCGGCCGGCCTGCGCGAAGGCGCCCATCCGCTCCAGCGCGCCCGGATGGTTCTGCGCAGCGGCCTTCTCGAACAACGCCCGCGCGCCGGCATCGTCCGGCGCACCGCCCTTGCCTTCGGCCAGCATCATGCCGAGCTGGTACTGCGCTTCGGCGTTGGTCTCGGCTGATTTGGCGAGCAATTCGCGCGCGCGTGCCGGATCAGCAGCCGGGCTGCTGCCGCCGAGGGCGGCGAGATTGCTGACGCCGCGCGCGTTGCCGGCCTGCGCTGCGCGCTCGAACAATTTGCGCGCCTGCGCCTCGTCCTTGGCGACGCCGGTGCCGTTGCCGTAGAGCACGCCGAGCTCGACCATCGCCGATGTCGAGCCCTTGTCGGCCGCTTTGCGCCAGGCGGCCGCGGCTTCCGCGGTCTGCCGATTGGCAGCATAGGCACGGCCGAGCTCGTACATTGCGCGGCGCGACGATTTTGCCGCCACCGCGCAATATTTGATCGCGGTGGCGATATCAGGCGCCGCGATCTCGGGCACGCCCCTCACGTCGGCAGGCTTGTCGGGATCGGTGGGATCGGCGGCGAGCCGGTCGCACAGCACGAGATCGGCTGATTGCGCGTGGGCAAGCACAGGTGCGGCCAGCGCGACAGCAAGGACCAGCGTATGGAGAGGTTTGAACATGGGCGGCAGGTTGCGTCGCGGTGCAGGCAAATTCAAGGCTCGAGCCCCGTCTCACGCAGTACCGGCGCGACATCAGCTGACGACAGGTAGCGCAGCAGATGATCGGCAGTCTCTGCGCGTTGCGACGTCGTCATGCGGCCGGCAGAGAACACCGCCGGCGTCTGCAAGTTCTGGGGAATTCGCCCCACGACCTCGATCCCGTCGACCTGCTTCAACTCGCTGATCTGTTGGATCGCAAGATCGGCTTCGCCGCTGACGAGCTTTTCGGCGGTAAAACCCATCGGAATGATCACCGCACGGGCGTCGATCGCATCCACAATGCCGAGACGCTCGATCAACTGCGCGAACAGGATACCGCTGGCACCAAGCCGCGAATAGGCCACCGCCCGCGCGCCGAGCAGAGCCGCGCGCAGCGCGGCTTCGGTCGCGATATCGGGATGAACAGCGCCGGCCTTCACCGCGACGCCGACATAGGAGCGCGCGAGATCGACCGCACTTTCCTGCGCAACGCAGTCCTCACCGATCATCTCGTCGAGGCCTTCGCGAGTCAAAACCAGAAGATCGGCCGCTTCGCCGTCGCGCAGGCGTTTGAGCAGCGCCAGCGTCGGCGCGAAATCGGCATCGATCCGGACACCGCTCGCCGCCTGATAGGCCTCGGCGAGGCGCGCGACCGCGCCCTTCAGCGCCAGTGTCGAGAGCACGCGAACCGAATCTTTCATCTCACTCACGCCCGCCGCATCAGCTTCAGCGCAGCGGTGAGGCGGAGGCTGCGCTTACCGGCAAGCGCGGTCGCTTCGAGCACGGCGCCGTCGGCGTCGCAACTGCCGGCAAAGCCGATGCCGACCTCATGGCCGCCGAAGACAGGGTTCTCGCCCATCGCCGAGGTATGTTCCTGATTGAGGATCTGCCCCTTCCAGCGGCCTTTCTCGGAGGTGTAAGTGCCGAGATAGTAGAAGAATGCATCGCCGCCGAGGATGCGGCCGTCGTTCAGCAGCATCACACCGGTGAGACCGCCGTCGACACCGTCGAGCAACTGGATGTGGATCGAATAGAGCCCGTCGATGATGCCGCCCTCGCCGACCCCGCCGGCGATAGGGATGTCCGCCTCGGTGATCGGCGTCATCACCGACTGGAACGGCACGCCGGGCAATTCCTTCAGTTCGCCCTTGAAGCGGTAAAGATTGCCGTCCGGCTGGCCTTTTGCGATCAGCGTCGCGTCATCGGTGCCGGCCATCGCGCGGTAGGTCGGATCGGGGTTGTGGCGGACGGTCTGGATCTCGATTGCGACCTCGTCGCCGTCTTTCGCGTAGGTGCCGATATGGGCGAAGGCCGAGTTTCCGCCGAGCATCTTGCCGTCGCCGACATACATCACGCTGCGGCCGACGGCGCCGCCCAACTCGAACCGGACCTTGTAAAACCCCTCAAACAAGCGCCGTGTCCCCGGCAGCCAAGATACGACCGTTGTCTAGCGCGGTTCATAACGCAGCGAAACCGCTTTCGGCGGAAAGCCGCCTGCAAAGACTGTCATTAAAACGCAAAAGGTCCGCCAAGGCAGTCGCCCTGGCGGACCCGATTGCGGTACCGGATGGCTCCATCCGGGTCTGGTGGCTGCTTAGGCCGCCGCCGTTTAAGCCGCAGCCATTTAAGCCGCCGCCTTCGCGCCGGTAGGAACCTCGGAGATCGTCTTCAGGATCTGCGAAGCGATCTGGTAGGGGTCGCCCTGGGAGTTCGGGCGGCGGTCTTCCAGATAACCCTTGTAGCCATTGTTGACGAAGGAGTGCGGCACGCGGATCGACGCACCACGATCAGCCACGCCATAGCTGAACTTGTTCCATGGCGCGGTCTCGTGCTTGCCGGTGAGACGCTTGTCGTTGTCCGGGCCGTAGACGGCGATGTGGTCCATCAGATTCTTGTCGAAGGCCGCCATCAGGCTCTCGAAATATTCCTTGCCGCCGACTTCGCGCATGTACTTGGTCGAGAAGTTGGCGTGCATGCCTGAGCCGTTCCAGTCGGTGTCGCCGAGCGGCTTGCAGTGGAATTCGATGTCGATGCCGTAGCTCTCGGTGAGACGCAGCATCAGATAACGGGCCATCCACATCTGATCAGCGGCGGTCTTGGAGCCCTTGCCGAAGATCTGGAATTCCCACTGGCCCTTGGCCACCTCGGCGTTGATGCCCTCGTGGTTGATGCCGGCGGCGAGACAGAGGTTGAGGTGCTCTTCGACGATCTTGCGCGCGACGCTGCCGACGTTCGAATAACCGACGCCGGTGTAGTACGGGCCCTGCGGCGCTGGATAACCGTCGGACGGGAATCCGAGCGGACGGCCGTCCTTGTAGAAGAAGTACTCCTGCTCGAAGCCGAACCAGGCACCCTCGTCGTCCAGGATGGTGGCGCGCTTGTTCGAGACATGCGGCGTCTTGCCGTCGGGCATCATGACTTCGCACATCACCAGCACGCCGTTCTCGCGCGCGGCGTCGGGATAACAGGCGACCGGCTTCAGCACGCAGTCAGAGCTGTGGCCTTCAGCCTGCTGGGTGGACGAACCGTCAAAGCCCCACAGCGGAAGCTGTTCGAGGGTCGGAAACGACGCGAATTCCTTGATCTGCGTCTTACCGCGCAGGCTCGGCGTCGGAGTATATCCGTCGAGCCAGATATACTCCAGCTTGTACTTGGTCATTGAACCTCTCTGTTGATGATGCAAACCGTGAGGAACCGAAAGCCAGTCGGCCGCCGCACGCGTACCCGGCCACCATCGGCCGTCTCTGACTAAGCAATTAAAATGCCAGTCGCTGCAGCGCGGCACCCGCTTGGTTGCCGATGTCCACAGCGGGACATCGCATTTTTGCTGCGACATAGCAGCGCGGCTGGCATGCGCCGCGGTCAGCCAAAATCTTCTTTCCGCGCCCTCCGTCGCCCGTTTCTGCAGCAAATTCGGCTACGGCATCATCAGGCGATTAATGCGGCGGCAGCGCCATGTGACAGTTCGTGTCCAACCGTCAGGCGCCCGGCAACCATCGCCATGGCTCAAGCGTTGGTCAGCTGCATCCTGCCTCGCAGGATGCAAACCGGAATTTGCACACGAATTAGACAGACAATGTCTAATTCTTGGTCACTTGCACCCCGCCAGCCCCGGGCCGATATCGAAAATACGCTAACCACACGCGAATGAGTCGGGCGCACCATGGAGGCTCGCTCCGGCCACAGGAGACTTTGACATGATCACCACGGGCGAAAACCAAGGACCAATCCAGGGATCGGCAACGATCTACCAATTCCCTACAGGAGGCCGCGCGGCTCTCGGCGGACGCCGCTACGGCGAAATGCGATCGGCGCGCGAGCTCGCCGCCGACGTTGAAACCTCGGCATGCAGCGAGAGCTGGTACCATCAGGCGGCCATTGAGGACGCCAAGCCGAGCCGCGATCACTGATGTCGACGCGACAGAGAGGCGTGACGCAAAAACGTCAGACAGCAGCTGAGCAATAGAGATGGGTCGGAACCAAGCGTTTCGGCCCTTTTTTCATGCCAGTCGTTTCATGCCAGGTCGTTGCAAACGAAGTCGTTTCAAGCCAGTTCGCAGGCCGTCACCGGCCGCTTCGCATGGCGGAGCCTGGTCAGTCCGGCCCGATTGATCTCGAGCGTGACCCCGCCGCCTCCATAGCGTGTGCCCGTCAGCGACAGGCGCTTCTTCAGCGTCACTGCCTTGCCGCCGAGTTGCAGATGCGCGCGCGTATCCCCGTTGAAGAACGCCGCAATGAATTGCGTGCCATCGGCACAGTGATAATTCCGGAACGCGGACTGCGCCGGTGCCGCCGAGAAACCAAGAACCTCGAAAAGAATTGCGCCGATGAGAATGGCGCCCCCGCGATAAGTCATATTCTCCCCCCGAGAGGCCGGTTATAGACCTGTCTGCGCCGCTACTCCTGCGCCAAGATCTCCTGCATCAAGACCTCAACAGCTGCAACAGGCCCGCATGATGTCCGAAACCCCTGCCCGTCACCTCAATCTCGCCGGCGCCAGCAATTTTCGCGACCTCGGCGGTTACCAGACGCGCGACGGCCGGACGGTGCGCTGGCGGCAGATCTTCCGCTCCAACCATCTTGCGCATCTCACCGAGCAGGACGTCGCCGTGGTGCGCTCCCTCGGAGTCAAAAGCGCCTTCGATTTTCGCGGTGTCGCCGAGCGCGCCGAGGCGCTGTGCGGCATGAGCGATGTCACCGTGCATTCGCTTCCGGTCGAGCCGACGGTGGTAGCCGCACTGCGCGAGATCGCCAGCAACCGTCAACTGTCCGAAGCCGATGCGATCGACGTGATGCGGGATTCCTACCGCGGCTATGTGCAGGACAACACGCCGCGCTATCGCACGCTGTTTGCCCATCTGCTCGAAGACCGCGCGCCACTGGTGATCCATTGCACCGCCGGCAAGGATCGCACCGGCTTTGCCTGCGCGCTGATTCTGCACGCGCTCGGCGTGTCCGAGCACGTGATCGCGGACGACTATCTGTTGACCAACCAGTTCTACAAGCGCGATCCGGCGCACAGCACCGAGCTGCCCGACGACGTCAAGCAGGTGCTCGGTACGGTACGCGTGGCGTTTCTGGAGGCTGCGTTCGAGGCGATCGATGCCGACTACGGCGGCCTCGACGGCTATTTCCGCGAAGGCCTCGGGCTCGGTCGGGCCGAGCGCAAGGCGCTTGAAGGCCGCTATCTGCAGGCCTGATCGATTCGCACGAGAGCGTTTTCAAGCGAAGTGGGCACCGGTTCGCGTGAAGAAAACGCGCCAAATCGAGAATCCAGAGCTTCGGTTCTGATTCAATCAGAACCGAAAAAGTCTAAGCCGCCGCAGCCTCGAGCTCGAGCTCCGCATCGAGGTCGGCAATCACATCTTCGAACGCCGAGATCGCCTGCTGGATCGCCGCGATCTGCATCAATTCCCAGCTGCCCACTGGTCCGTTGCGGTTTTGCAGCGCCACCACGAGATCGCGCCGCTGCTCCTTAAGCTGAACGAGCGGTAAACCGTGATCCGGAAGATTTCCCATTCGCATACCCCTACCTTGGCTGGTGTTTTTGCTTCTAAGGAAAGGGTTCTGAAAACGACTTACGGAACTGCCGCAAATTTTATCCAACCGGCCCTACTCCGTAATCTTACGTAGTCCGGCTTGCGTAGTCAGGCTTGCGTAGTCAGGCTTACGTGATCGCTTCCGGCTTCAAGGCATCCTCGATCGCGCCGAACAGCGACTGGGTCACGCAATTGGTCGCCCACTCGCTGGTGTGAAGCTGGCCGCCGTCGTCGAGCTCGGCGAGCGGAATTCCGTCATCGGCCCAGCGCTTCATCAGCGCGAAGCGGCTGAACAGGTTGACCCGCTTGCTTGAGGTGACTTCCGCGATCATCGGCATGATCACATTGGCGAGGTTGAGCGCGGCCTCCGTTCCGACAATCGCCTGGGTGTACTGGGAATCCATCACGACGACATCGAGCGGAAGTGCTGCAAGCACGTCCAGCCCCGCCTCCAGCGTGGCGCGCACCTCGGCCGGATTGTAGCTCTTGTAGACCGCGTTGGTGCCGACCTGCCAGATCACCAGCACGGACGCTTCGGCCGTGACGTCGGACTCGATGCGCGAATATTCCTCCGGCGCCTCCTGGCCGCCGATCCCGCGATTGATCACATCGATCATCCGGCCGAAGAACCGTTGCCGCAGCAGCATTTCGAGCCGCGGCGGAAATGGCAGAATGTTGTCGGCGCCCGCCGTCGACGACGATCCGAGCGCCACCACCTTGATCTTGCGCTGATGCCGGAGCGCTTCCGCGAGGTGCGGCAGCGGATGTCCGAACTTGACGATGTCGAGATGGGTTTCGCACGGCCTCGGTGTCGGCATCGCAAACATCCTTGACGCGAATGAACTGATGAATGCGCGCAGTAGGAGGCGAAATCGGCGGCATTGCAAATGAATTCCGCCTGATCATAGTGGGCAGCAGCTTGTTGTGAGTACGGAGACGGTCATGAACGGAAAAGCCATCGTCATCACCGGCGCCCTCGGCGCGCTTGGCAAAGTGGTCGCCGAGGAGGCGCTGGCGCGCGGCGCGCGCGTCGCAGGCATCGATTACGCCGCCTCGCAGCTTGCCGCGACGGCTGATCATATCGAGCTTGGCGGTGTCGACCTCACCGACACGGCGCAGGCGAAGGCCGCGATCGACAAGGCGGCCGCGCATTTCGGCAGGCTCGACGGGCTGATCAATATCGCTGGTGGTTTCACCTTTGAAGCGGTGGGCGACGGCGATCCCGCAACCTGGCAGCGCATGTATGCGATGAACGTGATGACCGCCTTCAACACGTCGCGCGCCGCGATTCCGCACCTCATCAAATCGGGCGCTGGACGGATCATCAATATCGGCGCGCTGGGCGCGTTGCAGGCGGCCTCCGGGATGGGACCGTATGCTGCGTCAAAGGCCGGCGTGCACCGCCTCACTGAGTCGCTCGCTGCGGAGCTCAAGGGCAAGGTCACGGTCAACGCCGTGCTGCCCTCGATCATCGATACCGCGGCCAATCGCGCCGCGATGCCGAAGGCCGACATCTCCAAATGGGTGACGCCGAAGGAACTCGCCGAAGTCATCCTGTTCCTTGCCAGCGACGCAGCAAGCGCCGTCACCGGCGCGCTGCTGCCGGTCAACGGGAGGGTCTAGTCGGCAACCAGCAGCCGCAGCTTCGACCTGAAGCGGATGCTCTGCTTGCCGGCGAGCGCCATGCCGTCCCCCTCGGCGGTCTGATCGGTGTAGGTGCCGGTAAATCCAATGGTGACGACCTTGCGTTCCCACACCGGGCGCTCGCCATAGGTTGGCGAATGCTCCTCATTGGTGACCTCGCCCTTCCACTTGCCATCGGCCGCCGTGTAGCCGCCGTAGGCAAAGAAGAACGAGTCGCCGCCGCGCATCTGGCCGTCGCGCAGCACCATGACGCCCTGGTTACCGCCAGAGACGCCGTCGAGAAATTCGACAGTGATGTGATAGAGCCCGTTCCGGATCATGAAAATGGCCGCGCCTTGTCCAGCCTCACAATAGCCGCTGGGGCCGGCTTTGAGCAATTCCGTCCGCATCGGCATGGCTCTTTCCGGGCTATGCTGCCGTCATGAGTCGCGGCCAAACGGCCGCCGGAGCCCTGCCCGTTGGAAACTGCGCTTTATCTGCCCGTCAAACGCTTCCTCGAAAAGCTCGGCTTCACGGTGAAGGGCGAGATCGGCGGCTGCGACCTCGTGGCGCTGAGCGGCGACGATCCGCCGGTCGTCGTGATCGGCGAACTCAAGCTTGCGTTCAATCTCGAACTGATCCTGCAGGCGGTGGATCGCGCCGGCGCCGCCGACGAGATATGGATCGCGGCAAAGATATCGATCCGCGGCAAGGGCCGCGAGAGCGACGCGCGCTATCGCAATCTGTGCCGACGGCTCGGCTTCGGCATGCTCGGCGTGACCGATCGCGGCGACGTCGAGGTACTGGTGCCGCCGCCAACCGCGGCACCGCGCCGCGATCCGAAGAAGCGCTCGCGCCTGATCGCCGAGCACCGCAAGCGCAAGGGCGATCCCGCCATGGGCGGCTCGACGCGCGCACCGATCATGACCGCCTACCGGCACCAGGCGCTGGCGTGTGCCTCCGCGCTGTCGGATGGGCCACGGCGGGTGCGCGACCTGCGCGCGGAGATTCCCGACGCCGGCAAGATCCTGCTGCATAATGTCTATGGCTGGTTCGATCGCGCCGAGCGCGGCATCTATGTGTTGACCGATGCCGGCCGTGCCGCACTGAAGCGCTGGCCGCAGCAGCCGATGAGTACGTCAGGGGCCGAAGCCGCCCCGTAAGGAACTGGGGGAAATCATGATTGTCGTCACGGGCAGTGTCACCGCCCGCCCCGACACCTTCGACGAGGTACGGCGGTTGAGCCTCGAACACGTCCATCGCTCGCGCAGCGAGCCCGGCTGCATCTCGCATGCGGTCCATGTCGACTGCGAGAATCCGCTCAGGCTGGTGTTTTTCGAGCAATGGGCCGACCGAGCGGCGCTGGCAGCCCATTTCGCGGTCCTGGCGTCACGCGATTTCGTCCGCTCCCTGCAATCTCTTGCGGCTGCGGCGACCACGATCGAACTTTATGACGCTCACAAGATTGAGAGACTTTAGCTGCATGGCTGGATTGCCATCTCATATTCATATTGCAATGCAACATTAAGGACCTTACGTATCTCCCGCGATTCAAAGATGAGGCGGCGATGAGCGGAGACTGGAACACCAAGTATGGCACCCGGCGCGTGCGGCATGATCCGCCGACGTTGGAGGAGGCAATCTTCGCCGCCATCGGGATCACCGACGACGTGGAGGCCCAGGCCGAGATCGCATCGTCCCTGATGGGGCTGCCCTATGAAGAGGTGCTGGCCGAGGTGAAGAAGACCGCGCGCGTCAGTGCCCGCACCGGCACGGCAACCCGCGTGATCGCGGGCGAACAAGGTGCGCAGCGCTCCGTAGTGGTCGAGCGCCGCGTGGTCCGCCGCTTCGCGACCGACAAGCGGACCGGTACCTAACAAGCAACATCCGTTGACTCAAAGAAAAAGGGCAATCCGCTGAGCGGATTGCCCTTTTTGCGTTTGATCCGAGATCTCGCCTCAGGCTGCCCGGCCCCAACCGGACATCTGCATCACCATTCGCCAATAGGCGCGGTTCATGTCGACGATAGCCCGTGCGGCCTCGACCGGTGTAACCGGTGCAGCAGCCGGCGCCGAGTCGGGCTGATGCTGCTCGGTCAGGTCGATGTTGCCGGTCGACTCACCGTGACGGAAGGTCAGTTGCGCACCGAACTTGGCGGCGAGCGCACGCATCGCGTCGTTCTGCGCACCGGTGGTGATGCGCAGGCTGCTGTAGCCCTTGGCATGCGCCTCGGCGATCAGCTTGCGAAACAGCGTGCTGCCGACGCCCTTGCGCCGCACCGACCGCTCCACGCTGAAGGCGATCTCGGGCTGCGCGTCCGGTGACTGCTCCGGCGGATGCAGTTCGGCCGCGCCGCGGACCACGCCATCCTCGAAATAGGCGATGATGATGGTGCCGTCGTTGGCGCAGCGCTCGGCATAGCGGCGGATGAAGCTGTCGTCGATGAAGCCATGAAAGCGATCATGACGGCTGGTACGATCCAGCCGTAGCAGATGGTCGCGCAGCAGAGGAAGCTCCTCCTGCTGGCTCAACGTCCGAACGGTGCCCTTGGCGGACGTCGGACGGATGGAATCACAGTTCATTTCATAACTCCTCTTGGTAGCCCTCGAGGAGGCGTCGAGTCCCTAGCACCCCTATATTGTGCATCGCACCATATAATTCAAGTACTGAGATTCATTTACATAAACAATGTTGTGATTGGTAAATCACATCATTGCCTCATCATAATACCAATTGCGTTTGCGTAACGACGGCGACTAACTTGCCGTCCTCGGTCTCCAGCCTGGTCTGCCAGACTTGGGTCCGCCGGCCCCGGTGAACTGGGGTTGCCGTCGCGATCACGGTCATCCCCTCCCTGGCGCCGCCGATGAAGTTGGTCTTGCTCTCCAGTGTCGTGGTGCCCTTGGCGTCCTCAGGCAGGTTGATCACAGTGGCGGCGGCGCCGACCGAGTCCGCAAGGGCCATCACCGCCCCGCCATGGATGGTGTGATGGAGGGTGCAGAGGTCCGGCCGCACCAGCATCTTCGCCACGACGCGATCCTGGCCAGCCTCGGTGAAGGTGACGCCCTTCAGTTCCGCGAACGGCATCTTCATCGACTGGATCTTTTCGAGCGGCGTCATGGGCACTCCCTGGCTTGTTCTTGCGGCGTCGGTCCGTGGGCAGAGCCCGCGCCTTCGGCCTCTTCGAGGTGGTGCCGGCATGATGGATTGCCTGACCGGGCCGGGCAATGACCTCCGAGGTAATGGTGCGGATGACGTCATGGTATCAGTGACAATCGCTCATCAGTCTGCATACCGTCCGCGATGCGCGACTTCCCTCCCCGCCGGATCGTCTGCCTGACCGAGGAGACGGTCGAAACGCTGTACCTGCTCGGCGAGCAGGACCGCATCGTCGGCGTCTCCGGCTATGCGGTGCGGCCGCCGCAGGTCCGCCGCGAGAAGCCGCGCGTGTCGGCCTTCATCTCCGCCGACATTCCAAAGATCCTGGCGCTCGAGCCCGACCTCGTGCTCGCCTTCTCCGACCTCCAGGCCGACATCGTCGCCGATCTCGTGCGTGCCGGCGTCGCCGTGCATGTCTTCAACCAGCGCAACGTCGCAGGCATCCTCGCCATGATCCGCAGCCTCGGTGCGATGGTCGGCGCCACCGGTCGCGCTGGGCAGCTCGCGCAAAGCCTCGAGCAACGGCTGGCCGCGATCGCGGCGACGCCGCGTCCGGCGCCGCGGCCAAAGGTCTATTTTGAGGAGTGGGACGATCCGCTGATCAGCGGCATCGGCTGGGTAGCCGAGTTGATCGAGATCGCCGGCGGCGCGGATGTGCTACCGCATCTGCGCGCTCACAAGGCCGCCAAGGATCGCATCGTCACGCCTGATGCCGTGCGCGAGACGATGCCTGACGTCATCCTGGCGTCCTGGTGCGGCAAGAAGGTCGTGCCCGACCGCATCCGCACGCGCGAGGGCTGGAGCGACATTCCGGCCGTGCGCAACGATCGCATCGTCGAGATCAAGTCAGCGATCATCCTGCAGCCCGGCCCCGCCGCACTGACCGACGGGCTCGATGCGATCGTGAAGGCGTTGTGGGCGGAGCGCTGAACCTTCCAACATCGTCCCGGCCTACGCCGGACCCATACTCCGCGGCGAATGTTGTGATCGGGACTCGTCGTCCCAGCGCTGCACATCAATCAAGATTGGGGGTTATGGTCCCGGCTCTCGCCGGGACGACACCGAATTTTGTTGCGCAATCACGCATAAGACTCTCATTGCAATGACACTGGGAGAGAGCGCCGCTACGCCTTCTCCACCCCGCACCATTCCGCGATGAACAGCGCGATGGCCTTGGTCGACTTCCGCAGCGTGTCCAGCTCGACATACTCGTTGAAGCCGTGCATCGCAGCGCCACTGGCGCCGAAGCAAAGGCTCGGGATGTCGTAGTTCAGGCCGTAGAAGCGCGTGTCGGTCAGCGCGGTGAAGGCGCGGTCTTCCACCGCCCCGCCATACACCGCCTGGTGCGCCCTGGCGAAGGCGGCTTCCGGCGCCTCGGAGTTCACCAGCTCGTAGCCTTCCGACAAAAAGCCCGACCACTCGACCTGCGGCGGGTTGTTGGAGAGGAAACGATGATCGCGCGCCGCAGCCGACACGCAGGCCGAAATCTCCTTTTGGCATTCGGCGATCGACCAGCCCGGCAGCACCGCGATTCGGCAGTCGACATCGCACCAGGCCGGCACGCTGGAGGCCCAGTCACCGCCCTTGATGATGCCCGGATTGAAATTGATCGGATGATTGACGTCCTTGAAATGACGGTCGGCCTTGGCGCGCTCGTTCCAGTCGATCTCGAGCTTCTCCAGCGCATGCACCAGATGATACGCCGCCATGATCGCGTTCGAGCCGGCACCGGCCTCGAACACATGCACCGGGAAGCCGCGCACCTTCAGGCGGAACCAGATCACGCCGACCTGTGAGCGGATCATCTTGCCGTTGGTCGGCTCCGGGATGAAGCAGGCATCGGCGCGATAGCCGCGCTGCAAGGTCGAGAGCGCGCCGACGCCGGTGCTCTCCTCCTCTATGACAGATTGGAAGTGAATCCGCGCCGTCGGCTTCAGGCCGGCCCTCTTGATCGCATCCAGCGCATAGAGCGCGGCAATCGTGCCGGACTTCATGTCGCAGGCGCCGCGGCCGTACATCCTGCCGTCCTTGATGACAGGCGAGAACGGCGGCGTTTCCCACATCTCGAGCGGGCCGGTCGGCACCACGTCGCAGTGCCCCTGCAGGATCAGCGATTTGCCGGCATTGGTGGCCGGACGGTAGGTGCCGACCACCGTGCGTGCCTTGGAGAAATCATGCTCGATCGGGCCGAAGCCGCGCAAATCCTTCAACTCGTCGAGATTGATGTGCCAATCGTCGACCTCGTAGCTGCGCTCGCGCAGAAGGTCGCCGATCATGTCCTGGCACGGCCCCTCGGCGCCGCGGGTCGAGGGGATCGCGACAAAGGCCTGCGTCGTCGCAAGCTGCGCATCGAATCCGTCGTCAACGGCAGCAAGGATTCGTTGTTGCGTCTCGGCAGTCATTCGGCGGCTCCATGGAGGACATCAGAAGGGCGGGAGCCGCAGCGTAACCTGATTTCATTCCGCGGGGTATTGCGCAAAATAGGCATCCCGCAATGCATCTTCGAGCAGCCGGCCTTCCGAATAGCCATGAAGTGTCGCAGGCCGCGTCACGCCGTCGAGCAACCGCGGACACGGCTCGGGCGCGCCGAGCACGGTGCGCACCGGGATGCGCTCGGCATAGATCGGCAACTCGTAATCCTCATCGTCGTCGGCGACGCCCTTGGCGCGCACCTTTGCCGAAGCCTCCTCGATCTCCATCGCGATGAACGAGGTCGCCTTGATCTCCTGCTTGCTGCTGGCGCGCAGGCCCGCGGTGCGCTCGGGGAAAAAGCGGTCGACCATCGCAACGACGGCGCGCTCCTTCTCAGCGGGATCGGTGACGAGATAGGCTGTGCCGAACGCCATCACCGCGCGATAGTCGGCCGAATGGTTGAAGCCGCAGCGGGCCAGCACCAGGCTGTCGAGATGGGCGACCGTCAGGCACACAAGCTGGCCCTCCGACTGGTTCTCCAGCATCCGGCTCGCGCTCGAGCCGTGCCAATAGAGTTTGGTGCCCTCGCGCCAGAAGAAGGTCGGCGTGCAATAAGGCTGGCCGTTGATCACGTAGGAGACGTGGCACAGCATCGAGGCGTCCAGGATCCTGTGCACGATGGCATGGTCATAGAAGCCGCAGTCGTGGCGGCGCTTGACCCGGTTACGGGATGACGTTGGGTAGGACGGAGTGGACGCGCCTTCGGTCACGGTGAACCTCGCGAAATCTGGAATCTGTCCAGAGTTGTAGCGGCCCATTTGGTCTGCGATAGTGCCAATTCGATGCGAAAAATTCCGACCAATTCGCGCAAGCCCGAGCTGCCGCTCGACCTCACCGGCCCGCACGTGACCCCGGGCGCGGCCTCGCAGCAACGGCTCTATCAGGCGCTGTGCCACACCATCGTCGGCGGTCTCGTCAAGCCGGGCGAGCCGCTGCCGCCGTCGCGCGCGCTGGCCAAACAGACCGGCTTCCGCCGCAACGCCGTCACCACGGCCTATGAGCGGCTGATCGCCGACGGCTTTGCGGTGGCGACAACGGGCTCCGGCACGTTCGTCGCCGCGCGCATTCCGGCCCAGGCCGGCGCGCCGCGACCTGCAAAGATCGAGATCGAGCCGCCCCAGCACAATGCGCTGTCGCTCGGCTGCACGCATATCGATGAGCGCGCGCTACAGCGCTTCCGCGCCTTTGCCGGCCGCAGGCTGCGCGCCTTCGGGTCCGAGCATCTGCATTACGGCGATCCCCGTGGCAGCAGCGAGTTGCGTGCTGCCATATCAGACCATTTGCTGTCGGCGCGCGGGCTGCGCTGTGACCCCGACCAGATCATGCTGGCGTCGGGCACACTGCATGCGCTGCGGATCGTGCTCGGCGCGATCCTCAAGCCTGGCGATCAGGTCTGGTGCGAGGATCCCGGCTATCCGGCGGCGCGGCGCGCGATCGAGCATTGCGGCTATCGCCCGGTGTCGGTGCCGGTCGACGCCTCAGGCATGCGCATCGACAAGGGACGCGCATCCGCGCAAAGAGCGCGCGCCGCCTATGTCACGCCGTCGCACCAGTTTCCGCTCGGCGTGCAGATGTCGATGCCGCGGCGGCTCGAGCTGCTCGACTGGGCCAGGGACGCCGGCGCCTTCGTGCTCGAGGACGATTACGACAGCGAGTTCCGCTACGACGGCGCGCCACTCTTGTCGCTCGCCGGCATCGATCATTTGCGCCGCGTGATC
Source organism: Bradyrhizobium sp. I1.14.4 (assembly GCF_050435825.1). Taxonomy (NCBI): domain Bacteria; kingdom Pseudomonadati; phylum Pseudomonadota; class Alphaproteobacteria; order Hyphomicrobiales; family Nitrobacteraceae; genus Bradyrhizobium; species Bradyrhizobium sp. I1.14.4. The sequence continues at coordinate 414,688 of NZ_JBNDLA010000002.1, read as the reverse complement.
TACATGGGCACGTTCGCGAAGACGCTGTTTCCGGGATTGCGGATCGGCTACTGCGCCCTGCCCGAACCATTGATCGGTCCGGTGACGGCGGCGCGCGCCGCGCTCGATCGCTTTCCTGGCACGCTGATGGAAGGCGCGGTGGCCGACATGCTGAACTCCGGCGCCTTCGCCGCCAATCTGCGCAAGGCGCGAAAACTCTATCGCGAGGCGCGTGACATCCTGGCGTCGACGCTTTCCAACGCATCGGAGGGCGAGCTCACGGTTCCCGTGCCCTCACAGGGCCTGCATCTGGTCGCGCGGCTGGATCCCGCGACCGATCCCCTGATTGCCACGCAGGCCAAGGCGGCCGCGGCCGTCGGCGGCTGGCTGCTCGCCGAGACCTACCATCGCGCGCAGCCATTGCCGGGATTCGTGCTGGGATTTTCCGGTCATCCGGTTCCGCAACTTATCGCGTCGGCGGAACAACTGGCGAGGACAACGCTGACTGCGCTGCGCGCGACGCGCAAGGTATCTGTCAAGGCGTCCGCCAAGCCGCGGCGCCCTATGAGAATCGCGACCGCCTGATTAAGGTCGCCCGCGTTCAGTCAGCGTCAGCCTACGGAGATACCGGATGCCCGCCAATCGCAACGTCCTGTATCTTGTGATCGCCGCGCTGGTCGTGATCGCAGGCATGCTCGGCTACAACCTTTATCAGGCGAAGAAGCAGCCCGAAGGCCTGCAGATCAATGTCGGCCCCGACGGGCTCAAGATCCAGAACAAGTGAAGGAGGCTGCGATGCCGCGCATCGGATTCGTCGCGCTGACCAGCATCGTCGTACTTGGCGCGATGGCTCACTCGGCCGCCGCGGAGCAGGCTTTCATGCGCGAGGGTGATATCGTCGACCTTCGGGTCGGCCAGCGCGTCTTTGTCGATGACGGCTCGTGCCCGGCCGGGCAGATCAAGCAGATCGTTGGTTCCAAATTGAGTCAGAACGGCGTGGTGCGGACCCGCAGCTGCGTGCCGCGCCTCGCCAAAAAATAAAACGCCCCGCTCGCGCGAGGCGCTCCCTTCATCGCCATTTGACGCGCCGCTCAGTTCGAGATCGGCTCGAACATGCATTGCAGCGTCGGCTTGGCGATCCTGGTGAAGGTCGGGCCGATCTCGGCCTGCTTGGACGGCGGCACCCAATCGGTCTCGATAGTCGGCACGCCGTTCTCGCTGATACCGCGCAGCAACGCCTGGCGGAGATCGGGATCATCCACCGTCGCGGCGGCGTGGTCATGCAGGCAGCCGCACACGGCCTCGGGATGCGCCCAGCGGCCGAGCATATGCGGCGCGCATTGGCGCACGAATTCGTCGCGCGGTTCAGGTACCCGATAGAGCGACCGGATCTGCATCGACTCGAGTGGAAGTTGGGATTGGGCCTGCGCGGAACCCGCCAGGACGAGCGATGCCAACATCGCGGCGGAACAGATACGGAGCAACATGGGGAGCCTTTACCGGCAGTTCTGTTTTTCGCGTCGCGGTCAGTTGGCCTGCGCCATCACGATCGGGGCCGAGGTGACAACCGGCGAGCCGTTATAGGAGAAGGTGCCGATTCCGGGCAAACCGTTGTCCGGGGAACCTGCCATCGACGAACCGGCGATCACAAAAGCGAAGGCAAGGATCAGACTCATGGTCCGCATTTGACAGTCTCCGCTATTCCGGTCGGCGTCCGGCGCCGCTGTGTTGACGCTTTAATAACGATCTGCCGTTTCGGGAGTTCTGCGGAACAAGCTGAAAATGGTTTCGTCGGCCTGAGAATTGTTTCGTCAGCCGCGAGCCCACGAAACATTCGACGGAAAACACCAATGTTTTCAGTCACACCGCAGCGGTGGTGAGCGCGTTCAAGATTTCGCGCGCCGAGATCTGCCCGCCGGTTGCGGAGCGCCGGCGGATTTATGCGGGCAAATTGAGCGGGCTACGGCGCTTTCTTAACTTTCCTCTGCTGAGACAGGAAGCGGCACAGCAAGGCGGCCAAGGAGAGTCCCTGAACCGGGCGACGGTTCGGCCGACCCATCTGGGCGCGTGCAACCATCTCCGCGGTGGCACGTTGTCGTGATTCCCGAATCCAACGAAGGATGTCAGTCGTGGGCAATGGCAACATGGGCGTTGGCAATGAATCCGCGGCCAGCAAATCCGGCCAGCAGCAACAGATGACAGCCGCGATGCCGCAGCAGGGCGCCCATGTGATGGGCGACAATGAGTGCGCCCAGCAGAAGCTGGTCCGCCTCGTCGGCTGCCGCGACTCGAAAGCCCGTCCCGGCCTCGACATCCGCGCGAAGCAGTTCGGGCAAACCGAGCGCTAGCTCGTCTGCCGCTTCAGCCGAACGAGCCAAGCCCCTGCACCGGCTACTGAATGAACTCGCCGCACTTCTGCACGGCGGCATCGGCCGCGCCCCAGGGCATGATCGGCACCGACGACGTCGAGTTCTTCGGCGAGCCCTCGATCAGCTTGTCGGAATAAACCATGTAGACCAGCACGTTGCGCTTGGCGTCGCAGCCGCGCACGATCTGCATCTTCTTGAAGAACAGCGACCGCCGCTTGCTGAACATGTCGTCGCCCTGGCCCAGCTTGTCCTTGATGCGAATCGGCCCGATCTGCCGGCAAGCCAGCGAGATATCAGAGACTTCTTCGGCAAGCCCAAGCCAGCCCTTGAAGCCGCCCCTCTCCGGCACGGTGAAGTGACAGGCAACGCCCTCGACCTCGGGGTCGTCGACGCCGTAGGTCGCAAGCTTGTCGTTGGGGCTCACCCATTTGAATACGGTCGAGCGGCGAAAGATCAGGTCCGGCTCGTCGGCCGCGACCGCAGGGTTCGCCTGCCCCAAGGTCACCAACATCAGCACCGCCGCACACCCCCATCGAGACGCCTGTCGCAGGTCACACAAGCTCACATTTCTCGATGTCATTGAGGTCTCCGCGGGGTGGGTCCCGCCTATGTAGTGCGCAAACGCCGCACAGGAAGGCGCTGACAGTTCGGTGATCAGACCGGGCGCTTTAACCTCTTGTGAGGCTTTTTTGCTACTCTTTCGTCGAAAATACGCCCCGCACGGAAGGGTTGGATCGCTTGCGCTAGTGAACGCGTTCTGCGTCTGCGACAACCAAGGAATAGTTTGGACTGGGATTCGGAATATGCGCGCAAGCGGTCGTCGGATTTCGATTTTTGATTCTGCGAACGGGCAGTTCTGGCAGTTCGTAATTCTGACAGCGGCCGGCACCCTCGCCGCCTCCTCGCAGGCCGATGCAGCGCTCTTCTATTGGAATCGCGACTCCGCCTATTACGGCGGCTACGAGCCGATGCCGCTGCTACAGCCGCACCGGCAAAAGCCGAAGCGCAGCACCGCCAAGACGAATCCGGCAACCGAGAAGCAGGCCGGCGGCAAGCCGCAGGGTCCCCTGATCATCTCGGTCTCGATCGACCAGCAGCGGGTCAGCGTCTACGACGCCAACGGCCTCTACGCCCAGAGCCCGGTGTCGACAGGCATGAAGGGGCATTCGACCCCGATGGGTGTCTTCAGCGTCATCCAGAAGCAGAAGTACCACCAGTCCAACATCTATAGCGGCGCGCCGATGCCGTACATGCAGCGCATCACCTGGTCGGGCATCGCCATGCACGCCGGTGTGCTGCCCGGCTACCCGGCCTCCCACGGCTGCATCCGCATGCCGTTGTCGTTTGCGGTCAGGATGTACAACTGGACGCGGATGGGCGCCCGCGTGTTCGTTACGCCGGCCACGATCTCTCCGGAAAGCTTCTCGCACCCGATGCTGATGACGCAGAAGGTCGCGCCGCAGCAGCCGGTCGCCGACGACGTTCTGAAGATGGACGCGCCGCTCGGCGTGAAGAGCGACAAGGGCGCCGACAAGCCGCAGACCGGTCTCGATTTGCGCACCAGCGTCGGCCATGCTGCCCCCGCGTCGTTGCGTGACAACACCCACACCGCCGATGCCAGCGCTGCGATGCCGGCAGCTAGCGCGTCGGTGACGATGTCCGATGCGTCCTCCTCTGCCTCCTCTGCGCCGAGCGACGCCATTGCCGACCAGCTTGCAGCAGACAAGTCCGAGCCGACGAAGCCCGAGACCGCCGCCGCCGATAAGCCAGCCGAGACCAATTTTGCCACCGACGACAAGACGGTCGGCGAAACCACAGGCAGTACCGACACACCGAAGCCCGAGGTCTCCGCGAATGACCCGGTGAAGGCCGAAGCCAATGCCGATACACCCAAGACCGATACACCCAAGACCGATACAGCCAAGACCGATACAGCCAAGACCGATGCGGCCAAGGATAAAGCGAGCAAGGATGTAGCCAAGGCGGCGGACACGGCCAAGGCCGCTGACAAGGCCGCTGACAAGTCCGCCGAGGCGGCAACCGCGGCGGATGCCCCGGACGCCAAGAAGGACCCGGCGCGGCTGCCGGGCGTCGCCAAGATCGACGTGTCGAAGCGCGCCGGCCAGATCGCGGTGTTCATCAGCCGCAAGGATTCCAAGCTCTATGTGCGGCAGAACTTTGCACCGCTGTTCGAAGTGCCGGTGACGATCGAGGCCAGCGACCGGCCGCTCGGCACGCATGTGTTCACGGCGGAAGCCGACAAGACCGATACGAACCTGCTGCGCTGGTCGGTGGTGACGCTGCCGACCCGCAATGCCGCCCGCATCGAGGTGGAGGAGCGCGCCTCGCATCGTCGCAAGGTCGCGACCGCAGCGCCGGCCGAGGCCAAGCCGCAGCCGGCGACCAACACCCCGGAGGAAGCGCTCGACCGCATCTCCATTCCATCAGACGCGATGGCGCGGATCAACGAAGCGCTCGGCACCGGCGGATCGATCATCGTCTCGGACCTCAGCGTGAACCAGGGCGAGACCGGCGAAGGTACCGACTTCATCCTGCCGCTGCGCTAGGCCCGCCCATAACGCCTTCTTGAAAGCCTGCGCCTGCCCGCTGGATTATGATGTCGTGCACATCTGTTCCGGGAACGAGACCATGATGGATCGCAGGAAACTGATCGTGGCGGCCCTCGCCGCGGCCGCAGGATCCCGCGCGCTGCATGCAGAGCAGCCCGCGATGAGCCGGATCACGGCCTACGCCTTCTCATTCCCGGCACTCAGCGGCGGCGACATTCGCCTTGCCGACTATGCCAACCGTCCGCTGATGATCGTGAACACGGCGTCGCTTTGCGGCTTCACGCCGCAATATGCCGGCCTGCAGCAATTGTGGATCGAATTCCGCGATCGCGGCTTCGTCATCATCGGCGTGCCCTCCAACGATTTCGGCGGCCAGGAGCCCGGCGGCCCGGCCGAGATCGCCGAGACCGCGCAGCATCAATATGGCGTCACCTTCCCGATCGCAGCGAAAGCGGTCGTCCGAGGCGCGAGCGCGCATCCGTTTTACCGCTGGGCCGCCGAGGCACGGCCGAAGGACGTGCCGCGCTGGAACTTCCACAAATACCTGATCGGCCGCGACGGCTACATCGCCGACGTTTTCCCTGAACAGGTCGCGCCCGACGACACCCGCATCAAGACCGGAATCGCACGGGCATTGGCGGCAGCTTGAGAAGCGGCAATAATCCCGGAATCCCCGGAATTAACTGATCCAAACAGGATATTAGGCACGCGCCCGCCGCGTTCATTGCCTTGGCGACTCCACTCCAACTAGGGTACGATCGGTTGGGGGTGAAGCGGCCTGGTTGCGGCAATGCCGGCACCGGGAGCGCGATCAGCAGGGAACACGCCATGCGCATTGCGGCAGGTCTGATTTTCGCAGGGACCGTATCGTTGCTCGCCTCGAGCGCAGCTTGGTCGCAGACGCCGCCCGCCAAGGGCGCCGCCGCAGCGCCGACGGCCGCACCTGCGGCTGCAGCTCCAGCGCCTGCCGTCGCCGCGCCGGCTCCCGCCGCCGCGGCCGCCCCAGTGCCGCCGAAGCAACCGCCGCAGCCGGCGCGCGCCGCCTGCAACAATCCGAACGCGCTCGGCGTCAGCCGCACCGTCGAGATCGACACCACCGGTGGACCGGGGTTCGGCTTCGAGCATTTCAAGCAGCTCGACTTCCTGCGCGACCATGAGGTGGTGCTGACCTTCGACGACGGTCCGTGGCCGGGCAATACGCCCGCGGTGCTGAAGGCGCTGGCGGATGAATGCACCACGGGCATCTTCTTCCCGATCGGCAAGCACGCGACCTATCATCCCGAGATCCTGCGCCAGGTCTATGCCGCCGGCCACACCGTCGGCGCCCACACCTGGTCGCACGCCAATCTGAACAACAAGAAGCTGACCGAGGGCCAGAGGAAGGACGAGATCGAGCGCGGCTTTGCCGCGGTCAAGTGGGCGCTTGAGACATCACCCTCGCCGTTCTTCCGCTTCCCGGCGCTGCAACATCCGCCGGAAATGGTGACCTATCTCGGCACCCGCAACATCGCGATCTTCTCCTGCGACCTCGACTCCTTCGACTTCAAGTCGAAGAATTCGCAACAGGTGATCGACACCGTGATGAAGAAGCTCGGCAAGCTCGGCAAGGGCATCATCCTGATGCATGACTTCCAGAAGCACACCGCGGAAGCCCTGCCCACGCTGCTGACGCAGCTCAAGGCCGGCGGCTACAAGGTGGTCGCGATGCGCGCCAAATTCCCGGCGACCGTGCTGCCGCAATACGAGCAGGAGCTCGCCAAGGACGTCAAGCTGCCGACCGTGAGCTCACGGCCGGTGAACAGCGTCGTCACCACCGTCGATCAGTAAACGCACCGGCGACAATACTAGAGCGTTTTCGAGCGAATCGGATATCGGTTCGCGTGAAGAAAACGCATCAGAAGAAGACTCTTATGTCTGCGTTGCGTATCGAGGGTTTCGTCATCGTCTCCGCCGATGGCCGGTTGGCGAACGCGCGGAACGTGATGCCTGACGATCTCAAGATCGAGGGCGACAAGCGGTTCTTTAGCGCCGCCCTCGACCGTGCAGACCTCATCGTGCATGGCCGCCACTCCCAGGAAGAGCAGCCGAACGCGCCGAAGCGGCGGCGCCTCATCCTGACGGCCAAGGTCGCCGCCACCGCGCCCGACGCAGACAATCCGAAGGCGCTGCTGTGGAATCCCGCCGGCTGCCCGTTCGAGACGGCGAGCCGCGAGGCCGGCGTGACCTCAGGCATGGTCGCCATCATCGGCGGCCCCGGCGTGTTCGGCATGTTCATGGACCGCTACGACACGTTCTGGCTCTCGGTCGCTCCGAAGGTGCGCATCCCCGACGGCGAGCCCTGCTTTCCGGGCGTCCCTGCCCGCACCCCACAGCAGGTGCTCGCCGCGCACGACCTTCGCGCCGGCGTGCCGCAGCTGATCGACCCCGAGCAGGATGTCAGCGTCACGCCGTGGCGGCGGATCAGCTGAGATTGTAGGGCGGCTGACCCGGCTACGCTGCCGCCACGCTTACACGTCCCCGTAGGCCGGGTCGTCGCGGCGCGGGCCGCGGCCGTAGCCTGCGATGATGAACAGCGCGCCGATCAGCGACAGGTTCTTCAGCGCATCGATCAGGGTCTTGAGGTTGTCGGGCGCCGGCTGATTCCAGAAGTCATGGAAGTAGAAGGTGGCGAAGCACACGAAGATGATCAGCAGGATCGCGAAGAACCGCGCCAGCAGGTTCACCGCGATCATCAGCCCCGCGACGATCTCGAAGCCGCCGATCGCGATCGCGAGCAGCTGCATGAACGGCATGCCGACGAAGGTTTCGATCTGCTGCGTATAGGGCGCGACCACGGCCGGGATCGTCACCTTTGCCGTGAGCAAATCAGCCGTTGCCTGGATGCCGAACAGCTTGCTCGCTCCCGAATAGAGGAACAGCACGGCGAACAGAATGCGCCCGAAGGTGATGAACGCTGGCATGGGTCGGCCTCACTGGATGGCAGAAATCGGACGAAGCAGGCGGAGCGATTATGGCCGCCCCGCCTGCTTCGATCAAATCGAATCCGTCTGGCTTCCCTGCTCAGCCGAACAGCGTCGGCTGTGCGCGGCCGGCACGCTCCTGGGCCTCGACCGCGGCGACCGCGGTCATGTTGAGGATGCCGCGCGCCGTCACGCCGGGAGTGAGGATATGCGCCGGGCGCGCCGGACCGATCAGGATCGGGCCAACCGGCAGCGCATTCGCCAGCGATTTGATCATCTGGTAGGCGATGTTGGCGGCATCGAGATTCGGCATGATCAGGATGTTGGCCTCGCCTTCCAGGCGCGATTGCGGCAGCACCATCCGCCGTGCAGCGCCCGACAATGCGGTGTCGCCCTGCATTTCGCCGTCGGCCTCGATCTCCGGATGCTTGTCCTTCAAGAGCTGGGTGGCCCGCCGCATCTTGCGCGAGGAGTCCGTATCATAGCTGCCGAAGTCGGAATGTGACACGAAGGCGACCTTCGGCTTGAAGGCGAAGCGCTGGACGTGGATCGCCGCGAGCGACGCCACTTCGGCGAGTTCCTCCGCGCTCGGGTTTGGCCGCACCTGGGTGTCGGCGAGGAAATGGGCGCCCGTCGAGGTGATCATCAACGCCAGCGCGGCATAGTCGCTGACTCCCGGCAAAAAGCCGATGATCTCGCGGACGTGGCGCAGATGGCTCATGTAGCGGCCCTCGACGCCGCACAGCATCGCATCGGCCTCGCCGCGCGACACCGCGAGCGCCGCGATCACCGTGTTGTTGGTGCGCACCACGGTCCGCGCCGCCTCGGGCGTCACTCCGTGCCGGCCGGCGACGTCGATATAGGACTGCACATAGGAGCGGTAGCGCGGATCGTCCTCGGGATTGATCAGGTCGAAGTCGCGGCCGGCTTTGATCGACAGGCCGAAGCGCTTGATCCTGGTCTCGACCACCGATGGACGGCCAACCAGGATCGGCCGCGCCAGCTTCTCCTCGAGCACTACCTGCGTCGCGCGCAGCACCCGCTCATCCTCGCCCTCGGCGTAGATCACGCGCACCGGCTGGGTCTTCGCCTTGGCAAACACCGGCTTCATGGTGAGGCCGGAGCGGAACGCAAAGCGTTCGAGGTTGGCGGCGTATTCGTCGAAATTGGTGATCGGCCGGGTCGCCACGCCCGACTCGATCGCGGCCTTGGCCACGGCCGGCGCGATGCGCAGGATCAGGCGCGGATCGAACGGGCTCGGGATCAGCGAGCCCGGGCCGAACCCCTGGGTCTCGCCGGCCTCCAAACCATGGGCCACCGCATCCGACGGCGGGTCGCGCGCCAGCTGCGCGATCGCATCCACCGCGGCATGCTTCATCGCCTCGTTGATCGCGGTGGCGCCGACGTCGAGCGCGCCGCGGAAAATGAAGGGAAAGCACAACACGTTGTTGACCTGGTTCGGATAGTCCGACCGGCCGGTGCAGATCATCGCGTCGGGACGCGCCAGGCGCGCCTCTTCCGGCATGATCTCCGGCACCGGATTGGCAAGCGCCATCACCAGCGGCTTGTCGGCCATCTGCTTGACCATTTCAGGCTTCAGCACGCCCGGCGCCGACAGCCCGATGAAGATGTCCGCGCCCGGAATGACGTCGGCGAGCACGCGTGCGTCGGTCTTCTGGGTATAGACCGCCTTCCAGCGATCCATCGTGGTGTTGCGGCCGTCATAGACGACACCGTCGATATCGCAGACCCAGATGTTCTTGCGCTGCGCCCCCATCGAGACCAGCAGATTGAGGGTCGCGATCGCGGCGGCGCCTGCGCCGGAGCAAACGATCTTCACCTCGGGCAGCGTCTTGCCGTTCAACTGCAGCCCGTTCACGATCGCAGCCGCGACGATGATGGCGGTGCCATGCTGGTCGTCGTGGAACACCGGGATCTTCATGCGTTCCTTGAGCTGCGTCTCGATCTCGAAACACTCCGGCCCGCGGATGTCCTCCAGATTGATGCCGCCGAAGGTCGGCTCCAGCGCGGCGACGGTCTCGACCACGCGCTCGATCGTATTGGCATTGATCTCGATGTCGAACACGTCGATGCCGGCGAATTTCTTGAACAGCACCGCCTTGCCTTCCATGACGGGCTTGGAGGCCAGCGGACCGATATTGCCGAGACCGAGCACCGCGGTCCCGTTCGAGACCACGGCGACCAGATTGGCGCGGGCGGTGAGCGAAGCCGCCTCGGCCGGGTTCTTGGCGATCTCGGTGCACGCGGCGGCGACGCCCGGCGAATAGGCCAGCGCCAGGTCGCGCTGGTTGGCGAGCGGCTTGATTGCCTGGATCTCGAGCTTGCCGGGCCGCGGCAGCCGGTGATAGGCGAGCGCTGCGTTATGGAGTTCTTCAGACGATGACGACATGCGTGCTCCCCGCGTTTCCGGCCCAAATTTCTTGTTTCTGTGCTAATCCAGGCGAATGTCATTTGTCCGGTAAATCGAGCTGGATGTGAAGCATGTCCAGCCGCTTGGATGCAACATCCGATAACGTCCCCGTCAACAGGCCCGGGCGGGCCCGTCGAGCGATGCGGCGCCTTCCGACCGCGGATTGGCAATTTTATTCCCTTCATGATCCGGAGTTGACCGAATGAAGAAAATTCTGCTCGGCCTGATCGCCGTCGTCGTCATCGCGGCCGCCGGCTTCTTCGGGTTCGACTTCTACGCCCAGCGCCGGGTCATGCGCGACGTCGAGGCCGCCTTCGAGCAGATCCGTGCCTCCGGCGCCAAGGCGAGCCACGGCAAGGTCGCCTTCGACGTCAAGAGCCGCACACTGACGATTTCGGACGTTGCCGCCGAGTCGGCGACACAGCCCCCGGTCAGCATCAAGATTGCCAGCCTCACGGCGTCGGGCCTCGGTCAACCGGACGCAGCGCGGGTCTCCGCCGATAATGTCGAGTTCAACGATGTCGAGGTCGGCGTCGCGGGACCGACCCCGACGATCGCCTCCCTCACCTACAAGGCGCCGCGGGTCACGATGAAGGACTATTCCGGTCCCGCCGGCCTGCCTCAGCTTCCGGCCTCGTCGTCGATCTTCGAGCTGTACCGGTTTGCATTCGGGCAGCTTGCGCGCATCAACGCGTCATCGGTGACCGCGGCCACATTGACCGGAACGATGGCTTTCAGCGCCGCCGCACATGCCGGTGACGGCGCGGGCGGTGCGTTCGACTACTCGGGCCTTGCCATCGAAAAAATCAAGGACGGAAAGATCGCGTCCAGCAAGACCGACAAGGTTGCGTTCACGATCAACTCGCAGGCGTCAGGCAAGCCGGTCAAGATGACCGGTGACCTCGCCAATATCGCCGCGACCGATATCGACGTCGGTGCGATGGCGGCGATGTTCGATCCGGCCAAGGCCAACGACGACCGGGAGTATCGGATTCAGGGACACGTTTCGGTCGGCCCCTATGTTGTCACCGTGACGCCTGATGCCATCACCGCCACGCCTGGCCTGAACATGCGGATCGAGGGCGTGACCGTCGACGACACCAGAATCAACCCGTCACGGATGCAACTGCCGACACTAATGGCGATGATCCCGCCACAAGGGAGCCCGCCGCCGTCTCCCGCCCAGGCGCGCGAACTGCTGGAGAAAGTCGCCGGCCTCTACTCGGGTGTCGGCATCGGAAATGCCGAGTTGCATGGGCTCTCGGTCGAGACGCCGAAAGGCCCGCTAAAGCTTGCCTCGATGCGGTTCAACTTCGAACACGGCAAGATCGGCGAGCTTGCTGTCGAGGGCCTTGATGCCCGTGCGCCGAACGGCCCGTTCAAGGTCGGACGTTTCGCGCTGAAGTCGCTCGATGTCGCCAGCTTCATCCGGCTCTCGGCGCAGTTCGCCGCGCAGAAGCCCTCGCCTGAACAGGCGCTGGCGCTGTTGCCGATGATCGAGGGCGTCGAGGTCAGGAGTGTCACCTCGCCCTACAAAGCCACCGGCAAGCCGGTCAACATCGATGTGTTCAGCCTCGACTGGGGTCAGTTCGTCGGATCGATCCCGAGCAAGCTGCGGCTGGTCGCGAAGATGGCAGCGCCGCTGGATGCCACCGATCCGCGGCAGCAGCCGCTGATCGCAGCCGGGATCGACCGGATGGCGGTCGACGCCGATCTCGGCGCTGTCTGGACCGAGGCATCTCGCTCGTTCGCGCTCGAGCCGGTCAAGCTCAACATGGCGGGCCTCCTGAATGCGTCGGCGAAGGTCGCGCTCGCCAACGTGCCGCGCGAGGCATTTTCGGCCAGTGCCGCGGAAGCAATGGGCGCGGCTGCGCAGATCGAGGCCGGCACGATCGAGCTTACCGTCCACGACCTCGGCGTCATCGACCTCGCGGTCGCCCAATACGCGCGCACCCGGAACGTCGGCCGCGACGATGCGCGCAACGCCGTCCTCAACAGCATCAAGGCGCAAAGCGAAGCGATCGGTGGCGCCAATCCCGATGCCACCGCCCTCATCACCGCGATCAGGCAGTTCATCGAGACGCCGGGGCAGACGCTGGTCGTCAAGCTGACGCCGCGCGCGAAAGCGCCGGCGCTTCAGCTGATGCAACTGCTCAAGACCGATCCGCAATCGGCGCTGGCGCAATTCCGGATCGAGGCCTCGACGGGGCTGTGATTGTTGATTTCCCTCTCCCCGTTCTTACGGAGTCGAGACGAGCGAAGCTCGCTCTTAGAGCGTCAGGGTGAGGGGTTACCTCCGCAAATTCCGCGGCTGAGTATGCGCGGAGAGAGAGGCCCCTCACCCGGATTGCTCCGCAATCCGACCTCTCCCCGTAAGAACGGGGCGAGGTAACTTCAAAGGCTAGCTCTTGGCCGGCAGGTTGGTGCGGATGTGCAGCTCCTTGAGCTGCTTCGGGGTTGCTTCCGACGGCGCGCCCATCAGCAGGTCCATGGCCTGCTGGTTCATCGGGAACAGCGAGATCTCGCGCAGATTGTTGGTGCCGCACAACAGCATCACGATGCGGTCGAGGCCGGCCGCCATGCCACCATGCGGCGGTGCGCCGTACTGGAACGCACGGTACATGCCGCCGAAGCGGTCGATGACCTCCTGCTCGCCATAGCCCGCGATCTCGAACGCCTTCACCATCGCTTCCGGCTTGTGGTTACGGATGCCGCCGGAGGCGATCTCGTAGCCGTTGCAGGCGATGTCGTACTGGAACGCCTTGATGGTCAGCGGATCCTGCGTCTTGAGCGCGTCGAGACCGCCTTGCGGCATCGAGAACGGGTTGTGCGAGAAGTCGACCTTCTTGTTCTCCTCGTCATACTCGTACATCGGGAAGTCGACGATCCAGGCGAGCTCGAACCGGTCCTTGTCGATCAGGTTCAGCTCCTCGCCGAGCTTGGTGCGCGCAAGGCCGGCGAACTTCCAGAACTTCTCCGGATCGCCGGCGACGAAGAACGCCGCGTCGCCTTCCTTCAGGCCGAGTTGGTCGCGGATCGCAGCGGTGCGCTCGGGGCCGATGTTGTTGGCAAGCGGACCCGCGCCCTCGCCGCCCTCGCGCCACATGATGTAGCCGAGGCCCGGCTGGCCCTCACCCTGCGCCCACGCGTTCATGCGGTCGCAGAACGCGCGGCTGCCGCCGCCGGTGCCCGGGATCGCCCAGACCTGGTTCTTCGGGTCCTCCAGCATGCGCGCGAACACCTTGAAGCCGGAGCCGCGGAAATGCTCGGAGACTTCCTGCATCACGATCTTGTTGCGCAAATCGGGCTTGTCGGAGCCGTATTTGCGCACGGCCTCGGCAAACGGGATCCGCGGCCAGTTCCTGGTCACCGGCTTGCCCTTGGCAAAATCCTCGAACACGCCCGTGATGACAGGCTCCATCGCCGCGAACACGTCGTCCTGTTCTACAAAGCTCATCTCGACGTCGAGCTGATAGAACTCGCCCGGCAGTCGGTCGGCGCGCGGGTCCTCGTCACGGAAGCACGGCGCGATCTGGAAGTAGCGGTCGAAGCCCGACATCATCAGGAGCTGCTTGTACTGCTGCGGCGCCTGCGGCAGCGCGTAGAACTTGCCGGGATGGATCCGCGACGGCACCAGGAAGTCGCGCGCGCCTTCCGGTGAGGACGCCGTCAGGATCGGGGTCTGGAATTCGAAGAAGCCCTGCTCCTTCATCCGCTTGCGCATGGAATCGACCACCGCGCCACGGGTCATGATGTTCTGGTGCAGCTTCTCGCGACGCAGGTCGAGGAAGCGGTATTTGAGCCTGATGTCCTCGGGATATTCCTGCTCGCCGAACACCGGCAGCGGCAGCTCGGCTGCCGGGCCAAGCACCTCGATCTCCTTGATGTAGATCTCGATCAGGCCGGTCGGCAGTTCCGGATTGTCGGTGCCTGCGGGACGGCGGCGCACCTTGCCGTCGATGCGGACCACCCATTCGGAGCGGAACTTCTCGACCTCGGCGAACGCCGGCGAGTCCGGATCGGCCACGCACTGGGTGATGCCGTAGTGGTCGCGCAGATCGACGAACAGCACGCCGCCATGGTCGCGGACACGGTGGACCCAGCCTGACAGCCTGGCCGTCTGGTCGATATCGCTCTCTCGGAGCGCGCCGCATGTGTGTGACCGGTAGCGATGCATATTCGTTCCAAAAACTGCTGTCGGAGGAGAATCGGCAGCCAAACGGCTTGACCGAAGTTGCCGAGGGTTTACCCGACGAGACCGGGGGCGGCAACCAAGGGAACGGCCGGTTTTGCCCCGAAACCGCACATTTTACGGCTGCTCGCTGTCAATCGTTTGCCTATTCGGCCCGCAGGCCTATCTTCCGCACATGACCATCCATTTCCCGTTCCAGAACACCTATTCGGCGCTGCCGGCGAACTTTTTCGCCCGCGTCGCGCCGACCCCGGTGGCCGCCCCCCGGCTGATCAAGCTGAACCGGGCGCTCGCGGTCCAGCTTGGGCTGGACCCGGACCTGCTCTCGACGCCCGAGGGGGCCGAAATCCTCGCCGGCAAGCGCTTGCCTGACGGTGCGGACCCGATCGCGATGGCCTATGCCGGCCACCAGTTCGGGCAATTTGTTCCCCAGCTCGGCGACGGCCGCGCCATCCTGCTCGGCGAGGTCATCGACCAAGACGGCCTCCGCCGCGACATCCAGCTTAAGGGATCCGGCCCCACCCCGTTTTCCCGCCGCGGCGACGGCCGCGCCGCGCTGGGCCCGGTGCTACGCGAATACATCGTCAGCGAGGCGATGTTCGCGCTTGGCATTCCGACCACCCGGTCGCTCGCCGCTGTCGTCACCGGCGAGCCCGTGATGCGCGAGACCGCGCTGCCGGGCGCGGTGCTGACCCGGGTCGCCGCGAGCCATATCCGCGTTGGCACCTTCCAGTTCTTCGCCGCCCGCGGCGATACCGACGGCGTGCGCGCGCTCGCCGATCATGTCATCGCCAGGCACTATCCCGAGCTGAAGGATGCAGCCCAGCCCTATCACGCGCTGCTCGCCGGCGTCGTGGCGCGGCAGGCGGCGCTGGTCGCGCGCTGGCTCCTCGTCGGCTTCATCCACGGCGTGATGAACACCGACAATACATCGATCTCGGGCGAGACCATCGACTACGGTCCCTGCGCCTTCCTCGACGCCTACGATCCGGCGCAGGTGTTTTCCTCGATCGACGAGATGGGCCGCTACGCCTATGCCAACCAGCCGCGCATCGCGCTGTGGAATCTGACGCGGCTCGCCGAGTGCCTGCTGCCGCTGTTCGACAGCGAGCAGGAAAAGGCCATCGAGCAGGCGCAGACGATCCTCGGCGAATTCCCGCAGGAATTCACCGCGGCCTATCAGGCCGGGCTGCGCGCCAAGGTCGGCTTGTTCACCGCGCGCGACGGCGACGACGCGCTGATCCAGGATCTGCTCGATGTGATGGCCAAGAACGCGGCCGACTTCACGCTGACCTTCCGCCATCTCGGCGAAGCCGCAAGCGATGATGCCGCCGACGTCCGCGCGCAGTTCACTGATCCCGCAGCCTTCGATGAATGGGTTACCCGCTGGCGGGCCCGCCTTGCGCTGGAGCCACAGAGTGGGGTCGAGCGCAAGGCCGCGATGGGTGCTGTCAATCCAGCCTTCGTCCCGCGTAATCATCGGATCGAGGCGGTGATCCAGGCCGCCGTCAACAACGATGACTACGCGCCGTTCGAGGAACTGCTGAGCGCGCTGGCAAAGCCCTATGAGGACCAGCCGCAGTTCGCGGCCTACGCCGATCCGCCGCTGCCCGAGCAGCGGGTGACGCAGACGTTCTGCGGGACGTGAAATGCTCTCACACCGTCACCACGATCTTGCCGAACTGCGCATTCGACTCCAGGAAGCGGTGCGCCTCAACGATCTGCTCGAATGGAAAAATCCTGGCGATGATCGGCTTCAGTGCGCCGTCCGCAAGCCCGTCGAGGATAAACGCCTTCGCGGCGGCGAGCCGCGCCGGGTCGCGCACGATCTCGTGCACGAGGTAACCGCGCAGGGTCAGGCTCTTGCCGAGCACGCTGGGCAGCGGAAACGGCGTCGGTTCGGGACTGAGCCCGCCATATTCGATCAGGATGCCACCCGACGCCATCGCCGCCGTCAATGGCGAGAAGGCGGGGCCGCCGACCGCATCGAACACGACGCGCACGCCGTTCGGTCCCGCGATCTGCTCCAGCCTTGATTGCAGGTCTTGCTCTGCGGATGCGATCACGTGGACAGCGCCGGCCTCACGCAGCGCCTGCGCCTTGGCTGATGTCCGCGTCACCGCGATCGGGAGCGCGCCCACGCGATTGGCGATCTGGATCGCCGCCAGCCCGACGCTGCTCGACGCAGCCGTGATGACGACGAACTCCCCTCGTCTGAGCCTTGCAATATCGACCAGCGCACCGAACGCGGTGAGATACTGCATCCAGACCGCGGCGGCGGATTCAAAGCCAAGTTCGGGCGGATGCTTGACGATGATCTCGGCCGGAAAGGTCGCAAGATCGGCATGGGCCGGCCACCTCACCATCGAGATCGGCGGCACGATGCTGACCATATCTCCGGGCGCAACTCCATCGACGCCCTCGCCGATCGCCTCAACGATCCCGGCAGCCTCCAGCCCGAGGCCGGACGGCAACGTCGCGGTCTCGATATAAATCCCCCTTCGCAGCGAGGCCTCGGCGCGGTTTAGCCCGAGCGCCTTGACCCGGATCTGGACCTCGCCGCGCGCCGGCGGCGCGATCGCCATCTCCTCGATGCGCAGTACCTCGGGACCACCATGCCGGTGAAAGCGGACGACGCGGGCCATTGGGCTCACTCCAAAGCAATTGAATGGAATGATGCTATGCCCCGCGGCATTCAGCGGATAAATCACCTTGCAGCTTCGACAATCGAAACCAGGGGTTTCCAATTGGACCGCCTCACCAGCATGGCCGTCTTCGTCAGGGCGGTCGATCTCGGCTCGTTCGCGGCCGCCGCCGATGCACTCGAAATGTCCGCCCCGATGGTCGGCAAGCATGTGCGCTTTCTGGAGGAGCGGCTCGGCGTCCGCCTGCTCCACCGCACAACGCGGCGACAGAGCCTGACCGATTCCGGGCAAGCCTATTACGAGCGCTGCCGCATTGTGCTCTCCGAGGCCGAGGCCGCCGACGCGCTCGCCTCCGATCAATCGTCGGAGCCACGCGGACGGCTGCGGGTGACGATGCCCGCGCTGTTGGGGCGGCACTGCATCGTCCCCGTGCTGCTGAGGCTCGCGCAGAAACATCCCGCGCTCGAGCTCGATCTTTCGTTCGGCGATCCGATCGCCGATCTGATCGAGGGCGGCTACGACCTTGCGATCAGGACCGGCTATCTCGCCGAGCAGTCCGGCGTGATCGCGCGGCGCATCGCGCGCCAGTACATGGTGGTGTGCGGCTCGCGCGCGTATCTGAAGGCCCACGGCAAGCCGCGCGGGCTCGACGAGCTCGGCCAGCATCAGGCGATCATCTATCGCCGCTCCGGGCGCGTGCGCCCGTGGCTGTTTCCGCACGATGGTGTCCAGCCGCGCGAGATCTGGCCGGTTGGGCGGCTCAGACTCGACGATCTCGAGGCGATCGCCGATGCCGCGGCAAAGGGCATGGGGTTGGCGTGGCTGCCATCCTGGCTGGTGCGCGAACGCCTCGAAAACGGCACGCTAGTCCATGTCCTCGGCAACGAAGGGGAATTTCCCTACGATTGCCACGCGCTGTGGCTCCCGACACCGCGATTGCCGCTCAAGGTCCGGCTCGCGGTGGACGCGCTGGTAGCGGCCCTGCCGAAGCTCGTGACCTAGCGCCATCTCCCGGATTTGTTAGCAACGATTTCTCGCGCTCATCGTTGGCCGGGCAGCGTGGAACGTGCGGCCTGGTCCGATTCGGGTTCCGTTCCGCGGAGATGCAGATGATGGAGTGCCAGCATGAACCGGCGCGATGAGGAGCTGAAAACCGCGATCAAGCGCAGCAATCCGAACGGCGTCGAGCCGCCCTTGTCCGAGGACGATCTTCAACGACAACAACTCGGGCCGCGCGGCGTGCCGGGACAGCCGGATCCGGCCAAGATGACGCCGCAGCGTGCGAAGAAGACGCCGATCGATTCCGGTTCCGGCGGCCACACCGCGTAACGCACGGAGGAACCGCGATGGCGTTGGCAGAATCCCAAACCTGGTTCGAGGACCGTCGTCACGAACTCGGCGACCGCGCCTATTTCGTTGCCCCGCTCGACGATCTCGTGACCTGGGCGCGATCGGGATCGATGATGTGGATGACGTTCGGGCTCGCCTTCTGCGCGATCGAGCAGATGCAGGTGTCGATGCCGCGTTATGACGTGGAACGCTTCGGCGCCGCACCGCGGGCCTCGCCGCGGCAGTCGGACGTCATGATCGTCTCGGGAACGCTCTGCAACAAGATGGCTCCCGCCCTGCGTAAGGTCTACGACCAGATGCCGGAACCGCGTTACGTCATCTCGATGGGGTCCTGCGCAAATGGCGGCGGCTATTATCATTACTCCTACTCGGTCGTGCGCGGCTGCGACCGTATCGTGCCCGTCGACGTCTATGTCCCGGGCTGCCCGCCGACCGCGGAGGCGCTGCTGTACGGCATTCTGCTGCTGCAAAAGAAGATCCGCCGCACCGGCACGATCGAACGATAGATCGATCCGGCTGAGGGCGCTTTGAACGGGCGCTGCGCGCCGGCACAAGCGAGACAAGCAAGCGAGAGAGGAAGGGCTTCAACATGAAGATAACCAGCTTCAAGGATATGTATGTCTCCGAGCTTCAGGAACTTTGCAGCGTCGAGGACCAGCTCGCCGTGGCGCTGGCACGGATGGCGGAGATCGCCTCGCATCCGTCGCTGAAGGATGCGTTCAACCGCCATCACCGCGAAACCATCGTGCAGGGCGAGCGGTTGAAATCGCTGCTGCGCATGCATGGCGCCGATCCGCTGGAGCATATTGACCAGGCCATGCAGGCGTTGATTCACGAGACCGCCAAGATGGTTTCGCTGCTGCCCGACGACAATCTTCGCGATGCCGGCCTCGTCGCATCGGCGCAGAAGCTCGAGCACTACGAGATCGCGGCCTATGGCAGCGCGGCCGCGCTTGCCGGCCAGCTCGATCTGCGCGACGACCAGCGACTGCTGCACGACGGTCTCGAGGAAGAACGGCACGCCGACACGCTGCTGACGGCGATCGCCAAGGGTGAGATCAACCAGGATGCTCTTGCCGCGTAGTAGCCCCGGCCCAGTCCGCCTGATGTGAGCGTTAACTCACCTTGCACCATGCCGGGAGGCCGGCGGCGGTAACCATAAGGCTTAACAGCGCGTCAACGCTCCCCCAACAAGTCTAACTGTTTCTGATGGGGGAGAATGACCCGTGGACGCATTTGCATTTGAATTTATGGGACTGGCGATGATCGCGCTGTGTCTCGTCGTGCTGGCGATGCCTGCGGCGCGCCGGCCGTCGAAGAAGATGGGCTACGAGTGACGCGCCCGACGCGGCGGGAGGGCCGCGTGCATTGGTGTGTGATAGACAGGTGCTCCGCTCGGGCCGTCGTCGTCAATCGAGGAGATCGTTCATGTTGGACCACGTCTCCATCACCGTCTCCAACATACGCGCTGCGGAGCCCTTTTACGACGCCGTGATGGCCGCGCTCGCCGTCACCAAGATGAGCAGCGGTGACACGTGGATCAGCTACGGCGAGCGCTGTGACGCCGATCATCCAGACCTGACCTATTTGCTGATACGCCCTGGACCGATGCCTGAAGAAGCCTACGGGCGGCATTGGTGCTTCAAGGCGCAACTCCGGGAGCAGGTTGACGCTTTCTGGCGTGCCGGGCTTTCGGCAGGAGGATCGGACGACGGCGCGCCGGGTCTGCGTTCCGAATATCATCCCCACTACTACGGGGCCTTTCTGCGTGACCCCGACGGCAACCGTATCGAAGCCGTCTGCCATCGGCGCTTCGCGTAAAGGCCACAGCCGGGCTCGCCCGTACGTCGCGAGAAATATCGCGCGTGGGTGTCATCGAATGACGATATGCTGCCCTTATGAGTCCTGACGCGGGACGCTAGTCCGGGAATTAACGACGCTTGAACGATACCGACGTCCGGCACTCCGGCACATCCACAGCGAGGTCGGCGCACCCGCCGCTGGAGGTGCTGCTCATCTTCCTCAAGCTCGGCGTGACCTGCTTCGGCGGTCCCATCGCCCATATCGGCTATTTCCGCGACGAGTTCGTCACCCGCAGGCGATGGCTCGATGAGCAGGCTTATGCGGACCTGGTCGCGCTCTGCCAATTCCTGCCGGGCCCTGCGAGCAGCCAGGTCGGCTTTTCGCTCGGCCTGATGCGATCAGGCTATCTGGGAGCGCTGGCGGCCTGGACCGGCTTCACGCTGCCCTCGGCCATCGCGCTCGTGCTGTTCGCCTTTGGCGCCAGCGGATTGAGCGGCCCGGCGGGCGCAGGGCTGGTGCATGGCCTCAAGCTGGTCGCGGTGGCGATCGTGGCGCAGGCCGTCTGGGGCATGGCGCGCTCGCTCTGTCCCGACCGCGAACGCGCATCGATCGCGACGGTGGCGGCCCTCGTCATCCTCGCCAGTTCCTCGTCGATCGCCCAGATCGGCGCCATCATTCTCGGCGCCGTCGCCGGGCTTTGGTTCTGTCGGGCGCAACAGCCCGACGGCGTCACGCATATCGCGATGCCGGTGTCGCGCCGCATCGGCGAGGCAGCGCTGATCCTGTTCCTTGCCTTGCTGGTCGGATTGCCTCTCCTCGCCCGCACATGGCCCGGCCTCGGCCTGTTCGAGGCCTTCTACCGTTCCGGCGCGCTGGTGTTCGGCGGCGGCCACGTCGTGCTGCCGCTGCTGCGCGAAGCCGTGGTGACGCCGGGCTGGATTGGCGACGACGCATTCCTGACCGGCTACGGCGCAGTGCAGGCCGTGCCGGGCCCGCTGTTCACCTTTGCCGCCTATCTCGGCGCCGCGATCGGCGGCGTGCCGGGCGCGATCACAGGCCTCGCCGGCATCTTCCTGCCGGGAATCCTCATCCTGCTCGCGGCGCTGCCGTTCTGGGATGGCTTCCGCAAGCGGCCGGCGGCGCAGGCGATGATGCGCGGCGTCAACGCCGCCGTGGTCGGCATCCTCGGTGCCGCGCTCTACGATCCGGTCTGGACCGGCAGCGTCCACCGTCCGCTCGATTTCGGCGTCGCGCTGGCCGGCTTCGTCCTGCTCACGGCATGGCGCGCGCCGCCGCTCGTGGTGGTCGTCCTCAGCGCGGCCGCCGGCATCGCCATGGCGCTCCTGCAATCGTGAACAGCCGCGCCGACTTGTCGCCCGCCGGATTAAGAACGCCTTCACGGCTGGCCGGCATGATACCGGGCACATGCCGAGCGTTGCTAAACAATCGGATCCGACCCGGGTTCCCATGCTCGACCTGCTGCGGCTCGCCGCGGTCGGGGCTGTGATCCTGTACCATTACGGCTTCTGGGGCACCGCATCGCACGGCGTTCAGAAGGTGGCGATGCCGTATCTCGCCCCGGTCGCCCAGTACGGCTTCCTCGGCGTCCCCGTGTTCTTCGCGATCTCTGGCTTCGTCATCGCCTATTCGGCCGAAGGCCGCACGCCGGTCGGATTTGCGATCGCCCGCTTCAGCCGGATCTATCCGACCTTCGTCATCTGCATGACGCTGACATTCCTCGCGACGCTGCTGCTGGGCCACACGTATTTCCACGTGACGTGGGGGCAATGGCTGGCGAACCTGTTCGTCGCGGCGCCGATGCTCGGCCAGCCCTATGTGGACGACGCCTACTGGTCGCTGGTGATCGAGGTGGTGTTCTACACCTGGGTCGCGCTGTTGCTGGCCTGGGGCATTTTCCCGCGGAAGATCGACACGATCATCCTGGCATGGATTGCAATCACCTTCGCCAACGAGCTGACGCTGGACGTTCCGCTGTTCGAGAAGCTGTTCATGGCCGACGACAGCGGCTTCTTCGCCGTCGGGCTCCTGATCTACGAGCATTATCGCGGACGGCGCGACACCAGGCTCTACAGCCTGCTGACGCTGGCGACGGGCACCGCGACATTCCAGGCCGTGCACAAGCTGGAACGGCTCGGCGTCCACACCCATGGCAGCTTCGATCCGCGCGTCGTGACCGTGATCTGCATTGTCTCGCTCGGGATCGTGTTCGCCGCCACCCGCATCAAGTCGGTGCCGTTGCCGGAAAGCATCGTCAGGGCCGTCGGCGGCATCACCTATCCGCTCTATCTGCTGCACCTGCAGCTCGGCTACGTGATCCTGCTGTTGATGACGCCGACGCCGGACGCGCTTTCGACCGTGCTCGTGGTGGCAAGCATGGTGGTGTTGGCATGGTTCGTCTGGCGCTTCCTCGAAGGCCCGGCGCATTATCTCATCAGGGACAGGCTCACGATGCTGACCTCGCGGCTCGGCTGGCCCTCGCGCATTCGCGCGGGCGAAGCGCGGATCAATCCGGGCCACATCGCCGCACCGGTCGAGGCCGGGCGGATCGCCAATCACTGATTTGCCCGGCGGCGCAAGCCCGTGCATCGTTACTGACGTGCTCTCCGCTGCTCAGCGCCGCGACCAGCGATTGCTCGCCAATCCTGCGCAGACCACGGCGTCGGCGCTGTTGGGAATGGTCCGCGCGAACCAGCGGTCGACATCCGGCGAGGTTTGGGTCCTCGGCTCATCGCGATAGCGAAGCTGGCCATAGGCACCCCGCATCGCCATCGTCGCTTTCTCGATGGTCTGGTCAGGGTAAAGAGTTGCAGCCAACCTGAGGCAGAGACCATCGAGATCGCCCCCGCACGTCTCGTCCGAAACAGCCGGCACGACGCTTCGACATTGTGCGCGCCCCAACACATAGATGACGGGATTTCGCGTCCGCCAGCACAGGCAGAACTCCGCCGTCATCGCCGTATCGAACATCCGCTTGAAAAAACCGCTGCCGCGATGGGTGTTTCTGACTGCGGTGCCTGAAAGATAGATCACGGGGTAGCCAGCAACGGCCAGGCGCTGAACGATGAGGTAAGCCACGCATTCACCGCCATGATGGAGCAGGACAATGCCATGGTCGGTTCGTCATGGCTCAATCACGTCTTGTGAAGGCGGTGACAAACAAGCCCAGTCTCGCCGGGAGAGCACGTATGAGCCGTAACACATTGCGCAGGGAAAGCCGGAGTGTTCGGTTACACCTGTGGTCCTACCCCTGAGCTTTTTTCATTGCTCGGGGTCCATGGGTGCGATCGGCACCCGGCTTTCCCTGCGCCCTCCGCTCAAGAGGGCTGAAAACGGGCAAACCTCGGGTGCATTCCGCGCCGCGAGACCATCAGGACCCGCGCCAAGCCATGCAATTAAGCCCAGTTCCGCCCCCCGCGCAGGGCCAAAATCCCTGCAAGACCCTTGACATAGCTGCCCTTTCGGCAGATCGCGTGGGGTCAAGCCGTCATGGACTGTTCATGGATCTGATTAGCACGACCTCCGACCTCGCCGCCGCCTGTGATCGGCTCGCCAAACACAAGGTCATCACCGTCGACACCGAGTTCTTGCGGGAGACGACTTACTATCCCCTGCTCTGCGTCGTGCAGATGGCAAGCGCGGATGAAGCCGTCGTGGTCGACGCGCTGGCGCCCGGCATCGACCTCAAGCCGTTCTTCGAACTGATGTCGAACGAGGCTGTGCTTAAGGTATTCCACGCTGCGCGGCAGGACATCGAAATCGTCTGGCACCTGTCCGGCACGATTCCACATCCGATCTTCGATACCCAGGTCGCCGCCATGGTGCTCGGCTATGGCGACAGCATTGCCTATGACCAGCTCGTCGATCGCGTCACCGGCCACCGCCCCGACAAGACCCATCGCTTCACCGACTGGTCGCGCCGCCCGCTGACCGAAGAGCAACTACATTACGCCGTCTCCGACGTCACCCATCTGCGCGAAGTCTTCGCGGCGCTCGATGCCGATTTGAGGAAGCGCGACCGCAGCGACTGGGTCAGCGAGGAGATGGAGATCCTAACTTCGCCGAAGACCTACGACTTCCATCCCGAGCGTGCCTGGGAGCGGCTCAAGACCCGCGTGCGCAAGCCGCGCGAGCTCGCGGTGCTGATCGAGGTCGCCGCTTGGCGCGAGCAGGAGGCACAGAGCCGCGACGTGCCGCGCTCGCGCGTGCTCAAGGACGATGCGGTCGGCGACATCGCCACCCATGCGCCGACCTCGCTGGAGAAGCTCGGCAATCTCCGTTCGCTGCCGAAGGGTTTCGAGCGCTCGAAATGGGGCGCCGACATCATTGCCGCGGTGCAGCGCGGGCTTGCGCGCGACCAGGCTATGCTCCCCAAGCTGGAAAAGCCGCGCAACAACGCCAATGGCGCGGCGACCGTCGAGCTCTTGAAGGTGCTGTTGCGCATGACCTCGGAGCGCCACGGCGTCGCCAGCAAGGTGATCGCCACGGTCGACGATCTCGAGCAGATCGCAGCCAGCGATCAGGCCGAGGTCGGCGCCTTGCACGGCTGGCGGCGCGAATTGTTCGGCGAGGCGGCGCTCAAGCTCAAGCACGGCGAGCTCGCGCTCGCGATCGACAAGGGCCGCGTGGTGCGGGTGGATCGGGGATAGCGCACGAGGTTCCCGTACATCCGACCGTCGGCCAGTGGCCGAACGCTCCGCGCCGGAGCTCGGCCGAGACAGGCGGAGGTTGCGCCAGATGAAATCACCGCGCTGCTGAAACCACCGCGCTTGCTAAGGCGCAATTTTCGTGTTGCAATCCCTTCACAATCGGATTGCGGCCGTTCGACTGCGCGTTTCACGACGTTGATGTCCAAGGCTTCAAGAGGCGGCTTCGCGAAACTTCGGACTTGAAGACTTTGGATCTGAAGACCCGGAAATTGAACAGACAGCGGAAAGCCCGCTTGTGGCGTGGCACGTGGAAAACGTGGCCGCGTCTTTTTTATGTCTAGACTGGGAGAAAGACGATGCCGAAGGGTACCGTCAAATGGTTCAACCCGACCAAAGGTTATGGGTTCATCAAGCCGGCCGTCGGCGACAAGGATGTGTTCGTCCACATCTCGGCGGTCGAACGCGCAGGCCTCAGCACACTCAACGAGAACCAGACCGTCGAGTACGAGCTGGTGGAGAACCGCGGCAAGGCGTCGGCAGAGAACCTCAAGGTTCACTGAACGCCGCTACCAGCGGAATTCATCCTGATGCCTCCCCCGGCTGCATCACCCGGGGGATTGTTCTCGGGGATCTCTCGCGCAACCGCGTCCTAAGGCGCCGGCGCGATCAGCGTGCTGTCGCTTGCGGCGCTGCCCAGCGTCTTGCAGCGGTCGCCTTCGAGCTTGAGCCGGCCGCTCGCCAGAAGCCGCAGCGCCTCCGGATAGATGCGATGCTCGATGGTGATCACGCGTGCGGCGAGCGTCTCAGCCGTGTCATCGTCAGCCACCGTGACCGCGCCCTGCATCACGATCGGTCCGGCGTCGGTCTCCGGGATCACGAAATGCACCGTCGCGCCGGACAGCTTGACCCCTGCACGCAAGGCCTGACCGTGCGGATCGAGGCCGGGAAAGCAGGGCAGCAGCGAGGGATGGATGTTGAGCATCCGCCCGTACCAGTGCCGCGCGAATTCGGCGGTGAACAGCCGCATGAAGCCGCCGAGGCAGATCAGCTCGACCTGCTTGTCGTCGAGCGTCCGCTGCAGCACCGCCTCGAAGCCGGCGCGATCCTTGCCGAACGGCTTGCTCTCGATGACGATGGTCGGAATGCCGCTCGCGGCCGCCTTCTCGAGCCCGGCCGCGTCGGCGCGATTGGAGATCACGGCCACGATCTCGGCCGGAAAGTCCACAGCCTTCGCTGCTTTGATCAACGCGGTCATGTTGGAGCCGCGGCCGGAGATCAGGATGGCGACGCGGCGCTTCATCGCGAGAGATCGAGATGACCGTTATAGACCACGCGATGCTCGCCCTCGTGCGCCCCCTTGGCCTCGATCACCTCGCCCAGCAGCGTCACGGTCTCGCCGCCGGCGGTGAAGGCCTCGGTCACCGCATCGACCGCGTCAGGCTTGACGATCGCGATCATGCCGATGCCGCAGTTGAAGGTGCGGAGCAACTCGAGCTCGGCGATGCCGCCCTGCTCGGCCAGCCATTTGAACACCGGCAGCACCGGCAGCCGCGCCAGATCGATGCCAACGCCGAGATGCTTCGGCAGCACGCGCGGAATGTTGTCGGTGAAGCCGCCGCCAGTGATGTGGGCGAGCCCCTTCACCGCGCCGGTCTCACGGATCGCGCTCAGGCAGGATTTCACATAGAGCTTGGTCGGCGTCAGCAGCGCCGCGCCGAGCGTCATGACCGGTGCGAACGGCGCCGGCGCATCATAGGCGACGCCGGACTGCTCGACGATCTTGCGCACCAGCGAATAGCCGTTGGAGTGCACGCCCGACGAAGCCAGGCCGATCACGGTGTCACCCGCCGCGATATCCCCCGTCGGCAGCAGGGTGCCGCGCTCGGCGGCGCCGACCGCGAAGCCGCCGAGGTCGTAATCGCCATCCTTGTAGAGGCCGGGCATCTCGGCGGTCTCGCCGCCGATCAGCGCGCAGCCGGATTCGCGGCAACCCTCGGCGATCCCCGCGACGATCTGCGCGGTAGCCTCCGGATGGAGTTTGCCGCAGGCGAAATAGTCGAGGAAGAACAGCGGTTCCGCGCCCTGTACGACGAGGTCGTTGACCGACATCGCGACGAGGTCGATGCCGATGCCGCTGTGGATGCCGGTCTCGATCGCGATCTTCAGCTTGGTGCCGACGCCATCGGTCGCGGCCACCAGGACAGGATCCTTGAAGCCGGCGGCCTTAAGGTCGAACAGCCCGCCGAAGCCGCCGATCTCGGCATCCGCGCCGGGCCGTGCGGTGGCCCGCACCATCGGCTTGATCAGATCGACCAGTCGATTGCCGGCGTCGATATCGACACCCGAATCCGCGTAAGTGAGCCCGTTTTTGCGCTCGGTCATGCCCAATTCCAGATGATCAGGGGCTGGTTACGAGGAATTCCGCCCCCGCGCAATGGCTCGCGGCGATGCTCCCGCGATACTATGTAGATAACACCCGGCCGCTGCGCAAAAGAGCCGGATATCGAGTAAAATCAGGCTTCTAACCGGGAAGCGATCCAAGTTGAGCATTCCTAACATCATCACCCTCGGCCGCATCATCCTGGTGCCTGTGATCGTCTGGGCCATCGTGTCGAGCCAGATGGAGATCGCCTTCGCGATCTTCGTGATCGCCGGCGTCTCGGACGCGGTCGACGGTTTCCTCGCCAAGCGCTTCAACATGACGAGCGAGCTCGGTGCCCTGCTCGACCCGCTCGCCGACAAGGCGCTCTTGGTGTCGATCTATGTCGCGCTCGGAATCTGGGGCGCAGTGCCGCGCTGGATCGTGATTCTCGTGGTCTCGCGCGACATCATGATTGTCGCCGCCGTGATTGTGTCATGGTTGTTCGACAAGCCGGTTGAGATGAAGCCGCTGATGGTGTCGAAGCTGAACACGGTGGCGCAGGTCGCGTTCGCGGCGCTGGTGCTGGCCTCCCTCGGTTTCGGTTTCGAGCCGCACCCCTACGACCTGATCCTGATGGGTCTGGTCACGATCTTTACTTTGGGTTCGGTGTCCCTCTATCTCGTGGAGTGGGTGCGGCACATGAGCACGATCGAGGCTCGGTAGAGCATGATCCGGAAAAGTGGAAACCGGTTTTCCCTCGCGACAAACGCAAGGCGTTTGCGCGGAGATCATGCTAAAATAAAGTGGTTTGGAGACTTGCGTGGCCGGTAGCGTTCAACCTCGTCAATTGGCCTTGGCCCTGCCGCACGAGGAGAAACTGACCCGCGACGATTTCCTCGAGGGGCCCGCCAATGAGGCCGCGCTGGCGCTGATCGACGGCTGGCCCGACTGGCCGAACCGAATCATGCTGCTGGTGGGGCCTGACGGCTCCGGCAAGAGCCACCTCGCCGCGATCTGGGCCGAGAGCGCCGGCGCGCGCTCGACCGCAGCCCATGCGCTGACCGCCGACGCGGTGCCGACGGCGCTCGCGACCGGCGCGCTGGTGGTCGAGGACCTGAGGCCTTCGGATTTCGACGAGCGCGCGATGTTTCATCTGATGAATCTCGCGCGCCAGGACGATGCCTTCGTGCTGATCACGGCGCGCGTTCCGCCTTCGGCGTTCGAGATCGAATTGCGTGATCTGCGGTCCCGGCTCCGCGCGGTGCCGACGGTGACGCTGCTGCCGCCCGACGATCAGCTGTTCCGCGGCCTGATCGTCAAGTTTTGCGCCGATCGCCAGATGAGCGTGGACGAACCGCTGGTCAGCTATTTGAGCAACCGGATCGAGCGTTCCTACGTTGCCGTCCGGCAGGCCGTCGAACTGCTGGATACCGAGGCGCTGCGGCTCGGCCGGCCGGTCACACGGACGCTGGCGGCGGAGCTGTTGCGGGACACCTGACCATCCCCGCGGCTTGACGGCGCAGGCCGGCGGAACATCAATGTCATCGAAACGTCATCGCAATATCACATGGTCTGTGCGGCCCCCGGCTAGACCGCTTCAGCCACCTGCCTCGAATTGGACCAACACTTGATGGACTCGGTACAAGCAACTGAAATCAAAGAGAAAGAGGCGGAACTCCCTCCCGTTCCCGCGATCGCGACCAGCCCCGAGCGATTCATCAACCGGGAGCTCTCCTGGCTGCACTTCAACCGGCGGGTGCTCGAGGAATCGGTCAATCTCGGCCATCCCGTGCTGGAGCGGGTCCGCTTCCTGTCGATTTCGGCGAATAACCTCGACGAGTTCTTCATGGTCCGTGTCGCCGGCATCAAGGCTCAGGTCCGCGAGGGCATTGCCGAGCGCAGCCCGGACGGCCTGCTGCCGGCCGAGCAGCTCGTGATGATCAACAAGACCGTGTCGCGCCTCGCCTCCGACCAGCAGGCGATCTGGAGCGACCTGCGGGACATCCTGTCCAAGGTCGGTATCCAGCTGGTCGACGGCCGCGACGTCACCAAGTCCGAGCGCACCTGGATCGAGGATCACTTCCTCCACAGCATCTTCCCGCTGCTGACCCCGCTCGCAATCGACCCGGCGCATCCGTTCCCGTTCATCCCGAACCTCGGCTTCACGGTGGCGCTGCAATTGTCGCGGATCTCCGACGGCAAGGCGATGAACGCGCTGATCCGCATGCCGGGCAAGATCGACCGCTTCATCCGCATCCCCTCCACCAAGGAAGGTGCGCCGGTCCGGCTGATCACGCTCGAACAGGCCACCGGCCTGTTCATCGGCCGCTTGTTCCCCGGCTACACCGTCAAGG
The DNA here is from genome assembly GCF_050435825.1 of Bradyrhizobium sp. I1.14.4. NCBI lineage: Bacteria > Pseudomonadati > Pseudomonadota > Alphaproteobacteria > Hyphomicrobiales > Nitrobacteraceae > Bradyrhizobium > Bradyrhizobium sp. I1.14.4. Next base: position 385,006 of record NZ_JBNDLA010000002.1, on the reverse strand, counting down.
GCCAGGGCGCGTTCCGCATCATCAGGGACTCCGAACTCGAAATCGAGGAAGAGGCCGAAGACCTCGTTCGCCTGTTCGAGACTGCGCTCAAGCGTCGCCGCCGCGGATCGGTGATCCGGCTCGAGATCGAGGCCACGATGCCCGAAGAGCTGCGCGTCTTCGTGCAGCAGGCATTGTCGGCCGCGGACGATGAAGTGATCCTGGTCGACGGCGTGCTCGCGATGAACGAGCTGTCGCAGCTGACCCGCCTCAATCGCCCCGACCTCGAATTCCCGCCCTACGTGCCGCGCCATCCCGAGCGGGTGCGCGATCATGGCGGCGATATCTTCGCCGCCATCCGTCAGAAGGACCTCGTGGTCCATCACCCCTACGAATCCTTCGACGTCGTCGTCCAGTTCCTGCAACAGGCAGCGCGCGATCCCGACGTGGTCGCGATCAAGCAGACGCTCTATCGCACCTCGAACAACTCGCCGATCGTGCGCGCGCTGGCGGATGCCGCCGAAGCCGGCAAGTCGGTGACCGCGCTGATCGAACTCAAGGCGCGCTTCGACGAGGAGGCCAATATCCGCTGGGCCCGCGACCTCGAACGCGCCGGCGTGCAGGTGGTCTACGGCTTCATCGAATTGAAGACGCACGCCAAGCTGTCGATGGTGGTGCGCCGCGAGGGCGGCAATCTCACGAGCTATGTGCACACCGGCACCGGCAACTATCATCCGGTCACCGCCCGCATCTATACTGACGTCTCCTACTTCACGTCGGACCCGATCATCGGCCGCGACGTCGCGCGTGTGTTCAACTACATCACCGGCTACGCCGAGCCGAGCGACATCGAGAAGATGGCGGTATCGCCGCTGACGCTGCGCAAGCGGATCATCGAGCACATCCACGGCGAGATCGCCCACGTCAAGCACGGCCGGCCCGGCGCGGTCTGGATGAAGATGAACGCGCTGGTCGACCCCGACATCATCGATGCGCTGTACGAGGCCTCGCAGGCCGGCGTCTCGGTCGAGCTCGTGGTGCGCGGCATCTGCTGCCTGCGGCCTGGGCTGCCCGGATTGTCGGAGAACATCCGCGTCAAATCGGTGATCGGCCGGTTCCTGGAACACGGCCGAATCTATTGCTTCGGCATGGGCCAGGGCCTGCCGAGCGCAAAAGCTGCTGTGTATATCTCGTCCGCCGACATGATGCCGCGGAACCTCGACCGCCGCGTCGAGGTTCTCTGTCCGCTGCAAAATCCCACGGTGCATCAGCAGGTTCTCGAACAGATCATGGTCGCGAACCTGAAGGACACCGAGCAGAGCTGGCAATTGTTGCCGGATGGATCGTCAACGCGTATGAAGGCCGCGAAAGGCGAAGAGCCGTTCAATCTACATGACTACTTCATGACAAATCCGAGTCTGTCCGGCCGTGGTAAGTCTCTCAAGGAATCTTCACCGCGCCGTCTCACGCGTCGCAACGAGCGTCAGCAGCCATCGTCTTAAGGGGGCCTTACGGTGAAGCGGCCGCGGAAGCGCGCTTCCAGCGTCGCTGTGATCGATATCGGCTCGAACTCGGTTCGTCTCGTGGTTTACGAGGCGATGGCGCGCAGCCTCATCACCATCTTCAACGAGAAGGCACTGTGCGGGCTCGGACGCGAGGTGCAGAGCACCGGCCTGCTCGCAACCGATGCCGTCAACAAGGCGCTGACCGCGCTGCGGCGCTTCCGCGCGCTGTGCCGGATCCAGCAGGTCGGCCGCGTCTACGCGATCGCGACCGCGGCCTGCCGCGACGCCAAGAACGGTCCTGACTTCATCGCCCAGGCCGAGCGCATCTGCGGCGCCAAGATCGAGATCCTCACCGGACCGCGTGAAGCGAAGCTTTCTGCGCTCGGCGTCGTCTCGGGTGTGCACAATCCGAACGGCATCGTCGGCGATCTCGGCGGCGGCTCGCTCGAATTGATCGACGTAAAGGGCAGCCGCGTCCGCAGCGGCGTGACGCTGCCGCTCGGCAGCCTCGCGCTGCAAGACCTCTCGAACAAATCGCTCAAGCGCGCCGAACGCATCGTCAAGAACGAGCTGCTCGGCGTGGCCCAGCTCAAGACCGGCCGTGGCCGCACCTTCTACGCGGTCGGCGGCACCTGGCGCGCGCTGGCGCGTATCCATATCATCCAGAGCGGCTACCCGCTCAAGGTGATGCACGGCTATTCGATCCCGGCAGCGGATGCGCTCGATTTCGCGCAGCGGCTGCGACGGCTTGCGGCCACCAACATGCTGGCAAACATCGAGTCGGTTGCCGATGCGCGGCGGCCACTGCTGGCCTACGCCGCGCTCGTGCTCGAATACATCATCCGCGTGGCGCAGCCCAAGACCATCGTGTTCTCGACCTTCGGCGTGCGCGAGGGCCTGCTCTACGAGATGCTGCCGCAGGCCGAGCGCGGCAAGGACGGGCTGGTGTGCGCCGCGCAGAACCTCAACGAATTGCTGTCGCGCTCCGCCCGCCACGCCCAGGAGCTGACCGCGTGGACCGACCGGCTGGTGCGGGTCGTCAGGCTGCGCGAGACCGAGGAAGACCGCAGGCTGCGGCACGTCGCCTGCCTGCTCTCGGACATCGGCTGGCGAGTGCATCCCGATCATCGCGGCGAGGAAACCCTCAGCCTGATCATGAACGGCAATTTCGGCTCGATCACGCATCAGGGACGGGCCTTCGTCGCGCTCTCGGTGTTCTACCGCTACGCCGGCCTCAGCGAGGAAAACGAACCGCCGCCGCAGATCCGCGCGCTGGTGACGCCGGCGATGGACGAGCGCGCGCGCGTGCTCGGCGCCGCGTTCCGCGTCGCGCATCTGATAACGGCGGCGCGCACCGGCGTGCTGCCGGCCACCCATTTCCGCACCCAGGGCCGCAAGCTGATGCTGGTGTTCGAGCACCGGATGGTGGATCTGGTGGCCGACCGCGTCGGCAGTCGCTTCAAGCAATTGGCGCGGCTGCTCGGACGCGCCGGCTCGATCGTGCGGCGCTAGAGCTCTCGCCTATCACGCAGCCTTGGCGGCGTGCTTGGCTTTCAGCTGCGCGTGGCGGCGCCAGATCGATCCCACCACCAGCACCACGATGATGCCGAGCACGGCGAGCGCGATTTCGCCGCCATTGCCGCCATGGGCGAATTGCGGCGAGATGCCGACCGAGGTCAGCCAGGAATCCAGCTTGGCACCAAGCGGGCCCGCGAACAGCGCATCCAGCCTCGGATGAACGGCGGGATCGGTCGCGATGACGTCGCCTGCGATCCAGCCGAGCAGTGCGGCACCGGCCCAGACCAGGATCGGCAGCTTGTTGAGCAGCGCCATGATCAACGCCGCACCGGCAACGATCAGGGGAACGCTGATCGCAAGTCCGAGCACCAAAAGCGGTACGCTGCCATTGGCGGCGGCAGCCACCGCGATCACATTGTCGAGGCTCATCACGATGTCGGCGACGACGACGATCTGAACCGCGGCCCACAGATGCGAGGCCGCATGCACGCTGTCCTCGTCCTCCTGCTCCGGCACCAGAAGCTTGGCGGCGATCACGATCAGCGCCAGTCCGCCGACCAGCTTCAGGTAGGGAAGCGCCATCAGGCTGGCGACGATGCCGGTGAAGATGACGCGCAGCAGCACCGCTGCGGCGGCGCCGAGAATCATGCCCCACAGCCGCTGGCGCGGCGCGAGCCCGCGGCAGGCCAGCGCAATCACGAGCGCGTTGTCGCCCGACAGCAGGACATTGATCCAGATGATCTTGCCGACGGCGACCCAGAAGGTCGGCGTCGCCATCTCGTTCTTGAACTCGGTGAAGAACGCGCCGATGTACGCCGGATCAAAGATCTGCCACAGCCAGTCCACAGCGGGTCCTATTCGGCCTTGCGGCCGCCCCTGGCGGCGTTTGTCCGCCGCTCCCGAGTTATTTCGACACGGTCTCCTCGGGAGACCGTGCCACTTTCAGTCACGCGCTATTAGCCGACGATCTCGTTGCCGGCGAAGAACTGCGCGATCTCGATCACCGCGGTCTCCGGCGCATCCGAACCGTGCACCGAATTCTCGCCGATCGATTTCGCATAAAGCTTGCGGATGGTGCCTTCGGCCGCCTTCGATGGATCGGTCGCGCCCATCACGTCGCGATATCTGGGGATGGCGCCCTCGCCTTCCAGCACCTGGACCACCACCGGGCCCGAGGTCATGAAGTCGACCAGTTCGCCGAAGAACGGGCGCGCCTTGTGGACGGCATAGAAGGTCTCGGCCTGGCCGCGGGTCATGCGGATGCGCTTCTGCGCCACGATCCGCAGGCCGGCCTTCTCGATCACCGCATTAACCGCGCCGGTCAGGTTGCGCTCGGTGGCGTCGGGCTTGATGATCGAAAAGGTGCGTTCAATCGCCATGATTTCGTCCTTGTAAACGGTGGCTGGGAGTTGCCGGGGCTTATATCGGCGCGATGGGGTAACGGCAAGCGACCCTGTGACGCGTTAGCCTTTAGTTTTGACGCATTTTCGCGACGAAAACCGTCGTCCAGGCGGTCTCCATCAGAGATGGGCTCGGCCGACTTACCGCGATTTCACCTAGGTGAACCCATTCTGTCAGTGCCGTGCCGCTGCCGTTCAGCTCCAGCCACATAGGCTCTGCATCGATCGGACGCCTTGCTGGCCCTCCATCCGCAAGCCTCACAGGACGTCTCGGGAAACGATGTCACCGCGGGCGCGTCACACGCGCCCATAGCTCGAGGAGACGATCATGTTACGCAAAATCTCGCTTGCCGCCGTTGCCGCGATTTCGCTCGGCGCCGCCGCGCTCGCCCCGACCTCCGCCTCTGCCTGGGGTGGTTGGCATGGCGGCTGGCACGGTGGATGGCACCATGGCTGGTGGGGCGGCCCGCGCGTCATCGTCGGAGGTCCCGCCTATTACGGCGGGTATGGATATGGCTACGGCGGTTGCTACGTGCGCCGCGTGGTGCCGACCCCGTGGGGTCCCCGCTGGCGCCTGGTCAACCGCTGCTATTGATCCCATCTGTTCTGTCGACTGCTCCCCTGACTTTGCTTTCGCCCCGGCCCTGCGCCGGGGCTTTTTTATGCCCCTCAGGGAACCCAGCCGCATGATGCGCCTCACCACCTCAAAGCGAGAGCAAGGCGGCACGGAAACCAAAATCGGGGGTCGCGACTTGTCACGGCAAGGATCACGAAACACGCGAGGTGGAACTCGCCAAGAGACATGCCAAGAGACATCTATGACGATGACAATGACCCCGACCGAGAACGATCCCGATCAGATTGATCGCAAGACCTGCCGTTACATCTGCGATGCCGTGGGTGAACGGCTCCAGCAAAGCATGCGGCCAGAACCCGCACTTTCGTCCCGCCTGCAGCAACTCCTCGAGGAGATGCAACGACGGGAAAACGATCAACATTAGAGTTTGCGGGCTCACCAGCAGCCCAATTGCGTTTTGCAACAGCCACCACGGAGAGATTTTACAAACAGACGGGTTGCGTTTGGCAGCGGGTCCGGTGACAACGCTGCATGCTCTCCATCACTGACATTTCAGTCCGGATCGCCGGGCGGCTGTTGATTGATCACAGTTCTGTGCAGATCGTGCCCGGCGCGCGCGTCGGATTTGTCGGCCGTAACGGTGTCGGCAAGTCGACGCTGTTTCATGCCATCAGGGGCGACCTTCCGGTCGAGAGCGGCAGCATCGCGCTGCCGCCGCGCTGGCGGATCGGCAGCCTCGCGCAGGAAGCGCCCGACGGACCCGAAAGCCTGATCAACGTCGTGCTGAAGGCCGATCTCGAGCGCGACGCGCTGCTGCGCGAGGCCGAGACTGCGCACGATCCGCATCGGATTGCCGAGATCCAGATCCGGCTGGTCGACATCGACGCTCACTCGGCTCCCGCCCGCGCCGCGGCGATCCTCTCCGGCCTCGGCTTCTCGACCGCCGACCAGGCGCGGCCATGCGCGGAATTTTCCGGCGGCTGGCGCATGCGCGTGGCGCTGGCGGCGACGCTGTTCTCCGCGCCCGATCTCCTGCTGCTGGACGAACCGACCAACTATCTCGATCTGGAAGGCACGTTGTGGCTGGAGAACCATCTCGCCAACTATCCGCGCACCGTGATCGTGATCAGCCACGACCGCGATCTGCTGGATACCTCGGTCGATCAGATCCTGCACCTCGACCGCGGCAAGCTGACGCTCTACAAGGGCACCTATTCCTCATTCGAGGAACAACGCGCCCAGCGTGAATTGCTCGATGCCAAGCACGCCAAGCGGCAGGCCGATGAGCGCAAGCGCCTGCAGGACTTCGTCGATCGCTTCAAGGCGAAGGCCTCCAAGGCGCGCCAGGCGCAGTCGCGCGTGAAGATGCTGGAGCGGATGAAGCCGATCACCGCACTGGTGACCCAGGATGTTCGCGAGATCTCGTTCCCGGCGCCCGAGAAGCTGCTGTCGCCGCCGATCATCGCGGTCGATGACGTCTCGGTTGGCTACGAGCCGGGCAAGCCCGTGCTCAATCGCGTGACGCTGCGCATCGATACCGACGACCGCATCGCGCTGCTCGGCGCCAACGGCAACGGCAAGTCCACGCTGGTCAAGCTGCTGGCAGGCAAGCTCGCTCCGTTCGCAGGGAGGATCACCAGGGCCGATAAACTTTCGGTCGGCTATTTCGCCCAGCACCAGGTCGACGAACTCAACCTCGACGGCTCGCCCTATGATCACATCCGCAAGCTGATGCCGGAGGCGCCGGAGAGCAAGGTGCGCGGCCGGGTCGGCGCGATCGGCTTCTCCGGCAAGGCCGGCGACACGCTGGTGAAGAGCCTGTCGGGCGGCGAGAAGGCGCGGCTGCTGGTCGGGCTCGCGACGTTCTACGGCCCCAACATGATCATCCTGGACGAGCCGACCAACCACCTCGATATCGACAGCCGCGCGGCGCTGGCGGAGGCGATCAACGAATTCCCCGGCGCCATCATCATGGTCTCGCACGATCGTTATCTGATCGAGGCCTGTGCCGACCGATTGTGGGTGGTGGCGAACCAGACCGTCACGACGTATGACGGCGATCTCGACGAATATCGCCGCATGATCCTGTCGGCCAATGACGGACGGCCGGCGGCGCGCGAGCGCGTCAAGGAGCCGGCAAAGCCCGAGCGCATCCGCAACGAGAAACGCACTTCACCCCGGCAGCGAATCGCGCAGGCCGAGGCCGAGATCGAACGCATCAACGGCATCATCGCCAAGATCGACACGGCGCTCGCGCTGCCCGATATCTTTACGCGCGATCCCAAGCAGGCCGCGCAGCTGACCAAGGCGCGCGCCGGCGCCGAGAGCGCGCTGCAACGCGCCGAGGAGGAATGGCTGGAAGCCAGCGCCGAGCTCGACGAAGCCGCGAACTAGATTTGCCCCACTGGGCGGCGCCACATATCGGTGTCGTCCCTGCGAAAGCAGGGACCCAACCACAGATGGTCATTGTTGCGCGATCGCGGAACGACGAGTCCCTTCACCACATCCGCCGCGGAGCATGGGTCCCTGCTTTCGCAGGGACGACGTGTGGAGGGAGTCTGGACTCTCATTCTTTGTGTCATGCCCGCGCATACATGCATCGAGCTGTCGCTGAGGCGAAAATGCCTTAACCGTGCGAGGTCTTTTTCTTCTTCGGCTTCGCCGGCTTCGGCTCCGGCACTGGATCCGGGCCACGTTCGACGGACGACAGGCGTCCTGAGGTGAACGTGTAGATGCCGGCGCGCGGGCCGCGCGACCAGGTAACGACCGCAACGCGCCCGCCGCCCGGAGCACTGGACAGGTTCACGCTGTCTGGGGCGCCGATACCTCGCACCACGTCGCATTCGGTGTGGCCGAGCGCGACGCTGCCGCCCGTCGGTTGCGGCGGTGGGGCACCGGGAGCCTGCGCGTTCGCATCGGCGGCGCCCGGTGGCGGCGCCATGCCTGGACAGCCTCCGTCGGCACTGACGAGATCGTCGTTCGTCACCGGCTTGTCCGGCGTCAGCGGAGGCGATTCGATCGAGATGTTGCGGACGAACACCCGCCCCGGACGCGAGAACCATTCCGCATCGCGCGAAAACAACTCGGATGCGCCGCCTGAGCAGCCGGCAAGGCCCGGCGCAAGCACCAGCAACGCCAGCAGCGACTTCCGACTGAATGTTCCGTCTCGCACGATCGACAAGGCTCCAAACCCCTTTACCTAAGAGCTTGTCCGAACATCACTTTGCGGCATGACCGTGACCCGCCCCAGGAAACGTCGAATTATCATTAATTAGTAGATATCGCTATTGGCGCCGCTGCCAGCGTCCCCGCTCGTCGGTCTGCCAATAGGTGACCTCGAAGCCGCGCGCTTTGCAGGCGATCCAGCTCTCCCGCGCCGAAGCTACCGCGTCGGGGTCGTCGCCATTGAACACGAGCACCACCCGCTCGTAGCTGTCGCAGTCGGCCGGCAACGTCGCATTGTCGACCAGGAAGCGGACATTGGCCCGGTTCGGATTGCCCTCCTCGATCGACAGGATGATCGGCTGGTCCTGTGCGTCGGCAACACGCGAGGTCGCGTGCGGCAGGAAGGAATCGTCGCTGTACGTCCACAGATGCACGTCAAGCGTTTCGGCACGCTCCTGCGATGTCGATTGCACGACCACGCGCCAACCGCGCTCGAGTGATTTCTCGAGCAGCGGCGGCAGCACGCTCTCCAGCGTCATGTTCTGCAGATGGTAGAACAGAACCTCGGTCATGCGGCGGCTGACACTCTATTTCCTGGCTTCATAATATTCCGCGACGAGTCGCTCGAGCAGCCGGACGCCGTAACCCGAACCCCAGCTCTGGTTGATCTCGGTCTTCGGCGCGCCCATAGCGGTGCCGGCGATGTCGAGATGAGCCCAGGGCCTACCGTCGACGAAACGCTGTAGGAATTGGGCTGCCGTGATCGAGCCGCCATTGCGCCCACCGGTGTTCTTCATGTCGGCGAATTGCGAGTCGATCTGCTTGTCGTATTCGGGACCGAGCGGCATGCGCCACACCTTCTCGCCGGTCTCCAGGCCGACCTTGGCCAGGCGCTCGGCGAGTTCGTCGTTGTTGGAGAACATGCCGGCGTGATCGGTGCCGAGCGCAACCATGATCGCGCCGGTCAGGGTCGCGAGATCGACCATGAACTTCGGCTTGAACTTCTTGGCGACGTACCAAAGCACGTCGGCGAGCACGAGCCGCCCCTCGGCGTCGGTGTTGATGATTTCGATGGTCTGGCCGGACATCGAGGTGACGATGTCGCCGGGACGCTGCGCATTGCCGTCGGGCATGTTCTCGACGAGGCCGATGGCGCCAATAGCGTTGACGCGGGCCTTGCGCGCCGCGAGCGCATGGATCAGCCCGACGACGCAGGCCGCACCGCCCATGTCACCCTTCATATCCTCCATGCCGCCGGCCGACTTGATGGAGATACCGCCGGTGTCGAAGCAGACGCCCTTGCCGACGAATGCGACCGGCGCCTCACTCTTCTTGCCGCCGTTCCAGCGCATGATCACGATGCGGCCGGGCCGCGCCGATCCCTGCGCGACGCCGAGCAGCGCGCCCATGCCGAGCTTGGTCATCGCCTTGACGTCGAGGACCTCGACGGTGACGCCGAGCTTGCGAAGCTGGCTTGCGCGGCGTGCGAACTCTTCGGGGTACAGCACGTTCGGCGGCTCGTTGACGAGCTCACGCGCCAGGTTCACGCCATCGACGATGGACGACTCAGAGGCAAAGGCCTTCCTGGCAGCTGCAACGTCGTCGACGGCGATCGAGACGTCGGCCCGCACAGCGCCGTCCTCGCCGTCCTTCTTCTTGGTCTTGTAGCGGTCGAACTTGTAGGCGCGGAGGCGGACGCCGGTGGCGATCGCGGCCGCCTGGCCGGCTGCCATCGCGGCATCGGGCAGTTCGGCGATGACCGTCATCGAACCGCTGCCGGCGTTGAGCTTGCCGGTCAGCACGCCGCCGAATTTGAGATAATCCTTCTCCTTGAGGTCGGCCGCCTTGCCGGTGCCGATCACGATCAGCCGCTCGACCTTGATTCCCTCCGGCGCCAGGATGTCCAGGGCTGCCCCGCTCTTGCCCTTGAACTGGTTGGCGGCGGCTGCCCGCTTCACCGTCTCGGCGGCCGCTCCCAGCGCCTTCCGGGTGGCGGCTCCCAGCTTCAACTGCTCGTCGCAAAACGCGACCAGGATGCCGCGAGCGGACGCGGAGAATGGGACAAAGCCGACCTTGACGGCGTCGGACATAGGAAAATCCTCCAGAACTCAGGGTGTTGCTCGGACCTGAAGCGGTCCTTCCGGTACTCGGGGTGAGTATTGCGATGGCGGTCCGGAACCAGCCCGGACCGGGCTTGTCGCATACTATGACCTGCCGGCCGCGCCGCTGCCAAGCGCTGGAGTGGCCGGAAGGCCACAAAAGCGATTAATTAACCATAAATTAAGCGTGCCTTGGCCCGGCCATTTTGTTGACGGATCAAAGGGATGGTAGTGAGAGAGTGGACACAGAGTGAGCCGGACGGGTCCGCGGCTCGACCATAGGGGAACCCGGGTTGACGGGATTGGTCGAAAGCCGTGCGTTTGGTTGCGCCATGGGGGTCGTGCGGTAGCGATGGGGTCGATCGACAAGTACATCTTCAAAACGACGCTGGCGTCGTTTGCGCTTGTCCTGGTCAGCCTCACCGGCGTGATCTGGATTACCCAGGCTTTGCGCGGCATCGACCTGATGACCAGCCAGGGTCAGACCATCCTCACCTTCCTCGGCATCACCAGTCTCGTGATTCCTGCCCTGGTGCTGATCATCGCCCCGATCGCGCTGATGATCGCGATCTCCCACACGCTGAACAAGCTCGCGACCGATTCCGAGATCATCGTGATGAACGCAGCGGGCTTCTCGCCGTTCCGGCTGTTCCGGCCGTTCTTCTTTGCCACCTGCGTGGTGGCGGCACTGGTCGCCTTCATCGGCGCCTATCTCGCCCCCGACGGCATGCGCCGGATCAAGCAGTGGAACGCCGAGATCACCGCCGACGTTCTGACCAACATCCTGCAGCCCGGCCGCTTCGCCCAGCTCGACCAGAATCTGACGATTCGCATCCGCGAACGCCTGCCCGGCGGCGTGCTCGGCGGCGTCTTCGTCGACGATCGCCGCGATCCGCAGCAGCGCGTGACCATCGTCGCCGACCACGGCACCGTGCTGAAGAACGAGAGCGGCTCATATCTCGTGCTGGAGGACGGCAATCTCGAGCGATTCGAAGTCGGCAAGCGCGATCCGACGCTGGTGGTGTTTCAGCGCTACGCCTTCGACATGTCGAAATTCTCGCAGGGCCGTGACGTCACTCTCGGGATTCGCGAGCGTTACCTCTGGGAGCTGGTGTGGCCGGACGAGAACGATCAGACCTATCAGCAGCTGTCAGGCCAGTTCTTCGCGGAGCTGCATGATCGCTTCATGGCACCGATCTATCCGTTTGCGTTCGCGGCCCTCACCTTTGCCTTCCTCGGCGCGCCGCGCACCACGCGCCAAAGCCGCAATTTCTCGATCGGCGGCTCGGTGTTCGCGGTGTTCGGCCTGCGCATGGTCGGGTTCGCCTGCTCGGTGATGGCGGTGAAGTCGCCGCTGGCCGCCCTGGTGCAGTATCTGATGCTGTTCGGCGGTATCGGCATCGGCATCTGGATGATCGTCGGCGGCGTCGTCGTCGAACCGCCGGCGGCGCTGATGGAAGCGATCAACCGGAACAACGAGCGCATTGCGCGCTTCTTCCGGAGGCCGGCAACCGCATGAGCATGGTCACAAACACGCTCGGGCGTTATTTCGCCGGCCGCTTCGTCGTCGCGGCGGTAGGCGTGTTCGCGGGCATCTTCGTGCTGCTCGTGCTGGTCGACTACATCGAGATGGTGCGCAAGACATCCGGCCTGATCGGCGCCTCTGCCGTTACCGTCGCTGAGACCTCGCTGTTTCGCGTGCCGCAGTTGCTCGAAAAGCTGATGCCGTTCTGCGTGCTGATCGGTGCGATGACCTGCTATCTCGCACTGTCGCGGCGGCTGGAGCTCGTCGTGGCGCGCGCCGCTGGCGTCTCGGCCTGGCAATTCATCTCGCCGGCGCTGGCCAGCGCGATCCTGCTCGGCATCTTTGCGACCACCGCCTACAATCCGGTGTCCGCCCATCTGCGCGAGCTCTCCAAGCGGATGGAGGCCGAGCTGTTCGGCTCTGCGCCGGGCGGTGGTATTCAGGACGCGTCAGGCTTCTGGCTCAACCAGATCAACGACGAGGGTCAGGCGATTATCAATGCAGCCCGCAGCGAGCAGCAGGGCGTCCGCCTGACCGGCCTCACGGTGTTCCGATTCGATACGGCACTGCAGTTCAAGGAACGAATCGAGGCCCGCGAAGCGGCGCTCGAAGAGGGCCGCTGGGTGTTCACAGGAGTACGCCGATATACCCTCGATAAGCCTCCGGTGGACCAGGACACCTTCTACCTGACCACCACCCTTACCCCTGCACAGGTGCGCAACAGTTTCTCCACCCCTGAAACTGTGTCCTTTTGGCAACTTCCGAACTACATCCGTTCGTCGGAGAGCTCAGGGTTCGCGACGGCTGGCTATCGCTTGCAGTATCACAAGCTCATCGCACAGCCGTTTTTGCTGGCTGCGATGGTGATGTTGGCGGCTTCTGTGAGCCTCCGCTTCTTTCGGATGGGCGGCGTGCAGAAGATGGTTTTGAGTGGCGTGGGCGCAGGCTTTCTGCTCTACGTTCTGTCGAAAGTGACTGAAGATTTGAGCAAGGCTGAGTTGATGCATCCCATCGCCGCGGCGTGGTTGCCTGTCGTTGTGGGTAGCCTCACCGGATTCTTAGCCTTGCTGTATCAGGAGGACGGGTAGTGGCTATCGTCGCCGCCCGCCAGTTGAGGTCGTCTGCATTCGGATGGCGCAGTGCCCTGCGCCGTCAACGAAGCCGCATGACCACGTTTGGCGTCTCGATCTCAACTCTCCTCGCCGCGTTCGTCGTGGTCAGCGCGCTCGACGTTGTCGCGTCGACGCCGGCCGCCGCACAGGCCTTCACCTACAATCCGCGTCCGCCCAAGCCGGTGCGCGCGCCGGCCAAGAATGACGGGCAGATGCTCGTTCAGGCGACCGAGGTCGATTACGACTACAACAACAGCCGCATCTCGGCCGTCGGCAACGTGCAGATGTTCTACAACGGCACCAGCGTCGAGGCCGACAAGGTCATCTACGACCAGAAGACCAAGCGTCTTCATGCCGAAGGCAACATCCGCATGACCGATGCGGAAGGCAAGATCACCTACGCCAACATCATGGATCTCAGCGACGACTACCGTGACGGTTTCGTCGATTCGCTGCGCGTCGATACCGAAGACCAGACCCGCATGGCGGCGACGCGCGCCGATCGGTCCAGCGGCAACTACACGGTATTCGACAACGGCGTTTATACCGCCTGCGCGCCGTGTAAGGATGATCCGAAGAAGCCGCCGCTCTGGCAGGTCAAAGGCGCGCGCATCATCCATAACCAGACCGAGAAGATGCTCTATTTCGAGAACGCCCAGCTCGAATTCTTCGGCGTTCCGATGGCCTACCTGCCCTACTTCTCGACACCCGATCCGACCGTGAAGCGCAAGAGCGGCTTCCTGATGCCGGGCTTCACCAGCTACACGGCGTTCGGCTACGGCGTCGAAATCCCCTATTATTGGGCGATCGCGCCGGACATGGACGCGACCTTCAATCCGCGCATCACGTCCAAGCAGGGCGTGCTGCTGCAGACCGAATTCCGCCAGCGTCTGTCGAACGGCTCCTATCAGGTCCGGCTTTACGGCATCGACCAGCTCGATCAAGGCGCCTTTGCCGGCCAGCCGGGCGACCGCCAATTCCGCTGGGGCGTCGACACCAAAGGCCAGTTCGCGCTGAACGACAAATGGGTCTGGGGCTGGGACGGCGTAGTGCTGTCCGACTACTTCTTCATGTCCGACTACCGGCTCGCCCAGTACAAGGATCCGTTCGGATCGTTCCTGTCGCTGCCGACGGAAGCCATCTCGCAACTCTATCTGACCGGTGTCGGCAACCGCAGCTTCTTCGACGCGCGCGCGATCTACTATCTCAGCTACTCGGGCAACCAGAACCAAGTCCCGGTGGTCGCGCCTGTGATCGACTACAACAACGTGATCAACAACAACATCCTGGGCGGCGAGTTCAGCTACAAGATGAACTTCGTCAACCTGACGCGCGAAACCGCGGTATTCGACCCGATCACGACGACTGCCAACACCAATAGTCTGTGCTTGACCACATCCGCCGATCCGATGGCGCGAACGCCGTCGCAATGCCTGTTGCGCGGCATGCCGGGCACCTACACTAGGCTGACGGCCGAGGCGCAGTGGCGCAAGTCGTATACCGACCCGCTCGGCCAGATCTGGACACCGTTCGCCAGCGTCCGCGCCGATGCCATCAACGCCGACATCTCCAACCAGCCCGGCGTTTCCAACTTCCTGCCGGTCGGCGACACCCAGACGGTCCGTCTGATGCCGACCATTGGTCTCGAATACCGCTACCCCTTCATCAATGTGCAGCCGTGGGGAACGACGACCGTCGAGCCGATCGCGCAGGTCATCATCCGGCCCAACGAACCCGATGCCGGCAAGCTTCCGAACGAGGACGCGCAGAGCCTGGTGTTCGACACCAGCAACCTGTTCGCGGTCGACAAGTTCTCCGGCTACGACCGCGTCGAAGGCGGCAGCCGCGCCAATGTCGGCGTGCAGGCCACCACGCAGTTCGACCGCGGCGGCAGCATCAAGGGGATGTTCGGACAGTCCTACCAGATGTTTGGGATGAACTCGTTCGCGGTCGCCGACGTCACCAACACCGGCATCGACTCCGGCCTGCAGAACCCGCGCTCGGATTATGTCGCGAGCCTCGCCTATTCGCCCAATCGCACCTATACGTTCAGCGTCCGCTCGCGGATGGATGAAGCGACCTGGAACATCAACCGGTTCGAGGCCACGGCGAGCGCGAATTTCGACCGCTGGTCGGTCGCCGTGACGTACGGCGATTACGCAGCGCAGCCGGAACTCGGCTATTTGACGCGCCGCGAGGGCATCCTCACCAGCGGATCGGTCAAGGTGGCGTCGAACTGGGTGGTTCAGGGTGCTGCGCGCTGGGACCTTGAAGCGAACAAAATCAACCAGTATGCGCTCGGCGCGGGCTATGTGGACGACTGCTTCGTGCTGGCTGCCAATTATGTCACGTCCTATACCTATCAGGCCGGCTCGCAGCCGCCCGTCCTCAGCCACGCGATCATGTTCCAGATCGGGCTGCGGACGATCGCCCAAACCTCCACGTCCAGCAGTTCGGCTGGCATGCAGTAGCGAGCGAGCGGTCTGTGGCGAGGGGCTGGTATTGCCCGCGGGCCTGTGGCTCCGGCTTGAATTGGTTTAAACGGCTGACATGACGACAATGACGACCGCTAGCCTGCCAACGCGCCGCCAATCGCTTGTGTTGAGTTCCCTGCTGGCTCTGTTCCTCCTACTGGGGGGCGGTGCGCGACTGCATGCCCAGACCATCGCCGTCATGGTCAATGGCGAACCCATCACCAATTACGACATCGAGCAGCGCGCCAAGCTGAACGCCCTGACCGGCGGCAAGAACCCCGACCGAAAAGCCATCCTCGACGAGCTGATCGACGAGAAGCTGAAGATCAAGGAAGCCAAGAAATTCGGCGTCGATCCCTCCGCCGGCGATATCGATCAGTCGTTCGGCGGAATGGCGCAGCGGATGCGGCTTTCGGGCGATCAGCTCACCAAGGTGCTGGAGGGCAAGGGCATCCGCCCGGATACGCTGAAGCAGCGCATCAGGGCCGACATGGTCTGGACCAGCCTGGTCCGTGGCCGCTTCAAGGAGAGCCTGCAGGTCGGCGAAAAGGACGTCGCCACCGCGGTCAAGGAAACTGGTGATGCCCCCGACGCCGAGGCGTTCGAATACCGGATGCAGCCGGTCGTTCTGATCGTGCCCCGCGGCGCTCCGCAGTCGGAATTCGAGGGACGCCGCAAGGAAGCCGACTCCCTGCGCGAGCGCGTGACCAGTTGCGAGGAAGCCAACACCTTCTTCAAGTCGATGCGCAACGCCGCGATCCGCGAGATCGTCGTGAAGACATCGGCCGACCTGCCGCAGGCGCTGCGCGACATCCTGGACAAGACCCCGGTCGGCCACCTCACCCCTCCCGAGGTCACCAAGCAGGGCATCGAGATGGTCGCCCTGTGCGGCCGCAAGGCAACCACCGTCGACACGCCGAAGAAACGTGAGATGCGGGACAAGATGTACGTGCAGAAGTACGAGGCGAAGTCGAAGGCCTACCTGCAGGACGTCCGAAAAGCCGCGATGATCGAATATCCAGGCGGGCGATGATCGACTATCGTTGACGCATGGCTCAACCCCTCGCACTGACATCCGGCGAGCCGGCAGGCATCGGCCCCGACATCACGCTCGCCGCATGGCTGCGACGCCGCGAACTCGATCTCCCGCCGTTCTATCTGCTGGGTGACCGCGCGTCCCTTGCTGAACGCGCGAAGACGCTTGGGCTTGCCGTCGAGTTTGCCGAGGTCAGCGCCGAGGAGGCATCCGCAGCGTTTGGTCGCGCCCTCCCCGTCGTCGCGACCGGCAAGCCGGCGACGGCGCGACCGGGCAAGCCCGACGGGACGAGCGCGGATGCGGCGCTGGCGCCGATCCGTCAGGCCGTCGCCGACGTCGCCTCCGGCAAGGCCAGCGCGGTCGTCACCAATCCGATCGCCAAGAACGTGCTGTACCGCGCCGGCTTCCGTCATCCCGGCCATACCGAATTCCTCGCCGAGCTTGCCGCCCGTGGCGGCCCCGCGCCGCAGCCGGTGATGATGCTGTGGTCGCCGGCCCTCGCCGTCGTCCCGGTGACGATCCATGTGTCGGTCCGCGAAGCACTGGCACAATTGTCGACCGACCTGATCGTCTCGACGGCGCGGATCGTGGTCGCGGACATGAAGGCACGGTTTGGTCTCGCGGCGCCGCGGCTCGCTATTGCCGGCCTCAACCCGCATGCCGGCGAAGACGGCACGCTCGGCATGGAAGACGTCGAGATCGTCGCACCCGCGGTCGAGATCCTGCGCCGCGACGGCATTGCCGCCCGCGGCCCGCTGCCGGCCGACACCATGTTCCACGCAGCCGCACGAACAACCTACGACTGCGCGCTCTGCATGTATCACGACCAGGCGCTGATCCCGATCAAGACCGTCGCATTCGAGGACGCCGTTAATGTCACGCTGGGCCTGCCATTCATCCGGACTTCGCCCGATCACGGCACAGCGTTCGATATCGCCGGCACCGGCAAGGCCAATCCCTCGAGCCTGATCGCCGCCCTCCGGCTCGCCGCGCGCATGGCCGCGGCATCAAGCTAAGTGAGCGCGATCGACGATCTGCCGCCGCTGCGCGACATCATTCGCGAGCATTCGCTGTCGGCACGCAAATCGCTCGGCCAGAATTTTCTGCTCGATCTCAATCTCACCGCACGCATTGCCCGCGCCGCGGGCCCGCTGGAAGAGTCCACCGTGATCGAGGTCGGTCCCGGCCCCGGCGGACTGACGCGCGCGCTGCTTGCGATGGGCGCCAAGCGCGTGATCGCCATCGAGCGCGACGAGCGCGCGATCGATGCGCTCGACTACGTCGTCAAGCGTTATCCCGGCCGCATCGAGATCGTGCATGGCGATGCGCAGCGCTTTGATCCCCGTCCCTTGCTCGATGGCGGCAAGGCCAAGATCGTCGCCAACCTGCCCTACAACATCGCAACCCAGCTTTTGGTCGACTGGCTGTCGATCGAGCCGTGGCCGCCCTGGTACGACACCATGGTGTTGATGTTCCAGCGCGAGGTCGCCGAGCGCATCGTGGCCCATGAGGACGAGGAGGCCTATGGCCGGCTCGCGGTGCTCGCCAACTGGCGCGCCGAGACCAAGATCCTGTTCGACATTTCGCCCGCGGCATTCGTGCCGCAACCGAAGGTCACCTCCTCGGTGGTCCGATTGATACCGCGCACCGCGCCCGAACCGTGCGACCGCCGCATGCTCGAGCAGGTTGCGGCCGCAGCGTTCGGCCAGCGCCGCAAGATGCTGCGCCAGAGCCTGAAATCGCTGTCGATCGATCCGGCGCGGCTTGCGGCCGCAGCCCATGTCGATGCGACGCGGCGCGCCGAGACCATTCCGGTTTCGGGCTTTGTTGCCATGGCGCGGGAATTGGCCGATATACGGTCCACAAAATAGAACATCAGGAGAAAACGTAATGGCGCGTATGGTTCGCCAATCCCTCGTCAAATTCGATGCACCGCTGTGCGAGACCATCGTGGACACGCCCAAGCCGCAGGGACGCGAAGTGCTGGTGCGCATCGAGCGCTGCGGCCTGTGCCATTCCGATCTCCACATCCAGGACGGCTACGCCGATCTCGGCGGCGGCAAGAAGCTCGATACCACCCGCGGCATGACCCTGCCCTTCACGCTCGGCCATGAGATCGCGGGTATCGTCGACGAGGTCGGCCCCGATGCGCCGAAGGATCTGATCGGAACGAAGAAGGCCGTCTTCCCCTGGATCGGCTGCGGCCAGTGCCGCGACTGTCTCGCCGGCGACGAGAATCTCTGCGTCAAGCAGCGCTTCCTCGGCGTCTCGATCGACGGCGGCTTTGCCACCCACGTGCTGGTGCCCGACACAAAATACCTGCTCGACTACGATCCGCTGCCGGTCAATCAGGCCGCCACGTTAATGTGCTCCGGCGTCACCGCCTACGGCGCGCTGAAGCGCCTGGTCGATCGTCCGCGCCAGCGCAATCTGCTGCTGATCGGTCTTGGCGGCGTCGGCATGATGGGCCTGTCGTTCGCGCAGGCGCTGTTCAAACAGCCGATCACGGTTGCCGATCTCAGCCCCGCGGCGCGCGAGACCGCGCTGAAGAACGGTGCGGCGGCCGCCTACGATCCCGCGGAGCCTGATGTCGTCAAGCGCATGCTGAAGGAGAGCGACGGCGGCTTCGACGGCGTCGTCGACTTTGCCGGCAACGAGAAGTCGATGGCGTTTGCGGTGTCGACGGTCGCACGCGGCGGCAAGATCGTAGTGTCCGGCCTGATGGGCGGCCAGTTCGCGCTGCCGATGGTGCAGTGGGTCTACAAGCGAATGACCATCGAAGGCTTCATGGTGGGCACGCTGGCCGAAGCCCAGGAATTGATGGCGCTCGCCCGCGCCGGCAAGATCAAGCCGACGCCGATGAAGGAAGAGCCGATGGCCGACGTCCAGAAGTGGATCGATGAATTGCGCGCCGGCAAGGTCGTGGGACGCATCGTCCTGAAGAACTAGCGAAGGCGTCCCGCCGGCGTTGGCATCGCCGGCGGGATGCACGGTTTCTTGCAGCATCAACGCGAGCTCTTTCGCGCCGCGCGCTGCGCGTGTTGCACCGGCCTTGCAACGGTCGCGGCACGCAGGTCGCCACGGGCCACATCCAGATGCGCGGGCGATGCAGCGGAACCTGACGGTCGAACGAAGCAATCATTCACTCCGTGTTCCGCAGCCTTTGGCTCGCCGCAATTGCGGCACGCAACGAGCCCCAATTAAGCCCTACCCGTTCCGGATTTGTGGCGCATTGCGACCCAACTCTTTGCCGAGATTGGGATCGTCAGCGTTTGCGTAAAAAAAGAAATACCGGGGACGTGTATGTCAAATCGTTCAGCGAAATTCGCTGCGGCGCTTGCCGCCAGCATCTTGGCCGGCGCCAACTTCGGCGCCATGGCCCAGAACGCCGCCAATACGGCGAGCACCAACACCGCGACTAGCAAGACGGCGGACACCTGCCTGTCCGCGCCGAAGGGAACCGCGCCTGCGGGAAGCCACTGGTTCTATCACCTTGACCGCAGCACCAAGAAGCAGTGCTGGTATCTCGGCGAGGCCAAGAACAAGGCTGCCAAGACCGCGACCACGCAGCAGCAGCCGCCTGCGGCTGCGCCTGACACGGCGACGGCCGACGCGGCGCCACCACAGAGCCAGCCAGCGCCGCAGCCGGTGATGCGCAAATCCGTCGCCGATGCCCACGCCGAGTGGCCCTCGCCGCAGGCCGCAGCTGCGGCAGTCGCAAGCCCTGATGCCGGTCAGGCCAGCGGCATGGCAGCCATAACCGATGCGGCGGCGTCAGCCGCCCCCGCCGGCGCGAACGCCCAGCCGTCAGAGGTGAACGCCAGGTGGCTGGACGCATCGAGCATGGCCGGAACCAACGGAACGCGGCACGCGGCAGACCAGCCGACCGTGGTCGCGCAGGCCGATGCGACGCCGCAGCAGGCGGCCGCGCAGGCACCCGCCGCTCCTGCCACGGCCGAGGCGGAGAAGTCATCGTCCTCCTCGACGCAGATGTTGCTGATCGTGATGATCGGCGCCCTGGCGCTGGCCGGCCTGGTCAGCGCGCTGGTGTTCCGGCTGACGCGCACGCGGACGCCGCCCTATCAGATCAACGATGAGTGGCGCGCACCCTGGGATTCGCTCCACACCGAGCCGGCGCCGCCGATGTCGGTCGTCAGCCGCGACCGTCCGGTGCGCCTGTCGGAGGCAGCGCCGCGCCGCTCAGAGACACCGGTTCCGCGCCGCGCCGAGACGCCGGTTGCTCGCCGCGAGACGGCGCGCGGGCCGGATCAAACCGAACAAGACAACAAGCAGATCGCGGCGATGCTGCAGCGGCTGGCGCGCAGCGCGGCGAACTAGATTGCGCGAAGAATGACCCGTGATGCGATCCCTGCGATCGCATCACGATCCCGGATCTGGCAACGATCCCCGGAGCGCTACTTCTCGAGCTGACGCTGCAGGCCGCGCACGAATTCGGTGAGGCCGGTGCGGCGCTCACGCTTGAGACGTTCGGCCTTCAGGATCGACTGCACCTCGGCAAAGGCGTCGTCGACGTTCTGGTTGACGACGATGTAGTCGTATTCGGCCCAGTGGCTCAGCTCATGGCTGGCACGGTTCATCCGTCCGCGGATGATCTCCTCCGTATCCTGCGCCCGGGTATGCAACCGCTTCTCGAGATCGGCAGCCGACGGCGGCAGGATGAACACCCGCACGACGTCCACGCTGGCCTTCTGGTGGAGTTGTTGCGTGCCCTGCCAGTCGATGTCGAACAGAACGTCCTGCCCCACCGTTAGCGCTGCCTCGACCGGCGCACGCGGCGTGCCGTAGAGATTATCAAAGACGGTCGCCCATTCGAGCAGTTCGCCGTGCTCGACCATCGTCTCGAACTTCTTCTTGTCGACGAAAAAATAGTCGCGGCCTTCGACCTCGCCCGGCCGCATCGGCCGCGTGGTCGCCGACACCGACATCTTCAGGCCGGGCTCACGCTCCAGCAGCATGCGCGACAGCGTCGTCTTGCCGGCGCCCGAGGGCGACGACAGGACGAACATCAGTCCGCGCCGCTCAACGCCGTCAAAACCCTGCGCCGTCATCACTCACTCCAGATTCTGGACCTGTTCGCGGAACTGCTCGACCACGTTCTTCATTTCAAGTCCGGCATTGGTCAGCTCGACGTCGTTCGACTTCGAGCAGCAGGTGTTGACCTCGCGATTGAACTCCTGGGCGAGGAAGTCGAGCCGCCGCCCGACCGGGCCGCCCTTGCCGATCATCTCGCGCGCCTGGTTGATGTGCGAGGCGATACGGTCGAGCTCTTCACGGATATCGGCCTTGGTCGCGATCAGGATCGCCTCCTGGCTCAGCCGGTCGGCATCGAAGCGATCGGAGGTCTCCAGCAGCGCTGCGATCTGCTCGGCAAGCCGCGCCTTGATCGTCTCGGGCTTGCGGCCGGGAGTGGTCTCGGCGCGCTTGGCGAGGCGCTCGATCTCATCCATCCGCTGCATCAGGATCTGGCCGAGCGCATCGCCCTCGCGGCGGCGCATCTCGATGAGGCTGCCGAGCGCCTGCTCGAAGGCCATCGCTGCCGCCTCGCGCGCCGCCTTGTCCTCGTCCTCGTTGCTGTCAGGCTCGACCACCTCGATGACGCCCTTGATACCGAGCAGTCCGTCGATGCTCGGCGCCACCGCGTCGATCTGTTGCGCCAGCGTACCCGCGACCTTCACGACGGCGGCCAGCACGTCCTCATTGATTCGGATGGTCTGCGCCGCATCTGTGCGCTTCACGCTCAGGTTGGCGTAGACCGTGCCACGCGACAGCAACTCGCCGGCGCGCTTCTTGGCGAGGGCTTCCAGTTCGTCCCAGCCCGGCGGCAACCGCAACCGCAGGTCGAAGCCCCTGGCGTTGACCGATTTCAGCTCCCACTCGAACGTATAGGGACCGCTCGCGCCATGGCTTCGGGCAAAGCCAGTCATGCTCGACAGCGCCATTGCGTGAAACTCCAACAGAAGGAAATGGGACTCACCCGGAGCCTGCGAGACTCGTGGGGAGCCGGTGCGACCTTAAAACGGATTCCGTGAAAGTGGAATTACGTTCCACCCACAAACAATGCCAAGCTAGCGCTGCACGACAGGCGGCGATGTGGTCTGCTGGGCTGCGCCTTGGCGACCGCTGCGCGGCGGCTTCTTCTGATTGGTCGGCTTCGGCGGCGTGGCCGCCGTGGGATTGGTGTCGGCCGCGCCGGGCGCCGCGGCGGCAGGCGCCGGATCATCCGCGGGCTCGACGGTGTCGTTCTGGATCTGCTTTTCCGACGCGCGCAGCTTGGCGACGTTCTTCGCGTGCTGGTCGTAGGTTTCGGTAAAGGCGTGGCCGCCGGTTCCGTCGGCAACGAAGAACAGGTCGCGGGTGCGTGCCGGATTGGCGGTCGCCTCCAGCGAGGCGCGGCCGGGATTGGCGATCGGTCCGGGCGGCAGGCCGTCGATCACATAGGTGTTGTAGGGCGACGGCTGGGTGATCTCGCTACGCTTGATCGGGCGCCCCAGCGTGCCCTTGCCGCCCACCAGTCCGTAGATGATGGTCGGATCGGACTGCAGCTTCATCCTCTGCCGCAGGCGGTTGACGAACACAGCGGCAACGCGGCTGCGCTCGTCGGCGCGGCCGGTTTCCTTCTCGACGATCGATGCCAGCGTCACCAGTTGGTCGGGTGATTTCAGCGGCGAGTCGGAATTGCGGCGTTCCCAGATCTCGGCGAGCACGCGCTTCTGCGCCTGCTGCAGTCGCTGGATCACCTGATCGCGCGTGGTGCCACGCGGGAATTTGTAGGTCTCCGGCAGCAACGTTCCCTCGCGCGGAATCTCGCGCACCGAGCCGGTGAAGATGTCGTTGTCGGAGAGCCGCGAAACGATCTGCTCCGAGGTCAGACCTTCCGGAATCGTGATTGCGTGCTGCACCACCTTGCCGTCGACGATGGTGGCAATGACGTCGCGCAGGCTCGCATTCTTCTGGAACGAGTATTCACCGGGCTTGAGATCGGAGCTCGCCTTCAGCGCAAACACGCTGCCGATGAAGACCCACGGATTGACGTTGATCACGCCCTCGCGCGAGAGCACGTCGGCGATATCACGCTTGCCGGCGCGCGCGGGGATGTTGACGATCTTGTCTTCCTGCAGCGGCCCCGGGGATTCCATCGTCTGCTTGCCGTAGTAGTAGGTAGCGCCGGCGCCGATCATCAGGATGATCAGGATGGTGAAGATCGCATTGCCGACGATCACGAAGGGATTGCGGGCGCGATCCGAACGCTTGGGCGGCGGCGGGACCTGTTCGGGCTCCAGCGCGGCGCGTGGACTCCTCGGTGAAATGGGCGGCCTCTCACTCATCGATGCAAACCAATATCCTGCCGGTTGAATCGTGGCCGGACAAACCCCTGCCCTGCCAATAGCATACGCCCGCTATTAGGAGTCACCGCGGAATACGGCAAAACGGTGGACTAGTTCTAAAGACCTACTAATTGGTCACGCGCTGCACGATCACGGAGGCGTTTGTGCCACCGAAACCGAAGGAATTGGACAGCGCCACATTCACGTCACGCTTGCGCGACGTGTGCGGCACAAGATCAATCGCAGTCTGCACCGACGGATTGTCGAGATTGATGGTCGGCGGCACCACATTATCGCGAATCGCCAGGATCGCGAAGATCGCCTCGATCGCGCCGGCTGCGCCGAGCAGATGTCCGGTCGCGGACTTGGTCGACGACATCGACACCTTCGATGCCGCATTGCCGAGCAGACGCTCGACGGCGCCGAGCTCGATCTCGTCGCCGACCTGTGTCGAGGTGCCGTGCGCATTGATGTAGTCGAGATCGGAGGCCACGAGGCCGGCGCGCTTCAGCGCCATGCTCATGCTGCGGAAGCCGCCATTGCCGTCGGGCGGCGGTGAGGTGATGTGATAGGCATCGCCCGACAGGCCATAGCCGGTGACCTCG
The DNA here is from genome assembly GCF_050435825.1 of Bradyrhizobium sp. I1.14.4. Classification (NCBI taxonomy): domain Bacteria; kingdom Pseudomonadati; phylum Pseudomonadota; class Alphaproteobacteria; order Hyphomicrobiales; family Nitrobacteraceae; genus Bradyrhizobium; species Bradyrhizobium sp. I1.14.4. Next base: position 360,665 of record NZ_JBNDLA010000002.1, on the reverse strand, counting down.
GCGTAGATCTTCGCGCCGCGCTGCTTCGCATGCTCGTATTCCTCGAGCACGAGGACGCCGGCCCCCTCGCCCATCACGAAGCCGTCGCGGTCCTTGTCGTAAGGCCGCGAGGCCTTTTCCGGCGTGTCGTTGAAGCCGGTGGACAGCGCACGTGCCGCGCAGAAGCCGGCGATGCCGATGCGGGAGATCGGCGATTCGGCACCGCCTGCGACCATTACCTCGGCATCGCCGAGCGCGATCAGCCGGGCCGCGTCGCCGACCGCATGCGCGCCGGTCGAGCACGCCGTGACGACGGAATGATTGGGACCCTTCAGGCCGTGCTCGATCGAGACATAGCCCGACGCCAGATTGATCAGGCGGCCCGGAATGAAGAACGGAGAGACCCTGCGCGGCCCACGCTCCTTCAGCAACACCGCGGTCTCGGCAATGCCGGTGAGGCCGCCGATGCCGGAGCCGATCATCGTGCCGGTGGCGAACTGGTCCTCATCGGAGTCCGGGTGCCAGTTGGCATCGTCCAGCGCCTGCTTGGCCGCGCACATTGCGTAAAGGATGAAGTCGTCGACCTTGCGCTGGTCCTTCGGCTCCATCCACTGATCGGGATTGAAGGTGCCGTTGGAGCCGTCGCCGCGCGGAACGTAGCAGGCAACCTGGCTCGGCAGGTCGGACACTTCGAACGTGTCGATCTTCTTGCCGCCGCTGTCTCCGGCGAGGATGCGCGCCCAAGTTGCGTCAACGCCGCAGCCGAGCGGTGTAAGCATGCCCAGCCCCGTGACGACAACTCGTCTCATTTCCACGTCTCCGGCCAGCAATGCGCGGCTGATAATAAGAAGCCGGGGGACCGTGCGATCACGGTCCGTCCGGCCCCGTCAACTTCGCGATCGGCGTCAGCTCTTCGCGTTCTTCTCAAGAAACTTCGTCGCGTCGCCGACGGTGAGAATCGTCTCCGCCGCGTCGTCGGGAATCTCGCAACCGAACTCTTCTTCAAAAGCCATCACGAGCTCGACCGTGTCGAGGCTGTCGGCGCCGAGATCATCGATGAAGCTAGCGCTATCGATCACCTTCTCGGGTTCGACACCAAGGTGCTCGACCACAATCTTCTTAACCCGCTCGCCAATCTCGCTCATCGTTCAACCTCGTTGTTCCATTGGACCCGACCCCAAGACGATACGAGCCATCGTGGTCGTCTCGATTACTCAGTCGCGCATAGTCTTGATTCGGCCCGGTCGTAGCCGACTAAAGCCCCGGCGAACGGCAGGCGTCGCCACGCCAATATACAGGGTTTCAAAATCCTGCAATGGCGTTCTTTGCCCATCCATGGGGGGTTCAGCTATCATACTTCCAAAGCCTTGACTACACGCCTGAACCGGCTCCCGAAAACGGCTTTTCGCCGCATTGCGAGAGCCAGTGATCAGCTCAAATCATGGCCATCCCACCGTTGACGTGAATCGTCTGTCCGGTGACGTAGGCAGCCTCGTTTGAGGCCAGATAGACGGCCGCAGCAGCGATATCCTCGGGCGTTCCAAGCCGCGCCGCAGGAACCTTCGCCAGGATGGTTTCGCGCTGCTTGTCGTTGAGCGCATCGGTCATCGGCGTCTTGATGAAGCCCGGCGCGATGCAGTTGGCGGTCACGCCGCGCTTGGCGTATTCGGCGCCCAGCGTCTTGATCAGGCCGATGATGCCGGCCTTCGACGCGGTGTAGTTGCCCTGCCCCGGATTGCCGGTGACGCCGACGATCGAGGTGATCGCGATGATGCGGCCGAAGCGCTTGCGCATCATCAATTTGGTCGCAGCGCGTGCGAGACGGAACGTCGCGGTCAGGTTGACCGCAATCACATCGTCCCAATCCTCGTCGCGCAACTGGACGAACAGGTTGTCGCGGGTGATGCCGGCGTTCGCAATCAGGATGTCGACCTGCCCCATCGCAGCTTCCGCCGCCGGCACCAGCGCCTCGACATCATCCTTGCTGGAGAGATTGCACGGCAGCACATGAACGCGCTCGCCGAGCTTCGCCGCAAAGCCGTCCAGCACCTCGCGCCGCGTCCCCGAAATCGCTACCGTCGCGCCCTGCGCATGCAGCGCCTGTGCGATCGCGCCGCCGATGCCGCCGGTTGCACCGGTCACGAGCGCCGTCTTGCCAGTCAGATCAAACATCGAATTCCCCTCCCGGCTGCTCTAAGCCGAAGCTGCCAGCGCATCCTTGGCCGCAGCAATATCGTTCGGACCGCCGACGGACACGCCGACCGCACCATCGGCAATGCGCTTGACGAGGCCGCTCAGCACCTTGCCGGCGCCGATCTCGAAGAACCGCGTCACGCCCCGCCCCGCCATATAGGCAACCGACTCGCGCCAGCGAACCGTCCCCGTGACCTGTTCGATCAGGCGGCGGCGGATCTCATAGGGATCGGTGATTGCGGAAGCCAGCACGTTGGAGACGAGCGGCGCCGCGGGCGCCTTGATGGCGACGCCAGCCAGCGCCTGCGCCATCGCGTCGGCCGCCGGCTGCATCAGCTTGCAATGGAACGGGGCCGACACCGGCAGCAGCATCGCGCGCTTGGCGCCTTTGGTCTTGGCGATCTCGACGGCGCGATCGACCGCGGCCTTGTCGCCGGAGACTACCACCTGGCCACCGCCATTGTCGTTGGCGGCCTGGCACACCTGGCCCTGCGCCGCCTCGTTGGCGACCGCCACCGCCGCCTCGTAGTCGAGGCCGAGCAGCGCGGCCATCGCACCGGCGCCGACCGGCACCGCCTTCTGCATCGCAAGCCCGCGGGTGCGCAGCAGCCGCGCGGTGTCGCTGACGGTCAGGCTGCCGGCGGCGGCAAGCGCCGAATACTCGCCGAGCGAGTGGCCGGCAACGAAGGCCGCGTTGCGGCCGACCGAGCAGCCGGCTTCGCTCTCGAGCACGCGCAAGGTGGCGATCGAGACCGCCATCAGGGCCGGCTGGGCATTTTCGGTGAGCTGCAGCGTCTCCGCCGGACCGTCCCAGATGATCGCGGTCAGCTTCTCGCCCAGCGCGGAATCGACCTCGTCGAACACCGCCTTCGCAACCGGAAAGGCGTCGGCCAGAGCCTTGCCCATGCCAACCGCCTGCGAGCCCTGCCCGGGAAACGTAAATGCTGCCGTCATCGGCGCTCCCTACCTTGTTGAGCGTGATCTCCGCGCAAGCGCCGCGCGCCTGCCGCAGGGGAAAACGGTATCCGCGTCGCGCCAAACGCGCCACGGCGGGTCCGGGCCAATCCCTGCAACCAAGTCCTGCAACCGGCCTCGGACCGGGCCGTAAGACACTGATGGGAGGCGCGATGTCAAGCCGCGCGCGCGGAACCCTGGGGATGCCGGGCCGGCTCGGCCCTAGAATCCGCCGGCATTCTGGTCGGCGTTAACCTCAGCGCCGGCCCTCGCCCGGCGCGCGCTGTTGACCAATTGGCCCGGACGATCTTCCCGATCGGCCCTGGCGGTCGCCAGCCGCAGCACGGCGGCGTAGCCCGGCTGCACCTCCATCCGCTCGGCATAGCGGCTGCCGCTCAGGATGCGGTGAACGCGCGGCAGGTTGTAACAGGGCACGTAGAACAGCAAATGATGCTCGAGGTGGTAGTTCACGTAATACGGCGCGATGAACAGCCGCTCGAGGAAATTCGCGCGCGTGGTGCGGGTGTTGCGCAAGGGATCGGAGCTATCAGGCACGACGGCATGTTCGGCGATGTTGCGGATGCGCGTGATCACCATCATCCAGGTCAGCAGCGGCACCAGCCACAGCAGCGGATAGGCCCACCACACGCCCGCGGCGGCAAGGCCGGCGAACAGCAGCGCGTTGGCGACGCATTGCGGCCCAAGCTTCTCCCAGAAGTTTGCGGCGCGCCGCGACAGCGGCCACTCCTTCGGCCCGATCGCATTGAGCAGTTGCGCCTGGCGCTGCTGGTAGCCGGTCTGTCCGGTGATATCGCGGAGGAATTTCCGGCGGTAGCTCATCTTCGTGATCGGAAACGGCGCTGACAGCACGAGATCCGGATCATCCTCCTGTTGCGTCCGGGCATGATGCTGCAAATGATAGCGGCGATAGCCGCGGGTTTCCGCGAAGATCGGATAGGCGCAGAACCACTGGCTCAGCGTGAGATTGGTCTTCTCGTCCGCCGAGAGGCAGCCGTGCGCACCGTCATGCATCAGGATGGCGAGCCCGAGTTGGCGCGAGCCGATGATCGCGACCGCGAGCAGATAAGTCAGCGGATTGGGCCACCACGCAACCAGCGCGATCGCGCCCAGGATCAGCGCCCAGGCATGCACGATCAGGGCGACGCCCTTCCACGTCGTGCGTTGCCGGACCGTGACCAGTTCGTCCTCGGTGAGGAAATCGCGGGCACGCATGCGAAGCGCGGTCATGAGCTTGTCTCCCCGTCCGTTGAGGGTGAAGTGTCGCGATCGCCGACCAGGCGCAGGCGCGTCCCATCATTGGCCGACGTCGCGGCTGCCTGCTCGCCGAGCGCGCGCAGCAATTCGCCGCACATCTCCTCGGAGCTGCGGCCCATCGCAAAACCTTCGACGATCACACCGATCGCGATCGCCCAGAAGCGCCGCGAGCTCTCCTCGGGCGCGCGCAGCGAGCGCCAGCCGTGCCGTTCGACCTGGCCCGCATAGGCGCGCGCACCCTCGCTGTGCAGACGCTCGATGGTGCGCTCGACCAGCGGCGCGAGGTCCTGCCGGCGCCGGGTCAGCGTCAATGCCTCGGCGAAGAAGGCGACCGTGTCGGTCGCCGTCACGGTCTCGGCCAGGGCGTGCGTGTAGTCCCGCGGCGTGTGGGCCTTCAGGGCGGCCTGCTCGGTCGCGCGCGCGAGGTAGAGCATGTCGCGGCTCGCGGCTTCGACGAACAGCGCCTCCTTGGTACGGAAGTAGTAGGTGATCTGGCTTGGAAAGGCGTCCGCGGCCGCGGCGATGTCGGAGATCGACGTGCCCGAAAGCCCGCGCTCCTTGAACAGGCGGCTGGCGGCATCAAGCAGCAGCGAGCGCATCTTGCGTCCCGCCGACCGCGTCGCGCGGACCGTGTGCTTCGGATCGGGCGCAGGCATGCCGCTGACGGTCTCCGAACCCATCGATCGTCCTCCCTGAGATATTTGTATGACATACAAACAAAGAAATCAACACGGAACTGGGCGAAGTTGCGCCAAGCGGCCCGGAGGGCTAGGACCCCTCGTACATCCGGAAAGCCAAAACCCTCTGCGGACCCTTGCCTTCGCGGCCAAAATCCTTATAAAGCGCGCCATTCGTGGGCTCCGGCCGGGAGCTGAACGGACGGTCTCAGCAAATTCACCAGTGGATTTTGATGTGGCAGGGCCAGTCGGCCCGTCGTCCCGTGCTCCCGCCTTCTGAGCAGCTCGAGTCCTTTCCGAAGGTCTCGAAGGGCTTGTCGCCGGAACCCGCGCCAACACAGGAAAGGACAACCATGCCTCTTTACGAGCATGTTTTTCTCGCGCGTCAGGATGCGAGCACCCAGCAGGTGGATGAACTGACGGCCCAGATGACGGGGATCGTCGAACAGGGCGGCGGCAAGGTCACCAAGACCGAGAGCTGGGGCGTGCGCTCCCTCACCTACCGCATGAACAAGAACCGCAAGGCGCATTTCGTGCTGATGAACATCGACGCACCGTCGGCTGTCGTCACCGAGATCGAGCGCCAGGAGCGGATCAACGAAGACGTCATCCGCTATCTCACCGTGCGCGTCGAAGAGCACGAGGAAGGCCCGTCCGCGATGATGCGCAAGGCCGACCGTGATCGCGAGCGTGACGACCGTGGTGGTGGCTTCCGTGGCGACCGCGAAGGCGGTTTCCGTGGTGACCGCGAAGGTGGTTTCCGTGGCGACCGTGGCCCGCGCCGTCCGCGCGAAGAAGAAGCTGCGACCGAGGAGTAATGAATCATGGCTGATGCTGGTGCCCGCCGTCCGTTTTTCCGTCGTCGCAAGTCCTGCCCGTTCACGGGCGCGAATGCGCCGAAGATCGACTACAAGGATTCCAAGCTGTTGATGCGTTACGTCTCCGAGCGCGGCAAGATCGTGCCGAGCCGCATCACGGCCGTGTCCGCCAAGAAGCAGCGTGAGCTCGCCCGCGCCATCAAGCGCGCGCGTTTCCTCGGCCTTTTGCCCTACGTGATTCGCTAATCGACGACGGCCGGCGGCACGCGCCGCCGGCCGCTCATTCTCATAAGGCTTCCGGGTCGTCCGGTCGCCGATGGTTGGGGTTCTCGACAGAGTGCCTCTAACCGCTCGAAAGGAGCGGGACAGCTGATGATCGCGATACTCATTGTTGCACTTGCCGCCGGCGCCGCGTCGGCGCTGATGTTCGCCTCGATCAGTTCGGGCGCGCTGATCTCGTTGCTGCTGTACTTTCTTGCGCCGCTGCCACTGATGGTGTCGGCACTCGCATGGGGACCGCTTGCCGCAGCCATCGGCGGCGTCGCTGCCGCCTCCGTGCTCGGCGCGATCTTCGGACTCCCCTATTGCATCGCGTTTGCCATGATGGTCGCCCTGCCCGGCTGGTGGCTCGGCCACCTCGCGCTGCTCGGACGGCCGATCGCGGGCGCAGCCGGTGACAGCGTCACCCAGCAGCCGCCTGCGCTCGAATGGTACCCCGTCGGCCGTATCCTGCTCTGGGTCGCGGCCTTCGCCATCATCACCACGACCGCCGCGCTGCTCACGCTCGGCTCGGATGCCGACACAGTCACCGGTGCTTTGCGGCGCGGCCTGCTTCAGGTGCTGAGCGCTGGCGACGGGCTGCCCAGCGGTGAGATCGAACGATTGGTTGACCTACTGGTGATCCTCGCTCCCCTCGCCGCAACAATCCTCGCGATGGTCGCGCTGACGCTGAGCCTGTGGCTCGCGGGCAAGATCGCACAAACCTCCGGTCGGCTGAATCGACCGTGGCCAGATTTCCGCACCACCGCGCTCCCCGCCATGACGCTGTTCGCGCTGTCGGTAGCGGTGGCCGTCAGCTTCGTCGGCGGCATGCTTGCGCTGCTGGCGCAGATCGTCACCGCGGCGCTCGTAATCGCCTATGCGCTGGTCGGCTTCGCCGTGCTGCATACCCTGACGCTGTCGCTCGCCAATCGCGGCTTCTGGCTCGGCGGCATCTATGCGGTCCTCGTCATGTTCGGCTGGCCAATCGTGGCGATGTTCGCGCTCGGCATCGCCGACGCCGTGTTCGGACTGCGCCAGCGCTATCTGCAAACGAGACCGCCGCCTTTGCCCGCGGCCTGAGATTCGATCCAACCACTTAAACCCGTACTTAGCATCTAAAGGAGAACGAAAATGGAAGTCATTCTGCTGGAACGCGTTGCCAAGCTCGGCCAGATGGGCGAAGTCGTGCGCGTCAAGGACGGGTTCGCCCGCAACTTCTTGCTGAAGCGCGGCAAGGCGCTGCGCGCCACCGACGCGAACCGCGCCAAGTATGACGGCATGAAGGCCGAGCTCGAGGCCAACAACATCCAGGCCAAGGGGGAAGCCGCCAAGGTCGCCGAGAAGATCGACGGCCGCGACATCATCATCATCCGCCAGGCGTCCGAGTCCGGCCAGCTGTTCGGCTCGGTCTCGGTGCGCGACATCGTCGTCGCGCTGGCTGCCGACGGCGTCACGGTTTCCCGTCCGCAAGTCTGGCTCGACTCGCCGATCAAGACGATCGGCAAGCAGAAGGTGACGATCGCCGTTCACCCCGAGGTCGAGACCAGCGTCACCGTGACGGTCGCCCGCTCCGCCGAAGAGGCCGACCGGATCAAGCGCGGCGAGGACATCTCGACCCGCCGGGAAGACCAGGACGCTGCCGCCGAGGCGCTCGCCGCCGCCGGCGAATTCTTCGATCCGGAAGCCCAGCACGACGAAGAAGCCGCACCGGCTCCGGCTGCCGAAGAGAAGTAAGCTTCTCTCCATCGCCGTACCGACTGAAGCCCGGCCTTGATCAGGCCGGGCTTTGGATTCGCGCCGCCGCCTGATCGTCGAGCATCGCGATCGACGCCAGGGCGGTGGCGGTGTGCTTCTCCTTGCCGTCGATAACGCAGAACACGTCGGCCGCAACGACGGCGACCTGACGTCCCGGCTTGATCACGCGCGCCCGGCAGATCAGGCGATCGCCCGACGCCGGCGACAGCAGGTTCAGCTTGTACTCCGCCGTCAACGCCGGCTGGCCGCGCGACGTCGCCGCCGCAATCGTGGTGGCGTTGTCGACCAGAAACGCCGTCACCCCGCCGTGAAACAGCCCATGCTGCTGCAGCAACTCCGGCCGCCGGTCGACCGCGAGCGTGCACGCACCGCGCGACAGCCCGGACACTTCAGCGCCGACGAGACCCATGAAGCCCTGACGGCCGACATTGTCGCGAATTCGCGTCGCGATCGACGCAAAGTCCGGATCGATTTCGCTCATGACGTTCCTCCTGTTCGCTCCGGCGCACCCGGCGCCACCACCGCGCGGATCGCGCAGGCGATCAGCGTCTCGACCTGTTCCCGCGGATCGTTGTGGTGACGGCCGGACAGATAGGCGCGGCAGAAGATCTGCGCCGGCCCGATGATCTGGCTGAAGAACAGCGTCGCGCTCATCGGCAGCAACTCGCCGCGTGCGAGCAACGGCGCGCGCCAGCGCTCGATGCCATCAGTGAGCCGCGAATTCTCGGTGCGCTGCGCGCCGCGGACCTCCTCGCCCCACTCGCTGCGCGAAATCTCGAACAGGAAGCGCGCCTCGCGCCGGTTGATCACGACCCAGTCGAGATGGGCGTGGATCAGCCGTGCAATGCCCTCGCTTGCGCCGCATGTGCCGTCGACGGAAGTGATGATCGCGGCGTGATAGGCCTGCAGGATTTCCAGGAACAGGGTGCCGGCGAGCTCCTTCTTCGAGGTGAAGAAGTGGAAGAAGCTGCCGTTCGAGGCGCGGGCGCGGGACCGAATCTCGGCCACCGTCGCGCCCTCGAAGCCATCGCGGTCGAACACCGCCAGCCCCGCCGTCAGCAGACCTTCGCGCGCTGTATTCACGTCGCCTCTCTCGAATTAGATCACTACTCTAGAGTAATGCTCTAATTGCGGTCAAACGAATACGCCGGACCTCGCGGCCCGGCGTTGGGGATTACTTCGAGGTCGGAGCCTCCGGCGGACCGGAGCCTGCCGTCGGGGGCGGAGGTGGCGGCGGCGGAGGCGGTGCAGTCGCGGTTACCGGCGGCGCGGCAGGTGCCGGCGTGGGAGATGTGGCAGCAGCCGGCTCGGGCGCCGGCGAAGCGGCCGGAGGCGCCGGTGTGACCTGCGGAACCGGGTCCGAACGCACGGCAGAAGGTTCACTGCCGGCGCTGCTCTTGGGTGCATCGACCTTGGGCGCATCGACCTTGGCCGTGTCGGGCTCGCTGGCAGGCTTCGCCGGCTTCTCGGCCTCACCCTTGTCCTCGCGCTTGATGGCGGTCTGCGATTTGGACTCGTCGCCGGTCGCCTCGCCCTTTGGCGCTTCCCCGGACTTCGGCTCCTCGACCGGCTTGCCGCGACGGCCGTGCTTCTGACGCGCCGGCTTGCCCTCGCCCGCGGCCTGCGGCGTCTGGCCGTCGTCCGGCTTCGCGCCCTCCGGCGCCTCGGTCGGGCGCGCCATGCGCCTGCCGCGGTGGGCGGGATGTCCTTCTGTCGTCAAACCGTCCGCGTCGGGCTTCACAGCTTCCTTGGCCCCTTCCTGCGGTGCCGCTCCCTGGTGCTGACGGCGGGCCGGGCGCTCGGCCGGTTGCTCCGGTGACTGGTTCGCCTCTTGCCGGCCTTCCCTGCCCTTGGCGCCCTTCGGCTGATCCCTGGCCTGGTAGCGCGGGTCGTTGGCGCCGTTCGAAATCAGATAGGACGCCAGCACGCCGGCCATATCGCTCGACGTCGTGTAGTGCTGGCGCAGGAAGCCCGGCAGTGAACCGGCCGGCACGGTCTTCAGCAGGCCGCGCGGGCTCTTGTGGCAGGCCGTGCAGGTGTTTCCGAAAATCTGGGAGGGGCTTTTGCCGGCCTCGAGGTTTTGCGCTTGCGCCGATACGGCTGCCAGACAGCCAATCAGAAGCGTCACCGTCGCCAGACTGAGGGCTCGGCTCAACATTCCTTAAGTCTCCAGATTCCGGGAAAATCGCCGCCTGCGCCCCATGGATCGGCCGCGGCGGTCACCTTTTAGCCGATTATCGCGCGAATGGAAGCGCGCGCGTGACGCATCCACGCAATTGTCACATTTTGGAATATCGGCTTTGACCACAACGCAATAGCGCCTTTTAATTCCCTACCTATGTTGAGGACGGGGACACATTGGAGTGATCAGCTCCGGTGGTGTCGATGTGCAGCTTGCCGTTCCGTTGGTGCTTCGATGGACCGATTGTTGCGATACTTCTTGGGGCGCTTCATCCGCCGCGGCTCGATCACGTTCACGACCGCGAGCGGCGCTCAATTCACGTGCGGCGACAGCACTGGCATACCAGTCGCCGTGCGCTTCACGACCAGGGCTGCCGAAGTCCGCATCCTGGTCGATCCCGAACTTTATCTCGGCGAAGCCTTCATGGACGGCACGCTCGTGGTGGAGCAAGGCACCATCGCCGATGTGCTGGCTGTCCTGATGGGCCAGGCGGCGATGTTGCCGAACTTTGCCAGGCTGCAGGCCTGGGTGCGGTTCCTCGGACGGCGTGCCCAACAGATCAATGTGCGCCGCCGGTCCCGGAGCAACGTCGCCCGCCACTACGATCTCGACGGCCGCCTCTACTCCCTCTTCCTCGACGCGGACAAGCAATATAGCTGTGCCTATTTCGAGACGCCGGACGCGCCTCTGGACGATGCCCAGCTCGCCAAGAAGCGCCATCTCGCCGCAAAACTCCTGATCGAGCCGGGTCACCGCATCCTCGACATTGGTTCCGGCTGGGGCGGGCTCGGGCTCTATCTCGCCGAGATGAGCGGTGCCGACGTCACTGGCGTCACGCTGTCGACCGAACAGCTGCAGATTTCCAATGCCCGGGCAGCGGAGCGGAGCCTGGCGCATTCGGCGCGTTTCCTGCTGCAAGACTACCGTGACATCCCCGGCCCGTTCGACCGCATCATCTCGGTCGGCATGTTCGAGCATGTCGGAGTCGCGTTCTATGAAACCTTCTTTGAGCGCTGCGCCGAGCTCCTGAGCGATGACGGTGTCATGGTGCTGCATTCGATCGGTCGCTCGACCGGTCCCGACGTCACCAATCCCTGGATCCGCAAGTACATCTTCCCCGGCGGCTACATTCCCGCGCTCTCCGAGGTTATGCCGGCGATCGAGAAGGCCGGATTGCTGGTCTGCGACATGGAGATCCTGCGGCTGCACTATGCCGAGACGCTGAAAGCCTGGCGCGAGCGCTTCATGGCGCGACGCGAGGAGGCTGTGCGGCTCTATGACGAGCGCTTTGCCCGGATGTGGGAATTCTATCTGGCGGCTTCGGAGATGTCGTTCCGCGTCCAGAACATGATGAACTTCCAGCTGCAGCTCACCAAGCACCAGGGCGTCGTGCCGATGACCCGCGACTATATCGGCCGCGAGGAGGCCCGCCTGCGACTCAAGGAAGCCGACGCGGCCAAGCCACGGCTGCAACTCGCCGGCGAATAGGTCTGAAGCAACGGGTGCTGCTAGTTGCGGGTGCTGCTAGTTGCGCAGGCTGTAGACCGAGCCGCGATGGGCAAAGGTCGGCGCCGGACGCGCCAGATGGGCCGCGGCGGCCGAGATCAGCCTGGCATCGCAGGGAACATTCCGGACCTCCGGACGCGCCACCTGCTCCATCGCCTCGACAAGCGTCGCCAGCCAGCGGCGGTCCGTGCCACCGGCCCGGCCAAGCCTGAGTCGCGCTGTCTGAAACCCTCGAGCCATCGACGCCGTATCTTCCCTGAGCGGAGACAACCCGCAATCCGCCGGGTCGTTCCCGCGAAACTGCCGCAAAGAAAATGCGGCAGGTGTGATCTGCTTCACAGAGGTCTGCTCCGGGCTGTCGTAATGGTCCCGAATGACCCGAGAAACACATCAGACGATGTTGGACCCGCAGCGCGACCTCGTGACCGACTACGCCTTGATCGCAACGGGCGTGGCGGCCGCCTTGATCGCGCTGGCTTTCCTCATCCTGGTCTGAGGACCAGACGCCAACACTCGCCTCGCCTCTGCATGGGTCCGCCGGCCCTGAAAAAGGTTCAGGCTGCGCCGAACTTTTGCCAACGACATCGCTGATCGGCCGGGCCCGCCCGGTTTCGGACAAATCCCCGTCAAGCGGAATGCATCCGGCCGTCCCGGATTCACACCTCGCGTTGTGTGAATCGTGCATAAGGCACATCCGTCCTTTCGCTTCGTGCCGGGCTGGCGCTTGATCGCGGCCCCACATCCGAAAATCTCAGTAACGACGAAATCAGAAGAATAAGCTCGTCCATGGCCTTGATTGATTCGAACGTCCACAAGCTCGCGCCCGACGCCGCATCGACGGCATCCTACCGCAGTGCGCCGCACAACATCGAAGCGGAACAGAGTCTGCTAGGCGCGATCCTGGTCAACAACGACGCCTTCTATCGCGTCTCCGATTTCCTGGAGCCGAAGCACTTCTTCGAGCCGTTGCACCAGACGATCTACGAGACCGCCAGCTCCCTGATCCGGATGGGCAAGGTCGCGACGCCCGTAACCCTGAAGACGTTCCTGCCTGCCGATACCGACATCGGCGGCATGACGGTCAGCCAGTACCTCGCGCGCCTCGCCGCCGAGGCGACCACCATCATCAACGCGCAGGATTACGGACGTACCGTCTATGATCTCAGCCTGCGCCGCGACCTGATCCGGATCGGCGAGGACATCGTCAACGTCGCGTTCGACGCCCCGGTCGACTTTGCCCCGCGCGCGCAGATCGAGGACGCCGAACGGCAGCTCTACAGCCTCGCCGAAACCGGCCGCTATGATGGCGGCTTCCAGCGCTTCGCGCAGGCGCTGACGATTGCCGTCGACATGGCGGCGAAGGCGTTCCAACGCGACGGCAAATTGTCCGGCATCTCGACCGGCTTGCGCGACCTCGACGCCAAGATGGGCGGCTTGCAGTCCTCCGACCTCATCATCCTTGCCGGCCGTCCCGGCATGGGCAAAACCTCGCTTGCCACCAACATCGCCTACAACGTCGCCAGGGCCTACGAGGGCGAGGTGCAGGCGGACGGCACGACAAAGGCGATCAACGGCGGCGCAGTGGGCTTCTTCTCCTGCGAAATGAGCGGCGAACAGCTCGCCACCCGTATTCTCGCCGAACGCTCCGGCATCCCCTCGAGCTTGATCCGCCGCGGCGGCATCTCCGAGCTCGATTTCGAGAAGATCCGCGACTGCTCGATCGAGTTGCAGTCGCTGCCGTTCTATGTCGACGAAACCGGCGGTCTTTCGATCTCGCAGCTCACCGCGCGGGCGCGGCGGCTCAAGCGGCAGAAGGGTCTCGACCTGATCGTGATCGACTACATCCAGCTGTTGCAGGGCTCGGGCAAACGCGGCAACGACAACCGCGTGCAGGAAATCACCGAGATCACCACCAACCTGAAGGCGCTGGCCAAGGAACTGAACGTTCCGATCATCGCGCTGTCGCAGCTCTCGCGTCAGGTCGAAAACCGCGACGACAAGCGACCGCAACTCTCGGACTTGCGTGAATCCGGTTCGATCGAGCAGGACGCCGACGTCGTGATCTTCGTGTATCGCGAGGAATATTACCTCGCCAACAAGGAGCCGCGCGCGGGTACGCCGGAATACGAGAAGTGGCAGATGGACATGGACCTCGCCCACGGCAAGGCCGAAGTCATCATCGGCAAGCAGCGCCACGGCCCGACCGGCACAGTCGATCTGCATTTCGAGGCCAGCGTCACGCGCTTCGGCGACCTCGCACCCGACGGTCAGGTTCCGGATCGCCCCTCCTACTAGTGGAGGGGCACGGTTGAACGCCGCAAGCCCGGCGCGTACAACTGCGTCATGAACATCGTGACCGACGCGAAATCGCAGCTGACACCCGAAGCCAGTCTGCTGGCGGCCCATCCGACCGCCAGCGGCATCCTCACCGTCGACCTCGACGCCATCATCGCCAACTGGCGCAAGCTCGAGAAGACCGCGGTACCGGCGGAATGCGCCGCCGTGGTCAAGGCCAACGCCTATGGCTGCGGCGCTGAGCAGGTGTCGCGGGCGCTCGCCAAGGCGGGCTGCAAGACCTTCTTCGTCGCCACCGTCGAGGAAGCCGCCGTGGTGCGCGCGGCCGCTCCGCAGGCGACGGTATATTCGCTCGGCGGCTTCTTCCAGAACACCGGCGACGCCTACGCCAAGATCGACTGCAAGCCCGTGATCGGAGATCTCAACGAACTCGCCGAATGGGACGTGTTCTGCCGCCGCTCCGGCTGGTCCGGCGGCGCCGCCATCCATATCGACACCGGCATGAACCGGCTCGGCCTCACCGTCAGCGAGGCGCAGGGCATTATCCCGCGCATCAACGCCGGCGATCACGGCATTACGCTGGTGATGAGCCACCTCGCCTCTGCCGAATTGCTCAACAATCCCGCCAACGCCAGGCAGCTTGCGAGCTTCCGCGAGATCGCGAGCCTGTTCACCGGCGTGCCGGCATCGCTGGCGAACTCCTCCGGCGTGTTCCTCGGCGCCCAGTTCCAGTTCGAGATGGTGCGGCCCGGCTGCGCGCTCTACGGCGTCAACCCGACGCCGGAGGCCGACAACCCGATGCAGCAGGTGGTCGATCTCAAGGCGCGCATCGTGCAGATCCGCAACATCGACCGCGGCGAGACCGTCGGCTATGGCGGGACCTGGACCGCACGCCGGCCGACCCGGCTTGCGATCGTCTCCGCCGGCTATGCCGACGGCTATTTCCGCGCTGCCAGCGCCAATGACGGCACCCGCGGCGCCGAGGTCGTGGTCGCCGGCAAACGCTGCCCGATCGCCGGCCGCGTCTCGATGGACCTGATCGCGGTCGATATCACCGACCTCGACAAGAATGCCGTGCGGCGCGGCCACATGGTGACGCTGATCGGCGAAGGCATCACGGTCGATGAGGTCGCGCATCATTTCGGCACCATCGGCTACGAGGTGCTGACCAGCCTCGGCCGCCGTTTTGTGCGGATCTACAGGGGCGGCGATACAGTCGCTGCGAGAAGCGACGCAGTCGCCGAGAAAGGCGACGCCGTCGCCGAGACGAGCGAGCCGGCCGTCACGCAAGCGGCGCCTCCAGCCGTGCCGACGGCAGCGCCCGCTGCGCCGCCACCATTGCCGTCCGCCTGACGACGTGACTTGTCGCGATTGCAAGTGCGCATGAAGATCGCGACCTTCAACATCAACAACGTCAACCGCCGGCTGCCGAACCTGTTGCGCTGGCTGAAGGCAGCCAAGCCCGACGTCATCAGCCTGCAGGAGCTCAAGGCAAGCGACGCCGAGTTTCCCGCCGCCGCGATCGAAAAGTCCGGCTACGGCGCGGTGTGGCAGGGACAGAAGACCTGGAACGGCGTCGCCATCCTCGCCCGCAACGCCGAGCCGGTGCTGATCCGCACCGCCCTGCCGGGCGACGCCGGCGATCACGAGGCGCGCTACATCGAAGCTGCGGTGCGCGGCATCGTGGTCACCAGCCTCTATCTGCCGAACGGCAATCCGCAGCCCGGACCGAAATTCGATTACAAGCTTGCCTGGTTCAAGCGGCTGCGCGGCCACGCCGCCAAGCTGCTCGAGCAGGACGTCCCGGTAGTGCTCGCCGGCGACTACAATGTCGCGCCGACGGCTTTCGACATCTATCCGACCCACTCCTGGGACAGGGATGCGCTGATCCAGCCGAAGAGCCGCGCCGCGTTCAAGGCGCTGGTCGATCAGGGCTGGTGCGATGCGATCCGCACGCTGCATCCGGATCGTCAGATGTTCACCTTCTGGGACTACAAGCGCAATCGCTGGCCGCGCGATGCAGGCCTCCGGCTCGATCATCTGCTGCTCAGCCCCGCCGTGGCGGCGCGGCTTTCGAAAGCCGGCGTCGACCGCGACATCCGCGGCGAGGAAGGCGCCAGCGATCACGCGCCGGCGTGGGTGGTGCTGAAGTGATGGGTGGCGCACTTGTGCCCCATTCGAGCTGTCGTCCCTGCGAAAGCAGGGACCCATACTCTGCGGCTTGTGTTGTGAATGGGACTCGTCGTTCCAGCATCGTGCGCCGATCAGCACTCGCGGTTATGGGTCCCTGCTTTCGCAGGGACGACACTGAATTTGTTGCACGGTCTGTGAGACACACATCCTCATTCTCGCGACATGATCTGTCCGAGCTTTGCATCTCGTTCCGCCCTTTCCTTGGATAGAGGGCGCAGGGAATGCCGGGTGCGCTATTGCGCACTGGTGAATGACGATGGAGAGAAGCCGCCTTGTGTCGACCCGCGCGACGAGGGCACACTGGGTCTTGTCCCTCGATACGCGCGCAGAGCGCTGCTTGGGCTCTGGAGCGCACAGGTGGGCTTTGTCTTCGTCCTCATCGTCGGCCTGGTCGCCGGTACCATTTCCGGCATCGTGGGCACCGGCTCGTCGATCATGCTGATGCCGGTGCTGGTCTATCAGTACGGGCCGAAGCAGGCGGTGCCGATCATGGCGGTTGCCGCTGTCATGGCCAATCTGTCGCGCATCCTGGCCTGGTGGCGCGAGGTCGACTGGCGTGCCTGCGTCGCCTACTCGATCACGGGCATTCCCGCCGCAGCCCTCGGCGCGCGCACCCTGCTCGCGCTGCCCTCGCGCGCGGTCGATATCGCGATCGGCGTGTTCCTGATCGCGATGGTGCCGGTGCGGCACTGGCTGACGCGGCACGCGTTGAAGGCCAATCTCTGGCATCTCGCATTCGGCGGCGCCGTGATCGGCTATCTCACCGGCGTCGTGGTCTCGACCGGCCCGCTCAGCGTGCCGCTGTTTTTATTCTACGGCCTCACCCGCGGTGCGTTCCTTGCCACCGAAGCGGCAAGCTCGCTCGGGCTCTATGTCAGCAAGTCGGTGACGTTCGAGCGGTTCGGCGCGCTGACCCCGGACATCGCGCTGAAGGGCCTGATCGCCGGCGCCTCGCTGATGGCCGGCGCCTTCATCGCAAAGCGCTTCGTGCTGCAGCTCAAGCCGGAGTCGTTCCGCCTGATCATGGACGGCATCATGCTGGCGGCGGGTACAGCGTTGCTGTGGTCCGCAATGGCGCCGTAAATCCCAGGCTGCAGCTCTCACAGCGACCGCGCACCACCAAGCCTTGCGCAAGCTGACTTCGCCCTGACGATCACGAAGACTCTCTCAAGGAGTCGTAATTCTACGGGCTTTCTTCGCATCGGGTGCTGCATACTCCGAAAGAGTTTTGCTGCGCGCTTACTTTCGGTGGTTATCCGGATTGCCTACACCTGACCGTTACGATTATGACAACTGCATTACTTGCGTTCGATCGATTTTCGGAAAAGGACTTTGCTCAAGTAGGCATCATGAGGTCGCCCGGCGACCCCGGATGCAAGTCCCGAGCATCCAGGCGACACATGGTGTGCAATTCGCGCGCACCTCTGCGGCCGTTGTGGTCGGTGTCATCCCGGAGGCCAGGGCATTCGAGCATCGCAAGTTGGAGCAATGGGAGTCGCGGGTCGTTGAAGCCCACGACAGGCAGGAAAGGCAAGCGCGCGATGCGCAAGGTGATCATCACAGCTGCGACGGCGTTGACGTTCGCTGTTGTTGGCTCGGCCTTCTGGCCGACAGCAAAGCCCGACGTCGAGCACTTCGGAGACAGCGTCTACGAGACGATCTGGGTCTGGCGAATTCCGGCCTATGCGAACAATCCGTCGTGGCGCGTCCGCTGGAGCTGGAGCGATCCGCTGCGGGCGCAGGCGAGATGCTGCCGGGCCTTGCCGACGAATTCGCTGCCGCGCGAGATTCCGCCGATGCTGCTGTCGAAGCGAGACATACGAGCCTAAATGCGCTCGTCGATGCATCGACAGGCGCCGAAACGCATTTGATTCAAATTCGCGCTGTAGTTGAACTTACTTTTTATCCTTAACCAGAAACCCGATCTTTAATTTACATCTGCAAGATGCAGTTTACCTTGTCTCCGCGAACACAGCGGACTCAGGGACAACAACAAGATGCGCCAGTTAAGCCTCACGCTGTCGTTGGCTTTCCTTCTCGCAGCACAAGCTTTGAGCGTCGCCGCCGACGATACGAAATCGGGCCAATCGGGTTCGGCTGTCGCCGCGACCCGCGTTGCATGTTCCCTGCAGCCGAAAAGCGAGGAACCGTCCGATCCGTCGTCGACCTCGGCAATTCCTCACGCCGAAAAATTCATCGCACGGGAACATTTCAAGGAGGACATCGCGTCGAGCGCTTCGATCAAGATCTCCTGGCTGGGCGCCACCTTCGCGCAGCGCTTCACGAACAAGGTCGAGGACGATATCGGCGGCGCATTGTTGCAAACCTTCATCCTGAGCGCGGCCTCAAGCGACAAAGAGATCCTGGCCAAACTGGGTCAGAGCCACGAGAGCAGGTTGGCCGACGTCTGGTGCGCGTTGAAGCAGCAGCCCAACGGCGGCGGCGGCCCTCTGGAGACCAATGCCAAGCCGAATGTGTTTTACGTCCGCGATATCGCGGGAGAGCTTGGTGCCGTCGACGTGCTCTGGGGTGGCGTCGGATGGGAGATCGGCGCGAGCCCGGTCGGAGACAAGCCGCGATGGCCGGTCGGAACGCGGGTGTTCTCTCGCTGATCACTGTCGCGCCGTCAGGCGTTCCGCCTTCGATGGATCGTGCGCGCCGGCCGAACCGTGTTATGGATCGTGCTCGACAGCGCGACTCACCTGCTCCCATGGCCAAATCCACCCTCTCCTTCGTGTGCCAGAACTGCGGCGCGGCGTATAATCGCTGGCAGGGCAAATGCGACTCCTGCGGCGAGTGGAACACGCTGGCCGAGGAGGACGCGACCGGCTCGGTGCCGGTCTCGATCCGGTCCAAGCGCAAGGGACGGACGTTCGCTCTGGAAAGCCTGACCGGCAAAAGCCAGGAGGCGCCGCGCGTCTCCTCCGGCATGGCCGAGCTCGACCGCGTTACCGGCGGCGGCTTCGTCCGCGGCTCGGTGCTGCTGGTCGGCGGCGATCCCGGCATCGGAAAATCCACGCTGCTGACCCAGGCCACCAGCATGATGGCGCGCGCCGGGCATCGTGCGGTCTACATTTCAGGCGAAGAGGCGGTCGCCCAGGTGCGGCTGCGCGCCGAGCGGCTCGGGCTCGCGGACGCGCCGGTGCAGCTCGCCTCCGAGACGTCGGTCGAGGACATCGTCTCGACGCTGTCGGAAGGCGCGGTGCCGCGCCTGATCGTGATCGATTCGATCCAGACCATGTGGACCGACACCGTCGAATCCGCGCCCGGCACGGTGACCCAGGTCCGCGCCTCGGCACAGGCGCTGATTCGCTTCGCCAAGAAGACGGGCGCCGCGATCATCCTGGTCGGCCATGTGACAAAAGACGGCCAGATCGCGGGACCGCGCGTGGTCGAGCACATGGTCGACGCGGTGCTGTCGTTCGAGGGCGAAGGCTCGCAGCAGTTCCGCATCCTGCGCTCGGTGAAGAACCGTTTCGGCGCGACCGATGAGATCGGCGTGTTCGAGATGACCGGGCTTGGCCTGCGCGAAGTCACCAACCCGTCCGAATTGTTCCTCTCCGAACGCGAACTCGGCAGTCCCGGAACGGCCGTGTTCGCCGGCATCGAGGGCACCCGCCCGGTGCTGGTCGAGTTGCAGGCGCTGGTGGCGCCGACCTCGCTCGGCACCCCGCGCCGCGCCGTGGTCGGCTGGGACCCGAGCCGGCTGTCGATGGTGCTGGCGGTGCTCGAGGCGCATTGCGGCGTGAAATTGTCCGGACATGACGTCTACCTCAATGTCGCGGGCGGCCTGCGCATCCAGGAGCCGGCCGCGGACCTTGCCGCCGCCGCCGCGCTGGTCTCCTCGCTGGTGAACGCACCGCTGCCGACGGACGCGGTCTATTTCGGCGAGATTTCGCTGTCGGGCGCGATCCGGCCGGTGGCGCAGACCCCGGCCCGGCTGAAGGAGGCCCTCAAGCTCGGCTTCGGCCGCGCCATCCTGCCCGAATCGATCCGCGGCGAGAGCGGCGGCGATGCGGGGCTCGTGCTGAACAGCGTCGGCAATCTGACCACGCTGGTCGCCGAAATCGCCGCACGCGGGACGCCCAGAGGCGGCCGGACGACGTCCCGAGCCGTCCAAGGCGGCTCCAAGGACGCTGATGCGGCTGAGAAAAATGCCACACCGGCCCGATTCCGTCGCGAGACCAGCTAAAGCAGGCGTGACGTATCAGCCCCTCGCCGCTATACATCCGCCGCGCGGGACAGGTGGCCGTCCGGCCTTGCCGGATGCCCCCAATGCGCCTCAGTTAGGACGGCACCGACTTTGCCGATTCGCGAGAGCCCTTAACAGCGGACCCAAACGTACCAGCGGACCCGACCAGCCGATGCCCATAACGATACTTGATCTCGTCCTGCTCGGCGTGATGCTGATCTCGGGCTTGCTTGCCATGGTACGCGGCTTCATGCGCGAGATCCTGTCGATCGCGGCCTGGGGCGCCGCCGCGCTGGTCACGCTCTATGCGTTCTCGAAGCTGCTGCCGACCGCCAAAACCTACTTCAATAACGACACGATCGCGGCCGTGGTGGTGGTGGCCGGGGTCTTCATCGGCACCCTGATCGTGGTCTCGATCGTCACCGTGCGGATTTCGGACATGATCCTGGATTCCCGGATCGGCGCGCTCGACCGCACCCTCGGCTTCCTGTTCGGGCTCGCCCGCGGCCTCCTGATCGTGGTCGTGGCGTTCATGTTCTTCACTTGGCTGGTTCCGGACAAGCAGCGGCCCGATTGGGTGACCGGGGCGAAGTCCCGGGTGGTGCTGCAGGGAACCGGGGATTGGCTGATGTCGCTCTTGCCTGACGACCCAGAGAACACCATTTTAAAGAAGTTCAAGAAGAATAAGCCAGACGACGATTCTGCGGCCGATACCAATGATCAGGCGACGCCGGCGTCGGGCGATGGCTATAGCAAACCTGCGCGTGACAGCTTGAAAAAGCTGATCGAGAAACCCGCGGGCCGATAACGTATTTGGTTTGGGCCCTTACGAGAGGCGATGAACGAGATGCAGACCACTTCCGATCACGCCGACCAGATGGACCTCGACCTCGGCCCGATCGAATTGCAGGACCATCTTCGACAGGACCATCTGCGGGACGACGATCTCAGATACCACCCCGATCTTGACGGCGACACACTCCGCGAGGAATGCGGCGTGTTTGGCGTCTTCGGCCACCCCGAGGCCGCCGCGATCACCGCGCTCGGGCTGCACGCCCTGCAACACCGCGGCCAGGAGGCCGCCGGCATCGTCTCCTTCGACGGCGGCCGCTTCCACAGCGAACGCCGTCTCGGCCTGGTCGGCGACGCCTTCTCCCGCCGCGAGGTGATCGAGCGCCTGCCCGGCAACGCCGCGGTCGGCCATGTCCGCTACTCCACGACCGGCGGGACCATCCTGCGCAACGTGCAGCCGCTGTTCGCCGAGCTCAGCGCCGGCGGCTTCGCGGTCGGCCACAACGGCAACCTGACCAACGGCCTGACCTTGCGCCGCGAGCTGGTCAAGGGCGGCGCCATGATGCAGTCGACCACCGACACCGAGGTGATCCTGCATCTGGTCGCGCAGTCGAAGCGCACCCGCTTCATCGACCGTTTCATCGAGGCGCTGCGCACCATCGAGGGCGCCTATGCGCTGGTCGCGCTGACCAACAAGAAGCTGGTTGGCGCGCGCGATCCGCTCGGCATCCGTCCGCTGGTGCTCGGCGATCTCGACGGTCATCCGATCCTGACCTCGGAGACCTGCGCGCTCGACATGATCGGTGCCAAATATGTCCGCGACATCGAGCCCGGCGAGATCATCGTGTTCGACGAGGCCGGCGCGCACAGCCACAAGCCGTTCCCGCCGAAGCCGGCCCGGCCCTGCATCTTCGAGTACATCTATTTCGCGCGGCCGGATTCGATCGTCGGCGGCCGCTCGGTCTATGACGTGCGCAAGGCGTTCGGCGCCCAGCTCGCGCGCGAGAGCCATCCCGAGGTCGACGTCGTGGTGCCGGTGCCGGATTCCGGCGTGCCCGCCGCGGTCGGCTACAGCCAGTATTCCGGCGTGCCGTTCGAGCTCGGCATCATCCGCAACCACTATGTCGGCCGCACCTTCATCCAGCCGACCCAGAGCGTGCGCGAGCTCGGTGTGCGCATGAAGCATTCGGCCAACCGCGCCGCGATCGAGGGCAAGCGCATCATCCTGATCGACGACAGCCTTGTGCGCGGCACCACCTCGAAGAAGATCGTGCGCATGATGCGCGACGCCGGCGCCCGCGAGGTGCACTTCCGCCTCGCCTCGCCGCCGATCCTCTATCCCGACTATTACGGCATCGACCTGCCGGACCGCGGCGGCCTGCTCGCCGCGACCCATTCGCTGGAGGAGATGCGCGACATCATCGGCGCCGACTCGCTCGCCTTCCTGTCGATCGACGGCATGTACCGCGCGATGGGTTATGAAGGGCGCGATGCCACGAACCCGAAATTCGCCGACCACTGCTTCACCGGCGCTTACCCGACCCATCTCACCGACCAGAGCGAGACCGAGCCCTCGCCGCGCCAGCTCTCCCTGCTGGCGGAGGCGAGCTGACGGAGCGACGTCATGCAGCCAATCATCGGCATTCTCTGCGGAGTGCTGCTGGTCGGCTTCATCGCTTACGCCTTCAGGCAAGGCATGAAGGTGACGCCCGACGGCTCGGGGAACGGCACCAACAGCGCCAATATGGACCAGGGGCCCGGCCCCTAGAGCCGGGTGGGCAGAATTCCGTCATGGCCGGGCTTGTCCCGGCCATTTCTGTCTGCAATACCCGCCGCAAAGACGCGGACAGACAGACATGACAAAACCCCTCGCCTCCCGTATCGCCCTCGTGACCGGCGCCTCGCGCGGGATCGGCTATGCGACATCGGTTGCGCTGGCAAAAGCCGGCGCGCATGTCGTCGCGGTGGCGCGCACGCAGGGCGGGCTGGAAGAGCTCGACGACGAGATCCGGAAGGACGGCGGCAGCGCTACGCTGGTGCCGCTCTCGCTCACCGATTACGAGGGGATCGCGCGGCTCGGGCTCGCGCTGCATGAGCGCCACGGCAAGCTCGACATCCTCGTCGGCAATGCGGGCACCGCAGGTCCCTCCTCGCCGCTCGGCCATATCGAGCTGAAGCCGTGGAACGACGTGTTCGCGATCAACGTCACCGCGAACTTCCAGCTGATCCGCTGCATGGACCCGTTGCTGCGCCAATCCGACGCCGGCCGCGCGGTGTTCGTGACCTCGGGCGTGGCGCACAAGGCCAACGCCTATCTCGGCCCCTATGCAGCCTCCAAGGCCGCGCTGGACGCGCTGGTGCGCTCCTGGGCCAACGAGACCGCCAACACGAAGCTCCGCGTCAATCTGTTCAGCCCCGGCCCGATCCGCACACGGATGCGCGCGCAGGTGTTTCCCGGCGAAGACCCGATGACGCTGGATACGCCCGACATGGCCGCCGAATTCATCGTGCCGATGTGCGCGCCCGACTGGACCGAAACCGGCAAGCTCTACGACTACAAGGCGCGCACGCTGCGGAGTTTTCAGCCGCCGGTGTAAGCCGTCACAGGCGCGCCGTGCATTCGATGTCATCCCCGCGAATGCGGGGATCCAGTATTCCAGAGGCGATTGCGTTTTGAATCGAGAAGGCGCGGCGTACTGGACCGCCCGGTCCCGTCTACGCGAAGGCTTCGACGAGGCCACGAATCCCTGGCACGCCGAAGCTTTAGCGAAGGCGGCAAGCCGGGCGATGACACCTTTTATGACACGTCGACTCGCCTTTCCCATGCAATTGACTCCACCCCCGGCTCGCGATTGACTGCGCTCCCAGCAGGACCACCGCCAAGAAAAATCTCGGGAGGCATCATGACGCCGACGTTCAATCGCGCGCGCTCCATTCTGTCCGGATTGTTTCTGTCCGCCGGCATCGCATCATTGGCCCTGCTCGGCACCCAAGCGCCTGCACATGCCGGCGACATCCCCACCTTCTCCGTCGATGCGTCATGGCCAAAGCCGCTGCCGAACAACTGGATCCTCGGCCAGGTCGGCGGCATCACGGTGGACTGGCAGGGCCATATCTGGATGATCCACCGGCCGCGCTCGCTGACCGACGACGAGAAAGGCGCAAGCCTCAATCCGCCGCGCTCGAAGTGCTGCATCTCGGCGCCGCCGGTGCTCGAATTCGACGCCGACGGCAATCTGTTGCGCGCCTGGGGCGGCCCCGGCGACGGCTATCAATGGGTCGGCCGCGAGCACGGCATCGAGGTCGACGAACGCGGCTTTGTCTGGATCGGCGGCAACGCCGACAATGACAATGCGATCCTCAAATTCACGCTCGACGGCAAGTTCGTTTCGCAGATCGGCGCGATCGCGCCGAGCAAGGGGTCGAACGACACGACGCAGCTCGGCAAGCCGGCCGAGACCGCGATCGACAAGCAGGCCAACGAGATTTATGTCGCCGACGGTTACGGCAACCACCGCGTCATCGTGTTCGACGCCACGACCGGCGCCTACAAGCGGCACTGGGGCGCCTATGGCAACAAGCCCGATGACGCCAAGCAGCCGCCCTACGATCCGAAGGCGCCGGTCGCGCAGCAGTTCGGCAATCCCGTACATTGCGTGAAGATCGCCAACGACGGGCTGGTCTATGTCTGCGACCGCATCAACAACCGCATCCAGGTGTTCAGGAAGGACGGCAGCTTCGTGAAGGAGTTCTTCTTCGAGAAGAACACGCTCGGCAATGGCGCGGTCTGGGACATCGCGCTGTGGCCCGATCCGCAGCAGACCTATCTGCTCGCTGCCGACGGCGAGAACAACGAGATTCGGATCATCAGGCGCGACGACGGCACCGTGGTCGGCAGCTTCGGCCGCAACGGCCGCAACGCCGGGCAATTCCACTGGGTGCACGCACTCGCGGTCGACGCCAAGGGCAACGTCTATACCGCCGAGGTCGACACCGGAAAGCGGATCCAGAAATTCAGGCTGACCTCGGATGCGCTCAAATAAGCGGCACGCGAGATGACGCTTCGACGCAGTTCATCCGGCTTTATGCGGATTGCCGCCTGCCCTGAGAAAGGGTAAGCGGGAACTCGAACGACCGGCACAAAGGCCCCGCAAGAGGGCTGTCCGGGCTTTTGACAGTGGAGGGAATTTCATGACAACGACGTTCGCGCGGCGCTGCGCCGCGCTTCTTGCTTGCGCTGCACTCGGCTTTTCAACTTCTGCGTTCGCGCAGGACAAGACCGTCAAGATCGGCGTGCTGAACGATATGTCGAGCCTCTATGCCGACATCGGTGGCCCGAACTCGGTGGTCGCGATCAAGATGGCGGTCGAGGATTCGGGCCTGCTCAAGAAAGGCTGGAAGATCGACGTCCTGAGCGGCGATCACCAGAACAAGCCCGACGTCGGCGTCAACATCGCACGACAATGGGTCGACAACGAGAAGGTCGACGCGATCGCCGATACGCCGAACTCCGGTGTGGCGCTTGCCGTCAACAATCTCGTCAAGGAAAAGAACATCGCCCTGCTGAATTCGGGCGCGGCGACCGCCGACCTCACCGGCAAGGCCTGCACGCCGAACACGGTGTCGTACACCTATGACACCTACATGCTGGCCAACGGCACCGGCAAGGCGCTGACAAAGGCCGGCGGCGACACCTGGTTCTTCCTGACCTCCGACTATGCCTTCGGCCACGCGCTTGAGCGCGATACCACGGCGGTGGTCACCGCCAGCGGCGGCAAGGTGCTCGGCAGCGTCAAGCATCCGATCAACACCGCGGATTTCTCGTCGTTCCTGCTGCAGGCGCAATCGTCCAAGGCCAAGGTGGTCGGCCTTGCGAACGCCGGCGGCGACACCACCAACGCGATCAAGCAGGCGGCCGAATTCGGCATCGTGTCCGGCGGCCAAAAACTCGCGGCGCTGCTGCTGTTCATCAACGACGTGCATTCGCTCGGGCTGAAGACCGCGCAGGGCCTGACGTTCACGGAATCGTTCTACTGGGACATGAACGATCAGACCCGCGCCTGGTCGAAGCGGTTCGCCGCGCTGGCCAGCAAGAACGCGATGCCGTCGATGACCCAGGCCGGCAACTACGCGATGGTGCTGCACTATCTCAAGGCGATGGAGGCACTCGGCGGCAATCCGCATGACGGCGCCAAGGTCGTCGCCAAGATGAAGGAGATCCCGACCGACGATCCGCTGTTCGGCAAGGGTCCGCTGCGGATCGACGGCCGCCGCATCATCCCGGCCTATCTGTTTGAGGTGAAGAAGCCGGAAGAGTCCAAATATCCCTGGGACTACTACAAGCTGATCGCCACCATCTCGCCGGAAGACGCCGCCAAGCCGCTCGAGGCCAGCGAGTGTCCGCTGGTGAAGAAGTGACTGCGTAGCAGTCATTCCGGGATGGTGCGCAGCACCAGACCCGGAATCTCGAGATTCCGGGTTCGCGCTTTGCGCGCCCCGGAATGACCCGTTGCACTCATCACTTCGCCGCCGATTTTGCCTTCGCCGGCGCCGGCAACGACGTCCATTCCCTGTCGGCACGCGGGCCGCCGGCATCGCCGGTCAGGCCGACGAGCTGTCCGGGCTGAACGTCCAGGGTCTGCGTCCATGTCTGGGTCTGACAAAGCAGCTTGAGCAGACATCCCTTGAGCTTCAGCCGGTCGGACGCATCGCGCCACAGCGAGACCGAATAGGACTTGCCGTCCTCTGCATTGTAGATATCGCCGTCGAAGCGGCCCTCCGGCGTCAGCTTCAATCCCAGGATCATCTGATGGCCGAGCAGCGCGCGCGTTCGCTTGTCGGGATCGGGATTGAAGCTGTCGCGAAACGGCTGGCCGTGTGGATCGAGCGGATCCTTCATCCACACGATGAAGCCGCAGATGCGGTCATGCGCGGTGCCGCAGCGCTCGAGACGGATGCGCGCGCGTCCGTCTTCGGTCAGCCAGGTGCCGCTGGGATCGGCTGGTGCAACCGTCTCGGCGCGGCCGGTTGAACTCATCAGCAAGGCGGCGACGAGACTGCGCAAGAACATGCGAACCAGGAAGTTCATCGGTCAGGACCTTTCATTGTCGGGATGATTCGGGGACGCGCGACGCGCCTCACTTCAGTTGCGTCATGAAGGCATCGGCACCCTTGTCGATGCCGGCGGTCGCGGCGGCGAGATCGCCGACACTGGCCTTGATGTCGTAGGCGTTGGGATATTGCTTGCTGACATAGGCGCCGAGCAGGCGCGCGGTCGAGCTGTCGAACATCTCGACGGCATAGATCACGGAGCCCGTCATCGTGCCCTCACCGTCGCGCGCGGCCTGCACGCCGTTATAGACCGCGCCCGCGATATCGAAGCGCGACAGCGTGCCGAGCACCGGTGTGTTGGCGACCGCGCCGGTCAACGTCAGCCGCACGCGAAACGTGTTCGGTCCGCGCGTGTTCACCAGCGTGAAGCGGCTGCGGAGCTTGTCGGCGAAGCGGGTTTGCATGTGGGCGGCGAGCGTCTCCCTGTCCTTCTCGGACATGTCGCCGAACTGATGATCCGCGCCGCGATAGATCACGACCGGATCGAGCATCACCTTGTTGTAGCTCCGCCAGTCGACCGGCGGCGCATAGCGATACGGCACACGCCCCGAGGAATCCGACGTGTCCGCCGTCATGTAAGCCGACGAGGCCACCTCCGAGTAAGCCACCGGCGTGACGGCGGCACATCCTCCGGCGAGGACGCAAAGCGCCATCGCTCCCAGACCGCGCGCGGCGATCGAGCTCTTCATTCCAATCTCCTCATCCGACCTGGGCGGAAAAGCAGCACGGCCGCAGCCACGTCCGGGGCTGAAGTGCGGCTGCGGCCGTCACTGCCGATCCGGCTCGCCGTCCCGGCGCCGCCAGATCTAGCCTCAGTGCGACGAACTATAAAACCGACCAGTTGGTTTGTAAAGTTGCAATCGCAGGAAACGCGTTAGAAAAATGCGGTGATCCTGACGCTGGGGAAGCTGGTGAGCTCACTTTGCGAATGGCGGTCTCGCCTTGTCACAAACCCGCGATATCTCTCGTGCTAACGCATCAATTGCCGGGGGATTTCAGGGGCCCGGTGCCGATCCAACGCCGCCAAGCGATCCATATTCCGCTTGGGCGGCGTTGTGCTTTCGAGCAGCGCCGGAAATTCAGCTGCGCTTGCGCGCCGGGACCGGCCCTGCGGCCCGTGCGCCGGCAGGCTGCGACGATGCCGCTCGCGCCGCCGCCGTCCTGGATGGCTTGCCAGCCGCCGTCGCCCCCTGCTCGATCGCAGTCCACTTGCTGTCGTCGAGCAATCGTTCGAACAGGCGATCGCGCTCGGCATCGGTCAGCGACAACATGCCGAACAGCGAACTCAACAGCAGCCCCCTCGCCGCCGCCCAGCGCAGCAGCGCGAGATCGGGATCGCGCGCCTCGGCCTTCATGCGTGCGACCTTCTCGATGTCGACGTCGCGCGGCATCGCCATCAATTCGGGATTCTCGTTCATCGCCGCCAGCAGTGCGAACGCGCCTGCCCGCGGCGTGCTGATGGCCTCCCGCAGCGTTGCGATCTGCGCCGCCAGTTCGGGCTGGTCCGTGGTCGCGCGCGCCTTTTCGATGTAGCGGTTCGAGAATTCCTCGAAATACGCCATCTGCTGCTCGAGCAAGGCACGCAGCACCGCTTCCTTGGTGCGGAACTGATGCATCACGCCGCCCTTGCTGAGACCGCTCTCGCGCGCAATCGCGTCCAGCGTCAGGCGTCCCGGACCATCGCGCGTCACGATGGTGATCGCGGCGTCGAGTGCGGCGTTGCGGGAGCGTTCCGAGCGGGAAGGATTGTCCATGGGTTACTCAGGAAGGAGTCGCGTGAGAGCACAGTATCTCAGCGGCATCAGTCAATCTCAAGCGCTGCATGGAAATCTGCCAGGCAGCGCCAACGACGCCCCGAAATGCCGGTATCGGCCTCGGGAGACGCATCAACTTCAGGAATCGATCATCGCGCTATCCGGTTGCTCGCGCGCGCCAGCTCTCGGTGCCGTGAACGTTCCGCAGCAAGCGGCGACGCAGGCTGTGAAGGAAGCCGTGAGCCATTCGGCCGATGACCCGTTCCCCGCGACCGCGCGCGCGGGCGACAGACACAGCATCGGCATAACTGGCGGCAACGATCGTGCCGTGCCTGTTGCCATCGAGCTTCAGGTCGGTGAGATAAACCAGGTCGCGCGACGTCAGCAGCGCCGCCTGCGCGTCGCTGAATCGGGTCAGTTCATCGCAGATATCCACGGCCTGGTCGCTCACCATGCTCCTCCTGCCAGGCGGCCTCCGGGAACGAGGCGCGCGTCTTCATCCGGTATCATTCCTTATACAAACCAACCGGATGGTTTGTAAATAGGGAAGAAATGCGGATCAGGCCGTTTCGGCCGCATCGCGCGCCGACCTGACCCGGACGAAAATCTACCTGGCGTGTCGGATAGGCGTCGTCGCATTCGTCCTCGAAGCATCGATCAGCCGGCACTCGGAGCACGCAAGCGATGACACAGCAGAACCACACGGCACAAACTGAAGTCAGAACACTCATTGAAGCCTGGGCGGACGCCGTCCGCAGACACGACTATGCGGGCGTTCTCGCCCATCACGATCAGGGCATCGTGATGTTCGACGTTCCACCGCCGTTCCAGTCACGCGGACTTGATGAGTACAGGAAGACCTGGGATCTGTTCTTCGGCTGTCAACGCCCGTCCTACGCCTTCGATATCGAGGACATCGCGATCACGGCCGGCGACGACGTGGCCTTCGCCGTCGCAGTGATGCGGTGCGGCGCGCCCGACGCCACGTTCCAGTTCCGCCTGACGATCGGGCTGCGCAAGATTGACGGCAGTTGGCGGATCACGCACGAGCACCATTCCGTGCCGGCGACTGATTAGAGTGCAGGTTGGGTTAGGCCAACGGGTCCGCGCGAAGCGCGGCAGGCTCCGGCGTAACCCGCCAAATTTCTTTGCCGCACGAAGACGGCGGGTTACGCTTCGTTGACCCGCCCTACGCGCTCTTCGCCGTTGCGCGCCAGGCGATCGCAAGTGCGAGCAGCAGCAGCGCGCCCGCCAGATAGAACGGCGCGCCGGGCATCTTGAGCGGCATGTTGTCGCCGATGAAATAGGCGAAGGTCAGCGTGAACAGGAACGGGCCGATCAATTCCGACATGCTCTGCACGCTTGATGTCGCGCCCTGCAACTGGCCCTGCTGGTCGGCGGCGACGAGTTGCGTCGTCAGGGCCTGCGTCGCGGCGCCCGAGATGCCCCACAGCGCCATCACCGGAATGCCGATCCAGAACAGCTGGCCGGTCGGCGCCGCGCCGAAGATCACGAAGCCGGCGGCGCCGCAGACGAGGCCGAGGAACAACGCCTTGCGCTCGCCCAGCCGCTGCACGATCGGACCGATCGCCGCGCCCTGCACGATCATGCCGCAAAGACCGACCAGCGCGAGCGTCGCGCCGACCGTGCCGGTGTCCCAGCCATAGCGATAGGTAGCGTAGAGCACGAACACCGAGGGCAGCACGACATGCGCGAGCTGGCCGAAGAAAGTCGCCAGCGACAGACCGGCCAGCGTCCGGTTCGAGCGCAGGAAATGCAGCGCGCCGATCGGATTGGCGGTCTTCCATTTGAACGGCGCACGCCGCTCCGGCGGCAGCGACTCCGGCAGGATGAACAATCCATAGAGTCCGTTGGCAAAGCTCAGGCCCGCCGCCGCCCAGAACGGCAGCCGCGGATCGATCTCGCCGAGCAGGCCGCCCAGCGCCGGTCCGAGGATGAAGCCCGCCCCGAAGGCAACGCCGATCTTGCCGAACATCGCGGCGCGCTGCTCCGGCACGGTGACGTCGGCGATATAGGCGAACACGGTCGAGATGCTCGACGACGTGATGCCCGAGATCGCCCGCCCGACGAACAGCCAGGTCAGGTTCGGCGCCAGCGCCATCAGCACGTAGTCCGCCGCAAGCCCGAAATTCGACACCAGCACCACCGGCCGGCGGCCGAAGCGATCGGACAGCGCGCCGAGGATCGGCGAACAGACGAACTGCATCAGCGCCCAGATCGAGCCGAACACGCCGAAGATGCGCGCAGCGTTTGCGGTGTCGTTGTTGACGAAGCCTTCGATCAGCTTGGGCAGGATCGGGATGATGATCCCGAGCGCGAGCATGTCGAGCAGCAAAGTGATGAAGATGAAGACCACCGCGCCGCTGCGCGCCTGCGGTACGGCCGCAGCGTCATTCTCGTTTTGACGCGTTTCCTTCACGCGAACCGGCACCCGCTTCGCTCGAAAACACTATGCGCGGCCTCTCGGCTCATGACGGGCGTTTGCGCTTGTGGGCGAACGGATTGGCCTTCTCGCGCAGCGTGATCCTGATCGGCGTGCCCGGCAGGTCGAAGGTCTCGCGCAGCGAGTTGGTGAGATAGCGCAGGTAGGATCTCGGGATGGCGTCGGCGCGCGAGCAGAACAGCACGAAGCTCGGCGGTCGCGCCTTCACCTGCGTGATGTAGTTCAGCTTGAGCCTGCGGCCCGAGACCGCGGGCGGCGGGCTGGCCTGGACCGCTTGCTCGAACCAGCGATTGAGCGCCGCCGTCGGCAAGCGCCGGTTCCAGACCGCGTAGGCCTCCTGGATCGCCGTCATCAGGCGGTCGATGCCCTCGCCCATCAGGCCGGAGACGGCGACGATCGGCGCGCCCTTGACCTGCGGCAGCCAGTGATCGGCATCGGTGCGCAATTGCGAGATCTGGTTGGGCTTGCGCTCGACCAGATCCCATTTGTTGACCGCGAGCACGATGGCACGGCCCTCGCGCTCGACCAGGTCGGCGATGCGCAGATCCTGCTCCTCGAACCTGTTCTGCGCGTCCATCATCATCACGACGACCTCGGCGAAGCGCACCGCGCGCAACGCGTCGGCGACCGAGAGCTTTTCCAGCTTCTCCTCGATCCGCGAGCGGCGGCGCAGGCCGGCGGTATCGAACACACGGAACTGGCGGCCCTGCCAGGTGATCTCGACCGCGATGGAATCGCGCGTGGTGCCGGCCTCGGGGCTGGTCAGCAGCCGCTCCTCACCGAGCAGATGGTTGATCAGCGTCGACTTGCCGGCATTGGGCCGGCCGACGATGGCAACGCGGATCGGGCGCTGCGCGGCCTCCTCCTCCGAGATGTCCTCGTCGTCCTCGGCCCCTTCGTCTTCCTCTGATGTCGCGGGCACCAGCGTGCTCAACGCCTCGTGGAGGTCGCCCATGCCCTCGCCGTGCTCGGCCGAGATCTGGACGGGATCGCCAAGCCCGAGCGCATAGGACTCCATCGCACCGATCTCGCCATGCTTGCCCTCGGCCTTGTTGGCGACCAGCACCACCGGCTTGTTGGCCTTTCGGGCGAAGTCGGCGAAGGCGCGGTCGGTCGGCGTGAGGCCGACGCGGGCGTCGATCACGAACATCAGCGCGTCGGCAAGCTCGATCGCGGTTTCGGTCTGCTCCTGCATCCGCGCCGTCAGCGAGCCCCTGGCCCCCTCGTCGAGCCCCGCGGTGTCGATGATGATGAAGTCGAGATCGTAGAGCCGGGCCTGGCCCTCGCGACGGTCACGGGTCACGCCGGGCTCGTCGTCGACCAGCGCGAGCTTCTGGCCGACCAGCCGGTTGAACAGCGTCGATTTTCCGACATTGGGCCGGCCGATAATGGCGATGGTAAAAGACATGGATCATCCCGGCACCGCGGCGCGGCGCGCGTCTAATGAATTGAAGCAGGAGTCTAGCGGCTAAACCCGCCGCTCGGTAGCGGCGCCGGGAACCCGCTGCCGGATTGTTGCGTGGTCTGGGTCTGCTGGGCCGGCGCCGCGGGCTGCGCCTGCTGGTCGTCGCCGGCCGGCGCGGTGGTGCGGCGGCGGACCATCTTCTTCGGCTTCGGATCCGGCGGCACCGCCGCGGGCGCGCCCTCCTCGGCTGCGGCGTCGGGCGCCGCCGCCTGATCCGCGGCCGGCGCGGCCCTCTTGGTGTGCTTCTTGGCGCCCTTCGGCGGCTCCGCTGGCGGAGCCGGCTGGGCGGCGGCCGCCGCCGCGGCGTTCTGCTGGTCCAGCTGTTCCTGCTGCGAGCCCTTGTACAATTCCTTCGGCACACCCTGCTCGAGGCCGGGCACGCCTTCGGGGAACACCGGCTTGCGGTCGCCCTGCAGCTTCTTCTTGGTGTCGAGGAAGTCGAGCAGGTCGCTCGGATCGAAATTGGCCATGCCGCCTCCGCCGCAACCCGCCAGCACGCTGCAAAGCGCGACGAGGACTGCGGCTGCGATCAGGCGTTGCGAGCGGCGCATGTTCGATCTCTCACTCAACTCGGGTTTCGCGCCAGATCAGCTTTTCGCGACCGGCGGCAACAAGGCCTGCAGCGCCTCGGCGCGCGAGCGCATGCTCGGCGGCGTCTCGCCGTCATTGGCAATCTGGTCGAGCCACTGCCGCGCGGCGGTGGCATCATTGGCGCGCCAGGCCGACAGCGCCAGCAGCTCGCGCGCGGAGTGGCGGAATGTCGAGTCCTTCGACGTCGCCGTCGCCTCGAGCCGTTGCAGCATGTTCGGATAGGTCGTGGTTTCCATCAGGATCTGCGCGGCGCGGATCCGCGCCAGGTCCTGCTCGGGGCCGCCGACGCTGCGGTCGGCTGCGATCTCGTCATAGAATTTCGCGGCGGCCGGCTGGTCGCGGGTCGCGACCTCGGCGGCCATACGCAGCCGCGCCAGAGTGCGGTAACCGGACGGCGCCTTGGCGGAAAGGTCGGCGAAGGCAGCCTCGGCCTCGGCATGCTTGTTCTGGTCCGACAACTCAACGGCGCGGTCGAACGCCGCACCGGCCACGGCAGCCTTCTTGGCCTCGAGATATTGGTAGCCGCGCCAGCCACCGACGCCGGCGACCACGAGGATCGCCAGAGCGATGATAAAGAGCGAGTACTTGTCCCACAGCTTCTTGAGCTGATCGCGACGGACTTCCTCGTCGACTTCGTTAAATAATTCAGACACTTAAGGCTATCCCATCCCCTCGGGACCGCTGATATCGGTGAGGCCCAGCCCCTACCCGATCCCCACATCGCGGCGGCGTTACCCTAACGGTGTGGCGGAGGCAAGGCAAAGCGAGGCGGATCAAAGCGTTAACGGCGCAGCGACGCGGCTTTCATCAAGCGACCAATAGTTTTTGGAACGTCGGTATACCCAAGTTGTAACGATTGCTGACTGCCAGGTTTGCGCTTGGTTTTATAGGGTGACACGACTCGAGATGAGAAATCGTGGTAGTTTAGCAACTTGAGATTGTCCCAGAACAATAAGCTTTTTCGGACACTTATGATCAAGCGAACGTACCCATCTTGCGACACAACGATACCAAGAGCTTTGCGATCTTGTGCGCAGTAACGGAGCATGGACCCATGTCGCGTTCCGAACTGCGTAGGATCAATCTTCCTCGCGCGAGTTCCTCGACGAGCAAATCCGGCACCGTCATACACTGTCGTAACATTCGGCGCTGAGCCGATCTTCACACCAAAGCCCACCACAGAAAGCGTTGGGGTCATTAGAACCAACCCGTCGACGGCAGCCAAAGAAGTGACTAGCTTGACCGCGCCGGTCATTTCCTCTTCTCGATCTTTCGCATCCGCATCAGCCAACGACGCCTCTATTGCCAAATCTGCGGGGACTGAATCTCCTTCGTCGACTAACGCATCCTGCGCGTTCTCAATATCCGCTAAATATCGTTCATCCATCACTCTAAGGATCGAGGCGTCCCCCAGCGGGTACGCGAACGAATGTTTGATTTCCAGCAAGCGTTTGATTGGCTTCGGGGTCAGAAGAAACGCTCCTCCTGTGCCACGCAGCCGCAGCCCGATGCAGAGCCTAGCGATGGAGGTTACCCACATATCGGCGAGGCGCGCCTGGATTTCGGCCGCACCGTCATCAGTGTCAAGAACTCGCGCTATAGCATTTGCGAACATCGCCAGCGCGTCGAAAGCGTACTCGGAGACGATCGCCGATCCGAGTGCGTCGTTTTCACGTGTTATGACGGTTTGGGACTTTATGCCACCCAAGAACAAGTTACCGTGGTAGGCAGAGATATCGCCAATACCGTCCATCGTGACCGTGAGCAGACCCGGATTTGCGAAAAAGCCTTCAGTCCGTTCTCGATGCAAATGCACGCTTTGTGGGACCAACTGATCGACCACGCCCCACGCGACAATTTCGCTCCGGCGTGTTGTATAAACCGCTATGGACCCCGACCACCGGTCAATCGCGCATGCGAGCTTCGCGAGTTCCCGAACGGTCAAAATCTCAGACGACCCAAATTTTGTGAATGCCGGGTAGTCTGCTCTTCGGAGAAACGGAGGATGGACGTCTGGCTGCTTAGGGTTTGCAAACGTCAGGCTTCCTTTGACAAACCGGCCTTCTTCGCTGCGCATAGTGCCGAGGTAGGCCATTTCAAGGAGAGCGAAAACCACCTGATGGTTTGGTTCATCGAACCCAAGTTTGCGAATTTTGGATGTGACTTGATGTGCTAACTGATCGACCAAATCTGGCATGCTTCGCCCGCAATGTTACACCTGCGAAATAACGCGACTCAAACTATAGTAGCACAGAACTGAAACATTTCCCTTTGGTTGCGTAGATAGTCTGCCGCAGGACCGCTAGTTACAGATTCCCGCAAAGGCAACGACGAAGTGGAATGGAGCTTGTCTAGAAAATCTAGCCGTCACCTGTTGCCAACACCTCCCGCAGCTGGCGCTTGATCACCTTGCCGTTGGCGTTGCGCGGCAATGGCTCCGCGGTCAGCGCCATCGTCTCCGGCACCTTGTAGTCCGACAGACGCTCGGCGCACCAGGCGCGCAGGCTCTCCGCATTGACGTCGGTGCGGGTCACGATCACGGCGTGCACGCGCTCGCCGAGCACCGGGCACGGCTTGGCGATGATCGCGCTCTCGACCACGGCCGGATGGCCGGCCAGGACTGACTCGACCTCCGCGGAATAGATCTTGAGGCCGCCACGGTTGATCATGTCCTTCTGGCGATCGAACACGCGGACGAAATTCTCCGGATCGATCGAGCCGAGATCGCCGGAATGCCAGAACCCGGCGGTGAAGCTCTCCGCGGTCGCGTTCGGATTGTTCCAGTAGCCCTTGATGACGGAGGCGCTGCGGATCCAGAGCTCGCCGACCTCGCCGCGCGGCACCTCGCGGCCGTCGGCGCCCATCACGATGATCTCGGCGCCGGGACACGGCAGGCCGACGCTGTCGATATGCGCGGCGGTCAGTTCACCCGGCATCAAGGTCGAGGGCGACGTGGTCTCGGTCGCGCCGTAGCAATTGGCGAGCTTCAGCCCGGGAATCTTGGCGTCGAGTCTTTCGATGGTCGCGACCGGCATCGGCGCGCCGCCGAAGCCGCCGACCCGCCAGCTCGACAGATCGTAGCTGTCGAAATCGGGCTGCATCAGGCAGAGATTGTACATCGCCGGCACCATGACGGTGTAGCTGACGCGCTCGCGCGCGGCGACCCTCAGATACTCCGACGCCTTGAACTCCGGCATGATGATCAGCGCGCCGGCGCAGCGAACCATGGTGGTGATGTTGGCGACCGCGCCGGTGACATGGGCGAGCGGCACCGCGGCGATCGAGCGATCGGCCTTGGTCAGCTTCAGGCAGGACACGAACACGTCAGAGGAATGGATGATGTTGCAATGGGCGAGCATCGCGCCTTTCGGCCGCCCCGTGGTGCCTGACGTGTAGAGGATCATCGCGGTGTCCTCTTCCTTCACCTCCGCCGGCGCCCGCGCCGGAGCATTGTCGCGCAGGCGAGCGAATTGCGACGCGCTGTCGTCGCTGACCGGGATGCGATGCGTCAGGCCGGGAATATCGGCAGCATCAGGGATGCGGCCGGCAAGCGTGGCCTCATGGACCAGAACCTTCGCGCCGCAATCGTTCAGCACATAGGCGATCTCGGGCTTCTGCTGGCGCGTCGAGAGCAGCACCGTCACCAGCCCGGCATGGGCGGCGGCGAACATCGCCAGCACGAACTCAATGCGGTTGCCGAGCAGCATCGCGACGCGGTCGCCGGACGCGAGGCCAAGCTTTGCGAAGCCCGCCGCGACCTTGGCCGACTGCTCGGCGACCTCGCGCCAGCTCAGACGCGTCTCGCCGCAAACCAGCGCCTCGCCGTCGCCGTTCTGCGCGGCGGCCTCGGCGACCATCGCCCACAGGCTGGCTGGCCGCTCCGCGAATGCCGGCACGACGCGGTCGCCGAAGCGCGGCTCAAGCCGCATCGGCGGAAGTGCGTGTTGCGACCAGTCCATGCGCGCTCCGTCAGCTCTTCTTCATGCCGTAGACGTGCTCCGGCCCCGGGAAGGCGCGGCTCTTCACATCGCGCGCATAGCCCGCAATCGCTTCCTCGATCGCGGGGCCGAGATTGCCGTAGCGGCGCACGAATTTCGGCGCGCGCGGCGACAGGCCGAGCATGTCCTCGAGCACCAGCACCTGACCGTCGCAGGCAGCACTCGCGCCGATGCCGATGGTGGGAACTGCGATCGATTGCGTGATCTTGCGCGCCAGGGGCTCGGCGACCGCCTCGACCACGATCGAGAAGGCGCCGGCCTCCGCGATTGCGTGAGCGTCGTTCTCGATCGGTGCCCAGTTCTCCTCCTCGCGGCCCTGCGCGCGGAACGAGCCGAGCGTGTTGATCGACTGCGGCGTCAGGCCGATATGGCCCATGACGGGAATACCGCGCTCCGACAGGAATGCCACCGTCTCCGCCATCCGCGCCCCGCCCTCGAGCTTGACCGCGCCGCACAGCGTTTCCTTCATGATCCGCACCGCGGATTGGAACGCCTGCTCCTTCGAGCCTTCATAGGACCCGAACGGCATGTCGACCACGACGAGCGCAGCTTGCGAGCCGCGCATCACGGCGCGGCCCTGCAGGATCATCATGTCGAGGGTCACCGGCACCGTGGTCTCGAAGCCGTGCATGACATTGCCGAGGGAATCGCCGACCAGGATGGCGTCGCAGTGGCGGTCGACCAGCGCCGCGGTATGCGCGTGGTACGATGTCAGCATCACGATCGGCTCGCCGTTCTTGCGGGCGCGGAGATCGGGCGCGGTCTTGCGCTTGATGGCGGATTGAACAGACATTGTCAGGCTCCCATGACAGGCACGCCGATCACGACCGGGTGGAACGCAAACGCCAGCGCCAGATATGCGATGACACCGACCGCAATCGCGATCAGGTCGTTGGTCGGGCCGCCCACCGGGATCGGCGGCGCGCCGGCATCCGTGCGGCGCTTCAGCGAGATGCGGTCATAGACCGCCCAGGCGAGAAACGAGCCGAACAGGATGATCGAGCCGAGGTCGCCATTGGCGAGCAGATGCGCGAACGCCCACAGCTTGACGCCCGCCAGCATCGGGTGCTTCAGCGTGGTGTAGATGCGGCCGCGGACATAGGAGGCGACGACGAGGATTACGGCGGGCAGCATCAGCGCCACCGCGATGTGCTTGAGCGCGGTCGGCGGCGTCCAGACGTCGATCCATCCGGTCGCGCGGTAGTGGCCGAAGCCCCAGATGATCAGCGCGAGCCCGGCGAACGACACCAGCGAGTAGCCGATCTTGTAGGTCCCCTCGCCGATCGCATTCACGATGCCGGCGCGCAGGTCGCGCAGGCTGGTCAGCACATGGATGCCGAGGAACAGCACGAGACCCAGGATCATGACGAGCAGTCCCACGATGTTCCTCCCCTGATTGATTAATGTCTTCGCGTATCACCTTCGCCGGGCGGTAGGCAATGCGTCAGCTTCACGGCTTTTCGGCCGATTTGGCCAGCTCGCGATTGTCGACATAGCGGATCATGATCGGGCGGCCGGCCAGCGCGCCGCCGAGCCCACCGGTGAATTTCAGCGGCAGGCAGGCGCCCAGCGAGGCGTTGATCGCATTGAGGTAGGTCGTGCGGGTGTCCGCCGGGACGCCGGACGTCGCGAACGTCAGGCGCGGCGTGCCGATCATTTCGCCCGACCGCTTGAAACTGAAGCGCACCGACATCTGCATGCCCTCGCGCGCATCGTCCGGCGGTGGGGGCGCCCAGCAGGCCCGCAGCGCGGCAAAGAGATCGCCGATGGTATCGAGATCATGATCCGGCTTGCGGTACTTCCCGGCCTGATCCTGCGGCGGCACGGTCAGGATCGTGAGCTGGAGATTTTCGCCATACGGATAATCAATTTCGGGAAGGCAGGGCCCATGGTTGAGCACGCTGCAATAGGATGGGATGCAAGGCCCGTTGTCGAGCACGCTGCAGGGTGTGTGCGCGAACGGCACCGGGTTTGTCTGGTGCCGCTGCCGCGCGCCAGCCGTGCCCGCGAAGGCAACGGCCAGCACGGCAAAAGCGAGGCAAATGGCAACGCGTCGGAGCATGCAGGCGGATCCAGAGTGCGTCTCCGGGGAAAATGGTACCGCGGCCGGACCGCATCAAGCGGGGCCAGTTCACGTCCTCGCGCTTTTCGCGACAC
Source organism: Bradyrhizobium sp. I1.14.4 (assembly GCF_050435825.1). Lineage (NCBI taxonomy): Bacteria > Pseudomonadati > Pseudomonadota > Alphaproteobacteria > Hyphomicrobiales > Nitrobacteraceae > Bradyrhizobium > Bradyrhizobium sp. I1.14.4. The sequence goes on along the minus strand of NZ_JBNDLA010000002.1, from coordinate 321,053 downwards.
CCCGCCCGGCTTGACCGGGCGATCTTCCATAGGCGATTGTGGGTCACGGAGAAGCCGCGGCGTACTGGGTCCGCCGCCTTCGCGGGGGACGACAGTGAGCATGCGGCACTACGCCTTTTTCTTCACGTCCTTGACGTTGGAGAAGGTGATGCCCTCGGCCCGTTCGCGGGTGTAGCCGAGATAGAACTCGTTCTTGGCCATGAATACGGGGTCGCCGTCGACGTCGTCGGCAATGCCGGAATTGTTGGCGGCGACGAAGGCGTCCAGCTTCTTGCGGTCGTCGGACGAGATCCAGCGCGCCAGCGAGAATTCGCTGATCTCGAACTCGACCGGCAGCGAATATTCCGCATCCAACCGCGCCTTCAGCACGTCGAGCTGCAGCGGGCCGACCACGCCGACCAGCGCCGGCGCGCCATCGCGCGGGCGAAACACCTGAACGACGCCCTCCTCCGACATCTGCTGCAGGGCTTCCTTCAGCTTCTTCGCCTTCATCGCATCCGTCAGGCGAACACGGCGGACGATTTCCGGCGCGAAGCTCGGCACGCCGACGAACGTCAGATCCTCGCCCTCGGTCAGGGTATCGCCGATCCGCAACGTGCCGTGGTTGGGGATGCCGACGACGTCGCCGGCGAACGCCTCGTCCGCCACGGAACGATCCTGGGCGAAGAAGAATTGCGGGCTCGACAGGCTCATGTTCTTGCCGGTGCGTACCAGCTTGGCCTTCATGCCGCGGCTGAGCTTGCCCGAGCACAGCCGCGCGAACGCGATGCGGTCGCGGTGGTTCGGATCCATGTTGGCCTGGATCTTGAACACGAACGCGCTCATGCGCGGCTCTGCCGCCTCGACCTTGCGCAGATCCGAATCCTGCGCACGCGGCGCCGGTGCAAATTTGCCGAGGCCCTCCAGCAAGTCACCGACACCGAAATTGCGCAGCGCGCTGCCGAAATAGACCGGCGTCAGATGGCCCTCGCGGAACGCCGCGAGCTCGAACGGCTTGCAGGCCTCCGATGCCAGCGCGAGCTCGTCCCTAACCTCGCCGACGTCGAGATTGGGGTTGCGCTTGCCGAGATCGGCGATGTCGATCTGCTCGGTGGCGCCGGTCTTGGCGCCGCCGCCCTCGAGCAGCCGCACGCCGCCATTGACGACGTCATAGGTGCCGAGGAAGTCGCGGCCGCGGCCGACCGGCCAGGTCATCGGCGTGGTGTCGAGCGCCAGCGTCTTCTCGATCTCGTCGAGCAGCTCAAACGTGTCGCGGCTCTCGCGGTCCATCTTGTTGATGAAGGTGATGATCGGAATGTCGCGCAGGCGGCATACCTCGAACAGCTTTCGGGTGCGCGCCTCGATGCCCTTGGCGGCGTCGATCACCATCACCGCAGAGTCGACCGCGGTCAGCGTGCGGTAGGTATCTTCCGAAAAGTCCTCATGGCCCGGCGTGTCCAGCAGGTTGAACACGAGGTCGTTGAACTCGAAGGTCATCACCGAGGTGACGACCGAGATGCCGCGCTCGCGCTCGATCTTCATCCAGTCCGAACGCGTGTTGCGGCGCTCGCCCTTGGCCTTGACCTGGCCTGCGAGGTTGATGGCGCCGCCGAACAGCAGCAGCTTTTCCGTCAGCGTGGTCTTGCCGGCGTCCGGGTGTGAGATGATCGCAAAGGTGCGCCGGCGCGCCACTTCCTCTGAAAGCGGCGAGCGGGACGACGATTCGGCTGAAACTGAGATGTCGGACATGGCGGGGCAGCGTTTGGCAGGGAAAACGGGCGCAATCAAGGGCGTTTTGTCGCAATGCGGAATGGCCGCACCATCCCCATATAAGTGCAGGAAGGACGACCTTCTCCTCACATTGTCAGCCGCGGGGACGACCCTGCCTTATCTGGAGGGTTCGTTATGGCTTGGACCATTCTGTTCACCGCTGGTCTGCTCGAGATCGGCTGGGCGATCGGGCTGAAATATACCGAGGGTTTCTCGCGGCTGGTGCCGTCGGTGCTGACGCTGGCGGCGATGGCCGGCAGCGTGATCCTGCTCGGCATCGCGCTGAAGACGCTGCCAATTGGAACCGCCTATGCGGTCTGGACCGGGATCGGCGCGGTGGGCACCGCGGCGCTCGGCATCATCCTGCTCGGCGAACCGGCGACTGCGATGCGGCTTGCCAGCATCGGGCTGATCGTTTCCGGCATCGTCGGGCTAAAGCTCGTCGGGTAATCACTTCAGGATCTGCACCGCCCAATAGGTCAGCGCGGCGACTGCCGCAGACGCCGGGATCGTGATGACCCAGGCGTAGACGATCGAGCTCGCCACACTCCAGCGCACGGCGGAGAGCCGCCGTGCCGCACCGACGCCGACGATGGCGCCGGTGATGGTGTGCGTGGTCGACACGGGAACCCCGAGATAGGTCGCCATGAACAGAGTTACGGCGCCGCCGGTCTCGGCGCAGAAGCCCTGCATCGGCGTCAGCTTGGTGATCCGCAGTCCCATGGTGCGGACGATCCGCCAGCCGCCCATCAGGGTGCCCAGCGCCATTGCGCTCTGGCAGGCCAGCACGACCCAGAACGGAATCTCGAATTTGTCGCCGAGATGGCCCTGCGAGTAGAGCAGCACGGCGATGATGCCCATGGTCTTCTGTGCGTCATTGCCGCCATGGCCGAGCGAATAGAGTGATGCCGAGGCGAATTGCAGGATCCGGAAGGCGCGATCGACCGCGAACGGCGTCGAGCGCACCGAAAGCCAGGACACGATCGCAACCAGCACCAGCGCCAGCAGGAAGCCGACCAGCGGCGACAGCACGATCGCGAGCAAGGTCTTGGTGAGCCCGCTCCACACCGCCGCCGAGATGCCCGCCTTCGCCATGCCGGCACCGACCAGACCGCCGATCAGCGCGTGCGAGCTCGACGAGGGAATCCCCAGCGCCCAGGTGATCACGTTCCAGACGATCGCGCCGACCAGCGCGGCGAAGATCACGGTCGCGTCCACCACCGACGGATCGATGATCCCGGTGCCGATCGTGTTGGCGACGTGCAGGCCGAACACCAGGAAGGCGACGAAGTTGAAGAAGGCCGCCCAGAACACCGCGTATTGCGGCCGCAGCACGCGGGTCGAGACGATGGTCGCAATCGAGTTCGCGGCATCGTGCAGGCCGTTCAGGAAGTCGAACAGCAGCGCGACCGCGATCAGAATGGTCAGAACCGGAAGACCCAGCGTGGCGTCCACGTGATGGCCCCGCTTTATTGGGCTTTTTTGAGCATGATCTCCGCGCAAACGCTTCGCGTTTGTCGCATGGAAAACCGCTGCACACTTTTCCGGATCATGCTCAGACCTGTTCAATCACGATGGAGTTGATCTCGTTGGCGACGTCGTCGAAGCGGTCGGCCACTTTCTCGAGGTGATCGTAGATCTCCGCGCCGACAATGAAGTCCATCGTGTTGGCGTCGCGATGCTTCAGGAACAGCTCCTTGAGTCCGATATCCTGGAGATCGTCGACCCGGCCCTCGAGCTTGGTCAGCTCCTCGGTGATCTGGGTCAGCATCGAGACGTTGGGGCCGATCGACTGCAGCAAGGGCAGCGCGCGGCCGACCAGGTTGGCGCACTCGACGATCAGGCCGCCCATTTCGCGCATCGGCGGCTCGAATTCGCGCACCTCGAACAGCATCACCGCCTTCGCGGTCGCCTGCATCTGGTCGACCGCGTCGTCCATCGCGGTGATCAGGTTCTTGATATCGCCGCGGTCGAACGGGGTGATGAAGGTGCGACGAACCGCGGTCAGGACCTCACGGGTGACGCTATCGGCGTCGTTCTCGAACTGATTGACGCGCTGGCAGAAGACCGGGGTCTCGTCTCCGCCCTTCAGCATGTCCTGCAGCGCCAACGCGCACCGCACGGAGGTCTGGGCGTGGCGGGCGAACAGGTCGAAAAACCGCTCTTCCTTCGGCAGAAAGGCGCGAAACCAGCGCAGCATGTCTCAGTTCCATCGTTCCGGGACAGCCCTTTTAGCGACTGTCACAGAACTGTCATAGAGCATCTGGCGGGGAAAACACCGGGATCGACCGCCCGAACGGGCGGTCGTCCACCGCTATGTCAGCCGAAAACGCTGATCTCTGCCCTACAGCGACCGCCGCAGCAGGTGAGCGAGCTCACCAACCAGGCCGCGCCGGAACAGCAGCACGCAGGCCACGAAGATCACGCCCTGGATCACCGTCACCCACTGGCCGAAGCCGGCGAGATACTGCTGCATGGCGATGATCACGAATGCGCCGACCACCGGGCCGAAGATTGTGCCGAGGCCGCCGACCAGCGTCATCAGCACGATTTCACCGGACATCGACCAGTGCACATCGGTGAGCGAGGCATTCTGCGCCACGAACACCTTCAGCGAGCCGGCAAAGCCCGCCAGCGTGCCCGACAGGATGTAGGCGAGCATCTTGTACTGGTCGGTCTTGTAGCCGAGCGAGATCGCGCGCGGCTCGTTCTCGCGGATCGACTTCAAAACCTCGCCGAACGGCGAGTTGATGGTCCGGTAGATCAGCAGGAAGCCGGCGAGGAAGCCGACCAGCACAACGTAGTAAAGCACCATCGGCTTCGAGAGGTCGAAGATCCCGAACAGGTGCCCCTGCGGGATGCCCTGGATGCCGTCTTCACCATGGGTGAACGGCGCCTGCAGGTAGAGGAAGTAAAGCAGCTGCGACAGCGCCAGCGTGATCATCGAGAAATAGATGCCCTGGCGGCGGATCGAGATGAAGCCGGTGATGAGACCGAGCAAGGCCGCGGCAGCGATGCCGGCCAGGATGCCGAGCTCGGGCGGCAGTCCCCACACCTTCAGCGCATGCGCCGAGACGTAGCCCGCGGTGCCGAGGAACATCGCGTGGCCGAACGACAACAGGCCGCCAAAGCCGATCAGCAGGTTGAAGGCGCAGGCGAGCAGCGCAAAGCACAGCGCCTGCATCACGAAGAAGGGATAGATTCCCGTCCACGGCACCACCGCCAGCAACGCCGCCATCACGGCGAACACGATCATCTCATCGCGCATCGCGCGCGGCGTCATCGGAAGTGTATCGTCGGTCAATGCTGACATATCAGGCTGCCCGTCCCGTCAGTCCCGTTGGCTTCACCAGCAACACCAGCACCATCAGAACAAACACCACGGTGTTGGAGGCCTCGGGATAAAAATACTTGGTCAGTCCCTCGATCACGCCGAGCGCGAAGCCGGTGATGATCGAGCCCATGATCGAGCCCATGCCGCCGATCACGACCACCGCGAACACCACGATGATGAGATCGGCGCCCATCAGCGGGCGGACCTGGTTGATCGGCGCCGACAGCACGCCGGCGAGCGCGGCGAGACCGACGCCGAGCCCGTAGGTCAGCGTGATCATGCGCGGCACGTTGATACCGAAAGCGCGCACCAGCGTCGGGTTCTCGGTGGCGGCGCGCAGATAGGCGCCGAGCTGGGTCTTCTCGATCAGGAACCAGGTGGCAAGACACACCGCGAGCGAGAAGATGACGACCCAGCCGCGATAGATCGGAAGGAACATGAAGCCGAGATTCATGCCGCCCTTGAGCTGATCCGGGATCGAATACGGCAGACCGGAGGAGCCGAAATAGTTCTGGAACACGCCCTGAATGATCAGCGCAATGCCGAAGGTCAGGAGCAGTCCGTAGAGATGGTCGAGCCCGGTCAACCATTGCAGCATGGTGCGTTCGAGAATCATGCCGAAGATCCCGACCACGATCGGCGCGATGATCAGCGCCCACCAGTAGTTGATGCCGCCCAGATTGAGCAGGAAATACGCCACGAAGGCGCCCATCATGTAGACAGCGCCGTGCGCGAAATTGATGATGTTGAGCATGCCGAAGATGACGGCGAGCCCCAGACTGAGCAGCGCGTAGAACGAGCCGTTGATCAGTCCTACCAGAAGCTGTGCGTAGAGAGCCTGCATCGAATGAGCTTTCGCTAGATAGATGAAGCCCGCCGGCCACGCGCATGGCCGGCGGGCATGATCGTCACTTCTTCAGCAGCGCACAGGTGCTCTTGTCGAGCGGCGTGAAAGCCTGGTTGCCCGGCACCGTGCCGACCAGCTTGTAGAGGTCCCACGGCCCCTTGGACTCCGAGGGCTTCTTCACCTCGAACAGGTAGGCGTCGTGGATGACGCGGCCGTTGGCCTGGACCTCGCCCTTGCCGAACAGCGGATCGTCGGTCGGGATCGTCTTCATCTTCGCGACCACCTTGGCGCCGTCATGCGGATTGCCGCCGAGCGCTTCCAGCGCCTTGAAGTAATGCGTGAGGCCCGCATAGACGCCGGCCTGGACCATGGTCGGGGGAGCGCTGTTCTTCATCCGCGCCGAGAAGCGCTTCGAGAAGGCACGGCTGTTGTCGTTGAGGTCCCAGTAGAACGTCTCGGTGAAGTTGAGGCCCTGCGCGGTCTCGAGCCCGATCGCCTTGACGTCGGTGAGGAACAGCAGCAGCGCCGCGAGCTTCTGGCCGCCCTTGACGATGCCGAATTCGGCGGCCTGCTTGATCGAGTTGGTGGTGTCGCCGCCGGCGTTGGCGAGGCCGATGATCTTGGCCTTGGAGGCCTGCGCCTGCAGCAGGAAGGAGGAGAAGTCAGCGGTGTTGAGCGGATGCTTGACCCCGCCGACCACCTTGCCGCCATTGGCAGTAACGACGGCGGTGGTGTCGCGCTCCAGCGCCGCACCGAACGCGTAATCCGCGGTAAGGAAGAACCAGGTGTCCCCGCCCGCCTTCACCAGCGCCTGGCCGGTGGCGTGGGCCAGCATGTAGGTGTCGTAGGTCCAGTGCACCGTATTCGGCGAGCACTGTGCGTTGGTGAGATCCGAGGTCGCGGCACCCGAATTGATGTAGACGCCGTTCTTCTCCTTCACGACGTTGTTGACCGCGAGCGCGACGCCGGAATTCGGCACGTCGACGATGGTGTCGACCTTGTCGACGTCGAACCATTGGCGGGCGATGGTGGTGCCGATATCAGGCTTGTTCTGGTGATCGCCGGAAATCAGGTCGATGGTCCAACCCTTGGCCTTGAGGCCGGAATCCTCGATCGCCATCTGCGCCGCCAGCGTCGAGCCGGGACCGGCGAGATCGGCATAGAGGCCGGACTGATCCGACAGCGCGCCGATCTTGACCGTCTTGTCGAGCTTTTCCTGAGCGGAGGCGACGCTTGCGGCTGACAGCACCATCGCGGTGCCGAGCAGAAGCGCCGAAATCGTATTTTTCATGTCGTATTCCCTCGTCCTAAATTTTCTGGTTTCGGCGTTTCAAACGCCGAGATAGGTATGAAGCTTGTCCATGTTGGCCGACAGTTCGGAATTCGCGAAGCCGTCGATCACCTTGCCGTGCTCGACGATGTAGTAGCGGTCGGCAACGGTCGAGGCGAAACGGAAATTCTGTTCGACCAGCAGGATCGTGAAGCCCTGCGACTTCAGGCGCGCAATGGTGTGCCCGATCTGCTGGATGATCACCGGCGCCAACCCTTCGGTCGGCTCGTCCAGCATCAAAAAGCGCGCGCCGGTGCGCAGGATGCGGGCAATCGCCAGCATCTGCTGCTCGCCGCCCGAGAGCTTGGTGCCCTGGCTGGTGAGACGCTCCTTCAGGTTCGGAAACAGCGTGAAGATCTGGTCGAGCGGCAGGCCGCCCGGGCGCACCACCGGCGGCAGCAGCAAATTCTCGCGCACGTCGAGGCTGGCGAAGATGCCGCGCTCTTCGGGACAGAATGCGATGCCGAGCCGCGCGATGCGGTCGGAGGTGGCGCGGATGATCTCCTTGTTGTCGAAGCGGATCGAGCCCGAGCGCTTGCCGATGACACCCATGATCGACTTCAGCGTGGTGGTCTTGCCGGCGCCGTTGCGGCCGAGCAGCGTCACCACCTCGCCCGCCCTCACGTTGAAATTGATGCCGTGAAGAATGTGGGATTCGCCGTACCAGGCCTGCAAATCCTTGACCGTCAGCACCTCGGCGCCGGCCGCAGCCACGGGCTTCTCCGCCAATTTTGCCTCAGCCATGACCCGCTCCCAGATAGGCTTCCTTCACGCGCTCGTCCTTGGAGAGGTCGGCGTAGTTGCCCTCCGCCAGCACCTGCCCGCGCGTCAGCACCGTGATGATGTCGGAGAGGTTGGCCACCACCGAGAGGTTATGTTCGACCATCAGGATGGTGTACTTGGCGGAGATCCGCTTGATCAGCGCCGCGATCTTGTCGATGTCCTCGTGGCCCATGCCGGCCATCGGCTCGTCGAGCAGCATCATCTCGGGGTCGAGCGCGAGCGTCGTTGCAATTTCAAGTGCGCGCTTGCGGCCATACGGCATCTCGACCGCCGGCGTGTTGGCGAATTCGCTCAAGCCGACGTCGTTCAGCAGTTCATGGGCGCGCGGATTGAAGCGGTCGAGCACGCTCTTCGAGCGCCAGAAATCGAATGACGAACCGTGCTGGCGCTGCAGCGCGACGCGCACGTTTTCGAGCGCGGTCAGATGCGGGAATACCGCCGAAATCTGGAACGAGCGGACCAGCCCGAGCCGCGCCACGTCGGCCGGCGGCATCGCGGTGATGTCCTGGCCCTTGTAGCGAATCTGGCCGCCCGTCGGCTTCAGGAATTTGGTCAGCAGATTGAAACAGGTCGTCTTGCCGGCGCCGTTCGGCCCGATCAACGCATGGATACTGCCGCGACGCACCTTCAACGCGACGTCGCGAACGGCAAAGAAACCCGCGAATTCCTTGGTCAATCCGCTGGTTTCGAGGATGAACTCATCGGCCAAATAGATTCCCCCATACGCCATCGCCGCGAAGCCCGTCGCCCGCGTGGCCAGCTTTTTTCGTGTCCGACAGGTTGTCCGCACGTCTTGGAAACCGTCCGGAGACCTGTCGCCTCCGGGCCGGAATATGCCGTCATCTGCGGCGGTTACGCAAGGTGGAAAGCTGTGCAGTGCGGCATCGCCGCGACCGGTTCCGGTTGATCCTTAGTCGAATGGCATTTGGGTGCGTCTTACGCCTCGGGAAAGTGGCCGTTAACGGTGTTTTCCTCCAGACTCGCACTTTCATAGAATATTTGCGCCTCTCGCCGAAGCTCCGGTCATTGCATTATGAATGGCCAGAGCCTTGCATTTCGAGAGCGCCAATTCTTCGATCGTCAAGTCGATCACGCAGCGTGTGCTGCTGAACGCCTGGCTGCGCGCGGTGCGGATGCCGGACACCCTTCCTTTGCTGTGCGACTTCCATACCGACGGCACCGCCGACGAGCGCGCCGACATGATGGGTTTTGACGTGGTCGGCACTGGCGAAGCGGCCCGCTTCCTGATCACGCAGGAAGGCACGAGGCTGACAACCGCCTATGGCAACGAGGATGTCGAGCCACGGATGCGCACCAACCGCTATCTCGATGATGCGATCGGCCCGGATCGTTACGCCGGTGTGATCCGGTCCTATCGCGCCTGTCTCGCGAGCAAGCGCCCGACCTATACGGTTGCCGCGGTCACGGACGCCGACGGCAAGGACGTGTCCTATGAACGGCTGCTGCTGCCGTTCGGGCGCGGCGATGCCGTCGAACACATCATCGGCTCGTACAAGGCGATCAGCATCGAAGGCGGCTTCAGACTGCACAATCTGATGGGCGTGACGCCGAAGTCGGTCCCGGTCGTCACCGTGCGGGCGGTGATCGACCGCAGGTTCGTGCCCTCAGATCATCCGGCGAGCCAGGATTCAGTCGAGCTGATCTAGTTCGCGCGGACCGCGTCAGCCCTTCTTGCGCGCCTTCGCCGGCACTTCCTTGTCATAGATATCGGGCTTGAAGCCGACGACGCGCTTCGGCCCGAGATCGAGCACCGGCCGCTTGATCATCGACGGCTGCTCGGCCATCAGTGCCAGCGCCTTGCGCTCGTTCAGCCCTTCCTTGTCGGCATCGGGCAGTTTCTTGAAGGTCGTGCCGGCGCGGTTGAGCAGCGTTTCCCAGCCGACCTCGTCGCTCCACTGCTTGAGCTTGTCCTTGGCGATCCCGGCGGTCTTGTAGTCGTGGAAGTCGTAGCCGACGCCATGATCATCAAGCCAGCTGCGCGCCTTCTTCATGGTGTCGCAGTTCTTGATGCCGTAGATGGTGATGGTCAAAGCCGTTCCCCGCATGCGATTGCCGCGGGGAAACTAGCCCCGCCGCAACGACCGCGCCAGATCGGACCGTGCGGGTCTCCACACCGATCTTGCTGGCGCTCAATGCGCATAGTGTGTGAAGACGAAATCGTGATCGCTGGCATGGGCCTCGTGGCAGGCGAAACACGTCTCGTGCTGGGCGGCATCGACCGGCTTGCCGTCGATGAAGCGGCCAAAACCCCAGCCGCCGGTCGAGGCATATTTGGCGGAATCCTTGACCATGACCTGGACGGTTGTCGCCGCCCCCGTGATGAAGGCGCCGTTGAGGCCCGCAACCGGCTTGCGCTTCCAGGCGAGCTTGACCAGCACGGTGCCGTCGGGGAATCGCGCAGCGCCGTCCTGATAGGCCTTCACCGCGGTCGCGTTGCCGAGCACACTGCGCAGTTCGTCGAGCCCGGTCTCCTCGCCGACCGCGATCAGCTTCCAGTCGCGATAGCCTTGTGGAATTTTCACGCCGAAGATCGGCGATGCCAGCGCCGCATCATCGGCATGCCCGACGGCAAACGGCAATGCCGCGCTGATGCACCCTGCCGCGATCGCGGCAGCTCCCCATTTCAAAACCTGTGTCATGATCCGATATCCACGCTCCGCTCAGACCTTGCTGACGTCGATGATGGCCTGGACGAAGGCCTGCGGCGCTTCCTGCGGCAGATTGTGGCCGATGCCGCCGGTCAGGAGCCGATGCTCGTAATGCCCGGAGAATTTCCTGGCATAGGCTGCGGGCTCCGGATGCGGCGCGCCATTGGCATCGCCTTCCATCGTGATGGTCGGGATGGCGATGACCGGCGCCTGGGCCAGCGTCTTCTCGAAGCCGTCGTACTTCGCTTCGCCCTCAGCGAGCCCAAGCCGCCAGCGGTAATTATGGATCACGATATCGACATGGTCGGGATTCTCGAATGCCGCCGCGCTGCGGTCATAGGTGGCGTCGTCGAAGTTCCACTGCGGCGAGGCAAGCTGCCAGATCAGCTTCGCAAAATCATGTCGATTCCTGGCATAGCCCTCGCGGCCGCGCTCGGTCGCGAAATAGAACTGGTACCACCATTGCAGCTCGGCCTTCGGCGGCAGCGGCACCTTGCCGGCCGCCTGGCTGCCGATCAGATAGCCGCTGACCGACACCATCGCCTTGCAGCGCTCGGGCCAGAGCACCGCCATGATGTTGGCGGTACGCGCGCCCCAATCATAGCCGCCGAGCACAGCCTTCTCGATCTTCAGCGCGTCCATCAGCGCAATGATGTCGGCGGCGACCGCGACCGGCTGGCCGCTGCGCATCGTGTCGCTGGAGAGGAAGCGCGTCGTGCCGTAGCCGCGCAGATGCGGCACGATCACGCGGTAGCCGGCCTCGGCCAGCGCCGGCGCGACGTCGGCATAGCTGTGGATGTCGTAGGGCCAGCCGTGCAGCAGGATCACCGCGGGACCGGAAGCAGGACCCATCTCGACATAGCCGGTATCGAGCACGCCGGCATTAATCTGCTTGACCGGACCGATCGAGGTATGGGCGCCAGCCTTGACCGCTGATGGCGCCGGCTTGGACTGCGCGCTGGCCGATCCGATCAAGCCGAACGGGGAAGTGGCGAGAATGCCGCCAGCGATGCCAAGCAAGCGGCGGCGTTGCTGATTGATGGATTGGGACATGGCGATCTCCTGCGTCTGCTGTCGGAATTGACTATTGCAGAGACCGGACCCGCCCGCTTTCAGGGGACGTTGAGTTGTCCTTCAGACCGTCGTGATTTTGGCCCCACGCCGCCTGTGCTAGGTTCCGCCACGGATTCAGCCACCGGCCGCCGGACCATCGAATTTGACTTACCGTTTCAACGACTTGACCCTCGATTCCGAGCGCCGGGAGCTGCGCCGCGGCGATGCCCTGGTGGCGGTCGAGCCGCAGGTCTTCGACCTCCTCGAATTCCTGATCCGCGCCCGCGACCGCGTGGTCAGCCGCGACGAGGTGCTGGCCGCCGTCTGGCACGGGCGGATCGTCTCGGAAGCAACGCTGAGCAGCCGGGTCAATGCGGCGCGGACCGCGATCGGCGACAATGGCGAGGCACAGCGGCTGATCCGCACCCTGCCCCGCAAAGGTCTCCGCTTTGTCGGCGATGTCAGGGAGGACATCGCGCCCGGTCATCGGATTGCTGATAGCGCCGGGGCGCGCCTGAGCGAGGGTCCGTCGATTGCGGTGCTGCCCTTCACCAATATGAGCGGCGACCCCGAGCAGGATTATTTCGCCGACGGCATCGCCGAGGACATCACCACCGCGCTCGCCCGCTGCAGCCGCCTCACCGTGATCGCGCGCAACTCCGCCTTCACCTACAAGGGCAAGGCGGTCGATATTCGCCAGGTCGGGCGCGATCTCGGCGTCGGCTATGTGCTCGAGGGCAGCGTCCGCCGCGGCGGCGATCGCCTGCGCATCACCGGACAGCTGATCGACGCCGTCTCCGGCGCGCATCTGTGGGCGGACCGGTTCGACGGCGCGGCGACCGACGTGTTCGACCTGCAGGACCGCATCACCGAGAACGTGGTCGGCGCAATCGAGCCGACCTTGCTCGTCGCGGAAGCCGAGCGGGTGCGGGCGGCACCGCCCGACAGGCTCGACGCCTACGACCTGCTGCTGCGCGCCTACAGCCTGCGCTACGAGTTCACGCCCGAGAGCATGATTGCGGCCCTCGATTGCCTCGACCGCGCGCTGGCGCTTGACCCCGCTTACGCGCCGGCGCTTGCGGCCTCGGCCTATTGCCACGCGCTGCGTCATTTCCAGGGTTGGCTGAAGCCGAACGATGCCTATCGGGATCGCGCGGTTGCGCAGGCCTGGCGCGCGGCCGAGCTCGCGCCCAGCGATCCGCAGGTGCTGTGGATGGCAGCCTTTGCGATCTGGAACATGGCCGACGAGATCGAGCCCGCGCGCGAATTGTTCGAGCGATCGCTTGCGATCAACCCGAACTCGGCGATGGCGCTGGTGCTCGGCGGCTGGATCGAGGCGATGCGCGGCAACCAGAAGGCCGGCCGCGCGATGATCGAGCGCGCGCAGCGGCTGAACCCGCGCGACCCGCGCGGCTGGTTCGCCTCCGCGGCGCTGGCGATCTGCGCGGTGCTCGACCGGAATTTCGCCGAAGCCGTGATCTGGGCCGACAAGGCGCTGGCGCAGAACCGCCGCTTCGCGGTGGCGTTGCGCGTCTTGATCGTGGCACTGGTCAAGACCGGCGAGAACGAGCGCGCGACCCAGATCGCGCGCGAACTGCTCAAGGTCGACCCGGACTTCACGATCTCCGGCTTCCTGTCACGGAGTCCATTCCCGGTGGAATCGATGTCCAAGATCTATGTCGAGACTTTGAAGGCGGCCGGCGTTCCGGATTGATGCTGCCTGAGGATTTGCTCGTGGAGAGGAGCTGAACCAACGTGTCTGTGCTGGGGTACGACACCCGTGAAGACTCGGATGTTGAGATTTTCGCCCGTGAACGCTCGCACGCGGACATTCTCTCGGCTTCCGCTCGCGACAGTCATGCTGAGCTGGGGAGCCGCTTCGGCCAGGCGATCCAGCCGACGACTATTGATAGTATCGCCACGATAAGCGGCGGCGCTCCGTGCCCGTACTCGCCGTGGAGGGTGACGGTCGCGAGCGCCGCCAACATCACGGCGCAGCCGAGCGCCGAGCCCCACAGCCGCGTCCGTTCCCGCGCCAGCAGAACGGCGGTCGTGAGCTCCAGCGATCCGGTCACGAAATGGAACCAGTGCGGGTATCCCCACCGCAGATACTCCTCGTAGATAGACCCAGGGGCGAAGATGTTGCTGAGCGATCCCGCGACGAAGAAAGCTGCAAGTGCCAAGGCCGAGACCTGGCGCCAGGAAATCTTTGACATTTGTCGAACCTTTTCTGACAGGGCGTCGCGGAGGTCGCGCAAGAGACGGCCTGGCCGCGACGCATTCATTCCGAAGGAGATGCGAATTTCCGGAGCAGGTCCGAAGTCGTATCTCATCGCTGATCCGCGGACCTACGCCGTGGCGGCCTTCTGGGCCGCCGCGAAGACATCGCGGGGAAGCGTTGTGCCGGCGACGTGCTCCGTGCCGGCGACGCCGAGATCCATCCAGCCCGCATTGACGGCCTCGAACATCGCTTCAGCCGGTCCGGTTTGGCCCTTCGGGATGCCGAACTGCTCGAACGCTGCCGGCCACTCGGCCCGCGGGACAGGGAAGGCCTTGACTTCGCGCTGCATGACATCGCCCAGTTGCGCTGCGACTTCATCCGCGCTGACCATCGAACCAAGTTCGATGACGCGATGCCCCGACCACGCCGGCCCGGTCAGCAGCGTCGCCACCTCGGCACCGATGTCGTTCGTCGCGACCATCGTCGATTTCCGGCTGGTCGGATTGTAGTAGACCGGGAGCGCGCCGCCCTGGGCGACCTGCAGGCCATAAATGAAGTTCTCGAAGAACCCGCCGGCGCGCACGAGAGCGACCGGCGACGCCAAGTCGCGAAAGCCTTGTTCCAGCAGCGACAGCGCGGTGATCATTCCCAGCCCGCTGGTCCGGTTCGCCCCCATCGACGAGAGCGCGACCACACGCGGCGGCGCGGCCTTGGTCAGCACCTCGACATAGTTCGCGATGACGCCCTTGGCTTCCTTGAAATCCGGCGAGGGGGCCCAGACTGCTGGCAGCATGACGAACGCGCCGTCGACGCCGTCGAGCGCCCGCTCGATCGCTGCCGTGTCGTTCCAGTCGCCGTCCACCAGTTCCACGTCCTGGTCCATCCAGGCCGCCGCCTTCTCGCGACTGCGGACCAGCGCGCGTACCCTCTTACCGCGGGCCAACAAATGCCTGGCCGTTGCGCCGCCGACTTTTCCTGTGATTCCCATGACTAGAAACATGCGTATTCTCCCGGTGCTAGATGGCCTATATTCTAGGGTAGGTCTCACATAGAGACCTTCGACCTGCACCGTAAGGAGGCAGTTTTTTGTAACCAGGAGAGAAAAAGGGGACCAGCATGAGCGACGCATTGAGCGCGATCGAGCGATTCAGCCGATATCAATCGGACGACGCCCAGTCAGCGGAACCCGTACATTGCCCGGTGCGCGACGTGCTCGACTGCATCGGCGACAAGTGGAGCATTCTCATGATCATGACGCTCGCGACGCGACCGCAGCGCTTCGGCGAGCTTCGCCGAGCCATCCGCGACATCTCGAAGCGCATGCTCACCCAGACGCTGCGCGATTTAGAGCGCGACGGACTTATCACCCGCCATGTCTTTCCGACCAAGCCGCCGAGCGTTGAATATTGCCTTTCCCCGCTAGGCCAATCCCTGCTGGACCCGATGGCGAGCCTCATCGATTGGGCCGACCGTCGTTATTCCGATATCCATGCAGCGCGCGTCCGCTTTGACGGAGCATCCTGTGATGTCCAGCGCCAGTAATCTGAAACAGCAGTTCGCATCATCGCAAGTGCGAGGTCTGGCGGCGTGCTTCAGATGGAGATACCAGCGACCGGCTCGTTGACTCAGCAGCAGCGCACCAAACGGCGATCAACGGAAGTGGCATTGCCTAGGTAGGATGAGTTAGTCGCCTTGGATTTGGCAACGGGCCGCCTCGAAGTCGGTTAGATCATGTCGGCTCATACCGCGCGAATTGTTCGAGCGATCGCTTGCGATCAACCCGAACTCGGCGATGGCGCTGGTGCTCGGCGGCTGGATCGAGGCGATGCGCGGCAACCAGAAGGCCGGCCGCGCGATGATCGAGCGCGCGCAGCGGCTGAACCCGCGCGACCCGCGCGGCTGGTTCGCCGCCGCGGCGCTGGCGATCTGCGCGGTGCTCGACCAGAATTTTGCCGATGCGGTGATGTGGGCCGACAAGGCGCTGGCGCAGAACCGCCGTTTCGCGGTGGCGCTGCGCGTCTTGATCGTGGCGCTGGTCAAGACCTGCGAGAACGAGCGCGCGACCCAGATCGCGCGCGAACTGCTCAAGGTCGATCCGGACTTCACGATCTCCGGCTTCCTGTCACGGATTCCATTCCCGGTGGAAATCGATGTCTGCGACCTATCGCGAGACGCTGAAGGCCGCCGGCGTCCCGGACTGACGCCGCTCTGAGGACGCGACGATCGTTCACCCGCGGTACGCCGCGCGGCTTGTTTGGCAGCATCGGCGTGATGACCCTAAGCGGAGCTTGGACTTGTCGCGCGTTGGACTAGTTTGCGGGTTGTGGCTCCGGGAATTTCCATTTGCCGCTTAGGATTTCGGCGCGAGGGCGGTAGAGCCTTACCGTATAGTTCCATCCCTTAGTGGTTGGCAGACAGTTAGGCACTTTGCCGTCGCATCCGCCGAACTGGATCGCAATGGATCCATCGCCACTCTTTTGGGCCGTGAGGTTATTGAGCGTGTACGCATTGTAGGTGTTTTTCTCGAAGTAGCCGTTCGCATTGTAGACGCTGACAGACCAAAAGTCATCGACAGGCACATCCTTCACTTGGAGCTTGTAAACTGTGGTTCCGTCGTTCTTGGTGGGTGTGATGTTGAGATACGTCGCGTCCTTGTCCGGATTGCCGCCCCATGCCGCAGCCGTTGCGACCAAATGTCGTACCGGATCAACCTGCTCCTTCGTTCCGAAAGCTCTCTTGAAGTCAGGTATCGTCGAACTGAGCACCAGAAGCGCGTCGCGAACCTTCTTCTGGTTTGCGGCATCCCACCTCGGTATCTCGAACCTGCCGATGCTCTTCTGGCTCACTTGGATCGCGTCCTGCAGCGCGTGAACCCGTTCAACATCCTTCGGGTCGGCAGGGTTTACCAATGTGCGAATGGCGAACACGACATACCGTGTGCCGATTTTTTCCTTTGTGAGGGTATGAGAGCCTCCTCCGTAGAACACGGATGGCGCATAGTGGTCTTCATTGATGACCAGCAAGGACATGAAGCGCTTGCCCGCATCGGGAAGCGTAACGCTCACAGGACCAGCGTCGAGATCAAAAACGCCTGACGAATACAAGGTGTCGCGATTGAGACGAATTACGGTCTGATTGTCTATTGAGGCGGGTTCGCGGCGGTGAATGAGCTTTCCGAAGCCACCATCCTTGACGATATTGCCCATGTATAGGTCAGTTTCGGCGCGGGTAAAATTATCGACGGTGACTGGCATCTCGCCCACGGGCGACTGCTCGGCAGATTGTGCATGACCCACCCTGACGGCGAACGATAAGATCACAGCGCAAATGATAGATTTGACTTTCATTTACCTCGTTCCTTTGTATTCTTCTCAAGGTGGCAGCATCGCAACTATACTCGAAAATGGTGACCTTGCTATCCGGACTTCACAACCATGAGAAATGCGACATGCGTAAGTTGCTGATGGGTGCTCTTACATTGCTAACTGCCGCAACCCAGATACCCGCCTACGCGCAAAGCCAGTCAGCTCCGGCGTATTCCGCCAAAGTCCCAAGCTACATTCAGACGCCCGATAAGGTTGAGACCCGGCTAGGAACGTTGAAGTTCTTTGACGGACTCCCTGATCAGGAAACGGTGCAGAAGGTTTACGACAATATTGACTACGCCCGTGGCACCGAAGCATTCATGGCCGGAATGCCAGCCGCCTCCGTCTACGCGATGTGCGAGGGGCTCGACCAAGTTGGCGCGAAGCGAAATCAGGGAATGGCCATCACCCAAGAGTTGATGGATGCTCGCTCATTGTTTCTTACGGCCAACTCCACAACGGTCTATGTATTCTTCTGCATCGATCTAAGAAACGGGCCAGTGATCGCGGAAGTCCCGCCAGGCGTGCTGGGACCTGTTGACGACGCTTACTTTCGGTACGTGACAGACGTTGGACTGATCGGTCCGGACAGGGGCAAAGGTGGCAAATACCTATTCGTGCCGCCCGGATATACAGGCAACCTTCCAACGGACGGCTACTTTGTCACTAAACCTCCGACGTACAGCAACCTCATTCTTTACCGCGCCTTCGTTAAAGACGGCGACATCGCGGCGGCGGTGAACAATGTGAGGAACAACGCGCGCGTTTATCCTCTCTCGGCGGCGGCAAATTCTCCCACTACCACGTTTGTCGACACGTCCGGGAAGCAGTTCAACACCGTCCATGCCAACGATTTTCATTTCTATGAGGAACTGAATGCAGTGATCCAAGCCGAGCCTGCCGACGCATTTGATCCTGAAACGGTGGGGCTGTTCGCTTCGATCGGTATCAAGAAAGGCAAGTCGTTCGCACCGGACGCACGGATGAAGGCAATCCTCACCGAAGCGGTCGCGGTCGGCAACGCGACGGCGCGAGCTATGGTGTTCGCTCCGAGAGATGAGCGAGCCAAGTTCTATCCCGATCGCCAGTGGAACAATGGCTTTATCGGCAACAGCTATCAATTCCTAGACAACGGCGAGCGAATGCTCGATGCGCGCACGATGTTTCATTACGCCGCAACCGGCATAACGCCCGCAATGGCCGACGCGAAGCCGGGCACGGGATCGGCCTATGCGTTCACCGTACGCGATGCAACAGGGACCTATCTCGACGGCGGGAAGACTTACAAGATTACGCTCCCCGCCCCGATCCCGGCTGGTCAGTTCTGGTCATTCACGGTCTATGACAACCAAACCCGCTCGATGCTCGAAACTGATCAGAAGTTAGCCGGCCTCGACAGCAACCAGCCCGGTATCGAGAAAAATGCTGACGGGTCTGTGACGGTGTGGTTCGCACCTAAGGCACCTGCCGGACATGAAGCCAATTGGGTCCAAACCACGCCGGGCAAAGGTTGGAACTCGCTGCTGCGTCTCTACGCGCCACTCCAGCCTTGGTTCGATAAAACTTGGAAACCGGGTGATTTCGAAGTCCAGTGAAGCCATCAGGGTCGCTCCTACTCGTGCACACTCGTTCGGAACGCTTGTCTGCTTGTGGCCCTTCGGCAATCTCGGGAGATGTCCGCTTTTCCGCCGCTGTTGGGGGTTAAGCGGACATCGTGCGTCGGCCGCTTAATGAGCGCACGGCCTACTAGTTAGCTAGCTAGTCAGTATTACGCCAGGCGCTTGGCCGCTCCGATGAAGCGCGCACTACAGTCCCGGTGATCTCGCCGCCCAAGCCTTGGTGTCCTGGCAGCTTTCCATCGCTCGGACGTAGGCAGGGCGTGCCGTCGTGCGGGCGAGATAGTCCCGCTCGGTCGAACCGGGGATGTAGTTGCCGGTTCGCAGGCCGAGCAGGAGGGCGTAGCTCACCGAGATATCGGCAGCAGTGAATCGGTCGCCGGCGAGATAGGGGCAATCCGCGAGGCGGCGGATAACCAACCCCAGCCGGCTCTCGAAGGTCTCGAGTGCCCAGCGGGTAACCCGGGTATCTCGCTCGCCTTCGGGTGCCAGTTCACGACCGACAAAGACGGCGTTCATCGGCCCGGCGAGCCCGGCCTCGCCTAGGTGGAGAAATTGCAGATAGGAAGCGAAGGCGGGATCGTCCGGGGCGACGGCAAGCGAACCTGAGCCGTGGCGGGCGAGCAGGTACTCAAGAATCGCAATCGATT
Organism: Bradyrhizobium sp. I1.14.4; assembly: GCF_050435825.1. Taxonomy (NCBI): domain Bacteria; kingdom Pseudomonadati; phylum Pseudomonadota; class Alphaproteobacteria; order Hyphomicrobiales; family Nitrobacteraceae; genus Bradyrhizobium; species Bradyrhizobium sp. I1.14.4. The sequence goes on along the minus strand of NZ_JBNDLA010000002.1, from coordinate 301,436 downwards.
CGACCATGATCGTCTCGCCGTCCTGCAGTGCGGGAATGAAGCCGGCGGGATTGATCGCGAGGAAATCGCGATCATTCTCGACTGCGAGCAGATCGACCGCGCGCAGCCGATAAGCCAATCCTAATTCCTCGAGCAGCCAAACGATACGGAAGCCACGACCTTCGCCATAGACGGTGAGCATAGTTAAGCATTCCTGGATTGGGTTAGTGGATCGACCGTCCTTCCGATTCGTGGAAGAGCACCGCGCCCTTGCCCATTAGCAAACGTTCCGAAGGTCGCAGGGGGTGAGAAGCGGTCACTCACGTTCCAAGACCGGCGGCTTCCATGCGTCGATCGCCGTCTCTGGATAAATTTGCACCGAGCCAGGCTCGAAGTAGCTCTCGATCGCATATCCGAGCTTGGTCAAATCCGTACGATACCAACCAACGATTCTACCGCGCCATGATGCTCGCCCCTTCTTTGCGGCATAGTCACCCATTTGAAACTTTGCATCTGGGGGCCACTGATCGACCATCTCGCCTCCGACCGAATTGCTTTAAAAAGAAGACATTATGGCCGCCCCACCGACGTCCACAGAGCCGGCTCCGGAAATCTGAACAGGGCGATAAGTGGAGTTTCTGCCTGACGGCGGGCAAGATTGTCCCGCGAATCAGGAGAGACGATGACGAGACGCGCACGCCGGAACCACACACCGGCTTTCAAGGCGAAGGTGGCGCTGGCCGCTGTCAAGGGCGACCGAACGATAGCTCAACTGGCCGAGCACTTTGACGTTCACCCCAATCAGATTACGGCATGGAAAGCCCAGCTGGAGGGTGGAGCTTCCGGAGTTTTTGGACCCAGCAGCGCCGCGCCCGCCGTGCCTGCGATCGACGTGAAGTCGCTGCACGCCAAGATCGGAGAACTGACGCTGGAGAACGATTTTTTAGAAGGAGCGCTCACCAAGGCGGGATTGCTGAGCGCAAAGCGATGATCGACCGTGAGCACGATCTGTCGATCACCAGGCAGGCGGAAGTTTTGAAGATCAGCCGTAGCAGCGTCTATTATCTGCCGCGCCCGGTGTCGCCCGACGATCTCGCAACAATGCGACGGCTTGATCGGCTGCATCTGGAGTTCCCTTTCGCCGGTTCGCGAATGTTGCGAGGCCTGCTAGCTGCCGAGGGGTGCAAGGTCGGCCGCCGGCATGTCAAAACGCTCATGCGGCGGATGGGGATAGAGGCGCTGTACCGTCGTCCGCGCACCACCAAACCTGAGCCCGGGCACAAGATCTATCCGTATCTGCTGCGCGGCGTGGAGATCACGCGCCCGAACCAGGTTTGGGCAATGGATATCACCTACATCCCGATGGCGCGCGGCTTCGTGTATCTCGCTGTCGTGCTGGACTGGGCGACCCGCCGGGTTCTGTCGTGGCGGCTCTCGATCACGATGGAGGCGGCGTTCTGTGTCGAGACACTGGAGGACGCTTTGGCGCGTCACGGCAGGCCTGAAATCTTCAACACGGATCAGGGCTCGCAGTTCACCGGCTCGGCCTTCACCGGCGTGCTCGCCAGCAACGGCATTGCCATCAGCATGGACGGTAAAGGAGCTTGGCGGGACAACGTGTTCGTTGAGCGACTGTGGCGCAGCGTCAAATACGAGGAGGTTTATCTGCGGGCCTACGACAGCGTGTCCGACGCCCGCGCCTCGATCGGCCGATACCTCGACTTTTACAATGCCCGACGTCCACATTCGAGCCTTGACGGCGGCACACCGGATCAAGCCTACTTCAACCCGCTGCCAATCCGCATGGCGGCCTAACCCCGGCAGAGCCTCCACTTATCGACGCGGAGATTCTGTTCAGACAACCGGGACCAGCTCTCACAACGGGTCGACTTTGCCCCGTCGACCTCGGTCCGTAACCTGACGTTCGATGAGGCGGCAGTGCACGATAGCCCGTACCTAGCGGACTAAGTCCAGGGCTTGGTGCCCGCGCCTGACGGCGGCGATGATCTTGTCCGGATTGGCGGTCCAAGTGAAGGGTCCCAGCCCGGGTCCGAGCGGACACTTGCGCATTTTCTGAATATTAGAAATATATCCCTGAGTTGCCCGACATGTCAAGTTGCTCGGTCGAACGCCGGCCGCCGCCGGCCACTTTGCATGGGGTTGTTTTCGATATTTTGGCAGCGCCCCCTGCGACGGCCCCCATAACTCCATATTGCTCTAGCCCGATCCGCCCGGCTCCAGCGCCTCGCCGAGTTCGAGCGGGTGCGCCATGGTCTCGTGCAGCGCGTCCTTGTCGAGCTCGCCCTCGGAGAGGCTGATCACGACGCAGGCGACGCCGTTGCCGATCAAATTGGTCAGCGCGCGGCATTCGCTCATGAACTTGTCGATGCCGACCAGGATGGCGATCGACTGGATCGGAATATCGGGCACGATCGACAGCGTCGCAGCGAGCGTGATGAACCCGGCGCCGGTGACGCCGGAAGCGCCCTTCGAGGTGATCATGGCGATGCCCAAAATGCCGAGCTCCTGCCAGATCGTCAGATGGGTGTTGGTGGCCTGCGCCAGGAACAGCGTCGCCAGCGTCATGTAGATGTTGGTGCCGTCGAGGTTGAAGCTGTAGCCGGTCGGCACCACGAGGCCGACCACCGAGCGCGAGGCGCCGAGATGCTCCATCTTCTGGATCATCTGCGGCAGCACGGTCTCCGACGACGAGGTGCCGAGCACGATCAGGAGCTCGTCCTTGATATAGGCGATGAAACGGATGATCGAAAAACCCGCCAGCCGCGCGATCGAGCCGAGCACGATCAGCACGAACAGCACGCTGGTGAGATAGAAGGTGCCGATCAGCGCCGCCAGATTCACCAGCGAGCCGAGGCCATAGGCGCCGACCGTGAAGGCCATCGCGCCGAACGCGCCGAGCGGCGCGACACGGACGATCATGCGGATAATGCCGAAGAACATCTTGGCGGCCTTGTCGATCGCCTCCGCGATCGGCTCGCCGGGCTTGCCCATCAAGGCAATGGCAAACCCCGACAGGATCGAGATCAGCAGCACCTGCAGCAGGTCGCCGCGCGCGAGAGCGCCGAAGAAGCTGTCGGGGATGATCGCCATCAGATGGGCGACGATGCCTTCCTCCTTGGCCTTGGTGACGTAGGTCGCGACCGACTTCGGATCGATCGAGGCTGGATCGATGTTGAAGCCATGGCCCGGCTGCAGCACCTCACCGACCAAGAGGCCGACCGCCAGCGCCACCGTCGATACCGCCTCGAAATAGATCAGCGCCTTCAGTCCTACGCGGCCAACCCGCTTGAGGTCGCCCATCGAGGAGATGCCGTGCACCACCGTGCAGAAGATGACCGGTGCGATCATCATCTTGATCAGCGCGATGAAACCGTCGCCGAGCGGCTTCAACTCCTTGCCGAGGCCGGGATAGAAATACCCGATCAGGACGCCCGCCACGATCGCGATCAGCACCTGAACGTAGAGGATCTTGTACCAGGGCTGATGACGGTGATGGGTGGCGGGCTTGATCGCGTCTGTGGTCATGAGATGCCCCGGCTTGGATGAACTCAACTCATGCCATCTTGGCGGAGCGACGCGCAATCGACAATGCACATTCTTGTTCGGGCTAGTGCGGGGGCCGCAGGGCCTCAAGTTTCACCTCAAGCCCACACCTTATGTGCTCCGACTCTGCTGGAATGCGGCCTCGGCCGCGCCGACAATCCGACCGTCGATGCGCCGCCCAAACCTGCAGCCTAAGGCCGCTTGGGAATATTCAGCCCGCGTTCCACCGCCGGCCGCTTGAGGCCGCGCTCCAGCCAGGCCGCGACCTGCTTGAACTGGTCGAATTCAACGAGCTCGCGCGCGCCGTAGAAGCCGATCAAATTGCGCACCCAGCCGATCATCGAGATGTCGGCGATGCTGTATTCGTCGTCCATGAACCACTGCCGCGCGGCGAGATGCGTCTCCATCACGCCGAGCAGGCGGCTGGATTCGGCGACGTAGCGTTGCAGCGGCCGCTTGTCCTCATAGTCCTTGCCGGCGAATTTGTGGAAGAACCCGACCTGGCCGAACATCGGCCCTAAGCCGCCCATCTGGAAATGCACCCACTGGATGGCCTGATAGCGACGCGCCGCATCCGCCGGCAACAACTTGCCGGTCTTCTCCGCAAGATATTGCAGGATGGCGCCGGATTCGAACAGCGGCAGCGGCTTGCCGCCGGGACCGTTGGGATCGAGGATCGCCGGGATCTTGCCGTTCGGATTGAGCGACAGGAACTCCGGCGTCTTCTGGTCGTCCTTGTTGAAGTCGACGAGATGGACCTCATAGGGCAGCCCGATCTCCTCGAGCATGATCGAGACCTTCACGCCGTTCGGCGTCGGCAGCGAATAGAGCTGCAGGCGGTCCGGGTGCTGGGCAGGCCAGCGTTTTGTGATGGAAAAGGCTGACAGGTCGGTCATGTCGACATTCTTTGCAGGGTTGTTGCTTTGCATGGTTGTTGTTGGACGGCTAATGTACGGAGCTCAGTGAAAGTCGCAAGGTCGGCAACCGACACGGACGATCAACAGGACATGGGCGATCAACAGACAGGCGCAAAGCTCGGCCCTTCCGATGACGAACTCGCGACACACCCGACCGTGTTCGCCGCGAATGCGTTGGCCGGTCAGGTGGTCGTCGTGTCGGGCGGCGCCGGCGGCATCGGCCGTGCCATCGTCTGGCTGTTCGCGCGGCTCGGCGCTAACGTCGTCGTGATCGGCCGCAATGCCGACAAGCTCGATGCGCTGGTCGACAGTCTCGGCCATCGCGGCCTGAAGGCATCCGCGCATGTCGCCGATATCAGGGATCCCGACGCGGTCAACGCGATGTTCGATGCGCTGTGGGCCGTGCACGGCCGTGTCGATCATCTGGTCAACAGCGCCGGCGGCCAGTTCCCGCAAGCCGCAATCGATTTCACGATCAAGGGCTGGAACGCGGTCATCAACACCAACCTCAACGGCACCTGGCACATGATGCAGGCCGCGGCGCAGCGCTGGCGCGACCGCAAGCATCCCGGCAGCATCGTCAATATCGTCGTGGTCACGACCCATGGCCTGTACGGTATCGCGCACAGCATCGCGGCGCGCTCCGGCGTGATCGGGCTGTCGCGCGCGCTCGCGGTCGAATGGGCGCCACTGAGCATCCGCATCAATTGCATTGCGCCAGGCGCGATCGAGACCGAGGGCTGGAACGTCTATAGCGAGGCGGCGCGCGCCGCCTATCCGCGCTCCAACCCGATGATGCGCCCGGGCACGCCGTGGGACATTGCGGAAGCGGCCGTCTACCTCACCGCGCCCTCCGGCAAATTCATCACCGGTGAGATGCTGACCGTCGACGGCGGCGGCCAGCATTGGGGCGAGACCTGGACCACCGGCAAGCCGGACTATTTCAGGGGCGGCGAGTAACGCACGCATACCGGTCGCTGCCGCCCCCTCTGTCATTTCCCGTCGTCGAAGCTGACGATGACCGCCGCGTTCGCGATCAGGATCGGGTCGTTGCCCAGATCGGACGGGATTTCGAGCCCGCCCGCGATCGCCTTCACCGTCTTTGTGCCATATGGCAGTTCGTTGGCGACGGCAGCGGTATCGACCGCTTCGGGATTCGGCACCGCGATCGTGACATCGACGAACATGTCATTGGCGGTCTTGCCGAGCATGCGGAAGAAGCCGAGGCTGGAATGGCGGATCGCATCCGAGACCGCGCGCTTGGCGGCCTTGGTTGCGTCACGGCCGTGAACGTCGACGCCCATGCCTATTTCGGTGATACAGCGCACGCGTGTCATGAAGGCTTCCTGTTGTCGTTGGCGTGAGAGACCTTCACTCCTTCGGCTCCCGCGCCCGCGCCGTCAAGCCGGGTCCCTCGCGTCACCCACGCGCTTGTGATCGCCGCGCGCGAGCATCCACGCCGCGAGACCGGCGAGGATCGCCGCCGCAACGACCATGATGCTGGCCGCGCCCCAGCCCCACCCCGAGACGATGGCGCCGACCGCGATCGGGCCGGTCACCTGGCCGAAATTGCTGCCGGTCATCAGCAGCCCCATCATGACCGGCACCATCGCCGCCGAGCCCGCCGCCGCGGGTGCGGTCGCAAGCAACGTCGCCGGCATCAGGCCGCCGATCGCGGAGAACAGCAGGCACAGAAAGAATGCACCCCACCCGCCGAGCCCCGGCAGGAAGATGCCGAGCGCGGACGCGCCCATCACGAATGCCGCCACGACGATCAGCACGGTGCGGCTGACGCCGCGCGCAAGCAGATTGCCGGCGGCGAGATTGCCGACGACGTTGCCGGCCGCCGCCAATGCACTGAGGCCGCCGGCGCTCTGGCTGGAGACGCCGAGCCGCTCGGTCAGCAGGATCGGCAGGAAACTGAACAACGCAAAGAACATCAGGCTGTACAGCGCAAACAGCACCATCAGAAGCGCCGGGGTGCGGCGCCGCGCCAGCGCGGTCGCCTCCTGCATCAACCCGGCACGCGCCGGTCCGGTCCGCGATGCCACACCCGGCACGACGACGCTGGCGAGGACGAACAGCAGGCCGACAAACGCTGCACTGGCCCACCAGATCGCGCGCCAGCCATCGAACATCGGACCGGCGACCAGCGCCAGCGCGATCCCGAACGGCATCACGCAACTCCACACCGCCATGGTGACGTCACGCGCGCTGACATCGACGACGCGATCGAGCAATGCGGGGGCCGCGACCATCACGAGCAGGAAACCGAACCCTTCCAGCAGGCGCGATGCCAATAGCACCGCCAGTTGCGGCGCTAGCGCGCCTGAAGCCGCGCCGAGCGTGATGGCCGCAAGGCCGCATAGCAACACCCTGCGCGCGCCCACCGCGGCAATCACGACGCCCGCCGGGACGCTGCCGGCAAGCCCGAGCACCGCAAAGATGCCGGCGATTGTTCCAACGGCAGCGAGGTCGATGCCGAGGTTTTGTTGCAGCATCGACGCCGCAATCGGCACCTTCCCGACCTGCAGGGCGGCGCCGATCCCGCAACCGATCACAATGGCGACCGTCGCCCATCGCTTCGCCTCGCTGTGCTGCACCACGGCCGTCCCGATAGTCATGCGTCCACTCCGCCAGTTCTAATCATCACAAATAGCGTTTCCCGGCCATCGACAGGAGTGATAAGTTTTGCATCCAGTTGATCGATCTCATAGATCATGCTCGATAACCTCACGCTCGATCAGATCCGCGTCTTTGTTGCCATCGCCGAGAGCGGTAGCTTTCGCGCCGCCGCGACGAAGCTGGCGCGGGTGCAGTCCGCGGTCAGCCATGCCATCGCCAATCTCGAGGCCGAGCTCGGCCTCATGCTGTTCGATCGTTCCAGCCATCGCCCGGCGCTGACGGCGGAAGGCAAGGCACTGCTCGGCAACGCGCGCGACCTCCTGCTCCGCGTCGATGCGATGCGGGCGCGGGCCCACGGCCTTGGCGACGGCGTGGAATCGGAACTCGCGCTCGTCGTCGACACGCTGTTTCCGATCGCAGCCGTCGGCGCGGCGCTCACGCAGATGCGGGCGGCCTATCCGTCCGTGAGCGTTCGGCTCGCGGTCGAACCGATGGGCGGTCCGATCGCAGCCCTGACCGGACGGCGCAGCGCGCTCGCCGTCACCGTCGGCGAGGATTTTCGCGATCCCCGCGTCGCGCTAGAAGCAATTTGCGGCGTGCAGATGGTCGCCGTCGCCTCCGCAAGCCATCCGCTTGCGCGCCGCGGCCGCAAAACCGTCGCCGATCTTGCCGACCATTTGCAGATCGTGCTGTCGGATCCGACGCCGCTGTCGGAGGGCCGCAGCTTCGGCGTGCTCTCGCCGCAGATCTGCAGGGTGAGCAATCAGGACACCAAGCACGCCATGATCCTGGCCGGGCTCGGCTGGGGCCGGCTGCCGCTCTGGCAGGTGGCGCGCGACCTGAAAGAGCGCCGCCTGGTGCGGGTCGAAACCGGCGCACTCGGCCGCAATGCTGCGCTTGCAATGGAAGCCTATCTCGCCCACCGGCTCGACGAACCGCTCGGCCCTGCCGCGCGCGCGTTTGCCGATGCATTGACGCGGATCGCTGCGCACAGTCACACGTCGAAGATCAGTACGAGAGCACGCAAGAGAAGCTGAAGCACTGCCGGCGACAACGGAATCGCCACATCATCCCCCCGGTGCAACCACCGCAAACGCCGCCAGAGTCCGCTCGACCGCCGCGCGGTCGATATGGCGGTGCGTGACGAGGCGCAGCTGGCTTGCGCCGCTGGCCTGCACCAGGATGCCTTGCGTCTTGAGGCGCGACGCCCAGTCCGCGGAGCTCTGCGCACTGCCCGACGTATCAATGCGCAGGATGTTGGTTTGCACATGGCCGGGCTCGGCGAGCGCCGGGTCGAGCCAAGCCAGGCTACGTGCGAGTTGCTCGGCGGCCTCATGATCGTCGCGCAGGCGCGCGATCATGGTGTCGAGCGCGACGAGACCGGCGGCGGCGATCACGCCCGCTTGGCGCATATTGCCGCCGACGAAGCGGCGGAACGCCCGTGCCCTGGCGATCAAGGCGAAGTCGCCGACCAGCAGGCTGCCGACCGGCGCGCTCAATCCCTTCGAGATGCAGAACATCAAACTGTCGGCATGCGCGGCAATTTGCTGCGCACTCACCCCGAGGGCCACAGCTGCGTTGAACAGGCGCGCACCGTCGACGTGCACGGCAATGCCGTTGCCGCGGCCGAGTGCGTGAACGCGCGCCATATGCGCCAACGGCAGCACGGTGCCGCCGGCGCCGTTGTGGCTGGTCTCCATCCAGATCAGCGCCGGACGCGGCCGTCCCGCCGATGACGTGGCATGGATTGCCTGCGCGAGCGCCTCCTCCTGCATCGCGCCGCTGAGGCTCGGGAGCGGTCGCGGCACCAGGCCTGCGACGGTCACGACGCTGCCGATCTCCGAATTGAACAGATGCGCGCCGGCGTCGGAAAACACCTCCCCGCCCCGCTCGCCATGCGCCAGCATCGCCAGAAGATTGCCCATGGTGCCGCTCGGCACGAACAAAGCGGCCGCCTTGCCGGTCAGATCGGCCGCCCGCTGTTCCAGCACGCGGACGGTCGGATCGCCGTCGCGGCCGTCGTCGCCGAGCGGCGCGCTGCGCATCGCGTCGAGCATGGCATCGGTCGGCAACGTCACGGTGTCGCTGCGCAGGTCGATGATCTCGGCCGCGCGCTCCGGATTGGCTGAACTCATCATGCGTCCTGGGTCTTGAGCGCAAGCGGCGCAGCCTCCGGCGCTTCGACCGGAAGCCCGCCGCCAAAGCGCTGCACCAGCTTCACCGCAACCGTGTTGCCGAACACGTTGATCGCAGTGCGGCCCATGTCGAGGAAAGCGTCGACCCCGGCAATGATGGCGAGCGCCTCGACCGGGAGGCCGATCGCCGACAACACCATGGCGATGGCGACGAGCCCGCCCGAGGGAACATTGGCGCTGCCCTTGCTGGCGATGGTGGTGACCATCACGATGGTCAGCAGCGTCGACCAGGTCAGCGTCACGCCATAGGCTTCGGCCAGGAAGGTGACGGCGAGCGCGAAATACATGATCGCGCCGTCGCGGTTGAAGGCGTAGCCGAGGGGCAGCACCACCGAGACGATCCGGCTCGGCACGCCCATCGCCTGCAGCTTCTCCATGTGGAGCGGCAGCGTGACCTCGGAGGAGCGGGTCGAGAATGCCAGCAGCATCGGCTCCATCACCGCTTTCGTCACCGCGATCGGCTTCTCGCCGATCGCAAGCAGGATCAGCCAGAAGATCACGACCATGATGGCGAGGCCGAGATACATCACGGCCACAAGCTTGGCGAGCGCAACGACCGTCGCCAGGCCCTGCGTCGCGAACAGCCACGACATGATCGCAAACACGGCGATCGGCGCCAGCGCCGTGATCCATTTCGTCATCTTGAACATCGCCGCCATCACGGCTTCGAGCACAGCGACCATCGGCTCATCGACCTTGCCGATCGAGGCCAGCGCCAGCCCGAACAGGATCGCGAACACGAGCGTGGGCAGGATTTTCTGCTCGGCCATCGCCGCGACGATGTTCGACGGGATCATGTCCATGAAGAACTTGATCCAGTCGACCGACACCGCGAGGTTCGCCGGCACCTTGCCGGTCGCCGCCAGCGGCGCGCCGGCGCCGGGGTGGAAGACCCCGTTCAGCAGAAGCCCGATCACGATCGAGATCACGGTCGCCAGATAGAAATAGCCAAGGCAGATGACGACGACGCGGCCGAGCACCTTGAGCTCGCTGCCCATCCGGTAGATGCCGAGCGCCACCGAGGAAAACACCACCGGGATCACGATCATCTTCACGGCTTCGACGAAGGCGGTGCCGAGCGGGCGCAGGCTGGCGCCGAAATCCGGCCAGAACAGTCCGACGGCAAGCCCTGCGAGCAGGCCGATCAGCATCTGAACCGCGAGCGGCAATCTCAGAACGCGCCGCAGGCCCGATCGTTCGTTCATGAGCGCTGGTCTCCAATCGCCGAATGGCGCGGCCGCACGGCGCCGAGCGCCTTCAGCCGCGCCTCGAATGCCGACGACAAATGCCGCCACATCCGCTGCTGCGCGGCATCAGGATCCTGCGCCGCGACCGCGGCATGGATGTCGAGATGCTCGCTGACCGCCCGGCGGGTGCGCTCGGCGCTGTATTGCGGCATCTTTTGCAGCGCGAGCCCGCTTTGCGCGCGCAGATTGTCGTAGGCCTCGACCAGCCGGCCATTGCCGGTGGCGCGGAACAGCTCGTCGTGAAAGCTCCAGCCGGCTTGCTGTGCCTCCTCGACATCGATCGCGGCGCGCGACTTGATGCGGCGCAGCTCCTTGGCACATTGCACAAGGCCCTCGGTCGGTCCACGCGTCGCGGCGAGATAGGCCGCCATGCCCTCGAGTGCGAGCCGCAGCTCATGGATCTCGCGCAGGTCGTCGAACGACAATTGCCGCACGAAGGTGCCGCGCATCGGATGGATCGTGAGCAGGCCGTCTTTCGCGAGGGCCTTCAAGGCCTCGCGCACCGGCGTTCGCCCGAGCGCGAGCCGGTCCGACAGGCCGCGTTCCGACAATGGCTCATCCGGCACGAACTCGCCCGACATCACGAGGTCGCGGATGCGCGCATAGGCCTGGTCGCGGTGCAGAGCAGCTGACACAACTGACATACCAGCAGTATGTCAGCGGCATGTCAAGCGCATAGGACCTTCTCAGCGTGCCATCCTGAACGCCCGCCACACGCCGATCGCGGCGCAGAACGATGCACCGAGCTCCTGCCCATCTGCGAAATCGGCCTCGAACGCCTCACGCGCCGCCGAAAACCGCGCGTCGGCGAATCCGTCTGATGTCGCAACTGCCATGGCTGTGCCCCCCGCTCCATCCCCCACGCTTGCAGGGAGGCGGGACCTAGGCGGCGGAAGGCGCGCCTGACAATTCTCGAACTGAATTCTTTCGTCCCCATGTATTTATTTAAGCAGAGAGCTTCCCCTGCAGCCCCCGCCCTACTCCTGCTTCTGCAACACCGTGATGTGCAGCCGGCGGCAGATCTCCATGCCCTGGCGCCGGTAGAGCGCGATCGCCGAGACGTTGCTGGTGAAGACGTGCAGGAATGGAATTTCGTCGCGCGCCACGATCTGGCGGGCGACCGCCGACAGCAGCGCCTGGGCATAGCCGCGGCCGCGGTGGTCCGGATGCACGCAGACGGCGGTCATCTCGGTATAGTTGCCCGGCTTCATCCGCTCCCCGGTCATCGCGACCAGCTCGCCACCGACGCGGATGCCGAGAAAGGTGCCGAGCTCATGCGTCCGCGCGCTGAACGGTCCGGGTTTTGTCATTTCCGTCAACGCCATCATCGCGGGAACATCGGCGACACCGAGAGCGACAATCTCGACGCCGGGCGCAGAATGATCCGCGGGAACACCGACCATCTGCTCGCCGGTCTCGGCCAGCAGCACCTTGAAGTCGGGCGGCACAGGGACAGGATCGGGTGTGAACAGCACCGCGATGTCAGGTCCCGACAACAGCGCACCGAGCGCGGCAAAACTCTGCGGCGACATGTCGATCATGTCGGCGAAGGGTGCGATCGCAGTCGGAAAGCGCCTTGCGTCGGCGCCGCCTTCCGCCAGATCGCGTTGTCTCGTGGTCAGCGCGCTCCAGATCGGGCGATCAAGCGGATGAATCGACGGAACTTCGGACATGCGGCGCTTCGCTCCTGATTTCCCTCGAGCAGATCAAGAAGCGCCGACAAAATCCAGCATGGCGTGATGTCGTTGCGGCTCACAATCACGCCAGCAGGATTGCTTCTCTGTGCCGGACCGGCGCTTACGCCACCTTCAGGCAAAGCTCGGTCCCGCCCTTGAGCGGCAGCGTGATAGACACGAAGCCGTTTTTGGGATCGCGGACGAACTCCAGGAAATCCGCCTCGGCATTGTCGTTCATGACATAGCCGCCGACACGAAGCTGCGGAGCAACGATCTCGATCACCTGGCGGGCGAGTGTCGGTCCCTTCTCGCCCGGCCAGCCGTCGATCAGGATGAAGTCCACGGGACCACCGAGATCGCGCAGCGTCTGGCGCGCATCGCCCTCGCGGATCTCGGCATAGTCGGCCAGGCCGGCCTCGGCGAGATTGCGCTTCGCGGTTGCGACCTTGGCCGGCACGATCTCCGAGCCGATCACGGTGCCGCCGCCATTGTCGCGCATCGCGGCCGCGAAATAGAGCGTCGACATTCCGACCGAGGTCGCGAACTCGGCGACACGTTTGGCGCGTAAACCACGGCACAACAGATAGATCAACTCGCCCTGCTCCGGGTGGATCGAAAACCCCTGCTCGGCATAGTCGTTCGGATCGCGGCTGCCGCTCTGCATCGGATTGCCTCGCACGGGCGCCCGGCGCGTGGCCTGCAGGCGCTCGATGACGGCAGCGACCCGGGCATCGGCAATCGCGCTGTGAGGTCCAGCGTTGTACATGAAGGGTCTCCTTTGTGACTGCGTCATTGCTGCAGGATCTCGGTGGCAGCGCGGTCCAGGATTTTGGCGATGCGCCGCGCCTCGGCGGCATCGCAGCCGCGCTTCTGGCGCAGCGCGCTCTTCAGCGCGTGGCGGGCGCGGTGCACGTCGTCGGACGCTTCGCCATCCAGATCGCTGACGCCGGCGAAGGCTTCGCGCACCTCTTCCATGCGGCGGCCGATCCGCGACAGCGCCTCGAGAATGGTATCCGCGGTCGCACGGTTCTCGCCGAGATAGGCCTTGCCCTGCTCGGTGATATTATAGAGCTTGCGTGCCGCATCCTGGGTGACGCTGGCATGGCCGATCTCCTCGAGGAATGTCAGCGCCGGATAGATCACGCCCGGGCTCGGGCTGTAGAAGCCGTCCGACCGCTCCTCGATTTTCTTGATCAACTCGTAGCCGTGCGCCGCCTGCTCGCCGAGCAGCGCAAGGATGACCAGTTGCAGATCCTGCGACGAGAGCCGCCGCGATCCCGGAAAGTCGCCGCCGCCACCTCGCCCGAAGAAGCCAGGACCGCCGTGGCCAAAACGGCGGCTGCCTCTGCCGTGGCGGCCCATGGCGAAGAATCCAAACCGGAACCCGTCGTCGTCCCGGCCGTGAAATATCGATCTTCTCATTGGTCGTTCCTTACTGAAAACATATCTTACGATATATCTTCAGATGAAACAGCCGCAACCCACGTTTTCGTGAGTGCCCCCTTGCCGGGTCGGCCGCTCGGCGAGCTCGCTTGGTCTTTAGGGGTTTTGAGGGGTCATTTAGTGCCCCTCGTCCAACGTTGCAGGAAGTACAGGGCGATCAAACCGATGGGCCAACAGATCATGAGTGTCCGCTCCCAGGCCTTGAAGTCGCTGTACTCGGCAAGGGTATGCGGTCGGCCCTGCTTTCCACAATATCCACTGGCGCACATGTGCAGCGGAGCATCCGGGAATCTGACTAGGCCGTAGAGGAAGAGCGCCGCCATCAGAATTACAGCGCAAAACGTCACGACGCGCGCTGTGGTGACGCCCCTAAGCCAATCCGGAAGGGTACTGCCCATGTCGCAAATATGCGACCTTGATGGTGAACATTCCATTCAATCCCGTGATGCATGCGCCCCAGGACCTTCGAAGCCCACTGTCTGCGCCTGCCCGCCGCCACCAAGGTCGTGCAATGGGAAGGCACGTCGGTGTTCAAGGTCGGCGGCAAGATGTTCGCGCTGGCCGGCGGCTACATCGCGAGCACCGGCGGCTTCATGTTCAAGACCTCGAACATGGCCTATCAGCTGCTAATCGAGCAGGGCTTGGCGCGGCCGGCGCCGTATCTCGCGCGTGCCAAATGGGTGCAATTGATCGGCAACGACGCCCTCCCTGACGCCGAGCTCAAGGCCTATCTCGACCAGGCCCACGCGCTCATTGCCGGAAAGCTGACGCGGAAGTCGCGCAAGGCGCTCGGGCTCGACTGACCGGCGCGGCCGCAGCGCTAGTCAGCCACCCAGCGGCTTGTCGGAATCGCCCGACAGCAATTTCGGAAACAGCTCCTTGAAGGCGAACTTGACGTCGCCCTTGGCGCGCTCGAAGCGCAGCACGACGTCGAAGCGGCTGCCCTCCCATTTGGTGGGCGGCGTGCCCTTGCTCACCGGGATCAGCGGCAGGATGTCGGCGATGATCGCCTTGTGCTCCCAGCACAGCAGCACGACGCCCTTCAGCGCCAGTATCGCCTTCACCAACGCCGGCTCGTCACCCTTGCCAAAGCCTTCGTTCGGCGTCAGGCCGCGGCGCGCGGCGAGCGCGGAGATCGTCTCGGCCGGACGGCTGCTCGGCGGCTGATTGGGCGTGGTACCCGGCGTCGCGGCGTAGATCACGTCAGGCTTGGCATAGTCGCCCGTCGTGAGATCGGTGCCAAACAACGCTGCCCACGCGCCTGCGCGCTGCCAGCCGCGGAGCACGAGCGACTCGGTATCTGACACACCATCCGTAGTGAAGCCGGGCCCCGGCCAGGACTCGCCCGGCTTCTCGGCATGACGGACGATGTAGAGCGTGAGCGCGTCCATGGCAGCCTCGCGTAAACGTTGCATGATTGGAAACGACTTCAGACAGGTTGACCCTATCCCCGATCCGGCCTCGGCTTCATGAACGGCCTCACAATTTGCGAAAACTCGAGCGGTATTGCGCGGGCGACACACCAAGCCGCTCGGTGAACACGATGCGCATCCGGTCCGCCGAACCGAAGCCGCAGTCGAACGCAACCGCCTTCAGCGGCCGATCCGAGCCCTCGAGCAGCCGGCGCGCGGCATCGACCCGCGCTCGCTCGACGAATTCGTGCGGCGTGATGCCGGTCTCCTGGGCGAAGGCGCGGCCGAAATTGCGCACGCTCATGCCGACGGCCTCCGCCAGCGACTGCAGCGTGTGGCGCTCGCCGACACGCTGCATGACATGCGCCTGCGCGCGCGCAATCGGCGAATCCTCGTCGACCGGCGCGGTGAGATAGGGGCTGAACTGCGACTGCCCGCCCTGGCGCTGCGCCACCACGACCAGCCGCTTTGCCACCGCGACCGCGACCTGCGGCCCATGACGCTCGGCGACCAGCGCGAGACCGAGGTCGATGCCCGCTGTCACGCCGGCAGAGGTCATCAGTCTGCCGTCACGAATATAGATCCGGTCGAAGATCACCTCGGCAGCCGGAAAGCACGCCGCCAGCCGCTGCGCGTTCTGCCAATGCGTCGTCACCTTGTGCCCGTCGAGCAGCCCGGCATGGCCGAGCGCGAAGGCGCCGGTACAGATCGAACCGTAGAGCTCGGCGCGCGCGGGCGCCCTGCGCAGCCACTGCGTCAGCGCCTGATCCGGCTCGGCATCGGGCAGTGCCGGCCCACCGGCAACGAGCAGGATGTCGAATTTCTCCTTTGCCTCATCGAAACTGAGGTCGGCTGATATCTTCATGCCGTTCGATGCGCGCAGCGGTTCGCGGCTGGCGCCGACCAGCACCGTCTCATAGCCGTTACCGGGCGCGACAAAACCGTTCGTTTCCGCGAACACATCGACGGGACCGGCGACATCGAGCGCCTGAACCCCTTCGTGAATCGCGATCGCCACCTTCTGAACCGCCATGCCTTCTCCCTGTCAGCTGGCGCAAAACGACGTCTCGTTGGCCCGATCCGGCGGCGCGCGATCGTTGCGAGATCAGGCCAAGACGGGCGACAAAGCCGCGACGGATCACGCCACCAGGCGATCCGAACCTACCGCAGAGGCGAGCGCTGGCCCGGCGTGTTCGGACGCCACGGCATCGTCTTGCCACATCGAGGAGCGTCTTGAAATGACCGAGATCATCGCCGGCATCCGCGTACCCGACAGCGCCATGGCCCGTGCTGCCACCCAGCTGGTGCGCGATACCGAGGACGACCTGCTCTACAATCACAGCCGCCGCGTCTTCTTTTGGGGTGCGCTGACCGGCAATCGCCGCAAGCTGAAGTTCGATCCCGAGCTGCTCTATATCGGCGCCATGTTCCACGACATGGGCCTCACCGCTGAACATGCGAGCCCCGATATGCGCTTCGAGGTCGACGGCGCCAACGCGGCGCGTAACTTCCTCAAAGGCTACGGCGTCGCCGAGCGCGACATCGAGGACGTCTGGACCTCGATCGCGCTGCACACCACGCCCGGCATTTCCGAGCACATGCGTCCGACCATCGCGCTGGTCACCGCCGGCGTCGAGATGGACGTCCTCGGCATCGCCTATGACGATTTCTCACACGAGCACCGCGACCATGTCTGCGCGCATCATCCGCGCGAGACGAACTTCAAGGAAAACATCATCGATCATTTCGCCGCCGGCACCATCAAGAAGCCGCTGACCACCTTCGGCAACGTCAAGGCCGATGTGCTGGCGCTGAAGGACATGAATTACACAAGGGTGAACTTCTGCTCGATCATCCTCGGCTCGAAATGGCCGACATGAAGCGAGGCTCGTTCGGCTTCCTTCGCCCGGGCCGGAGGAAGTATGTTCAATCGGAGAAAAGCGCCTGGACGTCCTCTTGCGTGAGTGCGGAGCCAATGCGTCCTTCGGAATCGAAGATGCTGTCGGCCAGCGCGCGCTTGCGGGCCTTGAGTTCGTCCATTTTCTCTTCGATCGTACTGGCGGCCATCAGCCGATAAACAAAAACAGCCTTGTCCTGACCGATGCGGTGAGCCCGATCGATGGCCTGCTCCTCAACCGCGGGATTCCACCAAGGATCGAAGATGATCACGGTGTCCGCGGCCGTCAGGTTGAGTCCGACACCACCGGCCTTCAGGCTGATCAGGAACAAGTCGGTGGCGCCGTTCTGAAACCCCTCGATCGCGCTCCTGCGGTCCTTTGTTTCACCCGTCAGCACGCTGTACCGGATTCCGAGTGCGTCGCAACGCTTGCGGATCAGTGTCAGCATGGAGGTAAACTGCGAGAACACAATGATCTTGCGCTTCTCGCTCAGGAGTTCCTCGACCATCTCCATCAGCCGATCGAGTTTTGCGGACGGGCGCCTGACGCCGTCGTCGAGGTTCAACAGCGCGGGATCGCAGCAGGCCTGACGCATCCTGAGCAGCGCTTCGAGCACGATGATGTGGCTCCTGGCAAGGCCGCGCTCCCGGATCGCCTTGCGGACCTTCGCCGACATCGACAGACGGATCGCATCGTACAGTTCCCGCTGGCTGCCTTCGAGGACGATGCTTTCGGCGAATTCGCTCTTCGGCGGCAACTCGGCGGCTACTTCCCGCTTGGTCCGTCGCAGCAGAAACGGCCGGATGCGCTGCGTCAGCGTCCGTGCGCGTCCGGCGTCGGCCCGCTTCTCGATCGGCGTCCGCCAGTTGCGCACGAACGCCGCCCGATCGCCGAGATATCCCGGATTGGCAAAGCTCATGATCGACCAGAGTTCGCCGAGATGATTTTCCATCGGCGTGCCGGTCAGGCAGAAGCGATGCCGCGCGCGGATGCCCTGGAGCCGTCGTGTCGTCGCCGCGTTGGAGTTCTTGATGGTCTGAGCCTCGTCCAGCACTGCGATGTGCCACTCGCGCACCAGCAGCACCTCGTGATCGCGGGCGATCAGCGGATAGGTGGTGAGAACGAGATCGTAATCGCCGATCGTTTCAAAACTTTGCTTGCGGTTAGAACCATGCAGGACGAGAACCCTCAAGTCTGGCGTGAACTTGCGCGCCTCGTTGAACCAGTTGGTCATCAGGCTTGTGGGAGCGACGACGATCGCAGGATCCGTCATATGACCGCGCGCCTTCTCCAGCGCCAGCAACGCCAGGATCTGAACGGTCTTGCCCAATCCCATGTCGTCGGCCAGCACGCCGCCCAGACCGCTCTCCCTGAGCAGTTCGAGCCAGGCAAGCCCCTGCATCTGGTAAGGTCTCAAAACCGCGTTAAAATCGGCCGGCAGGACGGGAACCGGCAATCCGCGGGCGCTGAGCAATCCCGCCATGCGACGAAGATTTTCTGCACCCTTGAAGACGAATTGATCGTCTTCGAGACCGAGCAGTGGCACGATCTGTGCGCGCGAGAGCCGGATCTTCCCTGACGCGTCGACGAAGGTTTCGCCCGAAGTCAGGCTATGGAGCGCGAGTACGAGCGGAAGAAAGCGGCTGGCGGCCATCGCCAGATAGCGGCCGTCAGCCAGCGGCAGGTAGACGCTATCGCCATCGTCCGCGAGTTGCTTGACCGTCTCGGGCGCAAATCCGGGTTGCGATACCAGCGCCGCCAGGAGCGGGGCAAGATCGCGGCGTTCGCCGTCGATCTCGATCCCGAGTGCAAGCTCGAACCAGTCGATGCCGCTGCTCTCGAACTCGGCATCGAACGCCCCGGATGACATCGCGAGCCGGTATGGGAAATCGTCGTCGATGCGGATTTCGAAACCGGCCGTCTGCAGGCCGGCCGCATCAACATTGAGGAAGTCGAGCCAGTCCGTCGTCGACTGCGCGAAGGTCAGATCATGCGTATGCACGGCATCGAGCAGCGGGAAGGCCGATCTCGCTTCGACCAGGCCGAGACTGGTGAGCCGTGCGGTCATTTCCTTCTCTTTGGCCTTGCGTCGCGCGACGACGTAGAGGCTTCCGTCCCGGAACAGCTCCACGCGATGGGCGCTTTCCGACCGTTCGATTTCGACCGGACCGTAGCGGAAGCTGAGGCGGGCCACCGGTACGCGGTCTGGCGTCCGATCGCCATAATAATAGGCGGGCGCCGCCTTGCGCCCCGCCATCAGACGAAGCACCGGCATTGGATCCGTGTTGATCGTCGTCGCGGCCGCCGGTGGCGCGGGCAACCAGCCGGGATCCAGGTTCGGTAAACGCTGGCCAAGGCGTTGCGCGACTTGCGCGACATGGGCATGCGGGATGGCAGGAGCGAGCAGAAGCCGGCTGCTCAGCCGTTCTGGAAGATTCAACGTGATCGGCCCGATCAATCCGGCGGCATCGTCGACATAGACCGGCGGCTCTGCGTTCAGTGCCGTTGCACCCTCGACGATCAGTAGCGGACCGATCCCGTCCCTGCTGACCTGCCCCCACGCAATGCGACCATCGCGCGCCTCGCCCCATTGCAGCGGCGCGCCGCTGTGATCGTGCCAGAACGCCCGCCCGGTCGCTACGATCCGTTGCAGGACATCGGCCGAATAGGCGCGTCGGCCAAAGTTGTAGCCGGACCGAAACTCGCTGGACAGCCTGACAAGGATGTCGATGTCGGAACCGAGATAATATTTCGGAGCACGATCGACTGAAAATTCGGCCAAAGATGGCTGTGACACCTTGCTGCCGAACTCACCGGTCTTCAGGATTCTCACGGATACCAGCGACACCTCCATGCAGGGTACGCCGTACCCCGACAACGCGGGCTGCAGGTAGTAGAGCAATCGTTGCGCAACATCGGGCGGATAGTTCGTATCCCGCACCGCCCGACCGACCGTCTCGATCCATTCCGCGATTTGATAGGGCAGCACCGCTTCGGGCCGCGCATGCCCATTCCCTGCGGCGCCCCGTGGCTTCTGCGGTGCCGCTCCGGTTGACTGTGCCGGCGAATGCAAGGCTTCAAAGAGCGTTGCGGCAACATGCTTGCAGTTCACGGCCATTGGACAGCTGCAATCGCCGTCGATGTCAACCAGCCGATCACCGTCGAACTCCAGTTCGATATTGACCCGGTAGGGCGTGCGCTCGGTTCCACTCACCCGCGCCTGCATGCGGGTGAGATCCTCACTGATCTTCAAGCCGGAGACGCGGCCCTGGGCGCGGTAAGCAAAGGCCTTGTCCACAGCCGATCGGCTGAAGAAGCCGAGGATGTCTTTCTGTTTCAGTCGCTCGGAAAGGTTTGGAACGTCAGGCATCAAGGATTGCGGTTTCGACGAAGACGGGCGGCCCTAGACCAATCCACCATTAGCAGACGGAATATGTCGGCCAAACGGCATCGACCATCGCCCCTCCCGCGTCCACACCTTTGTCGTGGGCCGTGATGCACGGCGGCCGACGGACTCCCGCAGTGAAGGGCTAACTGCTGCGCGCCGGACCGCGGTCTGGACCGGGATCCCGACCGGCGGCCGCGAGCGCGAGCCGGCCCATATAGTGCGCCCAACCCTTGTCATGGCTCGCGCACTGCTCCGCGTTCGGCAGGCCGCTATGGGTCATGCGCAACAGCGTTCCGTTGTCCTGTTCCATCAGGTCGATCTCGATCAGGCTCGATCCCGGCGGTACTTCCGCGCCGCCTTCCCAGCCGAAACTGTAGGCCAGACGATGCACCGGCACCACCTCACGGAACGCACCGCGCGCGGCGCGGTTGCGGTCGTTACCGAGGCCCTTGAGCAAATAGAGCCCGCCGGGATGCAGCTCGGTTTCGGCCTCGAGCCCCATCCAGCTCACGATCTTCTGCGGATCGGTCAGGAAGGCGAACACGGTTGCGGGCGGTGCTGCGATCTGCATCTCGCGTTGAACGATGAAGGCTTCAGTCATCGATCCATCCTCCATGGGCGGTCGGGTTTCAGGGATAAGGCGTGACAAGGGTGGCGCATCAACCCCATGATGGGGGTGATGCAATTGTCCTCGACGCTGAGCTGGCTGGTCGACGCCGCCGCCGAGACCGCGAGCGCCAACCGGTTGCTGGCGGACCTGGGTCGCCACCTTATCACGGATGGCCTGCCACTTGTCGGCGGCGCCCTGACGCTCGAAGTTCCGCACCCGCTGATCGCCAGGCGCACCTGGTTGTGGCGTGCCGGCACTGGCGAGGTTATCGAAGCGCTTGGGTTCGCGCCTGAACAACCATTTGCAATGCCCGATATGGTCGGATCCGGCGATGCCGGCCGGCGCTGGCTCGGTAGCCTCGCGCCCGGCTCCATCCACGAGGACACGATCGGAACGCGACCGGATGGCCCGACCCTCGGCTGGATCGGGACAGCCGCCTTCACGCCTGCCGAGGCGGATCAATTGCGCGAGGCGGCACGCTTCACGGCCGCTCCGCTCGCAGCGCTCGCGGCGCGCGCGACATTGACGGCGGCGCTGGAAGCCTATCTCGGGCGGCGCAGCGCGGCGCGCGTCCTCGCATCGCCGTTGCGGCGCAACACTGGCGAAACCATCCGGGCGGCACTGCTGTTCGCCGATCTGCGCGGCTTCACCGCGCTCTCCGAAAGCCATCCGCCCGCCGAGGTGATCGCGGCACTCGACGCCTGGTTCGACCGCATCGCCGGCGCGATCCACGCTTTCGGCGGCGAGGTGTTGAAATTCATCGGCGACGGCCTGCTCGCGATCTTTCCGGTCACGACGAGCGCGCGCCGCGCATGCGAGGCGGCGCTGCGCGCGGTGTCGGCGGCACGCGTCGGCATGGCGCATCTTGATACCGACCGGCGCAAGCGCGGCCTGCCGCCACTGCCATTCGGCGTGGCGCTGCATCTTGGCGAGGTGCATTGGGGCAATATCGGCGCTGCCGACCGTCTCGACTTCACCGCGATCGGCGCCGCGGTCAATCTGGTCAGCCGGCTCGAAGGCCTGTGCAAGCCGCTGGAGCAGACCGTGCTGATCTCGGGCGCGGTTGCCGCCGAGACCGAGACGCCGCTGCTGGCGCTCGGCACCCACGAGCTGCGCGGCATCGCACGGCCATGCGCGGTCTTTACGTTGCCGGAGGGATGAGCCGGTCATCGGAACAGGCGCAACCACGGCGCCAGATGAAATGCGCTCATCAGTGCGTACATCGGGACCATGCCCTGCAATGAGAACGATCCCTGCATGGCGCCGCAGATCATGTCGGCCGGCGCCATCGCGGCAGCCAGAGCCATCACCGCGAAGGTCGGCGCGGCCGCCAGCGACAGCAGGCGCGCCATGACATGGCCGCGTGCGCCAAACCGGCCCCAAGCCTCACGTGTTTCGATTTCGGTCATCATTCGATCTCTCTGGAGATGATCCATGTCGTCATGTGCTAGGTTACGACCGGGCCTCGGAGGGTGAGAGTGACAAGTGTGTCGGGATTCGGATGGACTCGCTGATATCTGCTGCGGCGCGCGCGCTCGCGGCGGGTGATCCCCTCGGCGCACTGAAACGGGTAGCCCTGCGCGACGATGCGCCGGCGTTGGCGCTGCGCGGCATCGCGATGGCCCGGCTCGGCGATTTCGCACGCGCCAAGGAACTGTTGCGGCGCGCGGGCCGCGCCTTCGGTCCACGGGAAGCCATCGCGCGGGCACGCTGCGTGGTGGCCGAGGCCGAGATCGCGCTGGTGTCGCGCGACCTTTCCTTTCCCAGGAAGAGCCTCGCCGCGGCGCGCGCGACGCTTGCGGCGCGTGGCGATGCGCTCAACGCCGCGCACGCCGGCTATCTCGAAATCCGCCGCCTGCTGCTGATCGGGAGCCTCGATGCGGCCGAGCGCATGCTTGACGACCTCGACCCGGCGCCCTTCCCGCCGGCACTGCGGGTCGGCCATGAACTGGTCGTCGCCGGGATCGCAATGCGGCGACTGCGGACCAAACCGGCACGCGAAGCTATCGCGCGAGCTAAGGATGCCGCACGCCGCGCCGGCATCGCCGAGCTTGCGGCCGAGGTCGAGAGCACCGCGCGCCTGCTCGGCACGCCCGCGGCGCGCCTGATTGCGCGAGGCCACGAGCGGCCGCTGCTGCTCGAGGAGGTCGAGGCCCTGATGGCGTCGAAGGCGCTTGTCGTCGATGCCTGCCGCTATGTCGTGCGCGATGCCCGCACGACGGTCTCGCTGACGCGGCGGCCCGTGCTGTTCGCGCTCGCCCGCGCGCTGGGCGAAGCGTGGCCGCAGGACGTGTCGCGCGGCACACTGATCGCACGCGCATTTCGCGGCAAGCACGCCGATGAATCACACCGTGCGCGGCTGCGGGTCGAGATCGGACGGCTGCGCCGGGCGCTGCGGCCGCTCGCCGATCTCAGCGCGACGCCCGACGGCTTCGTGCTGGAGCCGCACGGCCGCCGCGAGGTTACCGTGCTGGCGCTGCCGGTCGAAGAGGAGCATGCAGCGGTGCTGGCTTTCCTTGCCGACGGCGAGGCCTGGTCGAGTTCGGCGCTGTCGGTCGCGCTGGGCGCGAGCCAGCGCACCGTGCAGCGCGCACTCGACGCGCTGGCCGCCACGGGCAAGGTGCAGTCGGTCGGCCGTGCCCGCGCCCGGCGCTGGATGACGCCCCCGGTGCCGGGATTCACGACGACGTTGTTACTCCCCGCCCCGCTGCCGAACGGCTAGCATCAGGGAGCAATCAGAGCGTTTTCGAGCGAAGTGGATGCCGGTTCGCGTGAAGAAAACGCGTCAAGACAAGAACCAGGAGCGCCGCATGAAGAAGTCTGAAGCCGAGATCATCCAGGAATATGCCTTCGAAGGCGTCGAGAGCGTGGGCGGCGTCAGCTTCGACGGCGAGCAGGTCTGGTTCGCGGCCGGTGGCCAACTGGTCGCCTTCGATCCCGACAGCGGCAAGACCACTCGCACCCTCGACATCGCGGCCCATGCCGGCACCGCCTTCGACGGCAAGCACCTCTATCAGATCGCCGAGGACCGCATCCTGAAGATCGAGCCGAACAGCGGACGCGTGGTGTCGACGATCCCCTCGCCCGGCGGCGGCCGCGACTCCGGCCTCGCCTGGGCGGAAGGCTCGCTGTGGGTCGGCCAGTATCGCGACCGCACCATCGTTCAGGTCGATCCCGAAACCGGCAAGGTTCTGCGCACCATCGAAAGCAACCGGTTCGTCACCGGCGTCTCCTGGGTCGACGGCGAACTCTGGCATGGCACCTGGGAAGAGGACCAGAGCGACGTGCGGCGCATCGATCCGAAGACCGGCGAAGTCGTGGAACGGCTGGAGATGCCGCAGGGCGTGTTCGTCTCCGGGCTCGAGTCCGACGGAAAAGACCGGTTCTTCTGCGGCAGCGGCTCGACCAACAACAAGGTGCGCGCCATCCGACGGCCGAAGCGCAGCCCGCGCGCCGGATGACGGTCCCTTATTGACGAAGGTTGGCGATTACCTAGCAACAAGGGAAGGAATGGAGCGGATGATCTGGCGCTTTTCGTCCGACAAACCCGCTAGCAGTGCCTCGTCGAGATGCCGTTCTCGAATGAGCCGCGCGAAGACAAGCGGGAGCTGCGAGTACCGATAATCGAACATCTCGTCGATCTCTTGCCTTTGCCGGCGCAGATAGTCGCCAACTTCCCACATCTCCGCTGGGGTCGCTGCTGCCCCGGCCCTGCTCTTGAATTCGGCCATCACCTTGGCGAGTGCGCACTGCAGCGCGGAATCATAGGCATTGCGCGCGATCTTCTTCTCGGCCGGGGACCATTGGAGATCATGGGTCATAGCGGGCTCTCACGGACATCATTTGGCGCTGTGACGACGGTCACTGCAACGGCGTTCGGGCGTGCGGGCGCCCGACCGATTCAATGATACCACAACGTGCAGTTTGTGCGCGCCGCTCGGCAAGAACAATACGTCCATCCGTTCGGTTGGCGCGCTGCGTGACGCAGGGCAAATCTCACGCCGGGGCCGGCACCGCCGTGGGCCGCGCCGCAGGCATCGGCCGGAAGGTCATCATGATCAGGAAAGCGCCGATGCCCATGGCCCAGGAGCCGACATAAAGCCATGTGTAGCTCGCAAAGGCATCGTAGATCAGGCCGCCGACCAGGGGACCCGTTGCCATGCCGAGGCTACCGGCCATCGACGTGCCGCCGATCACAGTGCCCATCATCCGCAACGGAAAGTTCTCGCGCACAAGCACGGCATAAAGCGGCATGGTTCCAGCATAGATAAATCCGAATACCGTCGCCACTGCATAGAATGCGGAGAGTTCGCGGACGAAGGCGTAACCGAGCGCGCCGAACGCCTGGGCGAGCAGGCCGAACACCAGCAAGCGCTTGGCGCCGAAGCGATCGCCGAGCAGTCCGAAGGCGATGCGGCCACCCATGCCGGCCAGTCCTTCGACACTGTAGATCGTCACCGCTGCAATCATCGGGACGCCGCAGGTGATCGCATAGCTCACGGTATGGATGATCGGTCCCGAATGCGTGGCGCAGCAGAAGAAACTTGTTGCCACCAGGATGATGAATTGCGGCGAGCGCAGCGCCTGCGCCAGCGACAACGGCGGCTCTCCATTCGCGGTTTCCGCTTCAGCGTGGTCGCCCTGCAGCGCCGGCGGGCGGCGCACCAGGAACGAGACCGGGATCATGATCGCGCCGACCACGGCTGACACGATCAGCATCGCCGTCCGCCAGTCGTGGTTGGAGATCAGCCAGGCCGCGAGCGGCGACATCGTCATCGGTGCCATGCCCATGCCCGCCGACACCAGCGAGACGGCGAGACTTCGATGGGTATCGAACCAGCCGGTGACGCAAGCCATCATCGGGGCGAAGATCGCGGCCGTGGCGGCGCCGACCAGCACGCCGAAGAGAAACTGAAACGCCAGCAGCGACGGCGCCTGGCTTGCCAGCGCAAGGCTTGCCGCCAGTACGACCGATCCGGTCAGCACCACCGGCAGCGGCCCGAAGCGGTCGGACAGCGTGCCCCAGATCATGCTGCTGAACGCCATCGCGAGGAAGCCGATCGTCATCGCGCTGGAGATGCCCGTCACCGACCAGCCGGTTTCGCGCGCCATGGGCTGGAGGAACACCGGCAGCGAGAACATGCCGCCGATCGCGACACAGCCGAGCAGGCCGCCGGCCGCGACGATCACCCAGCGATAGGTCGAATTGGTCATTCCGGAACTCCCAATGCAGTTCGTTCTGGCTGGAAGACGAACGGACCGGACTGGAACCGACAGCTGCCGAGCGCGCCAGCTCACTTTTTTGCTATCAGGCGTTCCGCGACCGCGGGCCACCCTGCTCCTACCGTTGCAAGGGAAGGACTTCTTTTGAAAACTGGCTTCGTCCTGATCTCCGGCTGCTCCAGCGGCGGAAAATCGACCCTGCTGGTCGAACTGCGCGGACGCGGCTATCGGGTCGTCGAAGAGCCCGGCCGCCGCATCATCGCCCATGAGCTCACGTCCGGCGGCGCGGCCCTGCCCTGGGTCGATGCCGAGGCCTTCCTGCGCCGCGCCATCGACGTCGCGCTGAAGGATATCGACGTCGCGCTGAAGGATATTGCGACGGCCCAAACCCATTCCGGATGGGTGTTCTTCGACCGCGGCCTCGTCGATGCGGCGTCGGCGCTCGAAGCATTGACCGGCGAGCCGGTGCTGCGCTTGCTGTGCTCCACACATCGCTACCACGCGCGCGTGTTCATGACGCCGCCATGGCCGGAGATTTACGTCACCGACGCTGAGCGTCGGCACGGCATCGAGGCAGCGATCGCAGAGTATCAGCGGCTGATGCAGACACTTCCGGCGCTCGGCTACGACGTCATGAACCTGCCGAAGATATCGCCGTCTCCGCGCGCCGATTTGGTGCTGGCGACGCTCGGGGGCGGCACCCCGCCTGTGGCCTGATCAGGCCCTCACTCCGCGGCCTCGCGATGCGGAACGCCCTGCTCGACGTCGAGCTGCAGGACGTCGTTGAAGCGATTGAAGGCGCCGCACAGCGCGATCCGCCAGGTCAGCTCGACGATCTGCGCTTCGGAGAAATGCTCGCGCAGGCGCGCGAAGATCTCGTCGCGGGTCCTGTTCCAGGTGTTGGTGACGGCGATCGCATATTCGACCACGAGCTTGTCGAGCGCATCGAGCTCGGGATGATCCTGATAGTCGAGCAACCGTTCCGCTCCCGCCTCGGAGACGCCCTGGATCGCGAGCTTCGGCGCATGGTGCGACACGCAATAGTCGCACTTGTTCAACAGCGAGACCGTTACCAGCGCCAGCTCGAGATGCCGCTTCGAGACCACCGCCTCGTCGGCGAGATCGACCAGCAGCGACCATATGTGCTTGAAGATCGGCGGACGCTGCGCCATGACGCCGGCCTGGTTCTCGAACGCGCCATAGGTGGTCATCTTGTCCCACAGAGGCTTGAGCTCGCGCGGCAGGTCGTTCTTGGTCTTGATTGACACACGTGACATGACTCTTGCCTCGGATCGGAATTGGACTGCTGCAGCCTGCCCCGCTTCAGCGGGCGCCGCAAGCTGCCCAACGGCATGGCAGTATCGCGCCAGGTCGGCGCCCCGGCGGCGACACACGCGGCAAGCGAAACCATCACCTTCCTAGAAGGAGGTCCCGCCTCCGAACCTGAACTCCTGCACGATATCGTACTTGCCCTTGGTGATCGGTACTGCGTAGTCGAAGCGTAGCGGCCCGAACGGCGACGCCCAGATCAGGCCGACGCCGACCGAGGTTCTCACCACATTGTTGTCGTCGTACTGCAAGCCGCAGGTCGGACACGCCGGCGTGTTGACCTCGCCGGTCGCGGTCCACGACGTCGGTCCTTCGTAACCCCAGAGCGAGCCGGCATCCGCATAGACCGCCCCCTTCAGGCCGACCTCCGAGGGCAGGAACCAGAACGGCATCTGCAGCTCCATCGAGGCACCCCAGTACTTGGTGCCGCCGAGCGAATCCCCGACCGCCCCCAAACTCGCGTAGGTAATGTCGCGCGGCCCGATGCCGTTGGTGGCAAAGCCGCGCACAAGGTTCGGCCCCATCTGGAAATGATCCAGCATGCGCAGGTCGTTATCGCCGACCTTGGTGAGCAGGCCGCCCTGCAGGTGGATCAGTCCGACGAGGTCGGACACCAGCGGCGTGTAGTATTTCGCGTCGACCGCGCTCTTCAGATATGTCACGTCGCCGCCGACGCCCGCAAAATCCTGCTTGAAGTCGATCAGCAGGCCGTCGGTCGGGTTCTTGTTGTTGTCGAGGGTATTGTAGGTCAGGGTGTAGCCGATCTGTGAGGTCCAGGTCGCACCTGCAGCCAGTTCCTTGCGCACGGGCAAGGTGGATTCGCCGTCACCGTAGCAACCGTAACCGTACAGGCCGGAATCGACCGCGTTCGTCGGATCGACGCCTCCGAGGACATTCTGGATGTAGGCGGGCGTCGGGTTGAACGCGAGCGACGGATTGGACGGATTGTTGTTGCAGTTCGCGTAGGTGCTATCGAGCGAAATTTCCTGCTGGTAGAGCGAATACCGCAGCTGGAGCGTCAGGTCCTCGCGCAACGCCAGACCGAGCCTTGGCGAGAAGCCGATCGTCTTCACCCCGTAGGTCGTGTAGTCCGTCGGCAATTGCTCCTTGTAATATGCATCGAGCCCGAGCGCGACGCGATAGTCGAGCAGATATGGCTCGACGAAAGACAGCGACAGGCCGCGCGAGTACTGGCCGTAGCTGACCGTTGCCTTCGCGTACAGGCCACGCCCGAGCAGATTGCGTTCGGAGATGCTGACCTCGGCAAGCGCGCCGTCGGTGGTGGAATAACCTCCCGAGACGGAGAAGTCGCCGGTCGACTTCTCCTCCAGATCGACAACCAGAACGACGCGATCGCTCGACGAGCCCGGCTCGGTGGTGATCTTGACCGTTTTGAAGTAGTCCAGATTCTTCAGCCGCCGCTCGGCACGATCGACCAGCGCGCGGTTATACGCATCGCCCTCGGCGAGATCGAACTCGCGCCGGATCACGTAGTCGCGCGTGCGGCCGTTGCCGCGAATATCGATGCGCTCGATATAGGTGTGCGGCCCCTCCTCCGCGCGAAACACGATCCCAACAGTGTGGGCCTCAAAGTTGCGGTCGCCGTCCGGACGGACCACCGCGAAGGCGTAGCCGCGGCGTGAGGCCTCGATCTGCATGTCCTCGACCGACTTCTCGACCGCCTCGGCATTGTAGAGCGAGCCTTCGCTGACGCGCGAAAGTGAGCGGAGGGTATTTGGATCGAAGCCCGCTATGTTCGAGCGGAAGCTCACGGTCGCAACATGGTACTGCTGCCCCTCCTCGATCTTGAACGTCACCTGAAAACCCTTGTGTTCCGGATCATACTCGGCGAGCGCGGCCACGACCTGCACGTCGGCATAGCCGTGCTTCAGGTAGAAGCGTCGGATCAGGTCGCGATCGGCCTCGACACGATCCGGGTCATAGATGTTGGCGTTGCCGAGAAAGCTCAGGAAGTTCGTCTCATGGGTCTTGATCACGTCCTTCAGGCGCGCCGCCGAGAAACTGCTGTTCCCCATGAACTCGATGGTCTTGATGCCGGTCTTCGCGCCTTCGTCGACAGTGAAGACGAGATCGACTCGGTTGTTCGAGCGTTCGATGATTTCCGGCGTGACGTGCACGTCGTAGCGGCCGGAGCGCCGATAAATTTCGGCGATCCGTAGCGCATCCGACTGCACCGTTGGCCGCGACAGCGTGCCGCGCGGCTTGGACTGCACCTCCGCCGAGAGCTGCTCGTCCTTGATCTTCTTGTTGCCCTCGAATGCGACACGACCGATTACCGGATTCTCGATCACCGAAACGACGATCCGGCCGCCCGCGCGATCGATCTTGACGTCCTGGAACAACCCGGTCTCGACCAGTTGCTTAAGCCCGTCGTCGATGGCCGCCTGATCGAGATGGCCGCCCGCCCCGGGCCTGAAATAGGAGCGGATGGTCTCCGCCTCGATTCTCCGGTTGCCTTCGATCGTGATCGCATCAACGGATTGGGCCGCCGCCGGTGCCGGCAATAGCCATGTCACTGACGCCCCCGGGATCGAAAAGCCCGACAGCACAATCGCCGCGACAAAGCTCCGCCACGTCTTCATTCCACACCTCGCAAAACCAGCCCCCCGTTGTGACGGGATGGTGATGGCTGCGGTGTGGCTGCCGGATTGCGCGATTATTTCCAATGGTTTTGGACTGTGAGCGCAACGCGACGCCGCGCCGTCCCGTTTGTTTCCGGCAGCACGCGTTGCTCACAATTCAGAAACATTATGCTTACGAAAAGGCGCAATGCCGCCCACAAGCGACGCATATGCTGGTCGATTGGTGGCTAAGCGCGCTGGAACGCGTAAATGACATATGATGAGGCGCAGTCGCGGCCATGCTTGCACACACTCCGAAGATCCTTGTCGTCGAAGACGATCTGCAAACCAGAGAGTTGATTGCCCGCTACCTCCGCGACCAATCCTGTCTGGTCGCTACGGCCTCGAACGGCAGGGAAATGGATCGTTACCTTGCCGGGCACTCGCTCGATCTCGTCGTCCTCGATCTGATGCTGCCGGGAGAGGATGGATTGACCCTGTGTCGCCGCCTTCGCGGCGACTCGACGATTCCAATCATCATGCTCACGGCGAAGGGCGAGGATCTGGACCGGATCCTCGGGCTCGAGATGGGGGCGGATGATTATCTCGCCAAACCGTTCAATCCGCGCGAGCTGCTGGCGCGGATCAACGCGGTGTTGCGCCGCCAGGCCCAGGCCGGCCTCGCCGGGCGCTCCGGCCAGAGCGCCGCGCGCCTGCGCTTCCAGGATTGGACCATCGATCTGCGCCTGCGCGAACTGCGCGATCCCGACGGCGCCCAGGTCCCGCTGACGAGCGCGGAGTTCGACCTGCTGCAGGTCTTCTGCGAACGGCCTGGCCGGATCTTGACGCGCGATGGCCTCCTGACGATGACGCGCAGCCGGCCAGCCAGTCCGTTCGGCCGCAGCATCGACGTACTGGTCAGCCGGCTTCGCCGCAAGCTCGATACCAGCGAAGGATCGTCGGTGATCAGGACGGTGCGCACCGGCGGATACATCTTCACGCCGCATGTGGAGGACGCATGAGCTCGACCCGCGGGATTGCCACGCTCTTCAGCTTCCACCGGATCAGCGGCCAGATCGCGGCGCTGATCCTGCTTTCGCTGGTGCTGATCCACGCGCTGATCGGGCTGTATTTCACCAGCCAGAAACCGAGATCGTTTGCGGACAGGCCGATCCATCAGTTCCAGCTGGTTGCCAAGCTTCTGGCCGAGGCCCCTGCGGCCAATCGCGCCACGCTGTTGCAGGCGGCCGATCGGGCCTTTCCCCGGCTGCACTTCACATTGCGCGACGCAGCTCCCGGCTTGTCCGGCGATGCGTCGTCCGAGACGCCGGGCGTCGACGATGTCGATCTGGAGTTTTCCTCGAAGACCGCGCTGGCGGCGGTGCGGTTGCCGGACGGAGCCCTGTTCGAAGCGACAATCGGCCCGGCGAAAATGCCGCCCTTCTTCGGCGTATTCTGGGCGAGCACATTCCTGTTCCTGCTCGTCAGCGTCACGCTGCTCGGCGTGTGGGCCGGTCGCGCGCTGAGCGCGCCGCTCTCCGCCTTTGCCCGCGCCGCAGAGAACTTCAGCATCAGCCAGGCGGCGGCTCCGCTTCCGGAGACCGGCCCCGAGGAGATTCGCGCCGCGGCGGTCGCGCTCAATCGCATGCGCGAACGCATCACCACCCTGATGAATGACCGCACGCGGATGCTCGCCGCCATCAGCCACGACTTGCGAACGCCGCTCACCCGGCTACGGCTCAGATCCGAATACATCGAGAACGACGTCCAACGCGCGGAGACCTTGCACGATCTCGACCAGATGCAGGCCATGCTGGAATCCGTGCTATCATTCTTGAGCGGCGGCAGCGCGGCAAAGCCGACCCTGGTGAACGTGGCCGCCCTGCTGCAGACGATCTGCGAGCAATTCTCCGATTGCGGCCGTGTCGTGCGCTACCAGGGCCCGGCCAGGGCTTCGCTCCTGATCCGCCCCGGCGAGATCAGCCGCACCGTGACGAACCTGGTGGAGAATGCCCTGCGGTTCGGCAGCGAAGTCGAGATCCGGCTGACTGCATCCGCCGATCAGGCCACGATCGACGTCTCGGACGACGGTCCGGGGATTCCGGAGCACCGCCGCGCCGAAATGTTAAAGCCCTTCGTCCGCGGCGACGAGGCCCGCACCATGGACGAGAAAAGCGGTTTTGGACTTGGCCTTTCGATCGCTCAGGCCATGGTGTGTGGGCATGGTGGCGAGTTGTCCCTGCACGACAATGCGCCGCACGGCCTGCTTGTCCGCATCAAACTGCCAGCGGCCGAGCATCTTGGATCGGATCGAAGCGCGGCAAGCCCGTCTCGACCTGCACGTCGCGAGCTCGTGTCGGGCTAGATCGAAATTCAGGATCGCTTGCCCCTGCCGCCCGGCTTCTTCTCCTCCGTCGTCGACCCCTTCAGTTCGTCCGGCGTGACACGGCAATCACCATTCTTGTCGTTTTGCAGAATGAACTCGTTCGGCTTGCCGACGAACTCGCTGCGGGTGATCTTGCCGTCCTGGTTCTCGTCGAAATAGCCGAAATCCGCGTCGGCGAGCGCGCTGCCGGGCCGGCGAACGCCGTCGAACTCCGCCGGCGTGAGAATTCCGTCGTGATTGCGGTCGGCGCGATCGAACAGCCGCCCGAGATAGGCCTTCCACTCGTCGCAGGTGTAAACGCCATCATGATTGGCGTCCCATATCTCGGCCGCGTTCGCCGGCGAGCGATCGCCACCAGCGCGCGACGAAGGCTGCGCGTGATCCGGTGACGCCGGTTGGGCCGATGCAAACGGCACCGCCGTGCAAGCCAGGCTCATCGTGGCGATCATCCCGCAGATGGATAGTAACGTTCTGCGCAAATCAATCTGTCCTCCGCGTCATCCCGACGCGGAGCAGAGTTGCCGGTTGCGCCGTGGCGAAAATGCGGAAGGCCGCGATGCGGATACAGCGCGTTACAATTTGCTGCCGCGGCATCAGCCCTTCTTCGGATCGCCGCGCGTATTGTGCAGCAGATTGTCGCGCAGCCTGACGACACTCTTCCGCACGATGGGAAATTCGTCTTCGAGCCCGGTGGCTTCGATCAGGTTCACGCTGAGGTCCTTGTCGAGCAGGCGCCGGCCCGCCGCCGTCAGGCTCACCCGCACCTGCCGCTCATCGGCGGGATCGCGGGTGCGGTTGATGTAGCCGCTCTGCTCCAGCTTCTTGAGGATCGGCGTCAGCGTGTTGGATTCCAGGAACAGCTTTTCACCAAGCGCGCTGACGGTCTGGTCGTCGGCCTCCGACAGCGCCACCATGGCGATATATTGGGTGTAGGTCAGCCCAACCGCGTCCAGGATCGGCTTGTAGGCGCGGCCGAAGGCCAGATTGGCCGAATAGACCGCAAAACACAGAAAATTCGATAGTTTTCGGCCTTTGGTCTCGGCCTTTGAGGAGCGGGTCACGGGCGTCTCCGGAGTTTGTGAAGTCCCCGCCAACATAAATCGTATCCGATTAAATCGGAAGTGCTTGACATGACCCAATGTCGGGTTTATTTCGACACGTATCCGATTATATCGGACACGATTTAATTTCATCCAAAAGGAGTTCGCCATGACCGCCAATGCAAAGGTTCTCGTCACCGGAAAGACCCATGTCACCGCCGGTCCGAACGGCGCCGCCCGCTCGCGCGACGGCTTCCTCGACGTCAGGCTGCAGCAGCCGCACCCGGCCGCCGAAAACCTGTTCGCCGCCGCCTGGTCGGCCTGCTACATCGGCGCGATCCAGCTCGCCGCCGGACAGCGCAAGGTCGGGCTGGCGAGCGAGCCTGAGGTCGACGCCGAGATCGATCTGAACCAGGCCGGCGGCGCCTTCTTCCTGAGCGCGCGCCTCAACGTCCACGTTCCCGGCGTGGAGCGCGAGGTTGCGCAGGAGCTGATCGAAGCCGCGCACGGCATCTGCCCGTACTCCAAGGCGGTCCACGGCAACATCGACGTCACGACCACCCTTGTCTGAGACCGGCACATGACAAGCTTCGACGCGGGCCGGCCGCTTGCCGGCTCGCGGTCGGACCAGCCCAGAAGACGAACCCTGGAGTTCAAGATGACCAGCAGACTGATGACGGCGACGCGTCTCCTCGCAAGAGCGGCCCTGATCGCTGGAAGTTTCCTGACCATACCCACAGCACAGGCGCAGCAACCGGCGGGCTTCACGCGGACCGATCTGCAGCGCCACGACCTCAACGCCCCCGGGCGTGAAGCGGTCCAGGTGCGTGTCGACATTGCACCCGGCAAGGCATTCGGCCGGCACACCCATCCGGGCGAGGAGATCATCTATGTGCTCGCCGGCACGCTCGAATACGACGTCGACGGCAAGCCGCCGGCGACGCTGAAGACTGGCGACGTGCTGTTCATTCCCGCAGGCACGGTCCATGCGGCGAAGAATGTCGGCAACGTCACCGCCAGCGAGCTCGCCACCTATATCGTCGAGAAGGACAAGCCGCTGCTGACCCTTGTGAAGTGACGGCTGCCGCCCGCCCCTGTCGCAGGGCGAGCGCAGCGACATCACGTTCACTTCGTGCCATGAACCTCGGCCTGCCGTACCGGCCGCGCGTTGAAGATCAGGAAGCTGATCGCGGCCATGATCCAGACGCCGATGCCGCCATAGAGCATCACCCAGCCAAAACCGCTCGCGAGCGCCTGATGCGCGACCGGGCCGGCCAGCTCCGGCGCGGATACGACGTCGCCGGACGCGATCCGCTCGGCGAAGACGCGGAGTTGCGCGCCATCCAGCGCCGGCAGCCCCGCTTTCAGCTGCGCGAGCACGCCGCTCGCCAAGATAAACCCCATCAGCGCGATGTTGATCGAAAGCGAAACCATCCGTGCGCTCATGTCGATGCCGGAGGCCATGCCGGCGCGGTCGCTCGAGACCGAGCCGGTCGTCGTGTTGGTGACCGGCGTGTTGGTGATGCCGAGGCCAATGCCGGCAAGCAGGCAGCCCGGCAACATCGTCAACCAGTCGGGCTGCGTGGCGGCGCTGCCGAACTTCATCAACATGAAGCCGGTGCCGATCGTGAACAGCCCCGCGGGAATGATCAAGCCCGGCTGATAGCGCAGCGACAGACGTTCGGCGAAGGGCGGCATCACCAGCGTCGGCAGCGTGTAGGCGAGCAAGGCAAGGCCCGCGGACACGCTGTCATAGCCGAGCCCGGCGTGAAACCAGATCGGCAGATAGATCATGAAGGGCCAGTAGCTGAGGTTCATCGCCGCCGAGCCGACGATCGAACCGGAGAACGCGGGAATGCGGAACACCGAGAAGTCGAACATCGGCCGCCGGCTGATCCTTTCGGCAACCAGGAAGCCGACGAAGCTCAGGGCGGAGACGCCCAGGAGCGCAAGCCCCTTCGCGCTGACGAAACCGAGATCCGGTCCCTGCGTGATGTAGAAGGCGAGGCAGAACACGGCGAGCGACATCGTCACGATGCCGGCGACATCGAGGCTGCTCGCCTTGGGATCCTTCGATTCGTGGACGCCGCCGATCGTCAGCGCGAACGCAACGGCCGCGAACAGCACGTGGACGAGGAACACCCACTCCCAGCTCAGCACCGCGACGACAGCACCACCGATGATCGGCCCGAAGCCGAGCCCGATGCCGAAGATGACGCCCCACCAGCCCCAGGCGGCCGCGCGCACCCGGCCGCCCTGGAATTCATGCGAGAGCACGGCGATCTGGCAGATCAGCAGCGCGCCGCCGCTCAGCCCCTGCAGGAACCGGGCGACGATCAGCATTTCGACGCTCTGCGCGGCGCCGCAGATCAGCGAGGTGATGCCGAACGCCGCGATTGCGACCAGGAAGATGCGCTTGCGTCCATAGCGGTCCGCCACCGTCCCGATCGCCATCAGCACTGTTGTGACCGCGATGGTGTAGGCGTTCATGATCCATTGCAGCGCCTTGAAGTCGGCATGCAACACCCGCTCCAGCGTCGGCAGGATCGTGGGGATGCTGGAAATCTCCAATCCAAACATCAGGCAGGCAAGGCATACGGCGGATAGAACGACAGCACCGCGGCGGCTCAGTTCAGTGGACATGATCAGTCCTTTTGTTGTGGCAAGCCAACGGCATACCGCACGCTGTTGCCAGGGTGCTGGCAGCAGCGTTGGTCGATCGACTCACGATGTATTGAGGCAGCAGCGGCAGGAATCGGGTGGGCCGCGGCGCTTCACGGCACAAGCTAGTTACGGCTTGAGCATTGGTGAATTGGATGACTAGATATTTCAGAGACAACAATTCCGGATGACTGACATGACCACGCTCGACGTCGACGCCGTGAAGACATTCGTGACCATCACCGATCTCAAGAGCTTTACACGCGCCGCCGAAGCGCTCGGCACCACGCAGGGCGCGATCAGCGTCAAGCTGAAACGGTTGGAGAGCCAGGTCGGCCACCGGCTGATCGAGCGGACGCCGCGACTGGTGCGCCTGTCGGCGCAAGGCGCTGCGTTCCTCGCGCCCGCGCGCGAACTGCTCGCCGCGCATGATCGCGCCGTCGCGGGGTTATTGCCCGCGCGTCCACGTCGCTTCGCGCTCGGCATCGCCACGCACGTCGGCGGCGCCGAGGTTCCGACCTTGCTGGCGCGGCTGCACGCGCACGACCCGGCTGTGACGATCGAGGTACGGCTCGAAGATTCCCGCGATCTCCTGAATGCCTTCGATCGCGGCGACATCGACGCCGCCATCATCCGCCGCGAGGACGACCGCCGCGACGGCGAGATGCTGGCGACGGATCACTATGGCTGGTTCGCCACGCCGGACTTTGTCCATCGCGTGGGCGAACCCCTGCGTCTAGCCGCCTCCTCGCCGTCCTGCGGCGTGCTCAATATCGCCACGCGCGCGCTCGCGGCGGCGGGCATCCAATGGACGGAAAGCTTCCTCGGCTGCGGATCCTTTGCCGTCGCCGATGCGGTCGCAGCAGGCCTCGCCACGTCGGTGTTCTCGTGCCGGCTTGCGCCCGCCGGAACCATCGAGGTCAGCCGGCGGTTCGGCCTGCCTGCCCTTCCGCCCTCCGAAATCGTGCTGCTGTCGGCGCTCTCGGATGCGAAATCCCGCGCGGCACTGAAGACGATCGTCAGCGCCTTTCGCGAACATCACCGGTTGCCAGCGGATCATACGGCAAGGCGCATCCCGACGGAAGTTCTCGGGATGTGAACGGTCTGCCGCCCTGCCGACTATCGCAGCGCGCTGCCGGCTCGTTTTCCCTCGAACAGCGCGCGCTCGGACGCGAGTGCCTTGGCTAGGAAATCGAGCGCGGCGCGGATGCGCGCCGTGCGCTTGAGATCGTCATGCGTCAACAGCCACAGCGCCGACCGCGGCTCGGCGAGTGCCTTTGGCGTCACGCGGCGCAGCGCAGGCGCAAGGTCGCCGACATAACACGGCAGCAGGGCAAGCCCCAATCCTGCCGCTGCGGCATCGCGCAATGCCGGAAGCGCATCGACGCGGCAGGCGAAGCGCGCCGAACGCAGGTTCTCGCGCATCCAGCTGGCGATGACGGTTCCCGCCAGCGCATCGTCGAGCCCGATCCAGTCGTGCGCTGACAGATCCTTGTTGCCGCGCCGGCCGAGATAGCCGCGCGATCCGTACACCGCATGGGCAATGTCGGCGACGCGCCGTCCCACCAGCAGCTCGGACGGCGCTGGCGTTGGCCGAATCGCGATCTCGGCCTCGCGGCGGGTCAGGTTCGCCATCGCGTTCGAGATGATGATCTCCGGCTGGATCTCCGGATGCGCGGCGCGCATTGCAGGCAGATGCCGCATCAGCACCGCGCCGAGCGTGTCGGTTGTCGTGATCCGGACCGTGCCCGACGGTCTGAGGTCCTGTCCCGCCAGCCTGCGCTCAAGCGCGAGCACCTCGTCCTCGAGCCGGGCGGCTGATGCCGCCGCGGTCTCGCCGGCCGGCGTCGGCGCGTAGCCGTCGCGGAAACGCTCGAACAGCCGCGTTCCGATCGCCGTTTCGATCGTTCCAAGGCGGCGAAACACCGTCGAATGCGTGACGC
The DNA here is from genome assembly GCF_050435825.1 of Bradyrhizobium sp. I1.14.4. Classification (NCBI taxonomy): domain Bacteria; kingdom Pseudomonadati; phylum Pseudomonadota; class Alphaproteobacteria; order Hyphomicrobiales; family Nitrobacteraceae; genus Bradyrhizobium; species Bradyrhizobium sp. I1.14.4. The sequence continues at coordinate 263,318 of NZ_JBNDLA010000002.1, read as the reverse complement.
CCAGCCTGCGCGCTGCCCCGGACAGGCTGCCTTCCCGCGCGACGGCGAGGACGAGACGGAGATCGTTCCAGTCAAGAGGTCTGTGCATTTTTGCAAACTCACTTCGCGCGACTGGATAATATCCTATCACAAACAGACAGGCCAACTTCCCGGAAGTTCGACCGACAGGCGCGCCTTGTGCGACGCGCCGACGATGCAGAGGAGCCGGCAGGTGACAAGCGAGACCACCGAGACGTTGCAATTGCACGAGACGCGGGCGGCGACGGTCGACCCGCGGCGATGGCTGGCGCTGCCGGTGCTGCTCACCGGCGCCTTCCTGCCGATCCTCGACTTCAACGTCGTCAACCTTGCACTGCCAGCCATCCGCGACGATCTCGGAGCCACCTCGAGCGAGGTGCAGTTCGTGATCTCGGCCTATGCCGCAACCTACGCGGTGTTCCTGATCACGGGCGGGCGGCTCGGCGATCTCCTGGGGAGGCAGCGGATGTTTCTGACCGGTGTCGCAGGCTTCACGATCGCGTCGGTGCTGTGCGGCATCGCATGGTCGCCGGCCCTGCTGGTCGCCGGACGGATCCTGCAAGGCCTCACCGCCACCGTGATGGCGCCGCAGGTGCTCGCCTCGATCCGTGTGCTGTTTCCGGCGGCCGAACAGGGCCGCGCGCTCGGCTTCTACGGCGCGACGTTCGGTCTTGCCAACATCTGCGGCCAGGTGCTCGGCGGCGTCCTGGTGTCTGCCCATCCGCTCGGACTGGCCTGGCAAGCGATCTTCCTGATCAACGTGCCGATCGGCCTTGTTGCATTCATCGGCGGCGTGCTGTTCCTGACCGACTCGCGTGCCGAGCACGCACAGCGGCTCGACATCGGCGGCGTCATCCTGCTGTCGCTCACGCTGGGCCTTCTGGTCTATCCGCTGATCGAGGGCCGGGAAGCCGGCTGGCCGGCCTGGATCGTCGCGATGCTGCTCGCCGCTCCGCTGGTGCTCGCCACCTTCGTCCGCTTCGAGGCACGTCTCTCCGCGCGCGGCGGCGATCCGCTGGTCGCGATGCATCTGCTGCGCAACAGCGATTTCGTCATCGGCCTGGTGATGGCGCTCGCCTTCTACATGCTGTCGTCGTTCTACCTGACCTTTGCAGTCTACCTGCAAAGCGGGCTGCACCAGTCTCCGCTGGCGGCCGGCCTCGCCACCCTACCCTTTGCCACCGGATTCTTCGTGAGCTCGCTGGTGTCGTCGCTGGTGATGCAATTGCTCGGCGCCTACACGCTGACGCTGGGCTTTGCGCTCCAGGTCATAGGGTTCGGTGTCGTGATGCTGTCGGTCAGTGGCGCGCTGCCCCAAAGCCTCGAATTCGGTCTCATTTGCGGAGGACTAGGCTTCGGCACCGTGATGCCCTCGGTGATCAAGGCCGTGATCGGCAGCATCGATCCGCGCCATGCCGGGCTGGCATCGGGGATGATGATCACGACCTTCCAGATCGGTGCCGCACTCGGCGTCGCTGTGATCGGCGGCGTCTTCTACAGCCTGCTCGGGCCGCATCCCCAGACCGACGACTACGCACACGCCTTCACGATCGCGCTCGGCTGTAACGTCGCACTGCTGGCGCTCGGCGGCTGGCTGTCGCTGTGGCTGCCACGTGAGTCGGCGGCGGGTTGAGCTATTGCTCCGGGTCCCCAAGGCGCGACGGAAACAGCAGCTTCAGCGAAACAGCAGCGAGCAGTGTCATCACGGCAAGGCCTGTGGAGAGATAAAGCGCGGCCGCGTTGCCGAACCGGTCGATCACGATCGCATAGAGCAATGGCGCCGCCGCCGGCAGGATGAAACTCGGGACGATGAGCCGGCCGACCAGCGTGCCATAGCTGCGATAGTCGAACAGGATCAGCGGCAGCGTTCCCCTGGTGATGGTCAGAATGCCGTTGCAGGCGCCGTAGAGCAGCGCGAAAGCGATCCCCATCTCCATCGACGCCCCGCTGAACAGGCCGGCGACGAAGGCGAGCGGCATGATCAGGCAGGCCATCAGGTTGAGCGCGAGCGGATCGATCCGTCCGCCGAACAGGACTTCGCAGAGGCGCGCAGCCGATTGCCCAATGCCGCGGAGCGTTGCGACCCATACGGCCACCGTGACTGTGAGCCCGAGGCCGCTAAGCACCGCGATCATATGCGCGGACATGCCGGCATTCAGAAAGTTGGCGCCGGTCATGATCACGGCATAGAGCCCGCCCGCCGCTGCAAGCTGCCGCCGGTCGACGGCGAGCGGTTGTTTCGGTACCACCGCAGCAGAATCGGGCGCTCCGGCAAACCGCTTGTTCGGAATCAGCAGGTGCAACGGGATCGTCAATAGCGCAAAGCCGGCATGGGCCAGCACCGCAATGCGCCAGCCGAAATGCTCAGAGAGCGTATGGCCGAGCGGCCAGAACACCGTTGCCGCCAAGCCTCCGAGCAAGGTGATCCCGGACATCGCGCGGCGCGCCTCCGATCCGCCGATCCGGGCCAGCGCAGCGAATGCCGCGTCGTACAGCGTCAGCCGCATGCCGAGACCGAGGACGATCCAGGACACGAAATAGGTGCTGATCTGATGCGAGACTGCGAGACCGGCGCAGCCGAGCGCGTTGATCACGGCGCCTGCGACCATGACCTGCCGGCCGCCACGGCTGTCCACCAACCTGCCCACCAAAGGCGACGTCACACCCATCACCAAGAGTGCAGCGGCAAATCCGCCGTAAACGATGTCGCGACTCCAACCCAGATCCGCGGCGATCTGCTCGCCGAACGCGCCGATCAGATAGTAGGTTGCACCCCACGAGACCAGTTGAGCCAGCCCGAGGGCGATCACGACCCGGCGTGCGATCACCGGGCGGTTTGCTTTCCAAAGGGAAGCGTAGAAGCGCCCGGCCCAAGCGGCCGCTGCATCAGCACGGTGTCGACCCATTGCCCGAGTTTGAAGCCGACCGACCTCAGCGTTCCGACCATCTCGAAGCGCATGCGACGGTGTAGCGCGATTGATCCGGCGTTGCCGCTGTTACCGATCACGGCGATCATTTGCCGCCAGGGCCCCGCCTCCGATCGCTCGATCAGCGCCTGCAGCAGCGCCGCGCCGACGCGGCGGCCCCGCAGGGCTTCCGACACGTAGACCGAGTCTTCAATCGTGTTACGATACGCCGGCCGCGGCCGGTACACTGTCGCGTAGGAGTAGCCGGCCACGCGTCCGTCGATATCGGCCACGAGATACGGCAGCCCCACGGCCAGCGCGGCGGCGCGGCGCGTGAGCATCTCGTCGAGCGACGGCGGTACTTCCTCGAAGGTCGCAAGCCCGTTGAGCACGTGGTGCGCGTAGATGCGCTGCACCTCCACCATGTCGACCTCTGTGGCGTCGCGAATCACGGTGTCTTCGCTGTCTCTCATCCTTCCATTCTCGTCTCTCGCCACAACTCGACAACAACGCCGCCAATGGACTTGAAGCCGGACAATGCCTGCTCCGATCCGCCGAAGCCGTCGCTTGCCGGACTATGCGCCCCGGCGTTATATAAATGAAGCTTTAGTTGGTTATGCGTAGCATAAGAGATACTTTGATGAAGAACCTCAACCTCGACTATCTCGAAAGCTTCGCCGTCGTGATCGATTGCGGCAGCTTCTCTGCGGCGGCCGAGCGGCTGCAGCTGACCCAACCCGCGGTGAGCCTGCAGGTGCGCCAGCTCGAGAAGAGCCTGAACGCGACCCTGATCGATCGGGTCGGACGACGGGCCAGACCGACCGCCGCGGGCGCCGCATTGCTGTCGCACACCCATCAGATCAACGCGGCCGTGACATCGGCGGTCGACGCTGTCGCACAGCAGACGACGGGAACGGCAGGCCGTGTGCGGCTCGGTACCGGCGCAACCGCCTGCATCTTCCTGCTGCCCCCGATCCTGAAGGAGCTGCGGGCCGCGCTGCCCTCGCTCGAGATCACGGTCACGACGGGCAACACGGCAGAGATCGCCAGAGCAATCGAGGACAACACGATCGACATCGCGCTGGTCACGCTGCCGGTGTCGGGGCGCAGTTTCGAGATCACCCCTGTCATGAACGACGAGTTCGTGTTGATCGCGCCGCGCGAGATGAAGCTGCCGGCGCGGATCACGCCGGAGGTGCTGGCGACCAGACCGGTTCTGCTGTTCGAGCCCGGCGGCAACACCAGGCGCACCGCGGACGAATGGCTGGCGCGCGGCGGCGTCTCGTTGAAACCGTTGATGTCGCTCGGCAGCGTCGAGGCGATCAAGGAGATGGTGCGCGCCGGCCTCGGCTGCGCGGTGCTGCCGGGCATGGCCGTTCCTGCCAGGGCCAAGCAGCGCGACCTGATCGTCCGGTCGCTGTCACCGAAACTCTACCGTCGGCTCGCGGTCGTGATCCGCCGCGACAAGCGCCTCGATCGCGGGCTCCGGCAGACGCTGACGGCGCTGAAGGCGCTCTCGTCCGCTGGCTAGGGAGGACGCCGCGCGTCCTCCCTGCTCCAGATATCAAGTCGCCTTGCGCTCCTGCTCCGCGATCTTGCGGAACGCGGCTTCGCCCGCATCGGTCACGGCCGCCCACTTCGCATTCGGCGTGGCCTCGGCGTCGTAATTGTCGTGCCAGTTCCACCATTTGTAGGTGGGGGTCTGCGGGTAGCCCTTCGGCGAGTCCTCCCAGAGCTCCTGGCGGCCGAGCGGTGTGATGTCGAGATAGCTCCACACCGTGCCCATCGATTCGTCGCCGCGGCTGTTGACGAGACAGGTGCGGAAGATCCGCTCGCCGTCGCGGATGAACACGTTGTGGCCGTGCCACTCGGCGACGCCGAAGTCCGCGTCAAAGCTGTCGGTGATAGTGTACCACGGCATCTCCCACTCCATCCGTGCCTTCAGCCGCGCGATGTCGGCCTGCGGCGCGCGCGAGGCGTAGGCGAGCGTGGTGTCGCGCTGGTTCAGATGCGAGAGATGGCTGACCTGATCGGCGCCGAGCGAGCAGCCGCGGCAGCCGTGATCCGGCCAGCCGAACACGCCGGGCTCAAAGAACGCGCGGTAGACGATCAGCTGCCGGCGACCCTCGAACAGGTCGAGCAGGCTCGCCTTGCCGTTCGGCCCTTCGAAGACATACGCCTTGTCGACCGCCATCCACGGCATCCGCCGCCGTTCCGCGGCGAGCGCGTCGCGCGCCCGCACATGCGCCTTTTCCTTCACCAGCATCTCCAGGCGCGCCGCCTCCCACGCCTCCCGCGACACCACTGGCGGAGTCTGCATTGCCGCCAGTCCGCCGCGATCGTCCTCTTGCGATTTGCTCATGATGATCTCCGTCTCCGAATTGGACGAACTCCGGGACCCCAACGCAGTTCCAGCGCCGCCGGCCGTTCGTCATTGGCCATGTCCCAATCTGGCGCGGCAGCGATGACGAGTGGGAGTGACAAGTGTGTCGGGATTTTTTCGCACGCCCGAATGTCATTGCGTATTGCTTGCATATTGCAATTATCTATGCGATCCTCTTGGCCATGAAGCAACCTGCTCCTGCGTCCGATGATGGGCTGAAGCTCAGCGCCTGGCTGCCTTACCGCCTGTTCCTGGTCGCAGCGCAGGTCGCCCGCCCGCTCGAGAGCTTTTACAGCGAGACGTTCGGACTGAGCCAGGCCGGCTGGCGCATCCTCGCCGTCATCGCCGAGCGCGACGCAGCCAATGCCTCCGAGATCGGCCGCGCCTGCGGGCTCGACCCGTTTGCGGTCAGCCGCGGCATCGGCCAGCTCACAGAGCTCGGCTTCGCCGTGCGACGTCCCGCCAAGACTGACCGCCGCTTCGCCGCGGTCAGCATCACGCGCAGCGGCCGGATCGCCTTCAACCGGATCGCTGCACTGGGCAGCGCGATCGAGGCCCGGCTGCTCGCGCGCCTCTCGGAGAGCGAACGGACAACGCTCGATTCCGCCCTTACCCGGCTCGAGGGAGAGAGCACGCGGATCGATGCCGGCGGCTGGCGCGCGCTGCTCGATGACGCCGGCGTGCCATGACGGGCCTGCTGTTCGCGCTGACCGCGCTGCTCTGGGGCGGCGGCGCGCTGGCAACCGCGATGCAGGCCGGTGTCACACCGGCGCCGTGGTCGGTGGCGCTGCGCATGGTGCTCGCGGGCCTCATCCTGCTCGGCTACGGCCGGCTGCGCGGCGTGCCGCTCGCGATCCCGCGCAAGGATCGACCGGCTGTCGCGTTGCAGGGCCTGCTGTTCTTCGCCATTGCCTTCATCGCCTTTTACGAAGCAACCGCGCGCATGCCGAGCGGCCTTGCGGCGCTGGTGCTGTCGACATCGTCGCTGTTCGCGGCCGTGATCGCGCGGGCCGCACTCGGTGTGCCGATCTCCTCCGGCTTCATGTGGGGCGCGCTGTGCGGCATCCTTGGCCTCGCGATCATCTTCCTGCCCGGCGCCAGCGTGCACGGAGCCGCGCCGCTCGCGGGCTTTGCCTGGGCACTCACTGCGGCCGTCGCGACCGGCGCCGGGACGACGGTCGGTGCGCGCAACCAGCGCGCCGGACTGCCCGTCGTTTCCGTGCTGGCCTGGGGCGCATTCGTCGGCGCCGCAGCGAGCGCGCTCTGGGCGGTCGCGACGGGCACGCACTTTGCGGCCGACATCTCGCTCTCTTATGCCGCGAGCTTCCTCTATCTCGCCGTCGCCGCGTCCTGCATCACCTTCATGCTCTATTTCGAGCTGGTGCGCCGGCTCGGTCCCGGCCGCGCCGCCTATACGCTCGCCCTGGTGCCGCTCGTCGCCCTCGTGCTGTCGGCGCTGTTCGAACACCTTGCCCTGGGCTGGCCGGTGCTCGCCGGCGCCGCCGCGATCCTTGCCGGCAACGTGCTGGTGCTGGCGCGGGCCTAGACTCAGTTTGCCTGCCTTGGGCCGCGCAGCCATCACAATTGACGTCGTGATGATATCTGACTAAAGTCAGATATATGCTCGACCCCGTTTCGCGCGTCCGTCGTTTCAACCGAGCCGTCACCTCCGCCGTCGGCGCGCTCGACACCTCGTTCCTCGGGCGCGGCCGGCCGCTCGGGGCGGCGCGCGTGCTCAACGCGATCGGGCATGGACGCACTGATGTCGGCGACATCAGGGATTATCTCGGGCTCGATTCCGGCCTGATGAGCCGGCTGTTGCGCGGCCTCGAGGACGAAGGGCTGATCGAGACGACGGCGCATGGCGACGACGCGCGCCGCCGCATCGCGAAGCTGACGCCGGCCGGCAAGCGCGAGTTCAACGCCTATGAGGCGATCTCCAACCGGCAGGCGAAGGACTTCCTCGCCCACCATACACAACGCGAGGCACTGCTGGCGGCGATGGACATGATCGCGTCGGCGCTCGGACGCGACGGCACGGCCTTGCATGAGATGGACCCGCGCAGCGACGAGGCGCGCTACTGCCTCGGCGAATATTACGCCGAGCTGGCGCGACGGTTCAGCCAGGGTTTTGACGTCAAGTTGTCGCGCGATCCCGAGGCGAAGGACATGGTGCGCCCGCGCGGCACCTTCATCGTGGCGATGTCGGACGGCCTGCCGATCGGCTGCGTCGGACTGAAAGGCAGCAACAGTGAGTTGGCGGAGATCAAGCGGCTCTGGGTCGCGCCGGCCGCACGTGGCCTCGGTCTCGGCCGGCGCCTGATGGACGCGGCCGAGCGCGCCGCACGCGTGCTCGGCATCGCGGTGTTGCGGCTCGACACCAACAGCGCGCTGGCGGAAGCCGGTCAGCTCTACCGCAGAAGCGGCTGGACCGAGATCCCGCGCTTCAACGACGACCCCTATCCCGACCTGTTCTTCGAAAAACGTCTCTGAGCGGCGCGCCGCGCGCGGCCGCTGCATGCGCGTGTTGTCCGGCGTCCTGCGCTGGCCTAAGACATCGGCATGACCGTTCGCCCTATCGTCCGCTATCCCGATCCGCGGCTTGCGCTCCCGGCTGAGCCGGTGACCGCGTTCGACGACGCGCTGCGCGCGCTGGCGCAGGACCTGCTCGAGACCATGCGCGCCGCGCCGGGCATCGGCATCACCGCGCCGCATCTTGGCGTGGCCCTGCGGGTCGTGGTGCTCGAGCTCGACACCAGCGAGGGCCCACGGAGCTATGTCAATCCGGAGATCATCCGGGCCTCGCCCGAGATGGTCCTGCACAAGGAAGGCAGCGTCTCGATGCCCGGCGTCACCGACGACGTCGAGCGCCACGCGCGCGTTCGCATCCGCTATCAGGACCTCGACGGCAATTTTCAGAGCGAGGAATCCGACGGCCTGCGCGCGGTCTGCCATCAGCATGAGATCGACCAACTCGGCGGCGTGTTCTGGATCAGGCGGCTCTCCCGCCTGAAGCGGGAGCGCCTGATCAAGCGTTTCGAGAAGCTGTCGCGCGCGTAACCGGACTTCAGCCTCCCGCCGTCAAGTCCTTCGCCAGCGCCATGTAGGCCGGCAGCGTCACCGGATCGTTGGCGGCGTTGCCCGCCATCGGGTGCGAGGCGTAGCGCGCGATCACCATCTCGGCCTTCGGATCGATGTAGATGCCCTGGCCGTGCACGCCGCGCGCCATGAAAGCACCGTGCGCATTGTGCGTCACCCACCATTGACTGCGATAGGACGCGCCGGGCAGCGTGATGTAGCCGGCCGGCTTGAACTTTTCGGGATCGCCGCCGCGCGCGATATCCTCGACGACTCCAGACGGCACGATCTGGCGCCCGTTGAAGCGGCCGTGATTGCGGATGGTCTCGCCGAACCGGGCGAGATCGCGCAGCGTGGTCGACAGGCCGCCGCCGCCGCTTTCGGTGCCGATGCGGTCGACGTGATAGTGCGCGTCCTCCTCCGCGCCCATCGGTGCCCAGATCCGTTCGGAGAGCAGGTCCGACAACGTCATGCCGCTGGCGCGCCTGATGATCCAAGCCAGCACATCGGTGTTGACGGTCTTGTAGGCGAAAGCCTTGCCGTGCTCGCCCTGCTTCGTCTGCGCGCAGAGGAAATCGAAGATGGTGGTCGCGCCCTCATAGCCGGGCGGGATCGGCGCCATGCCGTTGGCGCGCCGCAGACCCCACACGTCGGAATTCCTGTCGGTATAGACCTCGGTGTATTTGAGGCCCGTGGTCATATCCATCGCCTCGTGCACGCGCGCGTCGCCGAACGCGCTTCGCGCCAGCTCCGGCACATAGTCGGTGACCGGCGCCTGCGGATTGATCTTGCCTTCGGCGACCAGGATGCCTGCGAGCGTGCCGGTGAACGACTTCGTCACCGACATCGCGATATGCGGCTTGTGCGGCTTCAGCGCGCCGAAATAGCGCTCGTAGATCAGTCTGCCCCGGTGCAGCACGGCGATGCCGTCGGCATAGGTCTCCTCGAGCATGCGCGCAAAGGTCATTGGCCGACCGTCCATCGTTACCGACGCGGAGGCGCCGATATCGTGGTCCTCACGCGGCAGCACCGACGCCGGCCCTGCGCCGCGCCAGACATTCACGGTCGGCACCAGCTGGCGGATGTTGCTCCAGGCCCAGCGCAATTCGGGGAAGCTGCGGAACGAGCCGTCCTGGAATATGATCGTCCTGTCCTGCGGCGGCGGAAAGCCCTGCATCCAGCCGAGCATCTCGGGATCGGTCTCGGCGGCGGTGGGATTTTGTTGCGTGGCGGCGGCTGCGATGGACATCAAGGCTGGCTCCCGAGCTGCGATGCAAAATCCGTATCATGCGATGGCATCACGCACATCCCGCGTTTGCGCCGGGGTGACCGTCGCGGCGTGCGCATGCCGATGCACGAATGGCCGCCGACACGCACCACTAGCTCAATCGAACGTATGACTGTCGATTTCGGGCCAAATAGTTTCCGGCGGACGGATTGAGCGCCGGCGCGCAGGGCGGGTCAGCGAAGCGTAACCCGCCATATGCCCCCAGGCGCAACAACGTGGTGGATTACGCCTTCGGCTAATCCACCCTACGCTTCTACGCATCCACCGCCGCCCGCTCGATCGCGGCGATGTCGATCTTCTTCATCGTCATCATCGCCTCCATCGCGCGCCGTCCGGCGGCGCGGTCGGATCCGTTGACTAGTTCGAGCAGCCGCCGCGGCGTGATCTGCCAGGTAAATCCCCAGCGATCGCGGCACCAGCCGCACGGAGCTTCCGTGCCGCCATTGCTGGTGATCGCCTCCCAGTAGCGGTCGGTTTCTTCCTGGCTATCCGTGAGCACCATGAAACTCACCGCTTCGTTCGGCTTGAAATTAGGGCCGCCGTTCAGCCCGACGCAGCGTTGGCCAAGCACGGTGAATTCGACCGTCAGTTCGTCGCCCGCCCCCACGCCCGGGATCGGCGACGTGTGGCCCGCACCGACATGGCTGTCGGGAAATGTCGCGGCATAAAATTCCGCCGCCTTGCGCGCCTGGCCCTGATCGAACCAAAGGCATGTGACGAGATCGGTCATCCGTAGTCTCCTTGTTTGTGTTGTGCAAAGGACGCTTGGCGAAGACGCCAGCCGACACCCGGCAACAGACCGATGAAAATAATTTGCGGAATGGCGATTGTCACAGCTCCGCCTCTACACGCATGGTGTCGTCCTGGCGAAAGCCAGGACCCATAACCGCCGAATTTGATTATGAACAAGATCGCGGCCCCAGCGTCGCATAACAATTGCCATTTGGGGTAATGGGTCCTGGCGTCCGCCAGGACGACATCGAATTTTTTTGCAGCCGACATCCACAATCGTCGTCCCTGCGAAAGCAGGGACCCATCAACCACAGGATCGTCTTATTGAAACGCGCTGTGGCTCCAGCTTCGCAAACCATTGGCATTCGTGGTTGGGTCCCGGGTCGCGCTTCGCTTGCCCGGGACGACATCGAATTTGTGGTTCGCTTTGAGTCACACAGCCGCGTTCTCGCGACATGATTTGTCCGAGCTTTGCTCTTCGTTTCACCCTCCTCTCACAGAGGGCGCAGGGAAGACCGGGTGCCGATCGCACCCATGGGCCCCGAGCAATGGGTAGAAAGCTCGGGGGTAGGACCACAGGTGTAACCGGAAACAACCCGGCCTTCCCTGCGCGATGGGTTACGGCTTATACGTGCTCTCCCCGGCGAGACTGGGCTTTTTTGTCACCGCCTCCGCAAAAACGCTTGCGCGTTTTGCGGGAGGACACCTGCCACTAGGGCGTCAGGCCTGCACGATTTCGCCGTCCGCGTCATGCGCACTCGTCAGTTGCGCATTCCGCGTCCACCGCATCCCACACCACGTTCGTGACGATCGCGATCCGCCCCTCGTGTCGGGTGAGACGCACAGATTGAACATCTGAGTTGGGTCAAACGCCAAGCGGAATATTTTCTTATGCTGATATTGACAGGTTTTTAGTGTGTTGCCCGTCGGGTTGATTTGTCGCAGGCGGGGAAGCGAGATTTGATTTGCGTCGGAGGCAACTCGGGCGCGCGAAACGCGGTCGAAAGATTCCAGGATCGGCTGTCGGGGGGCGCGCCGCCCGCTCGTCCTCGGGACGCAAGGACACGGAGAGAAACGATGCCTCCCACCATCACTGCCTTCGAACGGTCACCCGACGGCGGCAAGGGACTGGCGCGCGATACACGCGTTCGTTGGGCGCTGGAGGAAGTGGGCCAGCCTTACGAGGTTCGCCTTGTTTCGTTCCAGGCGATGAAAGAGCCGGCACATCTGGCGCTGCATCCCTTCGGCCAGATTCCGACCTATGAGGAAGGTGATCTCGCGCTGTTCGAAACCGGCTCGATCGTGCTCCATATCGCCGAGCGTCATGCGGGCCTGCTGCACGGCGATGCCAATGCCCGCGCCCGCGCAATCAGCTGGATGTTTGCCGCGGTCAACACGATGGAACCGCCGATCCTCGAACTCGTAACCGCCAGGATTCTGGAGAGCGACAAACCCTGGACCAAAGAACGCCTGCCTCTGGTCATGGATCGCGTCCGCGACCGGCTGAAGCGGCTCTCCGCGCGCCTCGGCGAGGCCGACTGGCTCGATGGCGCGTTCAGCGCGGGCGACCTCATGATGGTGTCGGTGCTGCTCAGGCTGAAGGCATCGGGCATCCTCGACGAATATCCGAACCTTTCCGCCTACGTCGCCCGCGGCGAATCCCGGCCGGCTTACAAGCGCGCTTTCGACGCTCAGCTGGCGGTTAACACGGGTAAGCAACCGACCAGCTGAGGTTGGCGGCACGTGGACAGAACCCTCGCGCAGATGGCAAAGCCCCAGACATCGCTGCGCCCATCCGGGCTAGGTCTGCTAGTCGAATGGCTCGTGTTCCGCCAGCGGTTCGGTCAGCTCGAATCCTGGATGAAGCTGCGAGATAATATGTAGCGCGGTGCTCCCGGGTGCGATCCCCACGGGATGCACGCCCGACGCATCGAAATACTGATTGCTCAACACCGCGACACCGCATTGCAGTTCCGGCACGACGATCACGATCGCTTCGAATCCGCCCTTGCTCGTCGCGCCGTTCTTCATGAAAACGGTATGGCCTTGCGAGTCGGTCGTGATTTGCCAGGCGAGGCCCATGGTGACGCTGGTCTTCTGCCCGCAGACAGGGAATGTCCCCTGATTCTGCTGCGTGAGCGCGATCTGCGCCCCGAGCGGCCCCTTCGGTGCCGCGATCTGCGCCGCAAGAAACCTGATCATGTCGTCGCCGGTGGATTTCAGATCAAAGGCCGAGTCCCCCGTCGGCGTATTGCGGTCGAAAACGATCGGATATGGCGGCTCAGAGCTCTTGCTCCAATGTCCGATACATCCCTGCGCGATCTTCCAGGATGAATTGACGACAGCTCCCGTCTGCTTCATGCCGAGCGGACCGGTGACGTATTCGGCCAGAATCTCGTTGTAGTTGTGGCCCTGGTCTTTCGCAAACATCTGCGTGACCGCAAAGCCCAGTGTCACGAAACCGATATTGGAATACTGCCAGCATCCCGGCGGCGGCGTATCATATTGATTCCACCACGCGACGAGTTCGCTGGAGGGCGGCTCATCCGCGAACAGTTGCTCGCTATAGCCAGTCAAGCCGTCCCCCGGCTGCTCCGGCATGCCGGAGGTATGGGTGGCGAATTGCACGAGCTGGATGGCGTCCAGCACCGGCGTTCCGATCGGGTTCGGGCTGAAATTGTGGTTGGCGTTCAGATAAGTGCCGATGCTGTCGTCAAGAGAGGGACCACCGGCCTTGACCGCCACCGCCAGCAACGTGCTGGTGAACACCTTCGTCACTGATCCGATCTCGAACACCGTGTCTGTCGTGACATTAAATGGCGCGGGCGAAGAGCCGGCAACGCCTGACATTCCCTTGGGGTAGACGTAGCCCTTGGTGCCGAACGACTTTTGGTCATAGACCGCGATGCAGCAGCCTGGCGCATTGCTGATACTGAGATAGTTTGCAGCCGCCTGCTGAACGATCTGTGCCGGACTTGTCGTCGCTTCGATCATTTGGTCGCTCATTCCGCCCTCCTGCCCAGTGAAGATCTACGATGTTGACCATTGGTTGTATCATCTCATACAATGACGTTCAGCGCGAGTGAAATGATCGTTACTGTTTGTTTCAAGTTCGGTCGGTGGAAAGTTCGTGCGGAAAGCAGCGTCATCAGACGTTGGCTTGCCCGACTTCTGCGCAATCGCGAAAAGTTTAGCGAGATCGCAGGGCGGGTTAGCGGGGTAACCCACCATCAGGAGCTCCACCAGGATATGGCGGATTACCGTTCGCTAACTGCCTTACAAGCTCATTGCTTGAAGCAGTGCTCACGATGCCATCTTAGGAAATGCGGATGTGGACGGTTAGACGCGCGCTGCGGTGCAAGCGCATGACCTGACTTGTTAATTATCGATCGTATGTCTTGCGGATCATTGGTCTGCCGCGAGATCAGTATTTCCAAATTGTCGGCCAAGCTGATCAGGCCGCGATCAAACATCCAATGGGCTGTGCCCGAAAGCGCGATCCCATTGCTGACGATATCGGGCCCGCTCGCTTCCACTGGTCGAATGTGCGCGGCAGCGACTTCCGCCCGCCCTTTTCCATTGATCAGTTTTAGTCCTGTGATGGCGCACCGTTCATCGTAGGCGCGCAAGACGACACGTCGGAAGACGCGATCGCGCAATATCCTAGACATTGTGATGCTAATGCGATCGCGCTGTTGATCATACTTGAAAGGTACTTGCTCCTCGTCAAAGGAAGGCAACGGCATCTCATGGTCAAGCCGAGGCAGTAACGGTGCTTTATCCTCAAAACCGAGTCCAACGATACTACTGAAGTCTTCAGGAGAGATTGGCCGGACTGCCGATTGAGCGCGTCCTGAAATCCGCCCCTCGTCGTTGAGAACGCCTCGCTCTATCGGTCGCCCGGTTGATTCATTGAAGGGAACCGGATTGGCAAAGTCGAGGTAGCTTCCCGGCTCAATCAGCGCGAGGTACATTCCGGGTACGCTGGGGTCAGGGATAACTTGGTGGACCTTTGCAATCGCAAAGTAGCCGCGCGTCTCCGCGACCTTGCGCGGTTCGTAGTAGATTATCCAGTCACCGACGCAGGCTTCTACGCGACGCAAGTATTGGCTGGGAAATTGATATTGTTCCGCTGGACTGTCCTGATAGATCGAGTCTAGACGATGGATGAATACTCCCAGTCCCATAGCTTGATCGGCAAAGCCTTCCCGTCCTGGTCTTCGAGGTTAAGCCTCTGAGAGAGGGTAATTTGTAAGACCGCCCGGCGTCTGCCCCTACTCCCACTCGATTGTTCTGAAGCATCATAACGCATTGATCCATCGAGGCAAATATTTCCGCTGACGACGAAGAACCGTATCCCGGATCCATCAGAGATTCTCGCTCTTGAATTCAAAGGAGAATTTCGGCGATCCGCGATTTGCTCGGTTTCAAAGACTATCGATATCGGTTGGTCTATTTTGCGCGGAGTTCTCCGCAAAAGCGGCGTCTCCAGCCTGCCAAAAAGACCGTCAGCGATCGTGAAATCCGTGGCCGTCAGTAGTGTGTCCCTCGCACCGGTTGCGATACGGCGCAACATTCGCGGATTGAACGATGCCGCTTCAAGCGATCGCAGTTCGGCTTCCGGCCGGATTACGCCAAGCGTCGCGGACGACCTGCCGCGCGTCAGTCGCGCGATATGGACAGCCCCGCGAGAAGCGGAGCGTACGCGGCGAGCCTGCGGGATACGAACTCCGTGAAGAGCCGCACGCGCTTCGTCTTGCGCGTCTCCCCCTGTGTGAGAAGCCAGAGCGTTCCGTACATGTGGAGGTCGGTGCCCGGCACCCTCACCAGTCGGGGGTCGGCGTCTCCGACGAAGCACGGCAGTGTCGTGATCCCGAGCCCTTGCCGTACAGCAACGATCTGCGCCTCGGCGTCGGTGGTCCTGAATGGAACCCCCGTGGTGCGAACCTCACCCTCGCTGGCCCAATCCGGAATTCCATGAATGCTTATGACAACCCACCGGATGGGATCAGGCGCGCCCGCACGCCACGCGGCTAGCCGATCGCGAGACATGTAGACGCCGCCGGACAGCTCCGGTCCCTTCAGACCGTGAAGATTGAGCGGCAGGGTCTTGCGGTCGTAGACGACGCGGATCGCGACGTCGGCCTCTCGGTTGGTCAGATTTGCCAGCTCGCCGGACGACAATATTTCCATCTCGATGTCCGGATGCAGACGTGCGAAATCGGCGAAGTCCGGCATCAGCAGGTGTGTCGCGAGGGGCGGCGCCAGCGTCACCCGCAGCAGCCCGCGCACGCTCTGGTCGCGCCCGAAGACGCGCGTCTCCAGCAGGTGCGACGACGCTTCCATCTGGTCCGCGAACTCGAGGACCTCCTCGCCCGCAGCCGTCAGGCGGTAGCCCGAAGGCAGCTTTTCGAACATGTGGACCCCGAGGCGTTCCTCGAGCTGGGCGATGCGTCGCAGCACGGTCGCGTGGTTCACAGCGAGGCGCTCGGCGGCTGCCCGCACCGAGCCTCCGCGCGCGACGGCAAGAAAGTAGCGAACGTCATCCCAGTCGATCATGGTGCAATCCCGCACCGCACGGTGCGCCTTCCAAAGCCCGCATCTAACACATCGAACAGCAGTACGGGCGGTCATCATAGCCTGTGCCGACAAGCCCGGCCCAATTCCGAACGGCGGACACCGATCGTCGCGGCCGGCGTCAGCCGCCCAGCCGGATCGATTTCGCACCACCGATGTGCGCGCTTCTGCACTCAACGCCTGACGCCGGCAGACCCATGTCGAGGTTCTCGGGGGCAGATGCTGTCCCGACACCACGAAAGGAGAAGTTATGGGAAAGCTTGAGGGTAAGGTTGCAGTCATCACGGGTGGATCGAGCGGCATGGCACTGGCGAGCGCCAAGCGGTTCGTTGAAGAAGGCGCCTATGTTTTCATCACGGGCCGGAGGCAGGAGGCGCTGGACGAGGCCGTCAAGCTGATCGGCCGGAACGTGATCGGCGTGCGCGGCGACGCGGCCAATCTCGACGACCTCGACCGTCTGTTCGACACGGTCAAGCGGGAAAAGGGCAGGATCGACGTCCTGTACGCGAGCGCCGGCATGGGCGAAGGCGTCCCACTGGGCGAGATTACCGAGCAGCACTTCGATGCGACCTTCGACCTGAATGCGCGCGGCACGCTGTTTACGGTTCAGAAGGCGTTGCCGCTGTTCAACGATGGCGGATCGATCTTCATGACCGGGTCAGTTGCTTCGATCAAAGGTTTCCCTGGTTACAGCGTGTATGCGGCGAGCAAGGCGACGTTGCACGCATTCGCACGCGGTTGGCTCAACGAACTGAAGGGCAGGAATATCCGGGTGAACGTGCTGCACCCGGGGCCGATCGCCACACCGATGCAGGACCAAGTTCTCACCGAGGAAGCGAAGCAGATGTTCGAATCCCTGATCCCGCGGGGAAAGATGGGTCGTTCTGAGGAAATTGCGGCGGTCGCGCTGTTTCTTGCTTCAGACGATTCGAGCTTCGTGAATGGGGTGGAATTGTCTGTCGACGGCGGCTTCTCGGCCATCTGAAGGGCCGGGGAATCAATATCAACACGGATCGGAGAAGTATATGAGCTACGCGGTTGTAGGATTCGGTAAGATAGGCCAGGCCCTCGCCCACGCCTTCGCCCGTAAAAACATCGACGTGATTGTCGCGAGCCGCCGGCCGCCTGAGGCGTTGGCGCCGCAGGCTCGCGCGATTGGACCCACGGTCGTCGCCACGTCGCTGCGGGATGCACTCGAGGCCGACACAATCATCTTGGCGGTCCCGTTCGGGGAGCATCGCGAGGTTGCGAAGGCCCTGCCGAGCTGGAAAGGCAAGACGGTCATCGACGCGATGAACGCGTTGCTTCCCCCCGAGGAGCTGGACGGTCTCCCGTCCTCCGCCTTCGTCGCGAAGGCGTTCACCGGCGCCAAGCTCGTGAAAGGTTTCAATCACCTGGTTGCGGCCAGGCTGGCTGCCGATCCGATCGTCGAGGGCGGGCACCGGGTGGTCTTTCTGTCTGGTGACGACGAGGACGCGATCGCTCCCGTGGCGGCCTTGGCCAAACAACTCGGGTTCGCACCCGTCAAGCTGGGAAAGCTCAACGAGGGCGGCGCGCTGGTGCACGCACGCGGCCGCATTTGGGGCCAGCTCATCTTCCAGGATTTGTTCAAGAAGGAACAGTAATCGATCTACCACCGTGTGATCGACGCCGAGAACTGGTCGCGCGCGCTGACTTCTTCGAGCAGCGCGCGACCGAATATTTGAAGGCCACAAAGCCGCGAAGGTTGGGATGGGCCTGACGGCGTATGGGCGTCGTTCGAAGAGCGGGGAGACGCCCGACAGACCGGCAGAGCTGCGGGTCGCCTAGAATCTATCGACTGCTATCGATGGCCTGGGATTCGCTCGAGTGTCCTCTGCGATCCGATACTACTCCACGGTACTCCCCTTCACTCCCACTCTATTATTGTGGATGACGTTTCGTCGTTGATTTGCAAGGACAAATCTTCAAATCTGACAGACTGATGCCGACAGTATACCCGCCGCATTTCTTTGATCTTGAATTCACAGAAAAATTCGAGCCGCTCGCGACGCGGGCGATTTCGGTACCTATCGGAATCGATCGACTAATCAGCGCTGCCTGCGGAGCCATGACTGTCTTCGCGCCCTCGTACAGCTGAGCTTCAAATACCGTCAGAGATCGGGAAAGCGTGGGCCGGTCGTTCGACGCCTCTTGCGCTTGCACGCCGCCGTCCTACCTGCCCGCTTTCCTCCGGCAGATCGCAGTTTTATATAGAGACAACTGAGGAGGCGCACCTACCTCAGACGCCGGGCCTCATTTTCGCCGCCACTGCAGCAATGAGAAGGCTGGATCGGACTCCAGATGATGTTCGAAAACCCCTTCAACCGCTTGTCCGATGACGACGGCCTGCTGGGGGGCGCCCAGGAGATTGCCGACCATGCGTACGCTGCCGGCGTGCGGCAACTCAACAAGCAGAGCGACGTAAGGCCCGTGCTGCTTCAGCGCTGCGTGCGAGGGATGCCACACGCGTTCCCAACTGAAAATGCGACCGGTTGGCTCGACCTCAGTCCACGCAGGATCAAAGGAGTGACAATGATGGCATATCCATTCCGGCCCGAACTGCCAGGTACCGCAGCTGTCACAGCGTTGCACCAATAGTCGGCCTTGGCGTAAGCCCTCCCAGTATGGTGCCGAGAGACCATCCGGCTCACTGACTGGAATGGGCAGCCCGACAGGAAGATGATGCGTGCGTGCAGATCCGCTCATAACGTGGCCTCCGAACCCAGAATGAGGTTGCTGGCCGGCGTCACCATCGGGCCACCGATGACCAACGCCACATCGTTTCGTCGAACCTGGCTCGTCGACATTCCTCGCACCTGACGAACGGCTTCCAGAATCAGCTCAAATCCGTGCATGTAGCATTCAGCGAGGTTGCCGCCGCTGGTGTTGAGCGGAAGTTGCCCGGACGGCGCGATCAGGTTCTCGAATGTCAGGAAGTCGTTGGCCTCCTCCGGCTTGAAGAAGCGGTGCTCCGCCAGCGCCATCACGACGCCGCCCGTGAAATTCTCATAGGCCTGGACCACACCGACATCCGCGGGCCCGACCCCGGCCATGCGATAGAGATCGGCCGCGACGGTGTCGAAGCTCGCGGTGGCGTAGAGCGACGCGTTGTGCGCCGTCGCCGCTGCGCGATGCCCCGAGCCGAAGGCGGCACCGAGCAGATAGGCCGGCTCGCGCTTGAAGTCGTTGGCGCGCTCCGCCGATACCAGCACCAGGGCCGCAGCACCGTCGTTCTCCATGCAGCAATCGTAGAGATGGAAGGGCTCCACGATCCAGCGCGAGGCATCGTATTTCTCGGCGTCGAGCGGCTTGCCGTACATCACGGCGCGCGGGTTGGCCTGGGCATGATGATAGGAGGCAAGTGCAATCGCCCGCAAAGCGTCCTGGCGGACGCCATGATCGTGCATGTAGCGCTGCACCCGCATGGCAAAACGCTGCGGCGGCGCCAGCACACCGTACGGCATCAGGTAGGACCGTTCCCCCGAAACCGTGTGGATGCCGCCCGCCTGTCCGAACCGGCCATATTGGCCCTGCGCCAATGAGCGGAACACCACGACACAATCGGCGAGGCCCGCGACGATCGAGGCCGCCGCGTTGGCGACCGCAGCACAGCAACCGCCGCCGCCTCCGCCCCATTGCATGGTCGCTGAACGCAATCGATGCGTACCCAGCGCCGCGGCCAGCCGCGAGGCCTCGCTGCGATCGTCGCTGTAGGACGAGAACCCGTCGATCTCGCGGGGATCGAGGCCAGCGTCCTCGCAAGCCGCCAGAATGGCTTTCAGCGCGAGCTTGAATTCCGGATCGGGCGAAGCGCCGTGGCGATAATATTCTGTTTCGCCGATCCCGATCACGGCCACACGGCCCCGCAGCGTCCGCTCGTCTCGCCCGCGCGCCGTCACGGCTTGGCCTCCTGTCGCGAGGGCTGGCTGCCGAAAGCCCCACTTGCGGCAAGGCGCGCGATCTCCGCCTCACCGTAGCCGAGCAATTCGCGCAGTACATTCTCGGTGTGCTGCCCGACGGCAGGCGCCGCAACGGGATCGACGATCGGCGTCCGCGAATAGCGGATCGGAAGGTTCACGTTCGGCACCCAACCCAGCGTCTCGTGCCGGATCCTCGTGACGATCCCGCGCTCCCTTGCCTCCGGGGAGCGGATCGCCTCGCCGACGGTGCGCACCTGACCGCAGGGCACCCCGGCCGCCCGCATCCGCGACTGCCAGTGCAACCAGGGTTGCCGGGCAAAGGCATCGCCGAGGATCGCAAACAGCTCCTCGCGCCGACGGATTCGATCGGGGCCGGTTGCATAGATCTCGGCCGCGGCGAGATCCTCGCGCTCGAGAACCTGCGCCATCAGCCGCTGAAAGATCTTGTCGTTACCGCAATTGATATAGAAGGCGCAATCGCTGGCCTGAAACACGCCCGACGGGCACGTATCCGGACTGGTGTTGCCGCTTCGCTTCGGATCAGCATTGTTGAAAAGCGACTGCATGGTGGCGTAGCCGGTCATCAGGACGGCATTCTCGAACAACGACACCTCGATGGCCTGGCCCTGCCCGCTCCGCTCGCGCGCGAACAACGCGCCAAGGATCGCATTGCTGGCCATCATTGCGGTGCTGATGTCCATCACCGGCGACAATGCCCGCACGCCCTCGCGGTCGGCATAGCCGTTCATCGACACGAAGCCGCTCTCGACCTGCGCGATCGGATCGAAGCCGAGCCGGTCCGGAAACGCCCCGTCGCGGCCATAGGCCGACACCGAGCAATAGATGATCTCGGGCTTGATCTTGCGGCAGCTCTCATAGTCGAGCCCCAGCCGCGCCATCACATCAGCCGAAAAATTCTCGACAATGACATCCGCCGTCGCGATCAGCTCGCGCGCGACCTTCAGGCCCTCAGGCGACTTGAGATCGAGGGTAACGCTGCGCTTGTTGCGGTTGGTCCAGAGGAACGGCGCACCGTGCCTGAGGTCGGGATGCACCGGGGGATAGCGGCGCAAATCGTCACCGCGGCCCGGCGCTTCGACCTTGATCACCTCGGCGCCCATGTCGGCGAGGATCATGGTCGCAAACGGTCCCGCGATGAAATGCGAGAAATCGATCACCCGAACTCCCTCGAGCGCCCTTGGCGCATCGACAGGGCGCGGCGTGTACTCGGGGAAGTCGGCTTCTAGCTGATCCAGCATCGGGAGGTCCGTCAGTTTGAGAAGTGTTGATCCGAAGTCGCTTCCGTCGTCGTCAATTGCTCTTCGGCGGCTCCACGAGCGAGCATCCGCCCTGGTCGAGTGGCCGAAACGCCTCCGGCCCTGTGAGCACGCCGACCTGCTCCAGCAGGTCCCACTTGCTCTTCGACGCATTCGGGCTCTTCACTTTGAAGATGTACATGTTGTGAATCGCGCGGCCGTCCGCGCGCACCACGACCGGCCCGAACAAGGCGTCGTCGATCGGCTTCTCCTCCAACTTCCGGATCACCGCAGGCGCGTCATTGGTTCCTGCCGCCGACGCCGCGTTCAGGTAGGCCAGCACGGAAGAGTAGACGCCGGCGTGAAACGCGGTCGGCGATTGCCCGCGCTGCCGTTCGCTGAACTTTGTCGACCAGGCACGGCTGGCATCGTTGAGGTCCCAGTAAAACGGCTGGGTGATGATCAACCCCTCGCCGACCGCAAGGCCGCTCGACTCGACATCGTTCGTGGTGGTCAGCAGCGCCGCGAAGGTGCGCCCGCTCTGTTTCAGCCCGAACTCGGCGGATTGCTTGATCAGGCTGACCGTGTCGCCGCCTGCGGTCGCGAACGCGATCACGTCGGCGCCCGAGCTATCCGCCTGCAGGATGAACGAGGCATAGTCCGCATTGTTGATCGGCACATTGACCGACCCAAGAACGGTGCCGCCGCCGGCGCCGATCACCGCGGTGCCGTCGCGCACCATCGACTTGCCGAGCGCATTGTCGGTCGCAATGAAGTACCATTTCTTGCCGCCGTGACGCACGAGGTAGGCGCCGATGGTGTGCGAGGCCGCCCAGGTGTCGAACGTCCACTGGATCGTGTTGGGCGAGCAGTATTTCCCGGTCAGGTCGGAGGACGCAGCACTCGACGCAATCAGCGCCGCCTTGGTGCCGCGCACGACTTCGTTGACGGCGAGCCCGACGGCCGAGTTCGGCACGTCGGCAACCGCATCAACCTTCTCCTGATCGATCCAGCGGCGCGCGATTGCGGCGCCGACATCCGCCTTGTTCTGGTGGTCAGCCGAGACGATCTCGACCTTGAAATCCGGATGAAGCCGCATGAAGTCTTCGGCGGCCATTTTGGCCGCCGTCACCGAACCTTCGCCGGCATTGTCCGAGTAAGGGCCCGACGCGTCGTTAAGCACGCCGATCTTGAGGGCGCGCGCAGCCTCCGCCGACGCGGGCGAACTGACGCACACGGCCAGCAGGGCCATTCCGGCAATATGCGAGAGATACTTCATTGTTTCCACCCGTCGTCTGTTGTTGTTCTAGAGATCGAGCACGAGCGTCCGGGACTTGGCGCCCGAACAGCAGATCATGACGCTGTTGTTCGCCGCTTGCTCTTCCTTGCTCAGAAACTGGTCGCGATGGTCGGGTGTGCCCTCGAGCACGCGCGTCTCGCAGGTGCCGCACACTCCCTCGGTGCAGGCGTAGTTCGCGGTGATGCCGGCATCCAGCAACGCATCGAGGATCGTCTTGCCGGGTTCGACCGCAATCGTGCGGTTGCTTCGCGCGAGCTTGACGTCGAAGCCGCCCTCGGTTGAGGGCGCTTGGCGCGCCTGGAAGTATTCGACATGCACGCGATCGGACGGCCGATCGGTCGTCGCCGCCTCGAATGCCGCGAGCAAGGGCACCGGGCCACAACAATAAAGATGCGCGTGGGCCGGTGCGTTTCCGACAATTGCCGGCAGGTCGAACAGACGCCCCGATCGCTCATCGTCGAAATCGAGATGTATCCTGGAATGAAGATCGGATCGGAATGCATCGAGCTCGTCGAGGAACGCGGCACCAGTGCGCGTCCTCGCGGCGTAGAACAGCTCCCAGTCGCGTCCGAGCGCCTCCAGCCGCCGGATCATGGACAATAGCGGCGTGATGCCGATGCCGCCGGCGATCAGGACCGAATGCTCTGCCGCCTCGTGCAGCGCGAAATTGTTGCGCGGCTCCGAGATCGTCACGATGTCCCCGACCTTCATGGAGTCGTGGACAAAGCTGGAGCCGCCCCGGCTTTCGGCATCCTTGTTGACGGCGATCACATAGCGGTGCCGCTCGCGCTCATCGTTGATCAGCGAATAGCTGCGGATCATGCCGTTCGGCAGATGCAGGTCGATATGGCTGCCGGCCGTGAACGGAGCCAGCTCTCCGCCCGTCTCTCCGCCCGGCCTGGCGATCAACTCGTAGGAATTGATCCGCTCGGCCTCGTAGCCGATGCGCTTGACCAGAACTTCCTGCGTTCCGTCAGCCATGGCCGCAACTGCTCCCTCGCCGGCGAGTGACGCGAAGCAACATATGGCCGGATGCGCTCACAGCTCGTACCCGAAATCAGCGCCAAGCTTCGCCCGCATGAACGGCGCACCGACATCGACCCAGGAATCCTCCGGCGGCAGCCGCAGCGACACCGCGCGCACCATGAACACGTCAGGGTCCAGCACACCCTTGGGCTTGATGGCGTGATCGCGGTAGGCGCCGAGCGCTTCCAGAATGAAGCGCCGCGTCATCGCAATGCCGGTATCGCTCGAGCACAGCGTCTCTCTGGTGCGATCGAAGATCGGCGAGACGCCGCTCTGGCAGGCGCCGTCCTGCACCCACAGCCCCGGCAGGCCCGAGAACCAGGTGGTGCGCTGCGCCTCGTAGTCGAATTGAAAGCCGTTCTGCGGATTGTATTTGGTCCAGTAGCCTGCATACGGGACCGTCACCGGGTGCTGAACCAGCGCGTGGCGGCTGGCATGGCCACTCTCGCGGCCCTTGTGGCCTTCGGCGAACACCTGCCGCGTCTTCTCCAGCAGAGGTTCCGACGGATGATAGGAGAACATGATGCAGAGCGTGTTCTCGTCATCGATCGGTACCCAGGCGTGCCCGCTCAGATCCGGGAACGGTGACAGCGGCGGCACCAGCGTATAGAACGGCAGCATGAACTGGTTGACCCGCCAGTACAGGGTGTTGGCATCGTAATTGCGCCGCGCGGCGATGCTCATGCCGAAGTCTTGCTTGATGCATTCGAAGGTCGGCCGCAGGTCGCGCTTCTGGATCCAGGCGCTGGTCGTGCCTTGGGCGTCGAGCCGCCCATGCAGCAGCGGCGCGTGCGCCGAGTCGATCTCGCCTTCGACCGCCTGCAGCCAGTTGCACTCCTGGACTCGCACCGAGATGTGCACCTGCTCGGCCGGCACCAGATTCCATTCGAGGTTCGGCAGCGGCGGAAGCTCGGCCTCGTCGGGACCCATATAGGTCCAAATCATCCCGTTGCGCTCCTTGCAGGGATAGGCCTTGATCCGCACCCGCTCCTTGAGGCGGCTGCGCACCGGCTCCGCGGGCATATCCGTCACCGCGCCGGTGACGTCGAATTTCCAGCCGTGATAGACGCAGCGCAGCCCGCAATCCTCGTTTCGTGCGAAGATCAGCGGCGCACCGCGATGCGGGCAGGCCTGATCGACCAGCCCGACCCGTCCCTCGGTGTCGCGGAAGGCGACCAGATCCTCGCCGAGCAGCCGGATGCGCTTCGGCTGTCCGTTCTTGGCGAGGTCGGCCGACGGCAGGAAGGGAATCCAGTAGAGCCGAAACAGGTCGCCGAGCGGCGTGCCCTTGCCGACCCTCACCAGGCGTTCATTGTCTTCGCGCGAGAGCATGGGTTTGCCTCATTCAATTGCGTGTGGCCGGGCCCGCCGCGCCGCCGAGAAGTGCGGCGACACGGTCAGACAGTCCGAGATCCTGAGCGGTCCACAGTGGATCGGCTGCGGTGAGCGGCTTGCGCGGAATGGGAGGCTGCTTGCCCTCCTCCACGAGGCCGACGATCAATTCGATGCGGCGACGCTCCAGTTCCCGTAGGGCGTCCTCGACGACGGCGGCTTCCGCCGTGCATCCCGGCAGCTCCGGATAGGCAAGGCGAACCCGCCAGTGCCCCGGCTCGGTTTCGACCGCCTCAGCCTCGAGCAAATAGGGAATCGACAGCAGCTCACGCAGGTCCAAGTTCAACCTCCCTGAACGATGTCTTGGCATCGCATTTGATACGTATACGTACTACATTGCCAAATGCGTGACAAGACCGAAAGTAGTTGCATCGTGCCAGGAACAGGCCGGGGTGCGGTTCACCGCAGGGTTGAGGACGTCAGGCCAAGCTGCTAACGGCTAACGCGAATTCGAAAAATCGGAGTCCAACGACGGCATGGCAGCCGACAAGAGTATGAAGACGAACTCGGCGACGGACATTGCCCGCGACTGGCAACTCGAAGGCGGCGTCGGATTTCTGCTGCGGCTGCTGGAGGCCCGCTATGACGGCCTCTATCAGAGCATGACGCGCCAGAGCGACATCACGCCGCGGCAGTTCGGCGTGCTGATGGCGCTGTACCAATTGGGTCCTCTCACCCCCTCGGTGCTGGCGGACCGGATCAGCTGCGATCGCAACACGCTCAGCGAGATGCTGAAGCGGATGGTCGCGCGTCGGCTGGTCTCGAAGAAGAACAATCCGGACGACCGCCGCTCGCTCCAAGTGCAGATCACCGCCAAGGGAGAGGAAGCGCTTCTGGCGGTTATCCCCGTCGCCGCCGAGCTGCAAAACATCATGCTGGCACCCCTGCGCAAGGAAGACCGCGCGCATTTCCTGAAATGCCTGCTCGCGATCGCGAAGGCTCCGCCGCCGGACGCTCCGTCCGATACCTGAGATTTTGGGCTTCCGGCTGCCTAGGCCTGCGCCCTGCCGAACGTGCCCGCAGCGGCGAGCGCCGCGATTGCCTGCGGCGACAATCCGAGGATTCGCGACAGCACATCGTCCCGCTGCGCGCCGATCCCGGGAACGTGACTTCCGATCGAGATGTCGGCCCCGGACATCTGCCATGGCGCATTGACGCCGACGAACTCGCCGGCACCATCCGAGACCGTCCCGAACACGCCACGTTGACGCAAATGGGCATCGGTCAGCGCCGCGCCTGGCGTCCGGTACTCGGCGCAGGGAACGCCGGCGCGATCCAGCGCCGCGATGCATTCAGCGACGGTGTGACGCCCGGTCCATTGCTCGATCACCTGCATCATGGCGGTCCAGTTGGCACCGCGCGCCGGAATGCTTGTGAAGCGCGGGTCATTCACCAGCTCGTCCTGCCCCGTGACCTCACACAGCGCCGCAAAATTGCGCGGCGTGACCGGGGCGATCAGAATATCGCCATCGCGCGTGCGGACCGGCCCATAGGTCGGACGCGGCGAGTGGATCGGGAACTGGGCTTCCTGCAGTTCATAGACCAACAGATTGAGCATGCAGTCCATCAACGCCACATCGACGCGCTGCCCCTTCCCGGTGCTTTCGCGCTGAACCATCGCGGTCTGGATCGCGGAGTAGCCGAAGATGCCGCCGAGGATGTCGGCCACGAAGATCGCTCCTGCCGCGGGACGTTCCCGGTCACCGGCGTAGCGAGCCAGGGACTGATCGAATCCACTTTCGGCGTGCACGATCATCGCATACGCCGCGCGCTCGGCGGCAGGGCCCGACTGGCCATAGCCCGAGATCGAGCAATAGATCAGGCGCGGGTTGATCTCGCGAAGTGCGTCATAGCCGAGGCCGAGCCGCTCCATCACTCCCGGACGGAAATTCTCGACGAGAATGTCCGCTTCCGCGACCATGCGATGCACGAGCTTGATGGCATCGGCGTTCTTCAGGTCCAGCGCCAGGCTACGCTTGCCGGCATTGAGCTGGCCGAAATAGGTGCTGTGGCCTTTGCGCAGCGGCGTCCGCAGCCGCATGTCGTCGCCTTCCGGCGGCTCGATCTTGATGACCTCGGCCCCGACGTCGGCGAGCAGCCGCGCGCAATAGGGTCCCGCCACCATGATGGAAAAATCCAGCACCCGCACCCCGGCGAGCGGCGCCCTGTCGCCATCCTTCTGCATCCGATCTCTCCTATCTCGGCAGCCCGAGCGCGCGTTGCGCGATCAGGCTGCGCTGAATCTCGTTGGTCCCAATGCTGATGACCCACATCAGCGAATGCCGCTGGTTCTGCTCGAAGCGGCCGTTGTCGATCGCGCCCGGCATCTGCTCGGACAGCGCGGCGCGCATGCCGAGAATGTCGAGCGCGGCCTCACCGAACCGCTCCATCAGCTCTCCGGAGAACACCTTGCTGATCGCGCCGTATTCCGGCGGCGTCACGCCATCGGCCGCCAGCTCAGCACAATGCATCATCAACTGACGGCCGATCTCGATCTCGGACGCCAACGTCGCCATCCTGTCGCGGACGATCGGATCCTCCGCCAGGCACAGATCGCCTTCCCTGTCCATCACATGCGCACGTAGTTGCTCGAAGGCGTGCGCGACCTTCAGGACGATACCGCCACCGACCAGCCCTCGCTCGAAGGCCAGCGCGCCGGTCAGCACCTTCCAGCCGCCATTGACCTCGCCAACCAGGTTTTCGGCGGGAATGCGCACATTGTCGTAGAAGATGTTGGCAAAGGTGCCGTCATACATGGTCACGGACGGACGGATCGTGATGCCTGGCGCATCCATCGGCACGATGAACATGCTGATGCCGGCGTGCGGCGGCCTCGCGTCCTTGTCGGTCCGCGCAGCGAGGAACATGTATTTGCCCCACCAGGTGGTGGTCCAGATCTTCTGGCCGTTGATCACCCAGTGCTCGCCGTCTCTGATCGCACTCGTGCGCAGCGCCGCGAGGTCCGAGCCCGCCTGCGGCTCGCTGTAACCCATGCCGTGCATGGCTTCGCCGCGCAGGATTTCCGGAAGGTATTTTTGCTGCTGCTCTGGCGTGCCGAACATCATCAGCGCGTTGGCCTGGATCGCCGCACCGATCCGTGGTGCCTCGCCCCGCTCCATCGTCTCCATGAAGGCGATCTGCTCCAGCGGAGAGCGAGCCTGGCCGCCGAACTGCTCCGGCCATCCGAGCCCAATCCACCCGGTCTCGCCGATATTTCGGGCGAAGTTCGCATCGAACTCGCGCTCGGCGAACGGCCTCTGGTCGAATGCCTGCTTCGAATCTCCGGCCCAGTTTTGGTCGAGCCAGCGCCGGACCTGCTCGCGAAACGCATTTCCGGCGGACCCGAGGTCGTATTGCGGCAGCCCGGCGCCGCCCGCATCCAATAGCCGACCGGCAAGTCTGCGCTTTGCATCCGAGGCGCCGCCGAGCGCGATGGCATCGAGGTGCACGCGCTTGAAATGGATCGGCGCCTCGTGCTCCTCGGCATAGCCGATCGCACCGAATGTATGCTGGGTCTCCAGCGAGACCTGCCGCAGCGCGTTGCCGGAGAACGCCGACGCGCAATCGGCGAAGTAGCGCCAGTCGTCGTCGCCGCCATCATGCAGTCTGGCGGTATGCTCGAGGATCAGCCTGACGCCTTCGAGCGCGATCAGGCAGTTTGTCAGCTTGTGCTGGATGGCCTGGAACTTGCCGATCGGTTGTCCGAACTGGTGCCGTTCCCTAGCGTAGTCCACGGCCAGCTCAAATGCACGCTGCGCCGCGCCGTAGGCGCGCGCAGTCAACGCCGCCTTGCCCCTGATGCGGAGATGGTCCAGATCGTCCGTCCGGACGGAAATGCACGTGAGCGGCGCTGCGTTCAGCCTGACCTCGTGGAGCCCCCACGCCCCCATCGCGCGGGTCGCGACGCATTCGACACCGGGACCGCCAAGATCGATCAGCGCAAGATGGACTTGATCGAGCACGACCAGAAGATGCGTGGCGCCTCCCGCGGCCTCGACAAAGCGGAGCACACCCGTTGCCTTGAGGTCGGTGACCTCGATCAAGCCCGCCCCAGAATCGCGATCCAGCGCCCCGAACGAGAAAGCGACGATCGCCTTTCCGGAATGCAGCCGCTCCAGCAGATCCACCACGACGTCGACCTGCGATCCGGAGATCGCAAGATTGGCGAGCGCCGCAGACCACATCGGCGCCGGACATCCGGCCCGGCCAAGCTCCGCCATGACGACGAAAATCTCGGCGAGCCCGCCTTCGCCCTCCACACCGAGCGCGGCGACGCCCTGCCCGACCAGCTTGCGCCAGATCGCCGACACCTCGTCGGGCGACGACGACGCCGTTGCGCCGCGCGGACGCCAATGCTCGTCGAGGAAGCCGCGCAAGGAATCGCGCAGCATCCCTGCGACATCGTCATTCGACGCTTCGGTCGCGGCCATGGCTAAGACTCGAGCTACGCCTGGCCGAACCTGGGTTTGCGCTTCTCCTTGAACGACATCGTCGCTTCCTTGTGGTCGGCGGTCTCGAATGTCACCTGCTCCAGCGCCATCGAAGCCTCCAGCAGCATGTTCACGCGCTCCTTGACGATCTGGTTGATCGACAGCTTGGTCCAGCGAATGGCCCAGGTCGGACCGTTGGCGAGCTCGACCGCAATCTCGCGGGCCTTGGCCAGCACTTCCGTGCGCGACGCGACATGGTTGACCAGCCCGATCCGCTCCGCCTCCTTGCCCTTCAGCAGCGTGCCGCGGATCAGGAATTCCTTGGCCTTGTTGATGCCGACCAGCAGCGGCCAGATCACGGTGCCGCCGTCGCCCGCGACCAGGCCGACGCGCGAGACGTGGGTGTCGCCGATCCGCGCATCTTCGGCCATCACGGTGATGTCGCAGAGCAGCGCATGGGTCGCCGCAAGGCCGATGGCGTCGCCGTTGATCGCCGCAATGATCGGCTTGTCGAGCTCGAGCTGGCGGGTAACGCCGCGCCGGCTGATCATGGGATCGTGCACCTCTCCCTCTTCGAGCACGTCGCCGCCCGGTCGCTCGGACATCGCCTTCACGTCACCGCCGACGCTGAAGAAGTCGCCGGCGCCGGTCAGCACCACGGCATTGACGGCGTGATCGTCGGCGAGGTCATCCCAGATCGTCCGCAGCTCGCGGATCAGCTTCTGATTGATGGCATTGCGCGCCTGCGGGCGATTCAAGGTCACGGTCGCGACCTTGTCCGCGACCTCGACCGTCAGGCATTCATACTTGGCGTAATTGGACACGTTTGCCTCCATTGTTATTGCTGCTTGAGTGTTGATTTATTCGCCGGCGCTGCGCTCTACCGACGCAGCCCGGGCTGCACGTCGGCCAATGCGACGTGAAGCGACATTGCTCCCGGATCCTGCTCCAGCATGCGCTGCACGGATTCCAGATGCGAGCGCAGCAGCCGGCTTGCCAGCGCCACATCTCGCTCGTTCAGCGCCGCCAGGAACTGCCGCCGCTTCTCCGCAAGCCGCGCCATCGCGACCCCGCTGGAAGCGACCTTGGCGTAAACGAAGCGCATGTGGATCTCGGTGACCGAGTCCACGATCATCGCGATCACCTTGTTGCCGGTCGATGCCGCGAGCAGCTTGTAGAACTCGCGCGAGCATTCGACCCGATCGAGCAGCCTGCCTTCCTTCGTGGCAAGCTCCGTTCGCTCGATATTGGCTTCCAGCGCATCGAGGTCGGCCCGACGTGCATTTGCGCACGCCAGCTGCACCACAAGGTCGAGGACGTGGACCCGCGCCTCCGACAATTCCCGTACGGATATCGTCCCGAGGCTCAGCATGTCGCGCATGACCTCGTTCATGCGCCGGGTGTCGCCCTGCTGGATGAAGGCGCCGCCCTTGACGCCCTTCTGCAGCCGCAGCACGCCGGCCATCTCCAGGCTGCGCAGCGCTTCCCGCAGCACGTTCCGGCTGACGCCGAGTTGCTGGGCGAGCTCGCGCTCGGCCGGCAGCTTGTCGCCGGGTTTCAGCACGCCGAGCGCCAGCTGCTCGCGAATGCGCTCGCAGATCTCCTCGAACGTCCGCCTGGTGTGGATCGGCTTGAATGTGGGCGCGGCCGCGGAGCCGGCCGCACGGAGATCGGCGGCCCGTTCCCTGCGGTTCGGCGAGGCGGTGCGGGAGCGCTGCGGCGCGCGAGGGCTTGACTTGGTGCTCATGCGGTGAATTATTAAATGGATCACCCATTCAATGGAAGCCCCTTTTTTGGCTTCCGGCAAAGAAAACAGACGGGGAGTCCGTATGAGTTTTTCCGAGGAGCAGGTCGCGTTCCGCGACAACGTGCGCAGGATGGTCGCGAAGCACGTGGCGCCGGTCGCCGCCGAGATCGACGAAACCGATCGTTTCCCGCTCGAGCTGGTCAAGCTGTTCGGCGAGATGGGACTGATGCAGCTCTGGGTACCGGAGCGCTATGGTGGCCCGAACGGCAACCTGACCATGGCCTGCATCGCGCGCGAGGAGATCTCGAAGGTTTCCCCTGCCTGCGCATCGATCGCGGCGCTCAATACCATGTTCATCATGCCGCTGCTGCATTTCGGCTCGGAAGAGCAGCGCAGGAAATATTTGCCGATCATCGCCGAGGGCGGTGTCGTCACGGCGATCGCGATCTCGGAGCCGCAGGCCGGATCCGACGTCGCCGCGCTCAACACCCGCGCCCGCAAGGACGGCGACAGCTACGTCCTGAACGGCCGCAAGCAGTGGTGCAGCTACGGCGTCGTCGCCGACTACATCGTGGTGATGGCGCGGACCAGTGACGGCGCCGGCGCGGACGGCATCAGCGCCTTCATCGTCGAGCCGAAGAAGATGCCGGGCATCTCGTTCGGTCGCCACGAGCGCAAGATGGGCTTTCGCGGCGCCCCCAACACGCCGATCTTCTTCGACAATGTCAGGGTGCCTGCGGAAAACCTCGTCGGCGAGGAAGGCAAGGGTTTTCGCGCGTCGATGCGAGCGCTCGATCTCAACCGCCCGACCATCGGCGCTCAGTCGGTCGGCCTCGCGCAAGGCGCGCTCGAAGCCTGCGTCGCCTACGCCAAGGAGCGCAAGCAGTTCAAGCAGCCGATCGCAGAATTCCAAGGCGTGCAGTTCATGCTTGCCGACATGGCGATGCAGATCGAGGCGGCCCGTGCGCTGGTCTATGAATGCGCCCGCGCCGGCGATGCCGGCGACTGGAAGCGCCTCAACGTGCTCGCCAGCATGGCGAAATGCGTCGGCAGCGACATGGCCATGAAGGTGACGACCGACGCGGTCCAGATCTTCGGCGGCTACGGCTACACCATGGACTATCCGGTCGAACGCATGATGCGCGACGCCAAGCTGACCCAGATTTTTGAAGGCACCAACCAGATCCAGCGCGTGGTGATCGCCCGCGAGCTGCTGCGCTAGGGCAGATCGATTTCAACAAGACACCAATTGCGACACGGAGGAACGACCTTGAACCACATCGTCAATCGGGCGCTGGCAGCCGTCACGTTGTCCGCCCTGCTGGCAGCGCCTGGTTATGCGCAGAAGGCCTATGGCCCCGGCGCCAGCGATACCGAGATCAAGCTCGGTCAGTCGACGCCGCTGAGCGGCCCGGCTTCCGCCTTCGGCGCAGGCGCCGGGCGCGCCGTCGTCGGCTATTTCGAGATGCTGAACGCGAAGGGCGGCATCAACGGCCGCAAGATCAACTTCACCCAGCTCGACAACGCCTACAGCGCGCCGAAGGCGGTCGAGCAATCCCGCAAGCTGATCGAGGATGTCGGCATCTTGGCTGAGGTCGGAACGATCGGCACGGCGCCCAACGTCGCAATCCAGAAATACCTCAACGGCAAGCAAGTGCCGCAGCTCTTCATCACCGCAGGCGGACGCCGCTTCAACGATCCGAAGGCGTTTCCGTGGACCATCCCGCTCTATCCGGACTTCGAAACCGAAGGCCGCGTCGTCGCCAAGTACATCCTGGCCGCAAAGCCCGACGCCAGGATCGGCGTGCTCTACCAGAATGACGACTACGGTAAGGATTACCTCAAAGGGCTCCGCGCCGGCCTCGGCCCCAAGGTGCAGCTGATCGTTGCGCAAGTCTCCTACGAGCTTGCCGACCCGACGATCGACTCGCAGATCGTCCAGCTGAAGGCCGCCGGCATCGACACTTTGATCGAGCAGTCGTCCTCGAAGGCCGCTGCGCAATCGATCCGCAAGGTGTACGAGCTTGGCTGGAAGCCGCTGCACGTGATCGGTGGCTCGACAGCATCGGTCGAAACCATCCTGAAGCCGGCCGGACTCGAAGCATCGAAGGGGCTGGTCACCACGCAATTCCTCAAGCAACCGGGCGACCCGGCCTGGGCCAATGACGACGAGGTCAAGGCCTACAAGGAGTTCCTGAAGAAATACGCACCTTCGGCCAATCCAGATGACTACTCCGTGCTCGTTGCTTATATGAATGTGCACGCCGTAGAGATGGCGTTGCGCAAATGCGGCGACGACCTGACCCGCGAAAACCTGATCAAGCAGGCTACCTCAATGAAAGGCGAACGTTTGCCGATGATGCTCCCGGGCGTCTCGATCAGCACCATGTCGGAAGACTACACGCCCTTCAGGAACCTGCGGATCGCGACATTTGACGGAGCAAGCTGGACCCTGACCGGTGAGCCTCTCTCTGCTGATTAGACCAGAGTACGAGAGCCGTCCCGGAATTCACGGCTGACCATTTCAGAAGTAGCCCGTGCTTCGCCCGAATGGCTACCCCATCCAACTAGAACGGAAATCGTCGGTCAAGTGGAGCAATGCCGATCGCTTGGAAGAAGTATCCAACGCCTCAATACGCGGTTGATCCCAGCCCCATCACTCGAGGGCCGAGTTCACGACGCAATACCGTCGAGATCAATCATGTTCCCGACTGGCAACCAGTTGGCGCCATCAAAGCGGGTGATTTGAAGGTTGTGGACGGCGCGATAGTCGGTTGAAGAGTTGCTGACCTTAATGCCATCCAGATATAACGGCGGCTGTTCGTCCTTCAGAGACGTTGCATGCTTCAGCAGATTTTCGCGCGTGAGTTCGTCGCCACATCGTCTCAAAACCTGCTCGATCATGTAGGCATTGTTATAGCCGGGCGTCGCGGTGTTGTCGTCGATGCTGACGGACGGCATGTATTTCTTCATGAATTCGACATAGGCCTTAACGGGAGGTTTAGACTGCTGGCGTGGATCGGTCGCTATGACTTCCCACCACGCCGAGACGAGCCCTTTCGCATTGTCGAGCCCCGCCGGCGCCAGCGTTCCTCCGATCGAGCTGCAGTTCGAATTGACGATGTGGAGCGGTTTCCAGCCCATCGCCGCCACCTTGCGGATGCCCTGAGCCGCAAATTTGGAATAGGTTAACTGCACGAAGATATCCGCGCCCGCCCCTTTGCAGTCGGCGACTTGGTTGTCGATCGTAGGCTCCGTGATCTCGTGGCTGATTTCCTTTACGATAGCACCGACCTTGCTGCCGAGCCCTTTCTTCAGGCCACGGAGAAAGTCCTTGCCGAGATCGTCATTGACATACTGAACCGCGATCTTCGCTTCCGGCTTCTCGCTCAGGATATGCGACCCCAGCGCGGCTCCCTGCGCGACATAGATCGGATAGAACGGCACGATCCAGGGAAATTCCTTGGGGTCGTTGAAGCGCTCGGCGCCCGAGGTCAGGAACAGGTTCGGTACCTTCTTGGCGTTGAGATATTTCATCACCGCCGCATTCGCCGCCGTGCCGAGGAAGCCGGCGATCGCAAAAACCTCCTCCGATTCCACCAGCTTTCGGGTCTGCTCGACGGCCTTCGGCGGCGAGAACGCATTGTCGAGCGAGATCAGGTTAACCTTTCTGCCGTTGATGCCGCCATTGTCGTTGATCATCTGGAAATAGGCTGTCTGCGCCTGCCCATAGACGCCGTATCCGGACGCGGGGCCGCTGTAAGGTGCAGTGGTCCCGAGCTTGATCTCGGTATCAGTGACGCCGGGTCCGTAGTTTGCAGCACGCACCCCTGACGTGCTTCCGAACGCGAGCGCGCTCGCTCCCAACCCCACAACGGCCGATCTTCGCGAAATCAACGTCATGCTCAATCCTCCCAATTATCGATTGTTGGTGATTTGGAGCTCTGAAGCGGCTCTTGATGCCTCCTGATCCGGGCGACTACGTGAAGGTCACGCTGACAGGCCCGAAACCGGAGACTCTCGCCTCATAGACTTCGCCGACCGACACCGGTGAGACCGGGCCAAGCGCGCCCGTCAGCACGACATCGCCACCTCGCAGGGGTTGGCCGGCGCGTGCCATCGTCCTTGCGAGCCAGAGCCCGGCGCGCAAGGGATGACCAAGACAGGCCGAGCCACAGCCGACCGATACGATCGTTCCGTTGCGTGTCATCGTCATGCCGCAGGCCTCGAGGTCGACATCCGTCAATCGCCGCGGCGCTGCGCCGAGCACGTAGCGGGCGCTCGAGCCGTTATCCGCGACGGTATCGAGAATGCTGATCTTCCAGTCCCGTATCCGGCTGTCGACGATCTCGAGCGCAGCAACGGCATAGGCGGTCGATCGCATCAGTTCGCCAAGCGTGATGTCCTCGCCGGAAAGATCGCGGTCGAGAACAAGCGCGATTTCGGCCTCGACGCGCGGCTGGATCAGCCGCGCGACATCGATAGCCTCGCCGGTCGAAACCTCCATGCCCGCGAACAGCGCACCATAGTCAGGCTGATCGACCCCGAGCTGCTGCTGCACGGCTTTCGAAGTAAGGCCGATCTTCCGGCCGACCAGCCGCCTGCCATCAGCGATACCGCGCCGGGTCACCTCGGACTGCACCGCATAGGCGGTCTCGAGGCTGCCGCTGCCGATCTCGCCGGCGATCGGGTCGATCGGCCGCCGGGCTGACTCCGCCTCCTGGAGGCGCGTTGCGAGCCTGTCGACGAGCGCGCTCATGGCCGATCCAGGAAGGCGGCGACCAGCGCGTTGAACTCGTCGGGCTTTTCCCATTGCGCCCAGTGGCCGCACTTGGGATAGACGTGAAGCTCGGCGTTCGGCATGGTCTTCAGCAGGATGAAGGCGGAATCGAGCGGGACCACACGATCGTCGCGTCCCCAGACGATCAGCGTCTTGTGCTTCAGCGCGGCGAGATTCTCACGCCAGATGTCGAGCGGCGGCCGCTTGAAGATGTCGATGACGTCCTTGCGCATCGCAGCCTTCAGCCGCTCCTCGAGCAACGCATCGGTGATCGCCCTGGAATCGAACACCAGAAGCTCGATGACCCCTTTCACCTTCTGCATCGAAGGGCCGTCGCCGCCGTGGAACATCGCCATGCGGCGCAGGCCTTCGGTCGGCATTGGCGTGAAGATAGCCTGACTGCCACCCGTCCCCATCAGCACCAGACGGTTGACCCGCTCCGGGGCGCGCAAGGCGACCATCAGCGAGGTAGCGCCACCCAGCGAATTGCCGACGAAGCTCGCCTTCTGGACCCCCATCGCATCCATGAATCTGCGGACGAATTCGCCCATGGCCTCGAAGATCGGTCCGTCCTGCAGCTTGCCCTCGGTCTCGCCGAACCCGGGCAGATCGACGACGATGACGCGGCGGCTGGCCGCCAGCGGCTCGACATTCTTGCGGTAATTGCTCAGGCCCGATGCGCCCGGTCCACCACCATGGATCAGGATTATTGGTTCTCCCTGCCCGACATCATGATAGCGTGTGCGGGTTCCCGCCACGTCGATGAACTTGTCACTCAAATCCACGCTTGATCTCCTGTTGATGGCAATGACCGTTCAGGCGGGCGGTACGCCGGACTGAAGGTAGTGGTCGCGCAGCTTCCGCTTGAAAATCTTGCCGCTCGCCTCCCGCGGCAGGGCGCCATGAAAGACGAAGCGCTTCGGCACCTTGAAGCGCGCGAGGCGCTGTTCGAGGAACGCCGCGACATCGGCCGGCGCGGGCTCTGCGTCCGGCTCCGCCTCGATCGCCGCGATCAGGCTTTCGCCGAACTCCGCATCCGGTACGCCGAACACAGCGCAGTCGCGCACGCCGGGACAATTGACCAGGACATTCTCGATCTCAGCGGGGTAGATGTTGACCCCACCGGAAATTACCATGTCGCGTTTGCGATCGCAGATGTAGAGAAAGCCGTCGGCGTCGAGATAACCGGCATCGCCGCAGGTCACGAGGCCGGCACGATCGACCTGTTCACGCTGCTCCGGACGGCCATGGTAGGTGAAGTCCGAATACGCCTCCGTGCGCAGGTAGATCTCGCCGATGCCGCCGGGCGCGACTTCTAACCCGGACTCGTCGTAGATCCTGAGCTCGGTGCCAGTCATCGGCCGACCGACCGTGCCGGGATGTGCGAGCCACTCCTCGGTGTTGCAGCCGACCGCAGCGCCGGTTTCCGTCGCGCCATACGTCTCGTGGATCACCGGCCCCCACCATTCGATCATCCCGCGCTTCACATCGGGTGGACAGGCCGCACCGGTGTGCGTCACCCAGCGGATCGAGGACAGGTCGTAGCGGTCGCGGACGGCATCGCTGAGCCGCAGCAGGCGCACGAACATGGTCGGTACCATCGTCAGATGCGTGATCCGGTGCTCGGCAATGACCCGCAGGAGATCCTCCGGATCGAAATTCTGCTGCAACACCGTGAGGTCGGCATGCTGGAAGGCCTGCCGCGCAAAGGCGCCGGGCGATGCGTGGTAGAGCGGACCGCAGATTAAGGCCCGCATGCCGGGTTCGATGCCGTAGATCTCGCGAAGCAGTGCCGCGTTCTTCTTGATCTGCTCGCGTGTCATTGGCGCGCGTCGAACACCCTTCGGATGTCCCGTGGTGCCCGAGGTGTAGATCATTGTGCCCCGCGGCGCGCGAGGCGGCTGTTCCCATCGCACAGCCCTGTCGCGAAACGCCGGCCAATCCTGCGCATGGGGCGGCGATGGCAACGACGTCGAGGCGCCCGCGGGTTCCTCGTCAACGATAAAGGTCGGCATGTCGGCGGGAACAACCCGCTCGACCGCCGTGATCAGGTCACGGTGTCCGATCAGGGTCCGGGGCGTGCAATCGGCAAGAATATAGGCGATTTCGTCGGGCTTGCTGTGCCAGTTCAACGGCACAACATAGGCGCCGAGTAGCGCGGCTGCATGCAGCACCTCAAAATAGCAGGGATCGTTCCGGATTAGCAGCGCGATGGCATCGCCTTCGCGGACGCCAATCGACTCGAGCGCCGTGGCTGCACGGCTGCCCTGCTCAAGCAGGTCTTGGCGCGCAACGCGACGCTCCCCGATCGCGATCAACTTGTCAGCCATCGCGCTCACTCCAGGCAAACCGAGACCTCGGCGCGTGCCGGCGGCAGCAGAACACTATCGAGCAAGCCGAACTCGTCGTCGCTAAGTGCAAGGGCGATTGAGAACGTCAATGCATCCATGTGACCGCTGAGAACGGTCGGGTAGCGCCATTCAGCCTTCCCGATGGTGCGGCCGCGGCCCCGGAATTCGAACAGCAGCGGCTCGGGCGTGCTCGCGCCATGTCCGCTCTGGTAGCCGTCCCCAATGGCATAGACTTCGCATACGAAGTCTTCCGGACCGCGGCGCTGGATTGCGATCTCGATGTCGAGCAGTCCGAAAGCGGGATCGGCCGCCACGCCGTCCTGGTAGAAATAAACGAAGGGAATGCGACCGTATTTGCTGGCTCCCCCCTCCGTGTCGGAGGGCACCTGCGCATCACCGCGGCCGGGCGTTCGCGGCGGGATCGGACCGAGCAGGCACATCTGCGGCAGGGAGCGACAATCAGCCATGGGATGACCCCGAATGTTCGCTCTTCCCTCGCGCTTGCGCGACCTGCAGCGGCGCGACGTGGTAACGCCGGCCAAGGAAGCCGAAGGAATTCTCGGCGAGAACGGCATCACTGCTCAGCGCGCGTCTGGCGAACGCGCCCGGCTGCTTCTGCCGGATCGTGAAGGGATAATCGGATCCGACGACGATGCGGCTCTCGCCCACCGCGTTGCCCAGGAACGACAGCGACACCGGATCATAGAGGATCGTGTCGTACCAGAACTGCCGCGCAAGGTTTGACGGCGCCCGCGTCATCTTGCCCCTGGCGCCGAGCGACCAGCCGAAATCCATTCGCGGCAGAATCCATGGCAGCGCCCCGCCGCCATGGCTGAGCAAGACACGCAGCCGGGGAAATCTTTCGGGCACACCGGCAGCGAGCAGCGACACCGACGCGAGCGCGGTTTCGAGAGGAAATACCGCCGTCGCGGCGAATTCCGGGCTGCCGCCGACGCGCTCCATGCCGGCCGGGTGCAGCGGATGCACGAATATGCCGAGATCGAGCGACTGGGCGGCCTCGTAGACCGGAAACAGGCCCTCGCTCCCGAGCGCCACGCCGTTGATGTGTGTCCCGATCTCGATGCCGGCAAAGCCAAGCGCCTTGAGTTTATCCAGCTGCCGGACGGCACGTGGCACATCCTGCATGCACACCATGCCGATACCGGCGAAATTGCCGGGCGCCTGCGCGATCATGCCTGCGATCTGGTCGTTCATGAGGTCCGCGAGATATTCGGCGTCATCAGGCGGCAACCAATGCGACAGCAACTCCGGCATCGGCGAGAGCACCTGCATGTCGGTGCCGTCCTCAACCATATCCGCGAGCCGCCGTTTGACATTCCATGATCGCGTATCGACCTTCCGGAATAGCTTGCCCGCGATCATCACCATCGCCTGATCGCCCGTCGAAAGCTCGACGCTCGGCCAGCGCGCGTCCCGCTTCGGGTCGGCGGCCAGCCGCGCAGGCACAACATGCGTGTGAATGTCGATCACAGTGCCCAACGCGCTCTCCCTGTCGCTCCCTTGCGAGCTTCTTGTCGTGATCCCCGCCCGCGCCGCTGCGCGTCATAGAATTCACTTTACAAACAGGAATGATTGTTTTTATCTTTGCTGTCAAGATGCCTCTGAGCGTCACGGTGGCGACGAGCGGAAATGTCGCGCTGAGGGAGCGGCCAAGGGAGCGAATGACGATGGATCCGCAGCAAGCGCGCATCGTGATCGTTGGAGCCGGACAGGCGGGCGCCCGCGCCGCCGAGGCCTTGCGCGCTGCCGGACATCGCGGCGCGGTCAGCCTGATCGGCGAGGAAGAGCACCTTCCCTACGAACGCCCGCAACTGTCGAAAGCCATTTTGATCGACCGCGTTTCCAATCCGGTGCTGGTGCTGCAGCACCAGCAGTGGAGCGAACTCGATGTCGCGTTGCACACCTCGACCCGTGTCGTTGCAGCGGATCTGCGGCGGCGCGTTGTCGGCCTCGCCAACGGACAAGAGCTCGCATTCGACCGGCTGCTGCTCACGACCGGGACGCGTGTGCGTCGCCTGCCCGAGCTCGACAATGGCCCGCTCCCCGTCCGCTACCTCCGTTGCATGAGCGACGCGCTGGCGCTGCGCCAGGAGTTGCAACCCGGGCGACGGATTGCGCTGATCGGCGGCGGGGTCGTCGGTCTCGAAGTCGCCTCCGCTGCGATCGGGCGCGGATGCCACGTCACCATCATCGAGAAGGCCGAAGGCTTGCTGCCTCAGATCGGCTCCGGATCGCTCGGCCAATATCTCAATCAGCTCCATGAGTCGAAGGGCGTGAAGATTGTGTGCGGCGCCGTGGCGAAGCGATCGACATCGCGCGGGCTGGAACTCGACGACGGCAGCTTCGTCCTGGCCGATCTCGCATTGGCCGGCGTCGGCGTCGAGCCGGTCACTGAGCTCGCCCAACAACTCGGCCTCGATTCCCGGCATGGCATCCGCGTCACCTCGAGCGGAGCCACCCTCGCCGATGGCATCTTCGCCGCTGGCGATGTCGCCGAGCAATGGAGCCGGAGCCACGACCGCTGGATGCGCATCGAGAACTGGGCCAATGCGCAGAACCAGGCCATAGCCACCGCAAAATCGATGACGAACCTCGCGACTGCCTATGATGCTCCGTCCTGGTTCTGGTCCGACCAGTACGACGCCAACATCCAGGCCGTCGGAAACCCAGCAGGTGGCGAGGAGATCGTCAGGGGTGACGTCGGCGCCGGACGCTTCGTCACCATCAACGTCCGCGACGGCGAAGTCGTCGGCGGCATCACCGTCAATTCGGCACGAGACATGGCGGTGCTGCGCCGGCTCGTCGCCTCACGCAAGCCTGTTCGAAAAAGCGAACTCGAGAATCCCGCACTCGAACTGAAGCGCTTACTCGCCGCCTAGGGAAGAGGAAACCACAATGAACGCAGAACAGCCACAGCCCGCGCTGCTCGTCGATCCGGCCCAGCGCATTTTCAAGGTCGCGCGCCGCAATTTCGTCGAACCCGACATCTTCAGGGCCGAAAAGGAAATGATCTTCGACCGCTCGTGGCTCTACCTCGGGCACTCGTCCGAACTCCCGAAACCCGGCGACTTCATCACCCGCAAGGTCGCTGGCCGCGGCATCCTGTTCACCCGGGACAGCAAGGGACAACTGCGCGCCCTGCTCAACACCTGCCCGCATCGCGGCGCCCAAGTCTGCCGCGAGCGCAAGGGCAATGCCAAATCGTTCCAGTGTTTCTACCACGGCTGGGTGTTCGGTGCGGACGGCAAACTGCGCAGCCAGCCCGGCGAGGCCTCCTACCCCGAGGGCTTCAAGGGCCGCGACACCTCGAACATGCAAGCGGTGCCGCGATTTGAAACCTACCGCGACTTCAACTTCATCTCGTTCGACAGCAACATCATGCCGCTTGTCGATTATCTCGCCGGCGCAAAGGAATTCCTCGACGTCATCTGCGACCAGACCGACGCCGGGCTGTCGATCGTCGCCGGCAGCCAAGAATACTCGATCCGGGCGAACTGGAAGCTGCTGACCGAGAACAGCATCGACGGCTATCATGCCGCGACCACGCATGCGACCTATTTCGACATCCTGATGAGTTCGACGGACAACCTCGCCACCGGGATGGGTTCCGGCGGCTACGGCTACGACCTCGGCAACGGTCACGCCGTCCTCGAATACGGCGCTCCCTGGGGACGACCGGTCGCGCAGTGGATCCCCGGATGGGGAGAGGCTGGCAAATCCGAGATCGGCCAGATCTACGACAACCTCGTCGCACGCCACGGGCAGGAGCGCGCCGATCGGATCGCGCGCAAGAACCGCAACCTGTTCATTTTCCCAAATCTCGTCGTCAATGACATCATGGCGCTGACCGTGCGCACCTATTTCCCGATGGCCCCCGACTACATGGTGATCAACGCCTGGGCGCTGGCGCCAAACGACGAATCGGCATGGGCGCGGAAGTACCGCCTCAACAATTTCCTCGAATTCCTCGGCCCCGGTGGCTTTGCCACGCCTGATGACGCCGAGGCACTGGAGCACTGCCAGCGCGGCTTCGAGAACTCCAAAGAAGCCCTTTGGAACGACATCTCGAAGGGAATGGGCAGGGACAAGCCGCTCTACGACGACGAACTCCAAATGCGCGCGTTCTGGACGCAGTGGAACAAGCAGATGTTCCCTGCGCCTGCGTCGGGCATCAAGAGCGTCGCGGCCTGAGGAGGACAAGATGCAATCCGCCAACCGAGCCGAAGTGGAAGACTTTCTGTTCAACGAGGCCGAGCTGCTCGATCAGTGGCGATTGCCAGAGTGGCTGACGCTCTTTACCGAGGATGCCAGGTACGAAGTTCCCTGCACGGACCTACCCGCGGATGCCTCGTCGGACACCAATCTCTTCTACATTGCCGACGATCGCATGCGGCTCGGCGAGCGGGTCAAGCGACTTATGAAGCGCACCGCGCATGCCGAGTTTCCACATTCGAAGACGAGCCGGATCGTCGGCAATGTCCGGATTCACGCACGGCATGAGGACGAGATCGACGTCACCTCAGTGTTCCACACGCTGCGGACCAAGGACGGCGTCACCGATCTATACTTCGGGACGAACAAGTATCGCCTCGCGCTGCGAGACGATGGCTTCCGCATCCGCGAAAAGCGCTGCCTGCTCGGCGGCGAAGGCCTGCGGCCGAGCGGCCGCATCAGCATCGTGCTCTGACGGATCAATCAGATGGGTTCTCGTTTCGACGGACAGACAGTCGTGGTGACCGGCGCCGCCAGCGGCATCGGCGCCGTCATCGCCCGCCATTTTGCCGATGCCGGCGCCAACCTCGTGGTATCCGACGTTGACGAGGGCGGCCTCGGTACGGTTGCCGACGAGATCGCCGCAAGCGGCGCCAGGCGTCCAGTCGTGAAGGCCGGCGACCTCTCGCAGGAGGACGTTGCAGGCAGCGTCATCAAGTCGGCGGTCGACAATTTCGGTGCGCTCGATATCCTGGTCAACAACGCAGGCGGCGGGATCATCAAGCCGTTTCTGGATCACACGCCTGATACGTTGCGGACCACGATTGATCGCAATCTCTGGACCGCGCTGTGGTGCACCTGGCACGCCGTCAAAGTCATGAAGGCCCGTGGCTACGGTCGCATCGTCAATATCGGCGCGGACTCGGTCCGCAACGGTCTCTGGGATCACGCCGCCTACAACGCCGCTAAAGGCGGCGTGCATGCAATGGCGACCGGACTGGCGCGTGAATTCGCCAAGGACGGCATCACCGTGAATGTCGTCGCTCCCTGCATCGTCGAAACGCCCCAGGTCAAGCAGATCACACTCAAGGCGCCGAAAGCGCTGCAGCGCTTTGTCGACGTGGTGCCGATGGGGCGCCCGGCCGAGATGGACGAGGTGGCATCGATGGTGTGCTATCTGGCTTCGAAGGAAGCCTCGTTCGTCACGGGACAGGTCATCAGCGTCAATGGCGGAAGCACGATGCTATGACAACCACGATCAACGGCATTCTCATCGGCCCGGTCCAGGACTTTCCGGAAGGCGAGATCCGTCCCGCGACGATGCCCGATGGCACGAACCTTGCGGTTTACAATGTCGGCGGCACGATCTACGCGACGGCCGATCTCTGCACGCATGGCGAGGCTTCATTGTCCGAAGAAGGTATCCTGACCGGAAATATCGTCGAATGCCCTTGGCATTTTGGTACATTCGATGTCACCAGCGGCGCACCGACCGGCATGCCGTGTACGGTTCCGTTGAAGACCTTTCCGGTCAAGGTGATAGATGACAGCGTCTATGTCGAATTCTGACGAACCAAAGCCCTCCTCCCGCCGTGGCGCCCCGGCATCGCGCGGGCCTGCAACCCGACAGAAGCTGAGATCGCGCCGGGACAGCACTGCTGAGCCGAAATACGCGCCGCGACGAACCCAGGCTGAGCGCAGCGAAACCACGCGCAAGCAAGTGATGGATGCCGCGGTCAAGCTCATTCGCCGCAACGGCTATGTCGGGCTGCGGACGATCGAGGTCGCCGACCTCGCTGGCGTTTCGCGCGGCGCCTTGATGCATCATTTCCCCAGCAAGCACGAGCTTGTCGTGGCCGTGCTGGCCTATGTCAACGAAATCACCTTCACCCAGAGTATGCGCCGCGCGCAGTCGGCGCGGCATGACTGTGGCGATCCGATCGACAGCATCATCAAGGACGCAGAGGACTTTTTCTTCGGCGATTATTTCTTCATCGAGCTCGCCATCGCGATGAGCGATGACAGCACCCGGCAGATCAAGCGCGAGACCCGGCAGTTCGCCCGGCAGACGCGCTTCTCGATCGAGGCGACCTGGCTCGACACGCTGATTTCGTCCGGAATTCCTGAACAGCTCGCCAAGGATGTGCTCGCTTTGACGCTGAGTGTGGTCCGCGGTTTCTCGGTCAGAATGTTGATCGAGAACGATCCCGAGCACTTCTCACGGCTGCTCGGTGTCTGGCGCCAGATCGTGCGGCAGCACATCGAGAGTTCGATGCCAAAGCAGTCGAGAAAGCGGACATGACGGGTCAAAGTTCATTCGAGGGGGCGCTACAACGCTCCCTGATCGGGCTCTGCTACGTAAGATTGGCCGTCCGCGAGCCGCAACCGGCAGCGGCGTTCGCCACCGATATTCT
Organism: Bradyrhizobium sp. I1.14.4; assembly: GCF_050435825.1. Classification (NCBI taxonomy): domain Bacteria; kingdom Pseudomonadati; phylum Pseudomonadota; class Alphaproteobacteria; order Hyphomicrobiales; family Nitrobacteraceae; genus Bradyrhizobium; species Bradyrhizobium sp. I1.14.4. The sequence goes on along the minus strand of NZ_JBNDLA010000002.1, from coordinate 218,466 downwards.
GGGCTTGCAACCAGTACCCGACAAACAGGCCCTACTCTTCCGATCGGACGATCGCTATCACACGCTGTCGCTGATATCGGCAACGAACTCGTCCTCAATCGGCATCGAGGTTTCCGACGAAGCGGTGCTCCAACGCGTCGAGCACGCGCTACGGAACGACGGCTTCACCGCACGTCGCGGAAGCGCCGACGAGTGCAAGCAACGGTTCGTCCGAGATGCACTGATGGTGCAGGATGCCAGCGGCAACGAGATCGACCTGGTGCTGCGGCCCGCGCAAAGCGGTCGTCGCTATTTCCCTAGCCGCGACGCCGGCATCACCGGGCTGGAGGGCGTGGGGCTACGCAGCGTCAAGCCGAAGGACGACCGGAAATTCTGGACCTCGATTCTCGGTGCACGCATCAGCGATTGGGCCGGCGACGTCACTTATCTCAGGATCGACCAGAAGCATCACCGCATTGCCCTCTATCCATCCGATCGGCCCGGCATCCTCTATATCAGCTATGGCGTCGAGAGCCTGGATGCGATCATGCAGGGCCACTATTTCGCGCAGGAACGTCAGATCAAGATACTGCACGGCCCCGGACGCGAGCCGGCGTCCGGACAAATCTTCCTCAGGTTCGAGGGGCCTGAAGGATACGTCTTTTCCTACACGCACGGGATCAAAGATATTGAACCCGATCATCGTCCCCGGCAATTCTCGGCTCATCCCTCCTCGCTGTGCGAGTGGGGCAGCCAGTGCCAGGGCATTCCCGAACTGCGGCCAGCCGGCGACTGACAAAGCCAAACAGAATGGAGACGCCACATGATTGAACTGCGCGATCTCGCCTATGTACGGCTCGGCGCCTCAAACCTCGAGGACGCGCGGAGCTTTGCCACCAGAAGCCTCGGCCTGCAGGTCGGCGAGCAGGCAAAGCAAGCGCTCTATCTGCGCTCCGACGATCGGGCGCACACGCTCTGCTATTTCGAGGGCGATCCGCAGGACCAGACCGTCGCCTTTGAAGTCGACGATTCGGACAAGCTCAACGTCGCCGGCGCAACGCTCGACGCGCTCGGCCATGCCGTCCATGGCGGCACACCGGGCGAATGCGCGCTCCGCAAGGTCAAGGCCTTCATCGCGTTCAAGGACCCGACGGGCAACCAGATCGAGCTCGTCGTGCGGCCCGAGCGCAGTGGCAGGCGATATTTTGCGACCCGCGATGCCGGGATCACCGGCTTCAGCCATGTGGGCCTTTTCACGACGGACCCTGTACGCGACGAGCAGTTCTGGACTCAGGTCTGCAACGCCCGCGTCAGCGATCGCATCGGGGACATTGCGCTCATGCGAGTCAACGCGATCCATCACACAGTGGCGCTGGCCCCCGGCCGTCGGCCCGGCGTGCATCACATCAACCACCAGGTCGAGAGCAACGACGACGTGCTGCGCTCGTACTATCATTTGGCGGGCCAGCGCGTCCCAATCGTCTTCGGTCCGGGTCGTCACCCAACATCCGGCGCGCGATTTCTCTATTTTCAGGGTCCCGACGGCATGGTGTTCGAATATTCCGTCGGAGTAGATGAAATCGAGGACGAGGAAACCCATCGGCCGCGGCAGTTCGGCTTCGAACCATCTAGCCTCTGCATGTGGGGCGCGAAATCAGCACGTCCGCGTTAGCTCGTCCGGCGGCGTCTCAACGCCCCTACTCGCCTTCTGAAGGCCCGCCCAAGTTGGCAGCGAGATTTTCCCAGATCTCCCGGTGCACACTTGACCTTTTAGCCAATTGAAAAACTGAACTCTCGCTCCAATCCATCATGGGCCGATTTGGGCTAGCTAGCTCCCAGCAAAAAGATCAGGGCGAGTAAATGGTGGTCAACTTTGCCCCAATTGCTGGACTCTCTAGTCAGGGCTTCGCCTCTCGGGGCTCTGGCCGTTCTGCACGCTATAATGCGCCACAATACTCTGGTCGCGGAAGCACGTGGAATTCACACACCGAACCGGATTAAGTGGAGGCCACAACTCGGGTCAACGCTCGGATATGGGAGGAAGTGAGAACAGCCTCACCAAACTACGCCAAATTGCGCGACGGCCGCCGGCCATCCTGCTCCCACTCGATCATTTGGGACGACGCTTCGTCGTTGATCTACAAGTACAATTCCTCGAACTTGACGGACAAATCCCGACGGCATATCCGCCGCAATCTTTTTCACAGAATAATTTTGCACCTCACAAGCACCAGCAGTTCCGCTACCTATCGGAGTGTATCGACTGGATGGCGCGCCGCACGCGCAACAAGCACTGACAGTGCTCGCACTGACACAAATCTTCAAATAACGTCAGATGTCTAGGGACACCTCCGGGTTGTTAAGTGCCACAGCAGTTCGATCCGTTATCGGAGGGCGAGTTCGATGCGGCTGTATTCTGATCGGATAGACAGTGTGGAGATTGCCCTCGCCGGCATGGTGGCGGTGTCGTTCATCGCGCTTCTTGCCAGCATGTCGTGGCTACTGATGGGATGACCCAGGAGGGGAAACGAGGACACTGTTGCCCGCAGGCTATTGCGGGAGGATCAGAGAGGGTCGCAATATCGAAGCTGCCGACCTCCAAGAGATAAATCGGCGGATCAGGCAACGGCCCCAGCACCGGCCCTCCCCAGGCCCCCCAGAGGTGCTTGGGGCCGTTTCTATTTGGAACATGGGAGCGTGATTACGGTTATCTTGGGTTCGGTGCCCGGCCTGCGGTGCCGGACGGATTGAAACACCTTGGCCCCGGCGCGTTCCCCGCGTTGGGGCCATTTAGTTTGGCACTGGCGACGGGGGAAGGACACTAACTCCGGGAACAAGTGCCAATCCCAAAAGTTGTCCACGTCGTTATGGAGTGGGATACTTGCGACGGCCTCAGCGCTCTCCCCAGGGTGCTGGGCCGTTGTTTTTTGCGCGAGTGTCACGCCCGCCGGATATTGAACCGGCGGGCCAAAATATAATCCTCAAGCCCGCCGTCGTCCTTTTTCTCCGCCGGAGGGCGTAGCCCGGCGGGCGGCTTGGTCATCGGCCTGTGGCATAGGCCCTGCAATCTAAGCTGTGCTGGGGATTTCAGCGTCCCAGTTTAGGAAGAAAACGCCGCCGGGCGTGTATTTGTGAGACCGGCTGCGTCTTTTCTTGGGACTCGGATCAGGCGCAGTCGCCGTCCCTGATCAAGGTGACAACGGGTGCGGACTTCTTCGGCGGCTCGTCGACGGAGAGAAAGTTCGTCACGAGCTGAGTTGCCAAGCGCAATACGGTCAAAGCGTCATCAGTCTTTTCCGGTAGCTGAGCAGCCAGCATCACGGCCTGACGGCGATGCCAAGATTCCTCTTGCGCCATCAGACCATTCCCCCGGGCTGCAGCGCTTCAACGGCTCGCGCTGCGGTTTGCCGGAGTTGGTAATGCCACCCATCGGGGCCGATCGCATCGGTGCACGGCCACTCGTCGCCGTTGTCCTCAAATTCGTTGGCGTATTTAAGCAAGGCAGCGACACCAGCCAGGGACGTTGGCATGGTATTGGCCAACGTCCACCCTAGTTCCCAGCAAAGGTCGCAAAGCTGTTCGACGCGCTCTTCGGCGTCAGTTACGCCGATTTCTTCCAGCGTCGCGAAGAGCTCAGTCCTGTCGCGATCGAGCTCGGCATGAAGCCGAGCCTTGATCTCGGGGGAGTGGCGATCTCCGGCGACTAGGCAATCGTCGATCGCCTCGTGCGAATGCAAATAGTGCGGCTTACCCGCCTTCATGCCCCACTGAACCCGTCCCGAGGGCCGCTGGAATTCCTCCGGTACGATTTGTCCGAGTTCGTCACGAGCCACAAGGGCGTCACTGTAGGCCTGTTGCTCGGCACGGTGCCGGGCGATCACCTCGAAGACAGGGTCGGCTTCAGGGCGTGCTAGCGCGGCCACAGGCTCCGCGGCATCGGCCGTGGCTGAAGCGGTCGCCAGCGCCAGAATGGCCCCACCAGCGGCTACGCCAGCGGCCTGGGATATGAAGCGACGCCGCGACGTGTCGGTGGGCGGCGCCTGGTCAATTGCAGACGTGTTTGCGGGTGGCGTGCTATGCACGCTATCAGCCTGGGTCATTTGGATTTGCGTCCTTCGTGGTCTGGGTTGGAGCTGAGGCGGAAGCTGAACCCTTCCCCTCAGCTTGCTTTTAAGCTAGCATATAATCAGAATGCAGCAAGATAAAAAGATAGCAAAAAAGCGCGGACGACCGGCCACCGGTACTGGCCGGACAGTCGGCGTGCGCATTCGGCCGGATTTATCAGCTCAGATCGAAACATGGCGGGCACAACAGCGGCCAATCCCCTCTGAGCCGGAAGCCATCCGCCGGCTGGTCGAGATCGGGCTAAGGGCAAAGAAATGACGATGACCGAACCTTCGGGAGCTCGAAGAAATGGCTGTGAAGCTAGAAGCCGGCGCTCGCAAGCTTCCGCAGGGCTCCGGCCGCGATGATCTACTTCGGGATATCGCGAATTTTCGCGCTCAGTTAGTCGCCCGGCTATCAAGCGAACGGCTCAAGGTGAAGCAGTAGATTGGATACGATCAAGACTGCGATGGGATGGCTGGAATTACCGCACTGGCCGATGCTCGCGGGACCCGTGCTGGTAGTGGTCGGCCTAATTGGCCTTGCGATCAGCCGCAGGCGCCGGGCCCTCGAGGGCCTCTATCGCGACTTAATTAAATAAGACAAGCTGGCTGACCTTCATATTTTAATGCGAACGTCCGAGCGGAAATGTAAAATGGCGTTGTGTCTGATCGTCACCCTGGACGTGGAGTACGGCTTCCTCGGCTTTGCCGCGGCGTCGTTCCTCCGCACTTGTCGTCAGCGTCGGCTGGTCGGGTGACGATCCATCGTCATGGATGACTGTACCTTTGGCCTCAGCTTGTTCCCCCTCACTGGGCCGCTCTTTGGTAATGAGACCCGCATGTGAACTGGTGGAAAAATTTTGGGCAGCAAAGGTTGACGCTGGCCAGCGAGGCGCCCCAGTCTCAGATCAAGGCGCCGTATCAAATCACTAGCGCGAAGATCACCAGCAAGACGATGGTGATGATTTGTTCACCGATGGGTATTGGTTGTTTAGCCATGACCCGCGCTGAATCGAAACGGCCCCGGCAGGGCTTGGGGAGCGCACCGGGGCCGCTTCGTGGCGCGCCCCTTTCCGGAGAAGCGCTATTCACAGTATCGGGAAAAGTGGCAATCGGTACTGCGCTAGCGGGCTACTCCGGAAGGTGTCCTAGTTCGCGCCGCCAGTGCGATAGAAAGAGCCTCAGGGCGTTGGAGCACTGGGGCCAAGTTTTCCTATGCATCAATGAAAATCGGGGCGTGACACCCGAAAGGCAACTACGACAGAAGGCTGAAATTCGCCGCTGTGACCGAGCCAGCGGTCGCTCCGTTCAGCCAGACCGCCGTGGCGCCGTCAACTTGGATGACGAAATAGGCGCCGTTCTGGTAGGAGTGTGACAGCAGATCGGAGAATGAACTGAAGCCGCTGCCGGTGAACTGCACGACGTCCGTGGCTGAGTTCCAGTCTTGAACGACTTGGACACTCGGCACTCTTTGGGAGACGAATGTATTGCTGCCGCCGCCACCGAAATAGTAGTTCACGCCGCTGCCGCCATCGAAGTAATCATTGCCAGCACCGCCGATCAGAACGTCGACGCCGTCACCGCCATACATGGTGTCGTCGCCATTGCCGCCGTAGAGGTAGTCGTTGCCGAACTGGCCGTACATGACGTCGTTGCCGTCGTCGCCGATCATGATCGCCCGACCATTGGCGACGATGACGTCGTTGCCTGCTCCGCCGTAGGCCGTGCTGCCGTCGCGGACGCTCATGTAGATCCAGTCGTCGCCAGCGTCGCCTTCGAGCAGATCGACGCCGTCATCTCCGGAGAGCGTATCGTTGCCGTTGCCACCATACAACGTATCGTTGCCGGTGCCGCCATACATTAGATCACTGCCGTCGCCGCCGAACAGGAGGTCATCGCCGCCGCCACCTGCCAGGACATCGTTGCCGCCGCCGCCGTACAGGCCCGGCGCAATGCTGATGCCGAGCGCGACCGTGATGTTGGCCCCGCTGTCGTTGCCATCGCCGCCATAAATCGTATCATTGCCGGCCGAGCCATACAGTGCGTCGCGCCCGAGACCGCCGTCGATGTAGTGGGACTGCGTTGTCAGCGTGCCGCCATCCTGAATATAGTCGTCGCCGTTGCCGCCATACTCGTATGACGTGTTGACCGAATTGCCACCCTGAATCCAGTCATTGCCAGCGCCGCCATACATTTCGCCAAAGGCCAGGCTGGTCCATTCCGCACTCAGGAAATCATCGCCCTGGCCGCCGTCCCAATAGTCGTTGCCGGCAATGCTGCTTCCCAGCGCGTCATTGCCCTGACCGCCATAGAGCGCGTCGAAACCAGCGGATGAGAGGACACTGTTATCGGTGCTATCGCCGTAAAATGCAGTCATGAAATACTCTTCCCGTCTAGGCGCGCGAATGGACACGCGACCTTTGTATAATCACATCGTAAATCGACAAAAGACCGCGGCAATTGCCATTCCGAACTAGTCCTAACCAACAGAGAGGCGGGGCAGATCGCGTGCGCAAAAGTAGTAGCGCCCCGCAGCAATAGCGAATCCCAGTGGAAAAGCCCGCCAGGGATGCAGCCGGCGCCGGACGGATCGACAAAAACGACGGTCGCGCCTCCTAAATGACTGGGGCGGCCAAACATCGCCGCCGGTGCACCTGATGCTGCACCGGCTGGGAAAGCAGCAATCGACCTCTGGCCATAGTGGCGGAGAGCCTCGGCGACGAGGTTGCCGGACGCCGCAGACAGACAATTGACCAACCAATAGCGCAACGGCCGGTTTGACCGGCAAATCCTGGCGGGCTTGCTTCGTACGCGATCGGCGCGATCATGGGCGCATGCCCTGGCGCACGAAGCCCGCTTGTTTCCTCAGATATTGGTCCGGCCCCGTCGACCGAAACGCCGGCTTCAACATCTTCGCCAGCGAGGAAAGCGGCGAACCGGTGGCTCGCGGAGCACGATCCCGAAGGCGTCGCGTTCCGCTACGAGGTCCGGGACTGAAGCGCCCAGGATTGCAGGTGCTGTCCAGGTAGGACCATGACACCGAGACGTGCAGTCCAATTCGGTCGCTTTCGCAGGGGAACTTAGACACTTGTCAAATGTAGGTAACTCGAGAGGGGCCGTCTACCGTTCGTGCTTTCCCTGTACGGTGACCAGCGATCTCGTCTGGAGCAACGCCTAGTATGGCGTTCCGGATCGGTGATCGCGAAGAGGCTCTGGCGCGCTAGCCCCGTCGGGGCTTTTTCGTTTTGCTGGGCCGCCAAACGCACAAACGCCGCCCGCTTAAAATACATGCGAGCGGCGTTAGCTCTAGCCCCAGGATGGATGTGCAAAATCCTGACGAGGATAGGTCGCGCAGGACGCACAAAGGTTTAATCGTCTGAAGAGGTAGTCCGGATGGATGGGCGGAACTAGCTACGGCTACGCGCGTTCATTGGACGTTGAATTAAGCTTGCCTTCCCTCGTCGCCTGCCGTCAAAAAGGGCGATATTTCGCGCTCATCAGCGAACCAGGAAGTATCACCTTAGGTGATTGGAAAGTCCCGATCGACTCCCGCCGAAAAATCTTAGGCAAACAACTATCCGGCGGCGCTGGCGTAAGCGCGTGGCATTTCCCCTTTCCCACTTTGCGCTGCCAGTCGCGTCTGTCGGCGGAGCAAACAACACCCGTCGTTGCAATCGTAACGTAGCGCGGCCCTTGGCCGAATAGATCCTGCAGCCAGCCCATTACGCGGCAACCTTTTGGATTTCATCAGCTGAGGCGTCACGCCACTGCCTCGCGGCAAAATCGTAGATCCGGCACCCTTCTTTGGTTTCGCCGCCGATTTGGCGCTCCTCAACCCGGAAAGGCAGTTTGTCAATCGGCTTGCAAATTTGGCCCCTCATCGGCGTCCAATTTTGACCCCTTTGCGCGGCGGGGTTTGCTGGTAGCGCTCGTCTCGTCGGAGCTGGCCGGGATAGCGGAGGCGAGACGAGCGCGGGTGGCGTGATCGTCGTCTCGGCTTTTGAACCGCCAGCTATCGTTGCCGGTCTCGACGATGTCGCAGTGATGGGTCAACCGGTCGAGCAGCGCGGTGGTCATCTTGGCGTCGCCGAACACGGTCGGCCATTCGCCGAATGCGAGATTGGTGGTCACGATGACGGAGGCGCGCTCATAGAGCCGGCTGACGAGGTGGAAGAGAAGCTGGCCACCGGACTGGGCGAAGGGCAAATAGCCGAGTTCATCCAGCACGATGAAGTCCATCCGGGTCAGATGCTCGGCGAGCCGACCTTGCCGTCCATTGCGAGTCTCGGTCTCGAGGCGATTGACGAGGTCGACTACGTTGAAGAAGCGGCCGCGGGCACCGGATCGGATGCAGCTTCTGGCGATGGCAATGGCCAGATGGGTTTTGCCTGTGCCGGTGCCGCCAACCAGCACGACGTTGCGTTGTTGGGCGATGAAGCCGCCGCCAGCGAGATCATTGACGAGAGTCTGATTGATCGGCGTGCCGTCGAACTGGAAGTCGGCGATGTCCTTGATGAAGTGCTCGCGCCGGATCCGGGCAATCGTCTCCACGATCAGCATCCCCCACCACCTGCTTCGTTCCAAAGCAGGCAGCGCAACAGACCAATCTGTAGGGGGTCAATTTTGGACGCCGATCCCCCGGCTTAGGGGGTCAATATTGCAGGCCGAATGACAGGGAGAAAAGAAGAAGCGCACGAAGTTCGCTTCGAAGCGGTGAAGACCGGCCGATGAAAGCAGCCGGTCAAAGAGGGTCGGGAGCAACCGTAAGAAGGTCGAACGTCGGCTCAGACGCTGGGGGCAGGACAGCGCTAAGGGAGGCCTTGACCAACCTTAGGGGGCGCCGCGGAACGCTCATCGCTCCAGCGATGCTTACGGCCAGTCGTTCCAGATATATGAGGACTGAATGCGGCAGCGCCATCGAGAAAGCGAGCGACCACGCCGACTTTTCGCGTCGATTGCGAACAGGGCATCGCAAGCGGCCGGCCGTGCATCGGCCTTTATTCTGGCCTGCACGGTGATTGTCATCTGGGCTGTTACAGGGCCTCTGTTTCGATTCTCCGACACTTGGCAGCTGGTCATCAATACCGGAACGACCATCGTGACGTTTCTGATGGTCTTCCTGATCCAGAACTCACAGAACCGGGACAGCGCAGCCATCCAGGTGAAGCTAGATGAACTTATCCGAACAGGCGCCGTCCAGAATTCATTCGTCGGAATCGAGCATTTAACCGCGGACGAACTCGAGGATCTGCGCAAGCGTTGCGAGGAACGCGCGAAGGCTGTCGCCGCGAACAGACAGGTCGAGCGGAGAACCGAGAGAGCACGCAAGGCGCACCGTGGCGCGACGGATTAGTGTGCTGTTCGCCTCGTCGTCGGCTTGTGGAGCGGGTGTTCCTTGGACTTCGCGCGCCACTTGCTCGGCGTGTTTTTAAACCTTGTTCGGGCGTAGGAAGACTAGGTTATGCGACGGCGCAAGCCGAAAATACCGTTGAGCAAGCGGCCGCCCGAATTCACGCATGCGACTGCTTTCACGCGGAAAGACGTGTGAGGTCAAGAAGCAGAGAGCTCTCATCGTCGGGATTAAGACCGCCGATCCAGACTTGGTAGATTAGCCGCCCGCCAGATGCTCGAGTCCATCCTGCCCGAACAGACGTAGGCGAGACGACGGTGCCCGCCCCTTTGGAACAAACGCCTCCAGCTACGGTTGGTCGGCACAATCCAACGGGCCGCGCGCACGCGCGGCATGGCTTAAGAGGATGTGACGCATGAAACGCACCATGATCGTCCTGGGCTGCATTCTGCTGGCAGGCCCGGCGCTCGCTCAGTCGGTCGGCGAAAAGACCGGCGTGAACTCCGTGCTCGGGGTCGCACCGACAACGGCCGATTTCGTCAAGGAGGTCGCGATCAGCGACATGTTCGAGATCGAGTCCAACAAGCTGGCCGAGCAGAAGGGCAATGCGCAGGAGAAAACATTCGCGCAGCAGATGGTGACCGATCACACCAAGACCAGCAACGATCTGAAGGGACTCGTGACGAGCGGCAGGGTCAAGGCCGAGCTGCCGACCGTGATCGACAGCTCCCACCAGAGCAAGCTCGACAAGCTCAGGGGCGCTTCGGGCAAGGATTTCAGCTCCGACTTCGACTCCTATCAGGTCAGCGCCCACAAGGACGCGGTATCGTTGTTTGAACGCTATGCCAAGGGCGGCGATAATGCCGATCTCAAGGACTGGGCCGGCAAGACGCTTCCCGCCCTCAGGCACCATCTCGAGATGGCCCAGGAGCTCGGCAAGGCCCCGAGCGTCGGCCAGTCCAGCAAGTAATAGTCTATCGGGACGACAACTTGGTGCCGGCGATCTGCCGGCATCTTTCTGCCGGTAGCACCCGCGCAACTCCGCCCACATCGACGGCGTGACGCGTACAGAGATCCCTCATGAAGACCAGGCAACCATTCTCGCGGCGGACGATGATTGGCGCGACCGGGGCCACTCTCCCGCAGCCGTCGGACAGCATTGACACGATGACATGTCTCGCCGAGATTGCCGTTGCGCACGGAGCCAGCATCAGCCAGGTCGCACTGCACGTGCTTCCCATCCCCGGCGCGACCGATCGCGCCGGGGCCAAGCTCGATGCATTCGGTTGGCGCTGATGCGCGCCGCGCACGGACCGGCAGCCTGTCACCACCATTCGCAACTCTCATCGCCGCACTGGCGCGGCTGGTTCAAGCCTGAGAACCGGCTGTCCAACCAGGTGGTCTTGCAAACCAATAGGTCGCGCCCACCTTTCTCGAATTTTCCAAATTCGATTAGGAATGAGCCGTCGATTACTTCTCTTTGATAACGGTCGTGCTGCTGCTACCAACCGTGCCTTCCTCGCAGACCTTGGTCTGCTTGATGCGGTCTTCAGCTTCCACGCGGCTCTTGAAGGCCATCGGACCGATCTGCGTCACGACTTCCTTGTCCGCCGGGCGTGTGGTGGTAATCGTGCATTGATGGCTCGGACCTTGTACGACGTAGTACTCATCGGCTAGTGCTGGGGCGGCGCATCCGATGATTAATGCGCCAGCGAGCAGAAGTGGTGCTTTCATGGTCGTCTCTCCATTTAAGTACTACCGAACAGAGGACGTGCGGGATCACGAGAGATGCCGCGTGCCACTGCGGCTCACGACCGCTCATCCTTCAATCCTTTCGGCGGTTCTGTAACGCGTCCGAGAGTTCAGAGTTCCCCGATTTCCGGTGCATGCAGGCCAGCACCAACTCTGCTGAGAGGTTGGTGCGACGATCTAAAATGGACCGCCTTCGTGTCCAAGCGCTGCGAGGCGGCGTGGCGACAAGAGCGCGATTGGGCGGCGCGGAGGTCACCTTGCCGGACAGACGTAGAGATCGCGTTGCTGATCGTAGGCGAAGTCTTCGCGGGAGAACGTCCCATCCTCGCGGGGCCGATTTATCGAACACTAGAATATGCGGCTTGATCGCAAGCTCGTTAACGAGCCGCCCCAGCATCTCGGCCGAACCGTAAGCACTGTCGGCGGCTAGGCGAGCCGAGGCGCCTGTCGGTGCGTTCAATCATTGGGCGCGCCGCACCGACCTCGGCCTGCTGATAGCTCGCGCCGCCTCGACATCGATGATGATCGCGGCCTTCGGGTCGATCAGGTAGTTGTCGGCGTAGGCAAAGTAAGGCATGCCCTTTGCAACCGCCGGTCCATTGTGCGACTGGATCCGACTTGGAGATAAAGTTCACCTCGCTCGCCGCGCCCCACACAGCCTCATCTAGGATGTCGAGACATTCGCGGACGGATCGGCGCGTCCTGGCGATTGCCTCCCAGTCAACATCGTCTGACCCAGCAGCAGAACGCTCTTTATTGGGATCGGCGGCAATCAGGCTGGCATCGACCGCAAAAGCGGCCCCCCACCCCTTCTGCCATGCAGGGCCGGGACCACGGTCGCGAACAGCTTTCGTAGCAGATCGCAATCGCGGAAGCGGCCATCTACTCTCGGTCGGGGTTAGTTGGGGGCTTAGGCCGGTGGATCAGATTCCCCCTCAATCGCTTAGAGGCTTGTTCACGCACGACTAGCTACGCAGCATGACCGATTTCGCCCGCGGCATCTGCATCGATATCGCTCCGCTTGAGCAGGTAGTCGAGGCCGCCGACACGATACCAGCGATAACCATAAGCTTCGAGCAGCAGCGTATGCCGGCCGTGTTCAGTGGCGCGGCTGTGGTCTTCCGTCAATAAATTGACCAAAAGATTACCAGCCTTGCCGGGAAGACCTACGGCGAAGGAGACCTCGCGCGGCGCCTCGTCGAGATTGTGCACGAATAGTACCGAGTTGTTGCGCCAGTCGTAGCGGATCGCCAGCACGGCCGGGTCACGCGTCGCGATTATCTTGAAGTTGCCCCAGCCAACTTCCGGGACCTCCTTGCGCATGCGGATAATGCGCTCGGTCCAATTTAGCATCGAGTTGGGATCGCGCCGTTGCTTGGCCGCATTGACGTGTTTGTATCCGTAGGTCCCATTGTCGATCACGGGCGTGCATGGATGGTTACTTTCGGTGAAGCCGGCCTGCGGTTCGGTCGACCATTGCATCGGCGTGCGCGCGCAAGCTCGCTCGGGCAGATCGAGACTGTCGCCCATCGCGATTTCGTCGCCATAGCGAATGACCGGCGTTCCCGGCAGCGTGCACAGCAGGCTGTAGGCGAGCTCGAGCCGCCGCCGGTCGCCCCCGAGCATCGGCGCAAGCCGCCGCCGGATACCGCGGTCGTAAAGCTGCATGCTCGTCTCAGGAGCGAACGCCTTGAATACGGCCTCGCGTTGCGCCTGGGTCAGGCGACCGAGATCGAGTTCGTCATGGTTGCGCAGGAACAGGCCCCATTGGGCGGTCGCAGGCCGCGGCTTGGTCGCCGTCAGCGATTTCGCAAGCGGCCGGGAGTCCGCGGAGGCGAGCGCATAGAAGAGATGCTGGTTGACGTGAAAATTGAACATCATGTGCATCCGATCGCCGTCACGGCCGAAATATTCCATGTCGGTTTCCGGCAATACGTTGGCCTCGGCGAGGATGATGGCGTTGCCCTGCCGCCATTGTAGGAATTCACGAAAGGCGCGCAGCATGTCGTATTGCTCAATGGGCTTGCGTACCTTGGCGCCTTTGGTCGCGATCACGAACGGCACGGCGTCCATGCGAAAGCCGGAGACGCCGAGCTGGATCCAGAAACCCATGATCTTGAGGATCTCGGCCTGCACATACGGGTTCGCGGTGTTAAGGTCAGGCTGGAAGTCGTAGAAGCGATGAAAATACCAAGCGCGGGCTTCCTTGTCGTGCGTCCACGTCGATTTCTGGACGCCGGGAAACACCATGCCCTTGTCGGCATTCGCGGGTTTCCTGTCGGACTAGACGTACCAGTCGCGATAGGGCGAATCCTTGTGACGCCGCGCCTGACGAAACCATGAATGCTGGTCGGACGTGTGATTGACGACGAGATCGATGATGACGCGAATACCGCGCTGCCGGCAGCCATGGGTAAATTCGACGAAGTCACCGAGCGTACCGTAGCGCGGATCGACGCCGTAATAATCCGAGATATCGTAGCCGTCGTCCCGGCCGGGCGAGGGCTGGAACGGCATCAGCCAGATCGCTGTGATACCGAGCCCATGCAGATAATCCAGCCGCCGCAACAGCCCTTTGAAATCGCCGATGCCGTCGCCATTGGCATCCATATAGGTGCCGACGGAAAGGCAATAGAAAACGCCATTCTTGTACCAGAGGTCGTCGATCAAAGGCTGCCTCGTTGGTCCAGCCGGATGTCTTGGCGGCCACGGGACAATCAGTGGCCGGTCAATGGGTTCCGCGCGAACCAGTCCCGCTCCCGCGCAAGCTTTCTCGCGAGAGGTTCCGGATAGGACAGGAACTGGGGCGGCAATTTCGACATTTTATCATCTTATAATCGGAGGAAATCACATGGACTGGAACCAAGTGGAAGGAAACTGGAAAGAGGTCAAAGGTAAGGTCAAGGAGAAATGGGCCAAGCTGACGGACGATGATCTGACCGAGATCAATGGCAAGCGCGATCAACTCGAAGGCAGCCTACAGAAGCGGTACGGCTATGCAAAGGATCAAGCCCGCAAGGATGTTGATACTTGGATTTCGACATTGCCGTAAGGATGGTCTGAAACGCCCGATCTGTGAGCCGCGCGGGGTTCGGGTGTAGCGTCCTTGAGCTATCGTGTGGGATGTCTGCCGCCGCGCTCCAAATTTCGAAGCGAAGTCATGTCTGCTTATTCGGCACGTGCAGTTTTCCCGCATCCAGCTTTCCGACAGGCTTCCTCGCGAGGCACGCGTCGGGGACATTTGCGCACGCATTTCAGCATGAGCACGCCAGGGTTCCCATAGATTTCACGAGAGAACGGTCTGACGCCACGGCTGGGCGTACTTGGCGAAGCCCATTGACGAGGTCTGCCGCCGGAACGTGGCACCCCCATCGAGGAGGCCAAGGATGGACAATCTTAACAAGAAAGGACAGTCCGACCGCAGCAAGATCAACATGAGTGAAGATTACGAGGCCAAGCACTGGACGATGACACAACTGCAAATGGCGATCGGGGAGGAGGCGCTGGACTGGTGCAAGCGCCACGTCGCGGACGTGCTGGTCACCGACGTCAGGCTGCCCGGAAACATCGATGGCTGGCAGATCGCGGAGCGCTGCCGCGAAAGCGATCCGGAACTGCCGGTGATCTACGCCACAGGCTACTCGCCCTCTGCACCTCACCCCGTGCCGGGCAGTCGAACCCTCAACAAGCCCTACCATCCGGACGGAGGTCGTCCGCATGGTGAGGGAGCTCGGCGGGCAAAGGGGGATGCCGCCGAACTAGGAGCATTCCCCGGCATCAACCGCCGGGCTTCCGCATCACTTGCGATCGGACTCCTTGGCCGGCGGACCGCTCTTGTTTCCCGGCAAGCCTTTGATGTTGGAAGTGTCCTGCTGCCGCACCGTCGGATTCTGCTGGCTCGAGCTCGAGCTGGCGCCGACGGTCTCTCCCGGCTTGGCGGCTGGACCATTCTTGTTGCCTGGCTGACCGGCGATGCCGGCACCCGAGTTCTGCGCGCTCGGAGCGCCGGAGACGTCCGGCTTCGTGGTCTGGGCAAGTGCGACGGGGCCGGAAAGCGCCAGAGCAAAGACCAGCGCGCTCGCGATGGATCTCATGGTGAACCTCCTCTGAACGGAATTCGGAAGCGCGGGGTTGCGGCTACCTTCAAGTGGAACGTCGCACTGGCTTGCGCGTTCCTGGCATTCGCCGTGAGCCAGTTCTTCCTTGCGCTGGGCCGTCAGCCACCACCGGCGTCGTCCTTGCGTGGGCGGCACCCGCCCGAGCCTCTTCTCTCTGCCGCGACCGCCTTGGCGCGCTCCTCGCAGCGGGCGCGCAGCTCCTCCAATTCGTCGGCGGAGAGATGCTATATGCCGACGAAGGAATTCTGGACGCTCCCGGTTCGGATGAGCTCATCCAGCTTGACCTGGACCGCAGCGCTGTCCCGGTTCTGCGAGTTCTGGATCAGGAAGACCATCAGAAAGGTCACGATGGTCGTGCCTGTGTTGATGACGAGCTGCCACGTATCGGAGAATCGGAACAGAGGTCCCGTAACGGCCCAGATGACGATCACAGCGCAGGCCATGACGAAGGCCGATGCCCGGCCGGCCGCCTGCGAGGCCTTGTTTGCGATGGACGCGAACCACCGCCGCGGGTGCCGCTCGCTTTCCTGGTGGCGCATGCAATCCTCCTTCTATCGAACCGTAACCACACACCCTGAACAGCGCCGCTCAGGGGACGAGCGGAGACGCGGGCGTGCCGAGGTGTTCGGAGACGACCGAGAGGTGCGCTGGCCTGGCGGCGAGAAGCCGCCGATAGTGGGTCTCGTAGGCTCGCGCCATCCGGTCGGACGTGAAGCGCTCCTCGAACCGGGCCCGGACCTTGCGTCGGTCTAGACCTGGCAAGTCTTTGACCGCCTGTACCGCTTCCGCTTCATTCTCGAGGATGAAGCCCGTCAGCCCCTCATCGACGACCTCGGGCACCGATCCGGCCCGGTAGGCGATGACCGGAGTGCCGCACGCCATGGCCTCGATCATCACCAGGCCGAACGGCTCCGGCCACTTGATCGGAAAGAGCAGGCCGCGGCATCCGAGAGAAACGGCTGCTTGCCGCGTTCGTCCACCTCGCCGACGAGCTCGACCCGCGTCCCGTCGATCTCTGGCTGGATCTGCCTCTTGAAGTAGCCGGTTTGGCCGCGAGGTACCTTCGCAGCGATACGCAACGGCATGCCGGCCGCCCTCGCGATCCGGATGGCGTCCTCGGGCCCCTTGTCCGGCGTGAGCCGTCCAAGGAAGGCGAGGTATGACCCGGGAGCGTAGGACGGCCGAAACAAGCCGGCCGGCAAGCCGTGATGCACTGTCCCGCACCGTTCGCGTCCTCGAGCGGAGCGGGCTGGTTGTCGGAAATCGAGACGAAGCACGCCTCGCGAAATTGCCGAACCACCTCGCCTATGCCAGGCAGGTCGAGGCGCCCATGCAGGGTGGTGAGGAACGGCACCCCGCTCCGGCTGAGTGCCGGCAGATGCAGCCAGTCGATGTGCGCATGGACAACGTCGAACTCGCGGGCACGACGCGAGACCGCTTCGATCAGGAGCGCGCAGGCCGTGTTCGGGTCGACGCGCGGGCGCCCGAGGCGCAAGGCGCGCGGCCACACCGCATGCAGCTCTCCGCGCGTCCTGGAATCGGAATCGCCGCTCGCGAACAGGGTCACGTCATGGCCGAGCTCAACCAGCTCGTCGACCAGCCAGGCCACGACCCTTTCCGTGCCGCCATAAAGTTTCGGAGGCACGCTTTCGGCTACTCACCCGGCGTGGCCACGACTGGACGCACCGCTTCAAGAAGGTCGCCCACGATGCCTGGCGCATCAAGGCGAGCTCGGCCGTCATCGACGGCGAGATCGTCGTCCCCGCCGCCGACGGCAGCACCGATTTCTCGGTGCTGCAGAACGAGCTCAAGGGCAAGTCGACCAAGATCGTGCTGGTGGCGTTCGATCTGCTCTATCTGAACGGCCGCGATCTCCGGAAGCTGCCGCTCATTCAGCGCAAAGCCGAACTCAAGAAGATCCTAACCGGCACCGACGTCCAGTTCAGCGAAAGCTTCGAGATCGAGGGGCGCGAGATGTTCGCGCACGCCTGCAAACTCGGCCTGGAAGGTATCGTCTCGAAGGTGCGAGACGGTCCCTATCCGAAGGGCCGTACAAGCGACTGGGTCGGCCGCCTCAAGGGCGACGATCTGATCTATGCGGGCAAGGTCGATCATGGCTTCGACAAGACGTCCGCCGCTGACCTCCAGAAAAGACTGAAGCCGCTGATCCGGAAGACACAGCCGTATACCAAGCGCATTGGACACAATGGCATCTGGGTCGAACCAAAGTTGCTCGCCGAGATCGAATACCGCGCGAAGTCGGCCGAGGGAAAGGTCCGGCACCCATTCTTCCGAGGCGTGCGCGAGGATTTGTGATGGATGCCTTCGATCGCTTGGCAGTGGGCGAACAAGCCGCTGGGTAGTCTAATGACGCTGCCTGCTGACCTGCATCGGGCGGTCATGGAGCTCGCGCCCGAGGACAGGCGGGACCGGGGAAAAGTGAACCAGGCCGCAGGGCGTGTCGATCGCCGATTATGAATGCTCGGCGCGTCATGTGGCGCTCGCCTCCAGCGGTACATCAAGCCGGACGGTCACGCCCGTTGGCGTGTTGGAGGCCACATCAATGCGTCCGTCGAGTTGAGCGAGCAGGCTCTTGATCACCTTGAAGCCCAGGCTTGCCCGGGGCTGGTCGATATCGAAATCCTTCGGAAGGCCTATTCCCCGGTCCGACACCTCCACGTGCAGGTCGGTGCCGCGCCGCTCGCCCAAAACCTCGATTTCCCCGGGGCCATAGGGGTAGGCATGCTTGGCGGCATTCGTCACAAGCTCGTTGATCAAAAGCCCGAGCGGGATCGCCTGGTCGGCCGAAATCATCAGGTGGCCGAAGGTATAGCGAACCGTGTGAGAAACCGTCTCCTGTAGCTTCCGGCAAAGCTCGCCGGCGAAATCGGCGATATCGACGTATCCGATCCTGGCGCTGCGCCATAAGTGGTCGTGGACCTGCGCGATCGTGGTGATGCGCGAAGCCGCGTCCTTGAGCGCGTCCCGGACTTCCTCCGACTGCGCGCTGCAGCTCTGTACGCGCAGCAGCCCTACGACGGACGCCAGGCTGTTCTTGACGCGGTGGCTCATCTCCCGCGTCAGCATGGCCTGGTGGTCAAGGGCCTGGCGGAGATCAGCGTCGGCATGCTGGCGCTCGATGGCGATGCCGAGCAGCCCGGCGAAACCGGCGAGGAAGTCCGCATCGGCAGGGTCGAATTGCCCGGGTTCGGGACTGTCGACCTCAAGGACTCCGAACGGCAGACGACCTTCGCCGCCGCGCGCGATCAGCACATTAATGGCGCGCCGGATCCCATGATCCGATAGGAGCTTCGGCGTCCGAAACCGGGTTTCCTCCTGGAGGTGATTGGAAATCACTATCTGTCCGGTTTGGAACGCGTAGCCGGCGGGGGAATCCAGATCGACGCCAAGTGACACCTGGCCAATCACCTCCGATTCCCAGCCGACGCCGGCACGCAGCAGCAGCCGTTCGTCGTCGGGCATATACTCCAGGACCTTGGCGAACGGGGTTTCGAGGCCTTGGGCGCAGAGCTCGGTTGCGCGCTGCAGGATTTGCTCGATGTCGCGGGTCTGCAACGCGGAACGGCCGAACGCTCCCAACAGGGACTGCTGTCGCAGGCGATATGGAAGTTCCTGCCTGGTCGCGTCGGTCGCTTTGGCAGGGGCCGACATCGACTCTTTCCCAGATGGAGCTGGCATGAAAATCCTTCAGGCAATCGAGGTCGAGCTCTCGGCGTTCCGAAACCTAGCACGATGCCGATGCGACGGCAGGGATTTCGGGTTCTGGACCGGTCCTGCGCGGCCTTCCCCGGCCCGTGGAACGATGCACCCCCGGCGCACTTAAGCTCGGCAAAGGAAGGTGCTGTGGATGGCGTCAGCAGTCGGGCGGCCGGTCGTTCTCGTTGTGGAAGACGAGTCGCTGCTCCGGACCAGCGGGGCGGAGATGGTCGCTGACGCGGGCTACGAGGTGGTCGAGGCTGGCAACGCCGACGAGGCGATCGCCATCCTCGAAGCCCGAGCCGATATCCATATCGTCTTCACTGACATCCAGATGCCTGGATCGATGGACGGCCTCAGGCTTGCGCGGTTCGTGCGCGACAGATGGCCCCCGATCAAGCTTGTCGCCACATCGGGACGCGTGACCATCAGCGATGGCGATCTTCCGGAAGGCGGGGTGTTCATCCCTACACCGCCGCAACGATCGCCGAGGTCCTCGGGAGCCTGACCACCCCACCTTGACGACCGTCAATCCTGACGGTTCACGGAGCCTTCACGTCCGCAGTTCGACGTCGCGTGCTGAGCGAGCGGAGTATCGCACGAAGATCCGGACCTACGTCACCGAGCACAAGATCCGTCCGGCCGAGAGCCGGGAGAAGATCGTCGTCGACTCGCCTTTGACGTCACGTCGAGCTCGAAGCGGTGCCGACCAAATAGGGCCCCTCGCTCACCAAATATCGCTATGTCTATTCCGGCGAGCCCGTTCTGCTGGGGATCCGAGAGCCGGACCGTCGTCTAAGAGATGGAACGATTCCACCGTTTGCTGCGGAACAGGCGGCCCAACATTCGTTGCGCCGACTCAAATTGACCGCGCCGCCGCAACGCGCCGCGAATTCGCCCACTGGCGACTCTCCTCGATCGGCTCGGTAATCTCAGGCCGCCGGCCAAGTCAGGCCCCGGTCAAACTCGAGTGTTCTATCCGCCTTCGGCGGCCGCAGGGATCCCTCCAACAGCCGCCGGACCTGCGGTGATCGGATGGGATCTTCGTTTCCGCGGCAGTACCGTGCAACCGGCTGTGGCCGGCCGTCCAGCATCTGCGCGAACATGGCCGTCCATCGGCGCTCGAACCGGTTCACGACGTGATGCGGCACTATGATTTCGTCCATCGCGTCCCTCCCTCACTACGCGGCCAGGGCCCTGGACGTCGAACGCAGACGATTTGGCTTGCCGCCCGGCGGATTGCGGGGACCGCCATCCAGTTCGCACAAGGCCTCAAGAATCTCGTCGATGGAGACGGGCGCCTTGAGGCCGGCTGGTGCCCGCAAGGCGGGGCACGAAGCGATCGCCGATACGCCCGATGCCCAGGATGCCAGAATAGCGCGCTTCTCCGAAACCGACAGGGAAGGATCCGCGAGGACGTCCTTCGGATGATCGAAGACCGTGCCGGAATGCAGCAGCGCGTTGATGTCGAAGACGTTGTCGTGGAAAGCGGTCGTCGGCCGCATGTTCTCCTCCATTCCTAACGATGTCCGGTGCCGCGCGTCGGGCGACGCGCGGCAATCCTGCAGTGGATGGATCAGGCCGCCTTGGCCTCTATCTGATGGACGCTGTCGGCAGTCGATGCGCCGTTGATGGGGATCCGCCGCGGCTTCATGGCCTCGGGGATTTCCCGGACCAGTTCGATCTTGAGCAAGCCGTTGTCGAAGCTCGCGCCCTTCACCTGGACATAGTCCGCCAGGTTGAACTGCCGCTTGAAGTGCCGGGTCGAGATTCCCCGGTAGAGGAACTCACGCTCGGCTTTTTCGCTTTTGCCGCCTTCGATCGTCACCACGTTCTGCTCGGCCGTGATCGAAACCTCGTCGGGCGAGAAACCCGCAACCGCCAGCGTGATCTGGTAGCGGTCTTCGGCCAGGCGTTCGATGTTGTAGGGCGGGTAACCTTCTTCCGTGGCCCGCTGCGCCGTCTCGGCGAGGTCGAACAGGCGATCGAAACCGATGGTCGATCGGAACAGGGGAGAGAAGTCGTAAGTGCGCATAGCCAAATCCTCCAAAGAGCAAGATGGATATGAGGCACCGGACACGACCGGTGCCCGTCTCGATCCCGAGGCCCAGAAGGCACCGCGGGAGCCACTTCCAAGGTGGCGCCAAATGAATTAGCAAAACCGTTTTTTGTTTCAAGTGCAGGAACGAAAAAATTTCGAAGATGCGGGTCGGGCCGGCGCCGGGGTGGTTATCGTCTCCTCCAGCGGCTTCGACGTGGGACGCAGACGATCACGAAGCTTGCCCACCAACCGTTGCCCGCCCCCATCAGTCTCGGGCTCGCCGGAGAACTTTTTCGAGTTGACGTCTCTCCTTCTCCTAGCGGGCGTCCTCGGCCTGCGATCTTCTTTCGAGAGCCTCCATCTGGGCTCGGATGCTCTCCGCCTGCTCGGCGTGCTCCCGCGCGGCTTCGTCCAACGCCGCCTGTGCCTTGTCGACGGACGCCCGCCGTCGTTCACGCTCTTTTTCCCTGGCGGCCTCTTCCTTTTCCCGTTCGCGATCGCGGCGCTCCTGCTCGCGTTTGTACGCGAGTGCCGCCTTTCGCTCCGCCGCTTTGTCGGCGGGCCGCGATGAACTCTTCTTCGGTCTGCGGGCTTTCGACTTGCGGGTGACTTTGGCCGGTTTGTCGGTGTCGTCCAGATCGGTTGGTCGTTCGGCATGCTCTCCGAAGGGGCCGTCGGATCCGACGGGGCGCTTGAGAACGACGCCCGGCTTCGCCATGGTGGCGGCGACGACATCCGGATCGTAGCTTTCCCTGGCCGCGCCCTGATGGAAGAGGTTGCTGTGAGCGCCCCACGCCTGCAGCGCCGCCTTCATTGGGGGGAGCGGCCATCGCCAGATCAAAGAAGCCCAGCGAAGTCTGATAGGTTTTCAGTTTTCTGGCCATCCGACTGATCCGCCCTCCCCGATCGATCGTCAACGTCGCGCACGCCACGGCGCCTGCGGAACATGTCGAGGCCTCGTAGCGTTCCCTAATCCTTGAAGGACGTCTACCCATGAGAGGCGCCCGTCACTCGATAAGAAGCATGCCCACGCCGACAACGAGGGCGACGAAAGACATTCCCGCGAGGGAAAGAAAGCAGAGGTCTAGGCCGTCAATGCGATGCTTAAACATTTGCGAGGATTACGCCTTTGTACCAGTGGCCCGCATTAAAGCATGCATGTCAGTGCGGTTGTCCTAATCCCCGAGTGCTGCTGGGTTTAGCGGGGTCGCGTCCGTCACTGGACCGGAATCTTGCTGTTTCACTGACCGGAAAAGTGGGAGACAGGGCCGCGATCCCAGCTCGGGGTTGAGCTGGAGCTAAAGCGGGCATAGGAGGCTGAGCGGCCAACCTCCGCCACGATGTTACGACTTTTCCGAATTTCAACTACATTGATCGCAATTGCCGCAGCGCGCTACTACTTGTGCGCTGATGGCTTAGCGCTATATCGCTATCTCGAAGTGAAGTGTCTCGGCTGCGAGACCGTCAGACGGTCGAGCTCGATATCGTGTGGCGACCGAAGTGGACGCCTGTCCACGAGCTTGAGCGCCACATGAGGTGCAAGGACTGTTCACGCCAGCAGGGCCATCCATTCAAGCGGAGCCTTGTGGTGCTCCGGACCGACAAGATCTCGGCAATGAACCCGCCGTCTACATGGTGACTTGGGGAGCGGTAGGTCGCGCGTCCGACCGCACAGCCTGCACCATGATGAAACAGCTAAGATGCTTGATCTAGGAGCAGCACATCGAAAGAATGCAATCCTGCTGGCCGGGGGCGCGCCGAGGCGGGACTTCGAAAAATGACCGACAAAAGACGCGGGAAGCTGGCGACCGAGTACAGCCCCGCCTTCGTCATTTTGGTGGATGGCTATATCACCCAAGGCAATTTAACCGCGCTTCAGAGCCTTCGGTCTATCTACACCGCGGCCACGCGCAGGCCACTGGTCTCCAATCGGCAAGACAACCTGGACCTAATGTCGATCTTCAAAACTCGCCTCGATCTCCTGGACGAGGCCATCACAACAGTCAGTCTCGACGCTCTCAAGCTGCATCTCACTCAAGAATGACCATTGTGAAATACGTCGGTGACCGCCCCTACTCCGACCCAGCAAAAGCCTCGCGCAGGATCAGGAGCATGCCCGGCATTCGAACCGATCCAGGATGGCCGGGTCTACATCGAGAAGCTGAACGACCCGTTCTTACGTGACGACAGGGGCCCCGCCGGCTGAGTACGTCGCCGGGCTCAAACTGGCGATCGCGCATGGTTGGCTGGAGCCCTTGCATGAGAGCGGCACCTTCACGCGGATGACTCAGGCAGGCAAAGACCTGTCCGCATAAGCTGTTGCTAGGAACGAACCGGATTTGCAGCGTTTATTTTTGTAGGTTAGCACGCAAGCTAAAATACGACGAACGATGTACAAAGACGCGATCATGGACGAGCTAAGGCAGATTGAGCTCGATGTGGTCGAAGGCGAAAGGCGGCTCGCGGACTATGAGGCGCGGCTCATCGAAGTGAAGCGGCTGAATGAAGACACGACTAAACTTCAGGCCGAGCTTGAAATATTGCGCAAGAATCAGCTCGACCGGGAGCAGAGCCGTCAACGCCTACTTTCGCTTCTGCATCCCTAGCGGTTCGAAAAGAAACGGCCCCCAGCTAGCGGAGATCAGCTGAGGCCGCGCTTCCCATTCGTCCAGAACGCTGGGCGCATGACAACCGTCATCGAACGCGCTTCGTTCCTGCTCTCAAATTGATCGCTCCGCAAAGGTCCTGACGTCTGCAGGGCGCGTCGGCAAAGGAAACGGCCCGAGCACCTTTGGGACCGTGTGGGCCGGTGCTAAGTCCGTTGCCTGACTTCCGAGCCGAGGAGTTCGAGACAGGCGTGGCCAAGCATGCTCACGTCAGCGATCTAACCTATGTGAATCGTCTTGGTCCCGATACGGAGTGTCCTAGCTGCGCCCACAAAGTGCCTCAAACCCAACCCCTCTTCGATGGAACTTTTGGTTTCGTTGCGCCTTCTAATTCCGTTTTTGGATAACCACCAGCTTTGGAGAGAGGAGCCATGAAGCGACGGCGCCGGATTAAGCAAATTTTCCCGCTTGAAGAACGTCTTGCCATAGAAGCCAAAGCGCTACGACAACAAGCTAGGCAACTTCCCCCAAGTCGTGAGCGAGAGGTATTGCTGAGGAGAGCTCGACAAGATGAAACTGCGGCTCATTTGACCGAGTGGCTAACGTCTCCTGGCCTCCGCGGTCCAGAATGATCAAGCAGTAGTCCTTATCCATTACCAATGTATCGAACTCCGATGCTTGGTGAACTACCGGGCGAACGCGCTGGGTGCTGGGTGTGGCGGACAAGGCTTGGATAATTGCACACCTTGTGGACGCGCGATCCGTTAACGAGCAGTAGTCTGTTTTGAAATGGCGAGTGGCCTATTTCAGCCAATCGCCGCCGGTTAGGAACCAGGCACCGGGAGCCTCCGTTATTGGTCCGGCCGCGTTGCTTGGCAACAGCACAGGTTGTGGAAGCTGGCCTTAGCGCGCGCCTCTCGCTGAGGCTGGTCTCCGATGAGCGGTGTCGGCTATGCAGGACGAGCTTCAATATTGCGGTCATCGACTTGTCGTAGTTGAGCAACCCGGCGGTGGATATCTGGTCGAGATTGTCACCCCTTCAGACCGTCAAACCATCAGAACGATGACCTATCAAAGTACGCGGGAAGCGATCGCTGCAGCCAAGAAGACCATCGACAAGCATCCCGAAGACAGGCGATTGGATCGAGGCCGATTCACACCGAGATCGCTTTAGGAACGATCTCAAACACCCGCTGTTTTCCAGTCTGATCTATTAAAGCGGGAAGGAAACGACCAAATGAAAATTGCAAAAATCGCCTTGGCTACCGCATTCATGCTCGGCTCAATTGCTGCAGCAACTGCACAGGGCGCCGGTGGTGGCGGAGGCGGAGACTCACCGTCCGCGACGACCGGTCAGGGCGCGTCCAGCAGCCCGAGTGCGGCAAATCCGGGCGCGACGCAGAATGACCCGAAGATGAGGGAAGGCACGACGGGCAAGAGTGGCACGATGTCCAAAGGCGGCACGATGCCAAAGGACGGCACGACGTCCAAGGACCACATCAAGAAGTAAACCACACGTCGCAAATGGCTCGGCGTGCATGAAATTCGGCCCCAGCATGTCCTTCCGCGGGGCCGTTTTCTTTTCGGAGTCGAAAAAACGGTTTCGGATACTTAGTTCCAGTAGTGCCTATCATGCGAAAGCCGATCGAGATCCCACCCGCGGTCGCCCGCCAGTTTGCCGCCAAGATGCGGCTGTTCCATGCCGAGTGTGTGCTCTGCTTTGACGCTCTTATAGTCTGCTCAGCCTCCTCAGCCAGCGCGCGGTGGTGCGCGGCCAGCTTGGCGAACATCTCCTTCTTGATCTCGTTGGTTGCGAGTTTGCTGATTAGCTCGCACTCCTCAGCCTCAATCCGAAGCTTTTCCAGGCGCGTCTGCATATCCTTCATAGGAAAAAGGATTATTCCATGTGAAAGCTGCCTGGGTACAGATGGTTTTGCGGGGAAGAACGGATACACACGCCCGGTCCTGACGGGCATCAATCACAACAAAAGTGAGACGTTCAATGGCGAAGAAGTCGAAGAAGCCCCTGCGTCTCCCCTATTCGAAGGATGATTTGAAGGCGCTCAAAGCGCACTCCCGGGCGCGAACTCCTGTAGGCAAGATCCCCAAGGAAATGAAGCGCAGCATCCCGGCGCTCCGCGCCAAGGCTCACCTTTTGGGCATCGGGCTTGGAGAAAATCAGCGCTGATGACGTTCAGCATGCGTTGGGGGAGCGGCTTGGTTTAACGGCAAGGTCACTCCCAGGCGTCGGCCGCCACCCAGTACCCCCGTGAGGCGCTCTCACTGTCTCGGTGCTCTCCTAATTAGGACACTCGCGACGGGGAATTAGGACACTTGTCAAATGGAGGTAGCCCGGGAGGGGTCCATTTCCCGGTCGCGCTTTCGCAGTACAGTCAATAGCGCTGCCGTCCGGAACGAGCGCTGAGTATGGCGCTCCGGATCGATGAGCGCAGAGGCCCTGACGCGCTAGCCCCCGTTGGGGCCTTTGCCGTTTGCGATACCCCCCAAACGAACAAACGCCGCCCTCTTAAAATACATGCGGAGCGGCGTTAGCTTCTAGCCCCAGGAAGGATGTGCAAAATCCTGATGAGGATAAGATGCACGAAAACGCGTAAAGGTTTAATACGTCAAAAGAAGTAACTTTGGCGCGCGCATAGGGAGCGAGGTGCAGCGCGGCCAATCTCGGCGGAAACCCTCACCGTTGCCAGAGGGACGCAGTATCGAAGCTGCCGACCTCCAAGGGATAAATTGGCGGATCAGGCAACGGCCCCAGGCCCCCAGAGGTGCTGGGGCCATTTCTATTTGGAACACGGGCGGGACGACTACGGTTATCGCGGGTCCGGCGCCGTGTGGTTTTTGCAGCGCTGGGAAGATCGAAGTACAACTCGGCTCCAGCTGGCACCTCGCTGGGGCCGTTTCTTTGGGACGCTCGCGACGGGGAATTAGAACGCTAGGCTCGTTGTTTTCTCCGGTGCTCAACGAAGCGGCCCCAACCTGGGGGCCGCCAACCCGAACTGATACGGGTTTTCTTCCAGCAGTCGGGGGGCAGCCTTGGCTGGCTGGAAGCTTCGAATAGACGTTCTGTCCGTCCAATCGTTCCTTACCTACCCGGGTGCATCCCGGAAAAAGTGGCAAAGTTTTCCGCCCTACTTGAACGCGCGGCCGACGCCGAGATCGACCTGATGACCCAACCGAGCTGGTCGAGGTGACTTTGTTCGTGCTCGATATCCTGGCGCGGCGGCCGACCCGTGGCGCCAAGCGACCGGCAGCGAGGGTCAAAGGGGGCGGCGCAGCCGCAACGGCCGGCGGCGCACCTGGAATCGTAGCTTGGCTGAAAAGCCGACATTCGTCGGCCCTGATCGGCGAACAGCCACGAGCACCGCACCGCCACAGTCCACTGAACCTCCTCGGCGCGGACGAGGATCGTCCGCAGCATTGCAGCGAAAGGCTGTCGCGACAAATTTATTCTTGCCCTGTACGGTACCCGACAGACAGATTTTCGACAACTGATCAAAAAAAAACGTGTCGAGTGAGGAGACGGATGATGGGCACAACGGGAGCAGGTTTTCAGCCGGAGTTAATCAAGCTAATGAAAGCAGTCCTCGGCGATGCTGCCGCGACGCTTCCGTCATCGAAGCGCACATCGACGATGATGGCC
Source organism: Bradyrhizobium sp. I1.14.4 (assembly GCF_050435825.1). Taxonomy (NCBI): domain Bacteria; kingdom Pseudomonadati; phylum Pseudomonadota; class Alphaproteobacteria; order Hyphomicrobiales; family Nitrobacteraceae; genus Bradyrhizobium; species Bradyrhizobium sp. I1.14.4. The sequence continues at coordinate 191,139 of NZ_JBNDLA010000002.1, read as the reverse complement.
GAAATGGCTTCGCGGATTCTTGCTTGTGCCGCCAAGGGCGAACGAGACCCGGCGGCGCTAAAAATTGCGGCACTGTTGGCCGTGGTTGAGTGTTCGTACTATTTCGAACGACATCTCGCCCGAACGACGTGCAGTATGAGAAGGTAGAGCGCGAGGTGTTGCCTTGAAGACTTGAGATTGAGCCGATTGACTGGCATCAATAATTGAGGTGTCAAATGACCAAAATCGGTGAACGGACAACCGCGAACATGGACATAGTGCTTGAGGAAGCCTGCCGACGTTTGCCGCACGGCGGCGACCACGAAATCCGAAAGTACGTCGCTAAAAAACTCCTGAAAAGCGCAAAAAAGGAAACGTCACCCAGGAAGAACTGCGGCCTGTGGCTAGCCGCGCGTTTTCTGTCCTGTCGAGGCGCAGATCGGTCTAGTCGCAAATCGGCCTAAACAAGCCGGATTTCCAGTCTGGGTCCGGGCTGTGTGAAAATCGCGCAACTTCGGGCGCACCGGCGCATTACGCGGCCGCCGAGCTTCTCATTCGGTGGAATCGACCTCCTGTCGTCTCAGTGGCACCAGGAGCTTCATGTAGGCGCTGATTCGGTCACGCAGAGGCCGGCCTCACGCCTGCATCGCCTCCAGCAATCCGCCTACGCCCACGATCATCATCACGCGCTTCATGTTGTAGGCGAGCACGTTGAGCGCCATCTCGGTGGCCACCTTTGGCAGCCTTTTCGTGAGAAAGTGCGTTGCTCCCATCCAACACTTCATCGTGCCGAACGGATGCTCCGCTGTCTGACGGCGGACACCGACTGCATCGGGGTTGTGGTCGAGCCGATCCTGAACTTTCTCCAGAACGGCCTCGTGCTCACAGCGTGAGATGCGGCGCTCAGGGCCTGTCGTGCGCTGAGCTTTTAGCGCGCAGGTTTTGCAGGTGCTTGTCCAATAGCGGCGCAGTGTCTTTCCGTCCTCTACGTTCGTATAGTGATAAGTCAGCTCCGGGATAAGCATAATCAATGGCTTGCCGGGCGCACCGCAGCGCTTATCCGGTTAAAAATGGGCATCCCGTCGCACGGTGATTGATAGTGGCGCCTTTGCAAGCCAGCTGCTGGTTTGATTCCTCGCTCGAATTTTGAGGTCATCGAATGAAGACAGATGCGTCGCTAGCATAAGGCCCACGATTCTCCTCTCATAAGGGTCGCTTCCTTCGGTAACGACCCGAATATCCGATTGAGCCCCACTGGCCGAATGCAAGGGTAGTTCCCGCTGGAACCGACTGTACCCTCCGTCGATTGACAGTTCGATTGCGAGTCATCGGATGCGCCACTCACGGCACCCTTTGCGTTTCATTCTTGCTCCGATGGCAAGCGTGCTCCTTGCGCTTTCGCTGCTGCCTGTAGCGGGGTCCGCGGCCGTGACGTCGCCGCAATTCGAACAGGCCACCCTTCTGCCTCGAGTGGGAGAGCGATTGCCTCTGCGAGTGCCCCTCACCGACGAATTCGGTGCGACCAAGCCGTTGAAGGCTTGGCTGGGCGACGTGCCGACGATCTGGATCGCTGCCGACTATACCTGCAAGACCCTTTGCGGACCGATAATATCAATCGTCTCCAGGGCGCTCGCCGATACCGGTCTGAAAGCTGGAGCCGCTTACCGCCTGATCGTCTTCGGGCTGGATCCAAAAGATACGGCAGCGGATGCGCAAGTGATGAAGAGTTCGCAGATCGGCTCCCAGACCAATCTCTCTAGCCAGTCTGTCTTCCTGCGAGCAGCTCCGACCGACGTCGCCGACCTGTTGGCGGCATTTGGCATACAGGCGACCTATGATGCCGAGCATGATCAATTCGTACATCCTGCCGCCGCTTTCGTGTTGACGCCCGAGGGACGTATATCGCGGACCCTTTCCGGCATCGCTGTCGAGCCAGGCAATCTCCGGCTGGCGCTTGTTGAAGCAGGCCGCGGTCAGGTCGGTGGATGGTCCGACCAGGTACGCTTGCTTTGCTATGGGTTCGATCCAGCAACCGGTGTCTACATGCTTGCAGTGCGACGAATACTGCTCGGCGCCGGGGTGATCACGATGATCGCCGTCACGACGCTGGTGGCGATCCTGATCCGGCGGGATATCTCGCCCAGGTCAGGCTGAACATGCGACCGTCATTCGCAACGAGCGCATCGTAGGTCAGCCATAGCAGGCCGCCCAGTAAAAGCAGCGCGGCAAGCAGCATTAGAGTTGTCGTCAGCGGTGCAATACGGTGAATCGCCGGCAGGATGAGAACCGCCGCCTCGCAACCGCGCATCGCCAGTGTCACTCCGCACAGCATCATCAGCACGCGGGGATCGGATCGAACCCTTGCGCTCAGCAGTGCGCAGAACGGTAGGACGAGCTGCCCAAAAGCGACCACTGCAAGCAGGTATTGCCACCCTTGCTCCGACCTCGCCTGATACCAGGACACTTCATCGGGGATGTTGCCCGACCAGATCACGATATACTGCATGGCATGGAGGTAGGCCCACAGCAGGATGAGCGAGAGCAACAGGCCGCTGTAGCCGGCGCTGCGGCCGATCCGGCGTCCCGAGAGCAGGCTGACGCCGAGCACGAATGCGAAGCCGCTGAGCAATGTAAAGCTGAGGAAAAGAAGGCCGTAGACCGAGGAATGAAAGTCCGGCTCGAGTGATTCCATCCAATCGATGCCGGCGAGCGAGACGGTCAAAGCGTAGACGACCAATCCGACCGACGCCGCGCGCACCATGGTGGCTTCGTCACGCCATGCCCGGCGGAGCCACACCGCGAGCCCGATCCAGAGCCCAAAATAGATCGCGCCGCGTAAAACAAAGAACCATGGCGCAAGGTAGTACGCTTTGAACGGCGGCAATGCAGACGGTTCGGCCATTGCCGGATAGATATGCTTCATGAAAAGCAGGATGGGCAGCGATGCCAGGGCCATGACCGGCAGCGTTGCCGCCGCGGCGGCGAATTGCGCGTGGAGCGCTTCCGTCCAGACGCGACGGACCAGATAGCTCGTCATCCACAGTGCCAGCGCACCGATCGGGACCGCAGCCCACGCCACCCAGGCCACGAGATAGGCCGATGCCGTGGATCGGCTGTCGAGGATGAAGCCGGCCACAAGGGCCAATCCCGTAACGAGCAGAAAGGCCATCCCGAGATCACGGCGCATGCTCATGGCTGCCCCGTGAGCTTTGCGCGCTCATCTGGCGGCACATCCTCGATCGAGGCGCGGCGGCTGAGCTGCAGGGCGCGGATATAGGCCACGATGGCCCAGCGATCCTGCGGACCAACGCGCGCGGCGTAGGAGTACATTGCGCCATAGCCGTTGGTGATGACGTCGAAGAAATGCTGGTCGTCAGCTGTCACCAGACGGTCGACATGGTAGCTGGTCGGGTGCGGCATCCCGCGATGAACGATGATGCCATCGCCGTCGCCGCCTGCGCCGTGGCACGGCGAGCAGAAGATCGCAAACCGCCGCCGGCCGCGATCCAGCAGCTCAGCCGATAATGCGGGCTTGGTCGTCGCCCTCTCCCGCTCCAGATCGCCGCGCGCCACGGTGTTGGCCGGCGAAGGGCGCAACATGCTGCCGCGGAACAGTGGCGCGCGGGAGTACTCGCTGTATTTCGGCTGAACGTCCATGTTCTGGTCGCAGGCTGCGAGCAACAAGGCGAGCGCGACAGTGAGCGCCCATCTGGTCATGGCGGCACGCGCTCCACCGAGGAGGCGCCCACGCCGGCCAGGAACGCCGCCGTCTCTCGGTCGTCGAACATCGGATCCTCGCTTTTGACGCAAAGGAAGAAGCGATCCTTGCTGGCGAGGTGGAAGCGCGGCGCCGCGAAAACGGGATAGTTGAGCCGCGGCAGACCGTTTTGCCAGAGCATGGCGACCGCCATAGCAAGCGCGGAGAACAGGATGGTCAGCTCGAACGTGACCACGGCGAACGCCGACAGCGCGTAGACCGGCCGGCCGCCGACATTCAGCGGATAGTCGTAGTTGACGAACATCTGCATCAGGAGGGCCGTGCCCGCTCCTGCAAAAGCTCCAATCAAACCGACCAGGGAGATCCATGGACGCTGAAGCTTCAGGATGCGCGCCAGTCCCTCGACGGGGAATGGCGTGAACGCGTCGATGTCACGGTAGCCGGCCGCACGCGCCTGGCGTGCGGCAGCCAACAATGCTTCCGGGCTATTGAACTCTCCAAGCATTCCATAGGTGCGCTCAGCCATGCTGCGCCTCCCGCTTTTCCTCATGGAGAAGCTCCTTGGTCTCGAAGATCGAGATCATGGGGACGAGGCGCACCGCGATCAGGAACGGCACCAGGAACAGGCCGATCGTGCCGAGATAAGTCGACCAGTCCCAGAAGGTCGGCGTGAACTTGCTCCACGACGACACTAGGAAGTCACGATAGAGGCTGGTGACCAGGATCATATCCCGCTCAAGCCACATCCCGATCGCAACCGAGATCGATATCAGCAGCAGCGCCCAGCCGGAGCGCCGCACGCCCCTCCACCACAGCGCCTGCAACGGCACGAAGTTGAAGAGCACGGCACCCCAATAGGTCCAGGCGTAGACGCCGGCGACGCGGTCGATCAGCGTTCGTATCTCATGCGCCTCACCGGAATAAAGCGCGTCGAACACCTCGAACACGTAGCCATAGGCCGTCATCAGCCCTGTCGCCAACAGGACCTTGCCGAGCACGTCGAGATGATCGTCGGTGACGAGATTGCGCAGCCCGAACCAGGAGCGCAGCGCGACGGCGATGATCGCGACCACGGCGAAGCCGGAGAATGCCGCACCGAGCACGAAATAGGGCGGAAAGATCGTCGAGTGCCATCCGGGGATCTGCCCGGATGCGAACAGCAGCGACACCTCGCTATGCACGGACACGACCAGCGGCACCGCGAGCGCAGCGGTCACCCGATAGGCCTGCGACCAGCGCAGCCAGTGCACCGCCGAGCCGCGCCAGCCAAGCGAGGTGATGCCGAAGAAGATCTGCCAGCCGCGCCTGGTTGCGCGGTCGCGCGCCGCGGCAAGATCCGGGATCAGCCCGGTGTACCAGAACACCAGGGAGACCGTGAGATAGGTCAGCACCGCCCAGATGTCCCACTCCAGCGGGCTGCGAAACTGCGGCCAGACGCCCATGGTCGCGGGATAGGGAAACATCCAGTAGACATACCAGGGTCGGCCGAGGTGCAGGATCGGGTAGATGCCGGCGCAGATCACGGCGAACAGCGTCATGGTCTCGGCGAAACGGTTGAGCGAGTTGCGCCATTTGCTGCCAGTTAACAGCAGCAGCGCCGAGATCAGTGTCCCGGCATGGCCGATCCCGAGCCACCAGACGTAATTGTGGATTGCAAATGCCCAGTTGACGGGAATGTTGATGCCCCAGATCCCGACGCCACGCGTAAACAGCTCGGTGACCGAGATCATCAGCAGCAACAGCAGCGCACTCGCGAAGGCCATCGCGATCAACCAGCGGCGCTGCGCCGGGAAGTGCAGCGGAATGCCGGTGAGCTGGTCGGCGATGCCGCCCATGCTCTGCCGCCTCGGCAGGATATCGGAGTGATCGCTCATCCCTGTCCGCTCCCCGACCCGTCATCGCGCCAGCGCGCCAGATAGGTGGTGCGCGGCCGTGTCCCGAGTTCCTCCAGCAGGACGTAGTGCCGGCCGTCGCGCTTCAGCCGCGCCACCTCGGAATTGGGATCCTTGATGTCGCCGAACACGATCGCCTTGGTCGGACAGGCTTGCTGACAGGCGGTCACGACCTCGCCGTCGCACAGCGGCCGGCTCTCCTTGTCGGCGGCGACGTGGGCCGCCTCGATCCGCTGGACGCAATAGGTGCACTTCTCCATCACACCGCGCGAGCGTACGGTCACCTCGGGATTATGCGCCGCCTGCGTCGGGGACTCGACAGGCGCCCGGTAGTCGAAGAAATTGAAGCGCCGCACCTTGTAGGGACAGTAGCTCGAGCAGGTCCGGGTGCCGATGCAGCGATTGTAGACCATCTGGTTGAGCCCTTCCGGGCTGTGCGTGGTCGCATGCACCGGGCATCCCATCTCGCATGGCGCGTCCTCGCAATGCATGCAGGGCACCGGCTGGAAGAAACTCCTGGGCTCCTCGATGCTGCCGTCATAGTAGCGGGCGATCCGCAGCCAGTGCATCTCGCGGCCGACCTTGACCTGATCGGCCCCTACGACCGGAACGTTGTTCTCAGCCGTACAGGCGGCGACGCAGGCATTGCAACCGATACAGGCATCAAGATCGATCACCATGCCCCAGGCGTTCTCCGATGACGCCCATTTCGAATAGAAGCTCGCCTGCTCGGACGATGCCGGTTTCGCGGCCTCACCGGGGGTTAGCTCTCGAACGAAATCAAAGCCTTCCATGCGGTGATGGAGCTGCGTGACCGCGAGCGCTTCGCTACCGCCGATCTTGCGCAGGCTGCCCTTGGCGAGCCACGGCCGGTCCGGCGGCCGCACGTGGTAAGCATCATAACCAAGACCGTCGCCGACCCGCCCCGCCCGTGTCCGGCCATAGCCGAGATAGAGCGCCACCGTGTTGCCGGCCTGTCCCGGCATGATCCAGACCGGACCTGTGACGCTGCGATCGCCAATCCCCACCTCCACGTGATCGCCGTTGGCGACCGCGATGCGTTTCGCCAGATGAGGGGCGATCGCGACGACATTGCTCCAGGTGACGGTCGTCAACGGCTTCGGCAGCTCCTGCAGCCAGCCGATATTGGCGAATTGACCATCCCATACGGTCGGATCGGGCCGGAACACAACGTCGATTTCGTCAAGCATTGGCGGTGCGGCGACGGCTCCGCTGACGGGCTTTGCGTCCACAAAGGCGGCAGCGCCCTCAATGAAACCATCGTTGAGTGCTTGTTTCCAGCGCGTCGAAAACGCGTCGCCGAATGCGGCCTGCCAAGTCGCGCGCACGGCGGCATCGGACGTGGGATCGATCTCGCCGAGCAGCATCGCGAGGATCTGATGAACGGTCCTCACGTCATAGAACGGCGCGATCAAAGGCTGGATGATGGTGGCCGTTCCGTCAACCGCTCGCGCGTCGCTCCAGCTCTCAAGCGCATGCGCGAGCGGAAGTTGCCACTCGCAGATCGCGCCGGTCTCGTCGCGCTGCAGACCGAGATGAAGCGATGTCCGCACGCGCTGTAACGCTTCCGCCGCCTTGAGTTCGCCAGGGGAGCTGTACGCCGCGTTGCAGTCGATCACGATCACGGAATGAACTTGTCCCGCGTTGGTGTCGGAGACCAATTCTGCAAGCGTCCCCGCACCCGCCGGGCCGGCGATCGGGTCGGTGAATTTCAGCGTCCGTCCGGCATTGCCAAGGGCGTCATTGATCCGCGCGCTCCAGATCGCAGCCGCCTCGCCGCCGACCGCGCCGGCGACGACCAAAGATTTACCGCGCGCCTTGTCGCAGGCATTAGTTACGCGCTTGATCCAATCGCGCTCACGCTCCGCGAGTTCTCCCGTGGCAGCGCCGGAAACGCCTAACGCATTTGCCAGCGCTTCCGCTAGAACGGGCATGCGCGACGCATCTGCGATCAGCCGGTTGCCCGCCACCGCGCCGGTGGCCGTCGGCGCGCATTCCGCCATGAACAGGCGATTGCCCGGACGATCGGCAAAGCGATGCCGGGAGGCTGCCCAGGCACGTGCATTACGCACCTGATCGAGGCCTGGGCCGAGAATGTCATCGTCGAGGCTGACAATGACGTCGCACTGCTCGAATGCGTAATGCAGATTCAACGGCTTGCCATACGCCGCGCCGGCAAGTTGCTGCTGCGCGGCAGCCTCCGTGGGAGCATGGAGATGAACGCGAGCCTTGGGAAACTGCTTCAGCAGCGCATCCAGCTGTCGCAACAATGTCGGCGACGTGATCGGGCCGACCAGCAGCCGCAGTCCCTCGCCTCCATCCCGGCCCCATCCCTCGCGGAGCACGCCGATTGCCGCGACCACGTCCTTCCAGCTCACGGGTTCGCCGCGGCGAGTCGGTGCGCGGGCACGGTCGGGATTGTAGAGCCCAAGTACCGCGCTCTGCATGAAGGCGTCGCTACGGCCACCTGTGACCGGGTGCTCGGGATTGCCGTCCAGCTTGGTCGGGCGCCCCGAATAGGTCGTCGCTATCACCGGCTGCGCATGTCCGTCGAACACGACCGCGGTGGCGTAGATGCGTGGGGTTCCGATCGTCGCGCCGTCGGGTTGGTCGACATAGGGCAACGCCGCCACGAACGGGCTCTTCTCGCAGCCGGCAAGCCCGGCAAGCGCGAAAGACGCCCCCATCAGCTTGAGAAACTGGCGCCGGGCGGTCGGCGAAAACTGCTGCGCGGCCGGATATTCGGCATCGACGAAGGCCCGGAACGCTGGATCGTCAGACAGTTCCTCGATAGCTGACCATTGGCGTGGTCCGCCTTGCGGCGGCACCACGTGATTATTGAACCGTCGAAGGTCGCGCTTCATCGGTGACACACCGTGCAGTGGGTGAGTTCGCCGAGGCGGATCTTTTCATGCGCCGCGATCGCCTCGCCTTTGGCGCGAGCGTCCGCGGGCGGCGTCCACGCCATATCGGTGATGTGGTCCGGCGCCCGCAGCCTCGGTGCGGGGTCGCGATGACAATCCAGACAGAACTCCATGGTGAACGGCTTGGCGCGATAGGTCAGCGCCATCTGGTCGATGCGGCCGTGACAGCTTTCGCAGCCGACGCCCTTGGCGATGTGAATGTCATGGCGGAAATAGACGTAGTCCGGCAGCTTCGCGACGCGGGTCCATTGGATCGGTGTGTGGCGAGCAAGGCTTTGTCTGACCGGTTCCAGCATCGCCGCATTGGTCCAGATCTGCGAGTGGCAGGTCATGCACGTTTCCGTCGGAGGCAAGCCGGCCTGCGGGCCCTTTTCGACGTCGCTGTGGCAGTAGCGGCAATCGATCCCAAGTTCGCCCGCATGGTGACGATGGCTGAACGGCACCGGCTGCTGCGGGCGGACATCGGTCGAGGTCATGTAGGCGGACCGCGCAAAACCGATGATGCCAACCGTGCCACCGGCCATCAGCGAAAGACTTCCAACGAGGAACAACCGCATCCACGTATCGGCGGCGGGTGAAAAGAGCTGAGCCATCCGGGCCGACCAGCTGGCGGGTAACCTGATCGTCAATCTCGCCTCAGCCGATTGGTTCCTAGCGGAGGAACACCGGGACCCGTTCCGCATTGACTATGGGCGCAAGGACCCGGGAACACGGCTCAGATGAGCGGCTTCGACTTCGAGCGGTCGGACATCGCAACCAATGCCATCGCCTGGATCGCAGCCGGTCTTGGCGCCTTCGTGTTGATCGTTCCGCTCGCAATGCCGCTGATCTTTCCGCAATCGTTGCACTACGCCAGCCCCGTTGCGCGACCGGCGCTGAGCTCGAACGCTCCACCGCTGGAAGTCGCACCGTCTGAAGAACTTGCACGTGCGCAGCGCGACGATGCCGAGATCATCGGCACCTATGGCTGGGTCGATCGCGACCACGGAATCGTGCGCGTGCCGGTCAAGCGCGCCACCGAACTACTGCTGCGAAAGGGCCTGCCGGGATGGCCTACCCCGTGAATTGCGATCGCTCCGCCAGGCCCCCCGCGGTAGCCTGAGCATGTGGCGCCAGTGGATTCCGTTCTGGCACCCCGGCGTGTCCCCGGAAGGCGGCGACGTCGATCTGCTGTTTGCCGGCCTTCTCATCGCCAGCGCGCTCGTGCTGGGTCTGCTGTTCTTCCTGCTCGCGCTGTTCTGCGTGCGCTATCGCGCCGGTAACGAGGTCGACCGCGAGAACCACGAGGCCAAGAGCTGGCACTGGGAGGTCAGCTGGACCGCGGCATCGCTGCTCTGCTTTCTGGCTCTCTTCGTCTGGGGGGCCAGCGTCTACTTCGAGCTCTACCGCAGGCTCCCCGACGAACTGACGGCTTTCGTGGTCGCCAAGCAGTGGATGTGGAAGGTCCAGCATCCCGGCGGTCAATCCGAGATCAATGCGTTGCATATGCCGGTCGATCGTCCGATCCGGCTGGTGATGGCTTCCCAGGACGTCATTCACAGCTTCTTCGTTCCTGCGCTCCGGCTGAAGCACGACGTGGTCCCCGGCCGCTACCAGGATCTAGAACTCACCGCGCAGAAGACTGGGCACTATCACCTGTTCTGCGCCGAATATTGCGGCACCGCGCATTCCGGAATGATCGGTGAGGTCGTGGTGATGGAGGAATCCGATTTTGCCAACTGGCTCGCACAGCAGGCGCCTGTAAGCGCGCTCGCCGATGAAGGCGGCGCGCTGTTTCGCCAGCTCGGATGCAGCGGCTGCCACAGCGCGAGCAGCAAGATCCATGCCCCGCAACTAGAAGGCATCTACGGCAGCCCTGTCCCGCTCTCCGACGGCAGCACCGTGATCGCCGACGACAAATACATCCGCGATTCGATCCTGCTGCCGCGCAGCCAGATCGCCGCGGGTTACGAGCCGCTGATGCCATCCTTCGAGGGCAAGGTCACCGAGGATCAGCTGCTGCGCCTGGTCCTTTACATCAAATCGCTGGGCCGACAGCCATGACGGAACCCGATTACCTCAACGCCAACTACACGCTTCGTTCGTGGTTCTTCACCACGGACCACAAGCGGATCGCGATCCTCTATTTCGCAAGCCTCACGATGTTCTTCTTCATCGGCGGCGCGGCGGCGACCGCGATTCGGATCGAGCTCGCTACGCCGCAGGCGGATCTGGTCAGCGACGACATCTACAACCGCCTGTTCACCATGCATGGCATCATCATGGTGTGGTTCTTCCTGATCCCGTCGATCCCCAACACGCTCGGCAACTTCATTGTACCGCTGATGATTGGCGCGCGCGACCTCGCTTTCCCGCGGCTCAACCTGCTGAGCTGGTACATCTTCATGCTCGGCGGCAGCGTAACGCTGTTTGCGATCCTCGCCGGCGGCATCGATACCGGCTGGACCTTCTACACCCCATTCTCGACACTCTATTCCAACAGCTACGTCATGGTCGCCGCTGCCGGCGTCTTCATCGCCGGGTTCTCGTCGATCCTGACTGGCTTGAATTTCATCGTCACCATTCACCGGCTGCGCGCGCCGGGATTGACGTGGTACAGGCTGCCCCTCTTTCTGTGGTCACTCTACGCGACCTCGGTGATCCTCGTGCTTGCCACTCCGGTGCTGGCGATCACGCTGGTGCTGATCGCAGTCGAGCGCTTCTTCGGCGTGGGCTTTTTCGACCCGCGCATCGGCGGTGATCCGCTGCTGTTCCAGCATTTGTTCTGGTTCTACTCGCACCCGGCGGTCTACATCATGATCCTGCCGGGCATGGGCGTGATCAACGAGTTGGTCTCGTGTTTTTCTCGCAAGCCGGTGTTCGGCTACAAGTTCGTGGCCTGGGCGAGCCTTGCGATCGCCGCGCTCGGCTTCCTGGTCTGGGGCCACCATATGTTCGTGACCGGGCAATCCCTGCTCGCGAGCCTCGTGTTCTCCTTCATGAGTTTCGTCGTCGCGGTCCCCTCCGCGATCAAGGTGTTCAACTGGACAGCGACCCTGCACAAGGGATCGCTGCGGTTCGATGCGCCGATGCTGTATGCACTGGCCTTCATCGGGCTGTTCACGATCGGCGGCCTGACCGGCCTGTTTCTCGCCTGCCTTGCCTTCGACGTCCACGCCACCGACACCTACTTCGTGGTCGCGCATTTCCACTACATCATGGTCGGTGGCATGGTGACCGCATATTTCGGCGGATTGCACTACTGGTGGCCCAAGATCACGGGCCGGCTCTACTCGGAATACTGGGCGCGGGCCGCCGCGATCCTGATCTTCCTCGGTTTCAATCTGACATTCTTCCCGCAATTCGTGCTCGGTGCCGAGGGTATGCCGCGGCGCTACCACGTCTATCCGCCGGAATTCCAGGTCTGGAACGTGCTGTCGTCGGGCGGCGCCACCATCCTGGCCGCCGCCTACTTGCTGCCGTTGTTCTACCTTGGCTATTCCGCGTTCTTCGGCTCGCGCGCGCCGGCCAATCCCTGGGACGCGCCGGGGCTCGAATGGCAGACATCGTCGCCGCCGCCCGAGCACAATTTCGACGTCCAGCCTGTCGTGACGCGCGCGCCCTATCAATACCGCAACTTCGAGGCGGAGCCGCAGAATGCCTAATAGCCCCGCCGTCGCTCCGCAGTTTGCTTCCGCCAGCCATCGCGATGAGACCGCCGAGCTCGGCATGTGGGTCTTCATCGCGACCGAAGTGCTGCTGTTCGGCGGTCTGCTGCTCGCCTATTTCGTCTATCGGCACGCTCACCTGCAGGGCTTTGCGGCCGGCAGCCGCCACACCGAGATCGTGATCGGAACGGCGAACACTGCGATCCTGCTCACCTCCAGCTTCCTGGTCGCCTGGGCGGTCGAGATCTTCGCGGCGGAGACACGCAGGTTGACCGCTGGGCTCCTCGCCGGCGCGATCTGCCTCGGGCTTGCCTTCATCGTGCTGAAGGGCATCGAGTATCACGGGGAGTACGAGGAACATCTCGTGCCGGGCATCGATTTCCGCTTCACAGGGGACCTCGCCAACGGCGTCCAGCTGTTCTTCATTTTCTACTTCATCGCGACTGCGATCCACGCGCTCCACATGATCATCGGCATCGGGCTGTTGGCGGTGCTCGCGCTGCTTTGCCGTGGCGCCCCTTCGACCCGACACCGCGCGGCACTACATAGCGCGGCACTGTACTGGCATTTCGTCGACATCGTCTGGATCTTCCTGTTCGCGCTGATCTATCTGCCGGGAAGGTCGACCTCATGACGCAACGGCGCCCCTCGCTTCCGCTTGTCGCCGCCTGGCTCGGCCTGCTGGGCTTGCTCGCACTGACCGTAACGGTGGCCTATGTGCCGCTCGGCGCGGCGAACGCCGTTGTGGCGCTCGGCATCGGTATCGCCAAGGCGGCGCTGGTCGCCGCGATCTTCATGGAGCTGCGGCATCGCAATGCGCTGACTCTGGTGTTCGCCGGCGCTGGATTGTTCTGGCTCGGCATCCTGCTCTGGCTCGGCCTGATGGATTTTATGACCCGCACGTGAATCAGTTTGTCCTAGCGTGGAGTGCCGCTCGCTCCGTCCTGACCTGCTCCTCGCTGACCGCTGGACCCTTGCCCCAATGATTGCGGACATAGCTGGCGACGGCAGCGACCTGCGCGTCGTTGAGCTGCCAGGCGAACGCCGGCATCGCCGGGCCTGTCGGCTCCTGATCGGTGGCGACGCTCTGTGCGCCCTGCAGGATCACCCGCAACACCGTCGTCGGGTCGCCGGTATCGACCGTAGCTGCGCGCGAGAGATTGGGGATCAGGTTCGGGACACCGGTCCCGTCCGATTTGTGACAGGCCGAGCAGAGGTCCTGGTAGATCGCGCCGCCGGCAGCGAGCACCTTCTGGTCGGCCGAGCTATTCGCCGCAGCCTTTGGTCCGGTGACATCCTTCAGATACGTCGCCATCGCCTTGACGTCGGCGTCAGTCAGCTTCGACGTCGAGAGATCGACGACCTCACCCATCAGGCCTGCGGCCGCCGCGAACCGATTGTGGCCGGTCTTGAGATATCGCGCGAGATCGTCTGTCGACCACGACGCGAGCGGTCCCTCTCCGCTGGTGATGTCGGGCGCCACCCAGCCCTGCAGCGTGTAGCCCTGCAAGCTCGCTGACGCCTTGTCGCCGCCGAGGAACGTCTTGGGCGTATGGCAGGCACCGCAATGGCCCGGTCCTTGCACCAGATACGCGCCGCGATTCCACTCCGCGGATTTGTCGCGATTGGCGTGAAACTCGCCCGGCGAAAAGTAGAGCTTGTCCCAGGCCAACATCGCCATCCTGATGTTCAGCGGAAATGGCAGCTTGTTGGAAGCCACGGCGTTGTGCACTGGCGCGATCGTCGAAAGATAGGCGCGGATATCCTTGGTGTCCTGGCGCGACATCCGCGTGAAGTAAGGGTAGGGCATCGCCGGATACAGCCGCTTGCCGTCCCGGCGGATGCCCTGTCGCACGGCCGCGTCGAACTCCTCATCGCTCCAGGCGCCGATCCCGGTATCGCGATCGGGCGTGATGTTCGGCGCGACCAGCACGCCGAACGGCGTCTCGATCGGCCGTCCGCCGGCGAAGGGATGCTCGCCGCCCGGCACCGTGTGGCAGCTGCCGCAATCAGCAGCGTTGGCCAGGTAGCGGCCGCGCTCGACCGCCGCGAAGTCCTGCAGACCCGCGCTGACAGCCGCCCCGCCGCTTGCGACGAGCGCGGCAACCATCAGCGCGAGCTGCAGCCCTCTAGCCATTGATCAACTGTCCTGGAGTCTTGAGGTACTTTCCACGGATCGCGTCCGCGGCCCAATAGGCCAGCGCCGCGACCGTACCGGTCGGATTGTAGCCGGCGTTCTGCGGAAAGGCGCTTGCGCCCAGCACGAACAGGTTCGGCACCTCCCAACTCTGCAGATAGCGGTTGAGCGCGCAGGTCGCGGGATCGGTGCCCATGACCGCACCGCCGCACAGATGCGTGGTCTGGTACTTCGTGATGTCGTAGGGCCCGTTGCGATATTCCTTGTGCACCTGCCGCGCGCCCATCGCCTGGAAGATCTCGGCGAACTTGTCGGTCAAGAACCTGTTCTGCTTGATCTCGTTGTCATGGAAATCCATGGTGATGCGCGCCAGCGGACGGCCGAACCGGTCCTTGTAGGTCGGATCGAGGTCGACATACACGTCGCGGTAGCTGTACATGCTGCCGTGCACGCCGGTGCCGGGCTTCAATGCACTCTGATAGTTCTCCTTGACCGCCTTCTTCCACTGTGCGCCCCACAGCGGCGTTCCCGGCGGGATCGGCGTCGTTTCGATCGGCCGGCCGTTGGTCTGCACCTGCCCCATATAGCCGCCGCCGACGAAGCCATGCGGCCCGTGATCGAAATTGTCGCCATTGAATTCGTCGATGCACATCCCGATCGCTCCTGATGCGATGAAGGGATTGAAGACGAACTTGGCCGGGTCGAAGAAGCTGACGACGTCGGAGATCGTCTGATGGGTGAAGTTGCGGCCGATCACGCCAGTGTTGGCCTGCGGATCGTAGGGCTTGCCGATCCCGGACAGCAGGAGGAGCTGCACATTGAAGATCGTGTAGGCCGAAAGCACAACCAGATCGGCCGGCTGTTCCCATTCGTTGCCGTCGGTATCTACGTAGGTGACGCCGGTCGCGCGCTTGCCGGAGCTGTCGAGGTCAATCCGTACCACCTCGCTGTTGTCCCGCGCCGAAAAATTCGGCTTGCGGATTAGCGCCGGCAGGATCGTGGTCTGTGGCGAGGCCTTGGAATAGTTGCCGCAGCCGAACCACTCGCAGAACCCGCAATAGGTGCAGGGCCCGAGGCGCACGCCGAGCGGGTTCTGGTAGGCACGCGACATGTTGCCCGACGGCTGGGGAAACGGCTTGTAGCCGAGGCCGCGGGCCGCTTTGGCAAACAGCGTGGGGCCGAATGGCTGGTCCTGCGGCGGATTTGGATAAGGACTCGAGCGCGGTCCCTCGAAGGGATTGCCGCCTTCGATGATCTTGCCTTTGACATTGCCGGCCTGCCCCGATGTACCGCACAGATATTCGAACCTGTCGTAATGCGGCTCGAGTTCATCATAGGTGATGCCCCAGTCCTGGATCGTCATATCCTCGGGCAGGAAGTTCGCGCCGTAGCGTTCGGTCAGATGCGTGCGCAGCACGAAATCCGAGGGCAGGAACCGCCAGGTCTCCGCATTCCAGTGCACGCCGCCGCCACCGACACCATTCGGCGGCATGAACGCGCCCCAGCTGCGGATCGGCAGCGCCGTCTGGCTCATCTTGTTGCGGAAGGTGAAAGTGGTTTGGTCCGGACGGAGAAACAGCTCGTGACGGATCCGGTAGCGCAGTTCGTCCGCAGCGTAACCCGGCGGGAAATCGGTCGCGGTGTTGCGCCACGGGCCGCGCTCGATGGCGATCACGTCAAGCCCGGCGCTCGCGAGTTCGTAGGCCATGATCGAACCGGTCCACCCCAGACCGACAATCACGACGTCCTTGCGCGGCAGCTTGCGGGCCATTGGTTGGTGCTCACGATTTTGCAGGGGTCCAGTCGGCGCGGCCGGCGATGCTGACCGGTGGATAGGGATAGCGTTCGTTGTGCCGCTGCACCCAATCGCGGTAGTCGTAGCGAATGCCGGGGAAGCCGATCATCTTCCAGCCAACCATGTCGCGGTTGCCGCCATGGATCGGATCCGAGAAGAAGCCTTCCGGAACGTCCTTCAACAGCGCATCGAAAAACCCCTGCGCTTCGACGCCGTCGAATTTGGCCTCGCCGGCCTCGACCTTCTTGAGCACCACGTCCTGCTCGTCGGCGCTCAACTCGGCAAATGGCTTGTCGCTGTGGTTCGAGCGGCAGAAGGCGTCGAGGCCGGCAAGCCCCTTTCGATAAAGCTCTGCATGCGAGATCGGCGATTGGGGCCCCTGCTCTTTGGTGCCCTTGATGTAGGGACCGAGCGTGTACAGACCCTCATTGACGCCGTACGCGCCCTTGAGCTGCCGATCGATAAACACGGCACACCCGGCGTCCTTGCCGCCTGGCGTCTCGGGGTCAGGAGGGATGATCCGGTCGACGATCGCTTCCATCGCGCGCGCCTCGTCCGCCGTGAAGAACTGCCAGGGACCCAGCCGCTCGATCTCCGGCGTCGAGGTCGGGTATGGAGCCCACGGCATATGATCGTGGATCAGGGCCGCTCGGCTCAGCGATGTCGTGCTCACCAAGGAGACTGCAAGCGAAAGCAGGAATGATCGACGCCGCATGGGAAACCTATCGCCCCCTTCCCGGCAACGTGCGTCGCTTGCAGTGGTTCCTATGGCGCGGCTGTCTCAGGGTGATGCCTTCGAACCATGCGAGTTGCGGAGGCCCAGGCGTCGACCGCGCGCCCGACCTCAGTCGTCGAGCCTCCACATCCGCAGGATATCGGTTGTGGACGTCACCTCGATCTGGAGGCTGAATCGTTCGGCATAAAGCCGCAACAGCGCGTCGTGGCTCCGATCGGATGAGCTGCACAGCGCGTCCTCGGCCACGATCACGCGATAGCCGATATCGACCGCCGCGAGCACGGTAGCGAGTACGCACACGTCGGTCTCGCCACCGGAGACAATGATCGTATCCACTCCAAGCGTATGCAAATGGGCATGCAGGCGGCCATTGCCGAATGCGTTGTAGACTTGTCGGTCGACAACGGCAGCCGGCGGGACATAGGCGGCGAGTGCCGGCACGAGCTCAAGCAGCCCCGGATCGAGCTGCTCGCGGGTGACGCATTCCCATTTCTCATAATAGGCACGCCATATCCCGCGCGCGTCATGCTTGGAGCGCGGAGGAATGAAGCGGGTGAACACGGCACGTTCAGGTGCATGTCGTGCCAATTCGACGATCCACGGCAGCACGCGGTTCATCCAAGGTGTTGCCCACGGTGCGCCAGGCTCGAATAGCCGCTGCATGTCGATGCAGAGATGCACCGCATGCGGACCTGGTTGGCTGTGAAGCTGCCCCATCGATCACACTCGCTTGCGGCGGCCATACCCGGTGGCGCGCCGGATCAGCCGCTCAAGCACCACCCCGATCGCCGACCCCACGACGACATCACTCGCCCAGTGCGCCAGCAGCAGCACGCGCGTCGATATCAGGCACGCTCCGATCACTCGAACCATTCGGCGCTGCCCCTCCGGAAGCTGGCTCGCGGCCGAGCTGATGGCGCCGACCTGAATGGCGTGGCCGGACGGAAACGCATCCTTCGCCCTTCCGGAGATGGGAATGCCGTGCAGATGCCCGAGAACGGTGAGCCGGTCAGGCCGCTCCTGGTCGAAGACCGATTTGAGCAGATGTGGAACGAGCGACGCGGCCAGCGCCGTGATCAGAAGATGGTCGCTCGCCAGGCACTGCGGCTCGGGCTTGCGGCGGCACCACAACCACCACCCCAGTGTCAGGGCACAAACCACGTGCTCATCGGCCACCCATGTCAGGATAGATGCGGCGCGCTCGGCCGGCGGCGTCGTGTTGCGCGAGACGGCGCGCGCAATCGCGATATCGGGCTTGGTCGGTCGGACCGTGATCGGCATTGATATCCACGGCTGAATTGATATCCACGGCTGAAGCGACAACAGCATTTTCCAACGTCTCGTATCGGCGTCCGTTCCAAACCGCACAAAGCAAAAGGCCCCGCTAAGGGCGGGGCCTGCTGCGCGGTCTCGCTTACCATTTCTGGCGGCCGTACCAGTCGTTCACTTCCTTCGCGGCCTGGTCCTTGGCATAACCGTAGCGTTGCTGCAGACGGCCCTCGAGCTGATCTTGCTTGCCCGCGATCACGTCGAGGTCGTCGTCGGTGAGCTTGCCCCATTGCTCCTTGACCTTGCCCTTCATCTGCTTCCAGTTGCCTTCGACACGATTCCAGTCCATCGCGATTCTCCGTTTGAAAGGTGAGACCGTCCAACGGATGCGCAGACGCTTCGTTCCTTGATAGCCTTGCGGCAAAGCTGCGCAGCCGCCGGTGACCTACGTGCATCGCAGATAGGAACGAGGAGCCGGAGCGCAGGTTGTGGGTGCATATCAACCCGCACGGAGCAACCCGATGCCGGAGAAAGACCTCAGTGCCCTCTTCCTCGATACCCTCAAGGACATCTACTACGCTGAAAAGCAGATCCTCAAGGCGCTCCCGCGCATGGCCAAGGCCGCCGGCTCCGACCAGCTGCGTGCCGTCTTCGAGAAGCATCACGACGAGACCGAAGGCCAGATCGATCGGCTCGAGCAGATCTTTGATCTGATCGGTAAGCCGGCGCGCGGCAAGAAGTGCGACGCCATCGAGGGGATCCTCGACGAAGGCAAGGAGATCATGGAGGAGTATGCCGACACGCCAGCGCTAGATCCGGGCCTGGTCTCCGCGGCCCAGGCGGTCGAGCATTACGAGATCGCCCGCTACGGCACGCTAAAGGCATGGGCGGCCCGGCTCAGCATGAAGGACGCCGTCAAGCTGATCGACCAGACCCTGGCCGAGGAAAAGAAAACGGACGAAACGCTGACCGAGCTCGCCGTCAGCGCCATCAACGCCGAAGCGGCCTGAGGAGACGCGCGATGAAGGGAACCGTTCTGGCAATTACCATCAGCTGTGTGCTGGCTTCGCCCGCACTAGCCCAATCGGTGAGTGAGAAGACCGGCGTTAATTCCGTACTTGGCGTCGCGCCGAAGACCGAGGACTTCATCAAGGAAGCCGCAACCAGCGACATGCTGGAGATTGAGGCGGCCAAGATCGCCCAGCAGAAAGGCAATGCGGCGGAGAAGAAATTCGCCGATCAGATGGTGACTGACCATACCAAGACCAGTACAGAGCTTAAGGCGATGGTCAGCGGCGAGATGAAGTCGGTGCTGCCGACCGGGCTGGACGACAGTTCCCAGAAGAAGCTCGACGTCCTGCGCAACACCAAGGTAGACGATTTCGCCAGCGAATACGATCCGATGCAGGTCAGCGCCCACAAGGACGCGGTCTCGCTGTTCGAACGCTACGCCAAGGGCGGCGACGATCCGAAGCTGAAGGATTGGGCCGGCAAGACACTGCCGGCGCTGCAGCACCATCTCGCAATGGCGCAGGACCTCGACAGGGACCGAAAGTAGCGATCGACCGCCGGCAGCCGCCGATCCGGCTGCCGGCGGCTGGAGCCTGGAACGAACGGTCCGATCGTGGATGGCCCGCTAATCCGGCTTTATGAGGCAATTCGAATGGCGCATTTCGCCGCCGTGCGCAACCATCGGTTGGAACTTCGGAATACAGCTGCACTAACCGTGGTCGGGATGCTGCTTGCCACGGCCTTCGGCCTCAGCACCCTGATCACGCCGCTGTACCTGATCTATCAGAAGGCATTTGGCTTCTCGCAGATCACCCTGACACTGATCTATGCGGTCTATGCGATCGGCAATATCGCAGCGTTGCTGCTGTTCGGCAGCGCATCCGACCGCGCCGGCCGGCGGGCCACGGCACTATCAGCGATCGCGGTCCTGATCGGCGCAGCCTTGGTGCTCCTGTTCGCCCGCGGTACCGCCTGGCTCTATGCCGGCCGCATCCTCAGCGGTCTCGGCGTCGGGCTTGCCAGCGGCACCGGCAATGCCTGGCTCGCCGAGCTGGTCGGCGAAGCCGACAAGGGACGCGCGGCCATCATCGGCACCAGCACCAATTTCCTTGGTCTCGGTGTCGCGGCGGTGCTGTCGGGGCTGCTCGCGCAATATGCGCCATGGCCGCTGCAGCTGTCGTTTGTGGTCTATCTAGTTATCGCGTGCGCGGTCGCCGGGCTGATCTGGTTCACCCGGGAAACCGTGCAACATCCGGATCGTGGGCAGATCGAGATTCAACCGAAACTGGCTTTGCCGCGTAAGATCCAAGCCCAATTCGTAGCTCCTGCCATCACCGGCTTCGGCTTGATGGCACTGGTCGGCTTCTATGCCTCGTTGATGCCGTCGATCCTGTTGCACGACCTTCGCATCGAAAACCGTGCCGCCGGCGGAGCGCTGCTGTTCGAGCTCGCCCTCGTTGTCGCGCTGGTCATCGTAGCGACGCAGATGCTCGCCAGTCGAACCTCGATGCTGTGGTCGCTGGCGCTGATGATCCCCGCAGCCGCGGCAATCGTCGTCGCGCAGGTTTCGGCGTCTCTTTGGGTCATGCTGGCGGCGACGATTGTCGTCGCCGTGTCCACCGGACTCGGCTATCGCGGCAGCCTCCAGGTGGTCAACCAGATCGCACCTGCGGATCAGCGCGCCGCGGTCGTATCGACCTATTTCGTCTGCTGCTTCATCGGCAACGCGCTGCCGGTGATTGGCGTCGGCGTGCTGTCGAGCCTCACCAATACGACGGTCGCCGACATCGCGTTTGCCTGCACGATTGCAGCGTTCGCGGCGATCGCGCTGACCTTCGGCCTGCTCTATCAGCGTTGATCCGCTGCGATTGCGATCCGTTAGGGATTCCAGCCGCCACTGCCATAAGGACGCGTTATGATTTCGAGCAGATGACCGTTCAACTCCTCGAAGTAGAGCCCGCGTCCGCCATCGTGGTCGTTGATCTCGCTAGCTCTCTGTTGACCGGGATCCGCCCAGTAAGGCAGCTTCCGCTCACCAATGCGTTTGAAGATCGCGTCGAAGTCATCTTCGCTGACGAGGAAGGCGTAATGCTGACGCGAGAAGTCGGCTTGGGTGTCCTTATAATCAAGGTTAGCGCCGTTGGCGGTCGTCACCATCTGGAAGGGTCCCCAATGCCGTGGCGCCGGCAACCCCAACATCTCGGCCAGGAAAATAGCCGAGGCCTTGCTGTCGCGCGCCGACAGGATCGTGTGATTGAACTCGATCGCCATGATGCTCGCCCCGTGGCTTGCTCGGCACGTATGCCCGACGCGTTTGAACTCGAACGCCGCTTTGGACCGCTTGTTCCTATAGCGCGACCGAACCCGCATCGTCCGGCACATTGGAACACCTCGCGGGCCAGGCGGTTCAGGATTGCAAGCGCAACCTTATCCAGCGAGTTTTCATGCCCCAGACCGTCAGCGATTTCGTCGTCCGCCGTCTCCATGACTGGGGTGTGCGGCACATTTTCGGCTATCCCGGCGATGGCATCAACGGTGTGTTCGGCGCGCTCAATCGGGCAAAAGGCGATATCGAGTTCATCCAAGCGCGTCACGAGGAGATGGCCGCGTTCATGGCATCGGCCTACGCAAAGTTCTCCGGACGTCTCGGGGTATGCATCGCGACATCCGGCCCGGGTGCCTCGCATCTCACCACCGGCCTCTATGACGCGCTGCTGGATCACCAGCCCGTGCTCGCGCTCGTCGGTCAGCAGGCGCGCAACGCGCTGGGTGGCCAGTATCAGCAGGAGCTCGACCTGGTCTCGATGTTCAAGGACGTCGCCAGCGCCTATGTCGCCCAAGCCTCCTCGCCGGCGCAGGTTCGCCATCTGATCGACCGCGCCGCGCGTATCGCGCTGGCGCGACGTACCGTGACTGCCGTCATCCTTCCCAACGACCTTCAGGAGGAGCCTTACGACGACCCGCCCCGCGCCCATGGCACGCTGCGCTCCGGCATCGGCTACGCTCCGCCACGTGTCGTCCCGCATGAGACAGAGCTCGACCGCGCCGCCGGGGTTCTCAACGCCGGCAAAAAGGTCGCCATGCTGGTCGGCGCCGGCGCGCTTGGTGCGGCCAATGAGGTTATCGCCGTGGCGGACCGGCTATCGGCAGGGTGTGCAAAGGCGCTGCTTGGCAAGGCCGTGTTGCCAGACGATCTCCCCTGGGTCACCGGCTCGATCGGGCTACTTGGCACCGAGCCGAGCTATGACCTCATGATCGAATGCGACACGTTGCTGATGATAGGCTCCGCCTTCCCTTACGCCGAATTCCTGCCGAAGGAGGGCAGCGCCCGCGGCGTTCAGATCGACATCGACGCCAGCATGCTATCGATCCGCTTTCCGATGGAGGTGGGCCTGGTCGGCGATGCCGCCGAGACGCTGCATGCTTTGCTGCCAAGGCTGAAGCAGAAGCCCGCGGACGGCTGGCGCAACTCGATCGAGAACAACGTTCGTGAATGGTGGAAGACGCTCGAGGATCGCGCCCGACAGCCCGCCAAGCCGGTCAATCCGCAGCGCGTCACGTGGGAGTTGTCGCCCCGGATTCCTGACCGCGCCATCATCACCAGTGACTCCGGCTCCTGCGCCAACTGGTTCGCGCGGGACCTCAAGATGCGACGCGGCATCAATGCCTCGCTCTCAGGCGGCCTGGCATCGATGGGAGCAGCCGTCCCGTACGCGATCGCCGCCAAATATGCCGATCCCGACCGTCCGGTGATCGCACTGGTCGGCGACGGCGCGATGCAGATGAACAACATGGCCGAGTTGATCACGGTCGCAAAATACTGGCGACAGTGGAAGGATCATCGCTGGATCGTCTGCGTGTTCAACAACGAGGATCTCAACCAGGTGACCTGGGAGCAAAGGATCATCAACGCTGATCCGAAGTTCGATGCGTCGCAGCGCATCCCTAACGTCTCCTATTCGCGGTTCGCGGAGATGATCGGGCTATGCGGCATTTTTGTCGATCAGCCTGACCTCGTTGGACCGGCCTGGGATCAGGCATTGGCGAGCGATGTCCCCGTGGTTCTGGAGGTGAAGACCGATCCGGAGGTGCCACCGCTCCCGCCACACATCACGCTGGAGCAGGCCAAGAACTTCTCCATTGCCTTGGCTAAGGGCGACCCCAATGAGGTTGGCGTGATTCGTGGCGCCGCACGGCAGGTGCTGGAGACCATCCTTCCAGGCAAGGAGTAGACGGTCTCTGAACCATTCGCCGCGAACGAAGGCGACGCCCGCTTCTGGCGCTCGACCGCCGCTCGATGCCCGGCTGCAAAGGCTTGGCTGGCAAGCCGGCCTGTGACGCGGCGCGGGTTGCGGCGGCGTGAAAGACAGTTTGATCCAGAGCTCGGACCACAGCATGGCGCGCGTATTGATTGGCACATCCGGCTGGCACTATCCGTCCTGGCGCGGTCCGTTCTTTCCCAAGGGATTGCCGCTCAAGCGACAACTCCACTACTACGCGAGCCAGTTCCGCACTACGGAGCTCAATGGCGTCTTTTATCGCACGCCGACGGAAAAGGCGGTCACGGGCTGGCGCGCTGCCACTGACGAGGATTTCGTGTTCGCCTGGAAGGCGTCGAAGTTCATCACACACTGGAAGCGTCTCTCCGAGAATTCGGTCAACAGTCTCAAATTGCTGGAAGACCGCCGGTCACTGCTGAGCGACAAGGCCGGTCCGGTCCTGTTTCAGCTGCCACCGAATTTTTCAGTCGATGCCGACCGGCTGGCGTCGTTCCTCAAGCTGCTGAAGCGACGGCGACGCTATGCCTTCGAGTTTCGTCACCCGAGCTGGTACGAGACACGCATCCTGAAGACGCTGGCGGCGCGCAATATCGCGCTCTGCATTTCCGATCACCACGACGCGCCCGCGCCCTGGAAACGCACAGCTGATTTTGTCTATGTCCGCGGCCACGGTCCGGGCGGCCGATACCGCGGCCACTACAAGCCGGCCGAGCTCCTGGATTGGGCAAGGCGCATCCGCAGCTGGAAGCGGCAGGGATGTGACGTCTACGTCTATTTCGATAATGATCAGAAGAGCGCGGCGCCAGCCGACGCCAAGATGCTTTGCAAGTTACTCGGATCGGCCGGTCCGCGTCCGAGCGGGGCATAGGAACCAATATTTGCGTCCGGCATTGGCTCTCGAGAAAATGGAACCGATGCGGTGCCGTACGATACGCGGAAATCCACTGTCCTGAACCGCACGCTCAAGCGGCCGGGCAAGGCCCCCTGCTCCATCCACGCATCTTAGGCCCGGAGCGGGACATGCCGCTTCATCCAACCTGGACCGACATCGCCATCCGCCTCGCTTTGACAGTTCTCGCCAGCGCCATCATCGGGTTTGACCGTGGTGCCCGCGGACATGCCGCGGGCCTGCGAACCACGATCCTGGTTGGCCTCGCCGCCTCTCTCTCGATGATCCTGGCCAATCTGCTTCTCACCCTCGAAGGGAAGGATTCGGGCTCTTTCGCGGTCATGGACCTGATGCGGCTCCCGCTGGGGATCTTGACGGGTGTCGGCTTCATTGGCGGCGGCACGATCCTCAAGAAGGGCGACCTCGTCACCGGCGTGACCACTGCTGCTACACTCTGGTTGATCACCGTGATCGGCCTTTGTCTCGGCGCTGGGCAGCTCGCGCTGGGCTGCGTCGCGACCGCCATTGGGGTCGTCACCCTCGCGATCCTCAAATGGGTTGACGTGAATATCCCGCGACGCCACCGCGCGGCCCTGACCGTGAGCTGCGAAGCCAACTTCGACGTGATCGACGCGCTGCCGGCATTGATCAAGCCGCTGCACTACAAGGGCCGATTCCAGGAACAGCGACGCCACGATGGCTCGGTCAACGCAGATTATCTCTTTGAGATTTCGTGGCGACGTCCGGAAAACGCCGCTCCGCCGGTCGATCTGCTGCGTGTTGTCGAGAAACACTTTGTCGTCAGGTCGTTCGAGTTGACCACCGAGAACGGCAGGTAGCGCGGCATAAAGTTAGGAACGACGATCCTGCCCGCCTCGTTGGGCCGTTGAAAAACCAGCCAAATGGAGAGGCGATCATGAAGATATCCGACGCGATGACACCGGAGGTCCAGCTGTGCACGCCCGACGACACGCTCCGCGACGTCGCCGAAGCCATGGGAACGCTGGGGGTTGGCATGCTGCCGGTTGCCGACAATGATCGCCTGGTCGGGATGATTACGGACCGCGACATCGCGGTTCGTGGCATCGGCATGGGCCGAGGTCCGGAGTCACGGATCGGCGACATCATGACCACCGAGGTGAAATATTGTTTCGAGGATCAGGAGATCGAAGATATCGCCCAAAACATGGGGGCGATCCAGGTTCGCCGCCTGCCCGTGCTGGATCGGGACAAGCGCCTCGTCGGCATCATTGCACTTGGGGATATCGCCCAGATCCAGCCGAACGATGGCACGGGCGCGGCTCTGAGCCAGATCTCAAGACCGACGACCCAACACGCGCAACTCTAGATTCCGGATTTGCGCCCCGCTTCGCGTGGCTTTTGCCCGCGGAGCGGGCGCGGAAGGTGAGCCAATGGCCGACTACGTACCGTGGATCGCGATTGCCGCCGCGATCATCGCGCTGATCGTCATTGTGCTGCTCTGGCGCGCCAACTATGTCAGCTCAGATTGAGTTGAACTGACCAGACCGCCCTTAGCCAAGACGGCCACGGCCTGCGTACGGCATCACGTCTCGTTCCGCTCATATCGCTTGCGAACGATCTCATCACCTCTCTGCACCGCCCGCTTATTGCGGAAGTGATGTTGCAGCACCGCGAAAATCAAGGCCGTCAGGAGTATGAGCGCTCCGATGCCGTAGATAATTTCCAAGCCCATATCCATCGGATTCCTCACCCGCTCTTCTCGGCACTGTCGATGCTCTCGCGGTGAATTTCCCGTGCGTCGATACCAATGACGGAGACAAAGTAGCCACGCCCCAAATATTCCTGGCGGGTCTCGGCCAGGTCGATGGCTAGGCGTTTTGCGATCGCAATCGCTTGGTCACGATCGTCGACCGGCTGGCCGGTCTGGTCGATCACACGCTTGTCGTTGACGATCGCGAAGTGAAAGGCAGCCATCGTATCCTCGCCGATTAATGCGTGTTCGATTCATGCCACTTTTCCAGGTCCGGCTTATCGTCTCCGGAGCGCTTCGCGTCGCCGGTGCGCGCGTGTCCGGAGCGCTGCTCCTTCTCGGGATTGCCCTTCCAGGGCTTGTCGGTTTGCGCATGCGACCCCCAGTCGCTCGAACGGCCGGAATCCGGCGTCACGGGTTTTCTGTTCATATCGATCTCCTTGGGAACACAAGCGCAGGCGCGGCGATGGGTTCCTAAGTCGCTCCCGTCATGGACCACCCGCAACCGAGTCTGCGATCACCGTGACCAAGCATCCAGATCGATCGTGCCGTTGACCGCCAGTTCCCCGGCATCCGGCACGCGAAGCAGATCCGGCCGGCCGGCCGCCTGCCGCTTCAATTCGCCGGTGATCGCTTCCCATGGCTGGTTAGGAACACGTGCCGAAATTGCCGGTTGGCCTTTCGGCAATGAAAACCGAAAGGAGAACCGCATGAACCTATTGCACAAAGGGCTAACAATCGCTGCGATCGGCGCCGGGGCTTTGTCGGCGTCCGCGATGAGCGCATCGGCCGCCGTCGTCTGCAGCGGGAACGTATGCTGGCACACCCACGAGCGATATACCTATCCGTCGACAGCCGGCGTGGTCGTTCATGACGATGACTGGCGATGGGGTCCCAACGAGCACTACGTTTTTCGCGAGCACGAGGGACGAGGCTATTGGCGCGGCGACACTTGGGAGGAATGGTAGACCCAGGCACGGACATCGCTTTGGAGGCCACTCCACCCGTGGCCTCCTTGCCCTGCTTGAGCAAAACCCGGCTCGATCCCCAAGGTGGATCAATGTCGCAAGTTGCAAGGTGTCGATCGTTCGTGCGTCCTCCGCTGCGGCGCAAACCTCGATCGGTAGCCGACCGCTATCGGACCCTTGCGCGCTCTCGGAGTCCGCTGAATTTGGATGAGGGATTGAAAATGTCAGTCTGAATGACGATATAATGTTCTTGACGGAGAGCGCAGCGGAAATTGCGCTCGAATATCTCGATCGCGCGGGCGCAATCGATGACTACACCGAGACGCGCGCGCTCGTCGTCAACAACCTGCAGTTCTTGATCGCGCAAGGTCAGCGCAACAAGCTGCTGCTCGCAAATCGTGCCATCGCAGCCTACCAACGTTATCGAGATTCGCGAACGATCGAACTGTCGCCGGGCTCTGGACCAGCGCGAACGGCTAGAGCCTGATGGCCGCGATGTTCTCTGCTCGAAACTCGACACCTACCATCACGGATCCGGAACTGCGCCGATGGGTGGCGATGCCGACGCCTCCGCTGTCGTGGACGGCGGCGGAGCGGTTCGGCGCGTGCAAAGTCTGAGGGTTGTTGATGCTTCGACTTTTCCGGAGATCCCATCGACGCCGACCAACCTCACCGTGATTATGCTCGCGGAGCGAATGGCAAGAGCGATCATCGCAACACGATGACGAATGCAGATGCGAGCGGATGGCAAGATCCGGAATTGAAGGGTTGCGCTTACTTACAGACGATAACTTGATCGCGCAAAGAGCGGGCCCCACGAACCATTGAACCTTGCTTCCCTCCCGCAAGGTTGAATAAGGCGGGAAGGAATTTAGGAACGATCGCGGTTTGGACCGCGTTCGACCAGTCGATGAGCGCCTCCTCGGACGAGGTCGAGTTGCGCTGCGCAACGCGCATCTGACGCGAGGGACGCGTGTGCGGATGTCCAGCGGCGTCAGCCACAATGGGCTGCGCGGCAGTCGCTCACACAGAATCAAGGCTACGCCGGCCCCCGAACCCCGGGCGCGCCGCAACGTGAGTTCACCATGGCGGAAGCAGGCCTTCGGAATTTCACCATCAATTTCGGTCCGCAACATCCCGCGGCCCACGGAGTGCTTCGTCTCGTGCTGGAACTCGACGGCGAGGTCGTCCGTCGCGTCGATCCTCATATCGGCCTGCTCCATCGCGGCACTGAAAAGTTGATCGAGCACAAGACCTATCTGCAGGCGATCGGCTACTTCGACCGGCTCGATTACGTCGCGCCGATGAACCAGGAGCATGCGTTCTGTCTCGCGGCAGAGAGGTTGCTCGGAATCGAAGTGCCGCGGCGCGGGCAATTGATCCGCGTGCTTTACTGTGAAATCGGACGCTTGCTTTCGCATCTTCTCAACATCACGACCCAGGCGATGGACGTCGGAGCGCTTACACCACCGTTATGGGGATTCGAAGAGCGTGAAAAGCTCATGGTATTCTACGAACGCGCATCCGGCGCTCGCATGCACGCAAACTACTTCCGGATCGGCGGCGTGCATCAAGACCTTCCGCTGAAGCTGATCGACGACATCGACGCATTCTGCGATCCGTTCCTTCGCGTGGTGGACGATCTGGACCGGCTGCTGACGCCAAGCCGCATCTTCAAGCAACGTAATGTCGACGTCGGAACGGTAACGCTGGAACAAGCCTGGGGGTTGGGCTTTTCCGGCGTCATGGTGCGGGGCTCCGGCGCAGCATGGGATCTGCGCAAGGCTCAGCCTTACGAGTGCTATCCGGAGATGGATTTCGACATTCCTGTCGGCAAGAACGGCGACTGCTACGATCGCTATCTGATCCGCATGGAAGAAATGCGCCAGTCGGTGCGCATCATGCGACAGTGCATCGCAAGACTCCGGGCTCCCGACGGACAGGGGCCGGTCGCCGCGGAAGACAACAAGGTCTTTCCCCCTCGCCGCGGAGAGATGAAACGCTCGATGGAGGCCTTAATTCATCACTTCAAGCTCTACACGGAGGGCTTCCGCGTCCCTGCCGGCGAGATTTACGCCGCGGTGGAAGCCCCCAAGGGCGAATTTGGCGTCTATTTGGTCTCCGACGGCACGAACCAGCCTTACAAATGCAAGATCCGCGCTCCCTCATTCGCGCATCTGCAAGCGATGGACTTTCTCAGCCGCGGCCATTTGCTGGCAGACGTCTCGGCTATCATCGGCTCGCTGGACATCGTGTTTGGAGAGATCGATCGATAATGTCGTGAAAGGAGATCGTCATGCCGCAGAACCAAGCCGGCCAACAGCCAGTCACCCAAATTACCATCATCGAGGCAGAACCGGGCAAACAGACCGAAGCCTTGTCGCTCATGAAAGAGCGAGCCAAATTCATGCGGGGTCAACCGGGGTTCATTTCGATCAGCCTGCATCGCAGTCTCGATGGTCGTCGTATCGTGAATTACATTCAATGGAAAAGCCGCGACCAGTTGCAGGCCGCGCACCGATCCCCAGAGTTTCGCAAGGCGTGGGGCCAGTTCGAACGGCTAACCGACGACATCGATCCTCATCTGTACGAGGTCGCCGAGTTTCTCACTGACAAATAGCAAGGCGATGCCTGCTGAGCGCGGCTAAAACGCTAGGCGCGGCTTGCCGCAAGAGCGCAGACGCGGCGATGGGTTCGTAGGTCGGGTTCCTAAGTCGCTCCCTCAGGGGCCACCCGCAACCGAGCCCGCGATCACCATGACCAGCGCATCCAGATCGATCGTGCCGTTGACCACCAGTTCCCCAGCATCCTGTACGCGAAGCAGATCCGGCCGGTTGGCCGCCTGCCGCTTCAATTCGCCGGTGATCGCTTCCCTGAGCTTTTCCTCGAGCATGTTCGACACTGTCTGCCTCTAGGATTGGACCTCGTCGCGGCCATGCACCTGCGCCGGCGGCGCGGTGGCTTCGACCGCGGTGAACGGTTCGAGAATGCGATATCGGTGCTGCGCTCCTGCAGGCACGAGCCAGGAATCGCCCGGCTGCAGGCGGATGGTTTGTCCCTCCAGGGTCAATTCGGCGCTACCGCTGATGACATATCCAACCGTCTCGTAGTCGCGCTGATCGGAAACGCCTGGTTGCGGCTGTTCGCTGTCCCAGAGCCGCATCGCAACCCGCTTGCCCGACACCAGATAGATCTGGCCCATAGTCCCCTTCGGGGACGTGCTGACGGAAACTTTCTTGATCGTGCTATCGTTCATGGTGTTCTCCAATCGCTTGCAGGTGCGGGCGAGACCGCCGATGAGCGGTCAGAGCCGCCCCGAGCCGGTCACGCGCCACACCGTATTGCCGACGTCATCCGCGATCAGCAGCGCGCCGGATTTGTCGATCGCCAATCCAACCGGCCGGCCGCGGGACTTCTCCTCCTCGCTCAGGAATCCGGTGACGACGTCCTGCGCCGGCCCGTTCGGATGGCCGTCTGCGAACGGCACGTAGACGACCTTGTAGCCATTGAGCTGCGGCCGGTTCCAGCTGCCGTGCTCGCCGATGAAGGCGCCGTCCCGGTAGGACGACGGCAGGCTATCGCCGGTGTAGAAGGCAAGCCCGAGCGGCGCGACGTGCGAGCTCAACGCATAGTCCGGAACGGTTGCCTTCGCGACCAGATCCGGCCGCGGCGGCTGCACCCGGGGATCGACGTTCTGGCCGAAATAGCTGTAGGGCCAGCCGTAGAAGCCGCCATCCTTCACCGACGTCAGATAGTCGGGCACCAGGTTGGAGCCGATCTCATCGCGCTCGTTGACCACGGTCCACAGCGCCTGGCTCTGCGGCTCGAAGGTCAGGCCGTTGGGGTTTTACGCAGCCCGCTGGCGAAAATCCGCCAACGGCCGGTGGCGCGGTCGACCTCGAGGATCGCGGCGCGGTTCTTTTCCGCCTCGATGCCATTCTCGGTGATGTTGCTGTTGGAGCCGACACCGACATAAAGCAGCGTCCCATCCGGGCTTGCCACCAGGCTCTTGGTCCAATGATGGTCGATCGGCCCGCCGGGCAGCTGGGTCAAGGTCTGACCCGGCTCGGTGATCTTGGTCTCGCCTTCGTGATAGGGGTATCGAACGATGGCATCGGTGTTCGCGACGTAGAGATCGTTGCCGACCAGCGCGACACCGAACGGCGAATGAAGATGGTCGAGGAAGGTGCTCTGCATCTCAGGCTTGCCGTCGCCGTTGGCGTCGCGCAGCAACGTGATGCGGTTGCTTTCGCCGGTATCGCCGCCGGAGGTCGCCCACGACTCCACCCATTTCATGATGAAGTCCTTTGGCCGCTTGATCGGCTCGGTCCCCGGCGCCTTGGATTCGACGACCAGGATGTCGCCGTTGGGAAGCACGTAGATCGAGCGTGGGTGCTGCAAGCCAGTCGCGAGCGCATTGATCTGCGGGCTGTCCGGTACCCTGGGTTTCTCGCCCTGCTTCCAGCCAACCACGGAGGCCACGTGCATGGGCGGCATCAGATACTGCTCCAGCGCCGGCAAATCGGGACGCGCGCCGATCTGGGTTTTCGGGTCTGGCGCTGTCTCCTTGCTGCACCCTGCAACGCACATTGCAGCCATTAGTGCTACCGCGAGTCTGCCAACGCCGTTGTGTGTCAGATCAATCTGCATCACTCTGCCACTCCGACTCGATGACGATAGACCATGGCCCAGCCAAGCCAGCCCGTGCACAGCATGACGAGCACCGTCAGTACCGACAGCACCAGTCCCGTGGGCACCACGGAGGTCCAGGCGTCGCGGCTGTGGATGAAGGCGTTGAACAGCGCGAGCAGCATCACGATCACGTTGCCGATCATGTGAAGCCAGGCATATGTCAGTCCGCGGATCAGGCGACTGCTCAGGAAGTCGATCAGGCCGGCGCTAGCGGCAAGGCCGCCCATGATCAGCCCCGCGAACAACAGCCAGGCGGAAAAATTGGCCCATTGCATCTCGGCCGTGTGCCAGTAGGCAATATCGGTCACCAACGCGCCGACGAAGCAGGCGATCGGAAACGGCACCAACATCGGATGGATGGGGTGCGTGCCAACCCTCGCCGTCGAGGCCGGATTGAGCGAATGCGCTGTGACTGTGACGACCTCTTGCATTGACGTGCCTCCGAAAAGGCCTCAACGGCGTGTTCGGAGCGATGTTCCTAAGCGCAGCCGGCTGGCGCGATCGCTGCGAGAGAAAGACCGACGGTCAGGCCGCCATCTTCCGGCAGGATTCCGCGCACGCACGGCACGTCGCCACGCACTCGTCCATACCGCCGACGCGCTCGCAATCTTCGGCGCATTCGCCACAAATCTCCGCACATTCGCGGCAGGTGTGCTTGTGGTGCGGGGTGTTGATCAACATGAAGTGGGCCGCCGTCCGGCACATTTCCGCGCAGGCCATCATGAGCCGGAAATGAGCTGGCTCGACATGCTTGCCGCCAGTGACGAGGCAGTGGTTCATCGCGGTCGCGAGACAGGTTTTGTAACAGGATAGACAGGTCTCGATGCATCGGTCCATCTCTTGCGAAAATGCCACGGCTGCCTCCTCACGCCGCACTACGCTTGGTATGCCGTCCTTCCCTTACCTCCTCGATGATCTTGGCGCTGAAGGCCTCGAGATCCCCGGGGTTTCGGGATGTGATGACTCCCTGATCGACGACGGCCTCGGCGTCCTGCCAGGTCGCCCCGGCATTCATGACGTCGGTCTTGATCGACTTGTACGAAGTCATCTTCCGGCCCTTGGCGATCCCGGTTTCGATCAGGAGCCATGGCGCGTGGCAGACCGCGGCGACGATCTTCTTCGCGTCGAAAATATCCTTGATGAACTTCAGCGCCTTGGGCTGGACCCGCAGCAGGTCTGGATTGATCTGCCCGCCCGGCAGGACGATCGCGTCGTAATCGGCGGCGGTAGCCTGATCGAGCGTCTTGTCGACCTTGACTGGACGCCCCCAGTCCTTCTTGTCCCATCCTTTGATCTCGCCCGCGGCGAGCGACACGACGTCGACAGCGGCACCGGCCTTCTTCAGGTGATCACGCGGCACTTCAAGCTCCGACTGCTCAAAACCGTTAGTTGCGAGGATAGCGATCTTCTTGCCTTTCAAATCCATGAGCTGCTCCGTTGGCGCTTGCTTGAAGGTTCGGGATCAGCGCGATACGACGGCCACCAATCACCGACGAGCCGCCTGACAGGCACTACGCCGCCGTCAGCAGCCGTCGCAGGTAGCAGAGCCCGTCAAAGGTCAGCTTCGACTCGCTTATCTCGCCCTGCGCGACCCGCGCCTCGAGGAAGGTCTCGAGCTGGGGAAGCGCGCGATCGAACTTGTCCGCGATGCCTGTCAGCTCGCAGGTTTCCTTGATCCGCTCGATCGGTCGTTCCAGCACGTTGATCTCAACCATTCTGGCTAAGCCGCAGCCATGTCGTTGGTTCCTACACAAGGTGCCGCATACAGAGGTCCGGCTAAGGCACCTTGCCGAGCGTGTCAGCCATTCTTGCTCCGCGTGCACCCAAGGGCTTGCGACCCCCCTCGGTCGAATCGACCGCGGTCTGATGCTCGATCTCTGAGTTCAGCTCGGCGCCGCACAACACGATGATGGCGGACATCCACATCCAGGTCATCAGGCCGATGGCTGCGCCGAGGGTGCCGTATGTCGCGCTGTAGTTGCCGAAGTTCGCTAGATACCAGGAAAGCAGCGACGAACCGATCAGCCAAAGGACGGCAGCCGCGACAGCGCCGACGCTCAGCCATTGCCAGCGCGGCTCGGCCCGGCTCGGGCCATAACGGTAGAGCACGGCGAGCGCGATGAGCAGCAGCACCATCAGAATGGGCCACCGCCCGAACCGGACGATGAGTTCGGCCCGCGTACCCAGTCCTAGCTGCTGCAGCAAAAGCGGGACCACGACTACGGCACCGACCATCAGCATGATCGAAGCGAGGGCTGCGATCGTGAACGAGAGAGAGATCAGGTTGAGCTTGAGGAAGCCACGCTTTTCCTTCTCCTCGTAGACGACATTTAGCGCATCAAACACCGCTTTCATACCGGCATTGGCGCTCCAGATCGCGATCAGCAGACCAACCGCAAAGGTAAGCCCGAGCGTCGAGCTACCCTTCGCGAGCACGCGGGCAATCTGGTCCTGGACGATGGCGAATGAGCCTTCCGGCAGCATCAGCGCCAGGCTTTGCAGATTGGACGAGATCGTCGATGGATCGGCGAAAAGGCCGTAGCTCGACACCAGCGCGGTGATGGCCGGGAAGATAGCCAGCAGGCCGTAGAATACGACGCCGGCGGCGGTCGCCAGCAGCCGATCCTCGTCGATCTCCTGATAGGTACGCAGCAGAATGTCCTTCCAGCCGGCGGCCGGAATCTGCAGCGGCGTCTCGGCCAGCCGTCCGCGATCGACCGTTTCCGCCGGCGCGGGCTCGGGGCCCTGCGCTCGTTGGACCGGCGGCTCCGACCGGGACACATGTCGATAGATCGCCAGGGTCGCCAGAGCCGTTGCACCGGCAAGCATCAGGTCGTCTGACCAACTGGAGCGCGGCGCCATCGCTACTCCTGGGTCGCGTCCGGCCGCCGCCTGAAGCGCGATGCGGCGAACCAGCCGACAAGCAGAACAGCAGCTGCGGCCGCCAGTGCCTGTGTCGTGGTATCGACGCCCGTCCCCGCTGCCGACCGGGAGGTAGCGATCAACCGTGCCGCGACGGGCACTGCGATAGCGCGCTTGAGCATTTCGGCCTGCCGGCCGGGCCGCGGCACAGCGGGCGTGGGACGTGCGAGCAGCACACGACCCACTACCAGTCCCATGAGCCCAAAAAGTAGAAAGGCGCCTCCGACTACGGCGTATACGATCCAGATGTCGTAACGCACCTCAAGGGCATGAAAGCCGGCCGCAACGCCTATCCCGATCGCAACCAGGAGCGATGCCGCGCCGACCAGCAGGAAGCCGCATGCCAGCGCGTAGCCGGTCATCACCTGCCCGATCCATTGCCGCAGATCTGCAAGGTAGGAGCGGAAGACCAGGCTCAGCGAAGACGAACGGCTGTTGGCGCCCATAGCGATATCCTTGGCAATGTGCTTGGCGATATCAATTGCAAGTCGGCATCCGACAACCCGGCAGGATGAGCGACGTTCCCTAGCCGGCCGCGCGTGACGGCTCGGGCCAGACAGCGCCAGTGTCGGTAAGCATCGTGCTGACGAGGTCCATGAGTCGCTGCTTCACCGCGTCGGCATCGGCCGGCTTGGCCTTGGCGCTGACCGTGAGCTCGACGATCGGATGCACCGCATCGGAGATGTCGACCACCTTGGAGACATGCACTTCCGGCGGGGGCCGCGGCTCGATCCGGGAGTCCTCGCGCAGGCGCGTCAGAATCTGCTCGCCGATGCGCTCGATCGGTCGCCCGGCGCGGACGGGGAACGAGACCTTGACCTCACCCGTGCCGGGATAGGCGCTGTGATTGATGATCGCACTGCCCCACACCGAGCCGTTGGGCA
Source organism: Bradyrhizobium sp. I1.14.4 (assembly GCF_050435825.1). Taxonomy (NCBI): domain Bacteria; kingdom Pseudomonadati; phylum Pseudomonadota; class Alphaproteobacteria; order Hyphomicrobiales; family Nitrobacteraceae; genus Bradyrhizobium; species Bradyrhizobium sp. I1.14.4. The sequence continues at coordinate 155,643 of NZ_JBNDLA010000002.1, read as the reverse complement.
GTAGGATCTGGGTGTTGTCAGCCGTAATCAGCTCGGTCATGAACAGCGACAGGGCCTGCACCTTGCCGGCCTTGCCGGCGACCTCGACGTCGTCGCCGATCCGGAACGGCCTGAACAGCAGCAGCATCACGCCGGCGGCGAGGTTCGACAGTGTCCCCTGCAAGGCGAGCCCGATGGCTAGCGACGTCGCGCCGAGAACCGCGACCAGGCTTGCCGTCTGAATGCCGAACAGCTGCAGCACGGCGATGCCGACCACCGCGAGCACCGCATAGCGGGCGAGGCTCGACAGGAATACCGTAACAAGCGCGTCGACACGATGCGTGGCGGTCAGCACACGCGACACAAAGCGCTGGGCGATCCCCGAGGCATACCATCCGAGAACCAGGAGCAGGATCGCAAAGACGGCGTTGAGGCCGTAAAGGACCAGCGTCGCCTTCAATGTTTCGAAATTGAGCGCCATCTGCCCTCCATTTGACGAAACCGACCGGTGTGGCCGCCGCAAGCAAGCCAAACCCACCGGAGAAAATCGCGTTCCCGATGGCTTGGCCGGCAGGCCCAATGCCTCTAGCCGGCTGGGCCGAAATGTGCGCGTGGTGGAAGGGAGCTGGGGAACGGCTGAGCCACCCTGAGCGTCGCACGCTCATTGGTTTCCAATGCGATCTTCTGGGCAAGCATCACGTCGCCGGGCACCAGAGAACCGACCGGCCGGAAGCACCAGCCCAGCACAACGCGGTCTCGGCCGTCCATCTCATAGACATTGGTCGATGTCCCGTAGCAAATCCGGTAACGCTTGCCGGAGTCGGAGCCGGTGACGTCGAAACGCCGGTATTTCTCGAATTGCGACCGCTGCTCCGGCGAAAGCCATGCGGACAACAGCACGATCCCGCGTGCCTGATCTTCTCATAGGCATTCCAGCGATCCCGGATCGCAACCAGGATCGCGTGCACCGTGCTGGGGCGCGCCCGAGCAACGACCGCAGGGATACGTCGCACAGACGGACCATCATGGGGTCAGCCGCCGACCAGCCTGGGATAGAACAGGGTCTCCTCCGCGGTCGGATCCAGCGCGCGGACCAGCGCGGCTTCGCCGGATGATCGCCGCACGGCAGCAGTGTAGCCTTCCGCCGTCAGTTCGTTGAACCGCGCGTTCGCCCAAGCCAGCTGTTCGCTGTCGTTCGGATCGAAATGCTGCGTCGTGTCGCCGGTGTGATCCATGACCAAGATCGCTGCCATCATCATCTCCCTTGAAGCACCTTCACCACTTCATCACACGACCGGCACGGCCGTCGTGGGCGCGCCGCCCATCCACTCCGGCAACCAGGCACCGTCGCGGTGCCGGCCGCCCGCGCAGGCCGCCGCCCAGGCGGCGACCGCACCGAACAGCAGCGCCGCGGCAACCGAGAACGCCAGGATCACCGCGCTGCGTCGCGACCGCTGGATGGCGGTCCTGGCATCACCGATGACGCTGTCGACGCGCTTCTCGGCCTCCACAGCGGCCACCCCGGTCGAGGCCGCCACCTGCTGGACCAGATAGGCGCGATCATCGGCGCTGACGCCTCCGTGGCTTGAACTGGTCAGCAGGATGCGCCCTGCTTCAGCGCGTTCGTAGCTGAGATCGATATTGGCCGGACGCCGCAGCGACCGATACAGGTGATCGAGCTCAGCACTCAGTAGCGGCTCAGCAGCCGTCGTGGACGGCCGGTTCTGTACCATCGGGCGCGCGGTCGACAGGCCGACCAGTGCGACAATCGCCGCACCCAGAATGATGGCGAACGCCCACGCTGTCAGGCCATGAAGTCCGTCGCGGCCTTCGGTCACATCGGAAGGTGTCGCACCAATCGCGCGCTGCGCGCGGCCGGCGATGTAGCCACCGGCGCCAAAGCTCACCAGCGCCTGCAGGATCAGATAAAGCCCGGACAACAGCGCGAGCGCGGCCGATGCATCGCGCCATGACGGCGAGCTCGAACTCACGCCCAATCCAACTGCCGCGCCGAAGCTGATCAATATCACCGACAGCGCCGCCGCGACCAGCGCACCGGCGAACACCGGACTCCATTGTAGCCGTAGGCCGGTCCTGTTGTCGGCGGACCCGGCAAACCCTTGCTCGTTATCCATGACGTGCCTATCGAAGTCCGAAGAACGACAGTATAGCGAGAATGACCACGATCAGTCCCACCAGATAAATCAACTGGTTCATGCAAGCCTCCTCCGGTCAATCGTTCTGACAATCTGCCAAAGGAGCCAAAGTTCCTACCGTATAAGTGAGCGCAATACGGACAAGAACGTGGCAAGCGGAGCGTGAGATCTGCGCGGAAAGGTTCAATTCATCTACCTTGATCCACCATATGGCATCAGGTTCAACAGTACTTCCAATGGTCGATGACAAATCGCGACGTGAAAGATGGGAAAGCTCACCACAGCAGGTTAAGGCGTTCCGCGACACTTGGCGTGACGGAGTTCACAGCTACCTCAACTATTCGAGCAACCGGTTCACGGTCGCCCACGATGCGGGCCCACGGAGAGCGCGTGCTTGCAAATGCTATCATTCACGCGGCATGGCCGGTTTTACCCGCGGCATCTGCATCGATGTCGCTGCGCTTGAGCAAGTAATCGAGACCACCGACACGATACCATCGATAACCATAGCCTTCGAGCAGTAGCGTATGACGGCCGCGCTCGTCGGCGCGGCTGTGGTCTTCCGTCAATAGATTGACCAAAAGGTTACCGGCCTTGCCGGTCAGCCCGACCGCAAAGGAGACCTCGCGTGGCTTCTCGTTGAGATTGTGTATGAATAGTACCGAGTTGTTGCGCCAGTCGTAACGGATCGCGAGCACGGCCGGATCATGCGTTGCGATTACCTCGAAATCGCCCCAGCCAACTTCTGGGACTTCTTTGCGCATCCGGATAATGCGCTCTGTCCAGTTCAGCATCGAATTAGGATCACGCCGTTGCTTGGCGGCGTTGACATGTTCATATCCGTATGGCCCCTTGTCGATCACAGGTGTGCATGGACGGTCGCTTTCGGTGAAGCCGGCATGCGGTTCGGTCGACCATTGCATCGGCGTGCGCGCGCATGCGCGCTCGGGCAGATTGAGGTCATCGCCCATCGCGATTTCGTCGCCGTAGCGAATGACCGGCGTTCCCGGCAACGTGCAGATCAGGCTGTAGGCTAGCTCGAGCCGCCGCCGATCACCCTTAAGCATCGGCGCAAGCCGCCGCCGAATGCCGCGATCGTAAAGCTGCATGCTCTTTTCGGGAGCGAACGCATTGAATACAGCCTTGCGTTGCGCCTGTGTCAAACGGCCGAGATCAAGTTCGTCATGGTTGCGCAGGAATAGGCCCCACTGCGCGGTCGCTGGTCGTACTTTGGTTGCCGTCAGCGATTTTGCAAGCGGCCGGGAGTCCGCAGAGGCGAGCGCGTAGAACAGATGCTGGTTGACATGAAAATTGAACATCATGTGCATCCGGTCGCCGTCGCGGCCGAAATATTCCATGTCGGTTTCTGGAAGCACATTGGCTTCGGCGAGGATGATGGCGTTGCCCTGCCGCCACTGCAGGAATTCGCGAAACGCGCGCAGCATGTCATATTGTTCAACGGGATTGCGCACCTTGGCGCCCTTGGTCGCGATCACGAACGGGACGGCGTCCATGCGAAAGCCGGAGACGCCGAGCTGGATCCAGAAGCCCATGACCTTGAGGATCTCGGACTGCACATACGGGTTCGAGGTATTAAGGTCAGGCTGGAAGTCGTAGAAGCGATGGAAATACCAAGCACCGGCTTCCTTGTCATGCGTCCACGTCGATTTCTGAACGCCCGGAAACACCATGCCCTTGCCGGCAGTCGCAGGTTTCCTATCGGACCAGATGTACCAGTCACGATAGGGCGAATCCTTGTGACGCCGCGCCTCACGAAACCATGAATGCTGGTCGGACGTGTGATTGACGACGAGATCGATGATGACGCGAATGCCGCGCTGCCGACAGCCATGGGTAAATTCGATAAAGTCGCCGAGCGTGCCGTAGCGGGGATCGACGCTATAATAATCCGAGATGTCGTAGCCGTCGTCCCTGCCGGGCGAGGGCTGGAATGGCATTAGCCAGATTGCGGTGATGCCGAGTCCGTGTAGATAATCCAGCCGCCGCAACAGCCCTCTGAAATCGCCGATGCCGTCGCCATTGGCGTCCATATAGGTGCCGACGGAAAGGCAATAGAAAACGCCATTCTTGTACCAGAGGTCGTCGATCAAAGGCTGCCCCCGTCCGCCCTGGTGTCTGGGCGGCCTGTGTTGAGAAACCCATCGCACTTCCACGGGACAATCGGTATGGGGTCTATGGGTTCCGAGCAAGCTGCCAAACAGCGGCGGCGTCTGTCTTGGAGGGCTACGGTGGTCCATTCCTGCTGAGGGTATGAAAAAGACCAAAATCCCTCGGGGCCGTGCAGCGATCGCCCTGCCCTACCAGCCGGTCGCGAGACGCTGATCCGCCGTCTCCTGGTAAACCAGCACAACGATGCGGTTCGGCCGATGTCGCCGACGAGCTTCCTCGGCGCTTGCCCGAGTGCCGTTATCTCAGGAAATGAGGAGCGAGGTTGCAGGATGACCGTTTGGCTTTGCGTGGCTTTGGTCCCCACGGACTTCATTCGCGGGAAGATTTGACCCGACTGTTCAACCTTATCCAGCGCCCGGTGTCGGCCCGTTCGCGTCGCACCGAGCAGGACGTTCGCACCCACCTGACTGGTAGCCTACGATAGGAACTATTCCGCAATTCGCCACTTTAGCTTATCACAACGACTGCGCGAGGCGCGCGATGCTGTCGACGATCCTCATTATCATTTTGATCCTCTTGTTGATTGGAGCTTTGCCAACGTGGCCTTACAGCTCTGGCTGGGGCTACTACCCGGGCGGCGGTATTGGTTTGATCCTCATTATCGTGCTCGTTTTAGCGCTCACCGGGCGCGTTTGATTTTGGCTGCTCTGCAAGCTCAAGCCGGCTAGCTTCTCGCCGCCGCCGGTGTTTGCACTGATCTAAGTTGTGAGACTGCTGTTCATTGCTATGGTCCCAGAGACCGCCAATCAGCGAGACCGCCAATCAGCCGCTCGCGCGATAGCTCCAGAGCAGGGACCCGTCCAAGGATCTCATCCGAAGGCGGCAGCCATGAGGGAGCGCCAGCGCGACTAATGAGACTAATGAAATGATTCTGTCGCACCTTCAGCACCGTTCGACAAGTGATAATGCGTATCATAATGCGTGCTCCCGTCGTGGACCGACAAACCCGACAAGTGCGGCATCGCGCCCCTCTCGATCCCATGTCCGGCCAGTGGCATGAAACCCTGCACGATATTTGCTGCTGGAAATTCAGTGTCCGGTTCAGGAATAAACGCCGCCGGCCGGTGTATTTTTGAGACCGTCGGCCCGACCAATCGGGAGGTATCCTTGAACAGCGCAGCACCACTGCAGGCCAGGTTCCTCGCTCGGAGAGGAAGCACCAACTGGATGGTTTATGATCGAGAACTCAAGGGACCAGCGCAGCTAAAAAAGGATGGACGCTTCGCCGAGAGCCTGACGCGAGAACAGGCTGAGCACGTAAGGCAGGCGTTGACGGACGCCCTCGTGATGCAGCCGGGAACGCGCTCGGTCGCTCAGCCACCGCCGACGCCTACGGGTAAGCCTCGGCCGTGATCGGGTATACCATCTCTGCGCGCCTCAAGCGCCGCCACGCGGCAAAGGTCGGCTGGATATCCGCCGCTGCATCCGTTTCGTAGAAAAAGAGCAGCTATTCGGAACGGAGCGCCCTAACCGGCTTGCAAGAGATCGAAGCCGAATGCCACCGCGACGTCGATTAGCTCGAGGATATCGAGCCGGCGGCGCCCACCCTCAGACCCCGAGTTCCCAAGAGCGACTAGCTCAACTCCGTTGTCAGGACCGAGAGCGGTTGTACTCGGCCCACCATCGAGCTATCGCGCAAGTTTGTTCGTCCCAAAGCGCCGTAGGTAGATCTGGGACTGATATGCGGACGCTGAAATCGCCGGTCGCTACGTCGTGAAACCATTCCGCCGCCGCGAAGTCGAAGCCAAAGCTTCCGGCGTGACGTATCGGAAAGCCGGCTCGACCGAGATCCGCACTCATCTTTGAGGCCGCTTTCCTCGCCGTTTCTTCATCCAGCCGGTGCCTGCACTTCAGCGTGACGTAAAGTCCATGGGCGAAGTTTAGCTCGCCGGTGAGCCCGTCGAGCGCGCCTCGGAAAAACCGAGCAGTGCGGCGCTCGTTGCGAAGGATGGCAGCCACTCTCCGGCTCGTCAGCGACCGATAATCAGAGCTTCCGACATAGGGCGGGAAGTGAGCCGGCAGTGCGGCGCCTCCGAGTAGCCTGACCGCATTCCGCGTCTCATCCGGCAGCTTCCTAAGGTGCGAGCGGCTCCATGGATCGTCCTTTGGATGCATGAAGGCGGTGGACCCCAGCCGTCCATATTCCGCCCCGAGCGAATCTAGCTTGGTATGGCTTCGGATCATCGCCGTTGGCACCTCGGATTTTCGTGCCCGTCGTAGGACCCGCCTGATGCGGCCAGATCCGCCAGAAAAGCAAGTGGTGTCGAAGATCAGAAGGTCGAACTCTGCCCAACACGATCGCATGCAGGCTTCGAAATTTTTCGCCGTCGCGCAGGAATCGAGCAGCAGGAGTCGGGGCAATCGCGAGCGAGGGACGGACTCATCCAATGCTCCCTCGGCCGTGATGATCCCTAAGTGGGGGGCGTATGCCTTGATGAACTCCAAAGTTTCACCGTATGTCCCAGGCAGGACCACGATAACCGCTCGATCGAATACATGAGAGGAGGCCAAGAGCAGCGCCGAAATGGAGGCCATGCCCGAAGAGGTGTAGACGGTTTCGCATCTGGCTACCCCTTCGACCCCGTAGAACGATGGCCCTGTCACGTCGAGATCGGCGCGCTGATAATCATATCGGAACTTGAACGGGCCATCGCCGCCTGCTTCCCAAGTGACCATGCAGTTTCTGTCGTGGCCCAATCCTTCAGATCGTGTTGAGCTCGAAGAGCAGCCGTTAGCCTGAATTTATGTTCGATCACTTGATCGATCGATCGCGGGGGAGCCAATGCGAGCGGCTTGTCCAAGCAACCATCGAGGAGACTGAGCTCATTGGATTTCCGACGCAGATAGGCTTCAATCGTCTCCATGTTACTCTCGCCGATCGTCCAGTATCTCGAACGTTCGACTCCGGCTTTGGCTCCTAATTTGCCTAGCCTCGGGTTTCCCTGGGATAGCGAGCGGCCCCGGCTCCCGATTCGGATCGGGTCTATGCTGGAAGCTGCAGCCCGGGACAGTTCAGCCATTTCTCAATTTGCATCGCTCGATCGATTTGGCCGAGCTTCTGCAAAAGAAGATCGCGCTCCGGCCCAGACGGAGAAAATTTCGGCCTTGCCTTTAACTCTTTCGCCAAATGCGATGTTGCCGATGAGCCAAGGCAAAAGCTCCAGTGACTGATGTCTCGTCCACGCGGACCTGCGCAACGCGCTCGCGCGCGTCAGCGTTGGGAGGATGCTGGCCGGCCTGAGGGCCAGGACTTGAATTTTCAGGCCGAGCGCGAACTCGCGGATAATGAGATGATCGACTGACGCAGGTTGTGCTGCTGTTGATCGTGCGGCGGCCGAAGTGGACCTCGGTTCACGAACTATCGCTACATGCGTTGCAAAGAACCCTGCTCGCCTGTTCACGCTGCGCGGCGTTTGCGAGTTCTCGCGGCCTTTTTGGCTGACCTGGAACGTTCAGCTGTCGGCCGACTAGCTGATGCCTTCCCGCCGAGTTTTCCACCTTTACGCGATGGCGAATGGTCTTCCTTGGCACCTCTGCCGGATCCGCTCTTCTTGCCACCATGCGTTTCTTTATTGACCGTTGCCCATGCCCGCCGTTCGGCTTCCTTATCGTCAACGCCTCTGGCTTCGTACCCTTCCTCAATGTGTTCGGCCTTTCGCTTCTGCTTGTCAGTGTAGCTGGATTTGTCTCCACGGGGCATTACCGCCTCCTTTGCCAAGTTTCGTGTGCGGTATCTTCGACGCCCGCCTTCCTACGTAATTCATCAATTAGCTTAAACGCCTCAGCCTTGGTGAGATCCTTCCCGAGAGTGAAAGGCAGGCGTGCTTGTTCTGAGAGGATTTGCAGGTCAGACGCCAGGGCATCGGTCATTGGCTCGTTTCCCGACAACCAGTCATCACAGTCCTTGTTGCTATTTGTGGCGCCTTCCTTGGTGCTCATGAATACCTCCTTGCGCTAGAAACGGCAGAGTTCATGAGGTGTTCCTGCAGGACCACGAATCCTTGACTGCACTCATCCCAGAGCGCCGGACACGGTTGCGAAGGCCGGGTTCCGGCTCTACTCGCCATCGTCCGCGGCGACTGTCGATCCCGGTCGGCGATGACGTTTGGTTCCTGAGACGCGCTACGCCGGCCCATCGAGGAGAGGAAGGTCCCGCACGGCATGTTCGTCTCGCTATCGTTATCCTCGGCCGGCCTCCAGGAACGCTCGCTTAACTGGGCAATTGAAATCCATCAGTTTGCGGAGAGAGCTATGTCGGACTATCCAAAGCCGCCCTACCCCGACCAGAAGCAGTCGATGCCCGGCGTCACCGCCAGAATGAATCCGCATCCGGACCACGGCGAGTCCAGTTATCGGGGCTCCGGCAAGTTGGCGGGCAAGCGAGCGGTGATCACCGGCGGCGACAGCGGCATCGGCCGCGCCGTGGCCATCGCCTACGCCCGCGAAGGCGCCGACGTTCTTATCTCCTATCTCAATGAGCACGACGACGCGCATGAGGTGAAGGCGCTGGTCCAGGCGGAAGGGCGCAGGGCCCTCCTCGTCGCCGGAGACCTTCGCAGCCCCGAGCATTGCCGCGCCGTGATCGAACGGGCGGTCGAGGATTTCGGGGGACTAGACATCCTCGTGAACAACGCCGCTCACCAGGCCAGTTTCAAGGATATTGCTGATATCTCCGACGAGGGAGTGGCGGCTGACCTTCGACGTCAATATCCACGCGATGTTCTATCTGGCAAAGGCGGCGGTGCCGCATATGCGGCCCGGCAGCGCGATCATAAACACGGCGTCGATCAATTCGGACATGCCGAATCCGATTCTGCTGGCCTATGCCACGACCAAGGGCGCGATACAGAATTTTACCGGAGGACTTGCGCAGATGCTGGCCGAGAAAGGCATTCGCGTGAATGCCGTCGCGCCGGGGCCGATCTGGACTCCGCTGATCCCGTCGACATTACCAGACGAGTCAGTGAGGCATTTTGGCAAGCAGGTTCCGCTGAAGCGAGCAGGCCAACCGGCCGAGCTTGCGACGGCCTACGTCATGCTCGCCGATCCGCGCTCGAGTTATACGTCTGGGACAATGGTCGCGGTCACCGGCGGAAAGCCGTTCATCTAGGACCTTGAACTCAGCGGCATTCAATCGCAAATCCCGTCCGGGTGGGTGAAAACTCAAACGGTCCGCCGCGCGCGACCGCAACGAGTGTCATTCCGCAAGATTGAGCCACGCGAACCGCGAGCGCCGTCGGCGCCGATATCGCGAGCAGCCGTCCAACGTCCTCGCGGATCGCTATCAAAGTATTATCCGGAAGAAGCAGGCCGGCCGCATGCACAGCGTGGGTCGCCTGGTTGAGGAGCTGCCCATCCGAGAGTGCGTGCAAAGAGCTCTCGATCTGCCCGCATCAAAAAAAGACGCGACGCAGCAGGCGCGGGAGCGGGCGTGAGGCCTCGGTGAGGCTCTCGATGTCACACAGGCCGCAGCCGGTCGGGCTGGGCTCGAGGTCAAAAAAAGCAATGAACAAACGATTCAGGTTGCCGTTTGCAGACCCATGACGAACCTAATGAAGCTCCCGACGTGGGCCGACGAGAAGAACATCTACTCCGTGATCGAAACGCCCCGCGGAAGCACCTGCAAATTGGAGTCCGACCCGGATCTGAAGGCGTTCACGCTTGCGAAACCTTTGATGGTCGGGCTCACATATCCCTATGATTGGGGCTTCATTCCCTCGACGAAAGCCGACGATGGCGATCCACTTGATGTCCTCGTCATTCACGATTCCCAGACATATCCGGGCGTCGTGCTGCCATGTCGGCCGATCGGAATCCTCGAAATCCTCCAAACTCGCAAAGGCAGAAAGGAACGGAACGATCGCGTCTTTGCCGCGCCGGATCGTTCACCATTCGAGACCAATCTCAAGGATGTAAGGCACCTACCGTCCCGTGCCGTGGAAGAGCTCGAGCAGTTCTTCCGCGCCACAGACGCGCTCGAAAACAAGGAGCTTGAGTTTTTGGGGTGGCGCGGACCCGGCACGGCTGTCAGGGCGATCAAGCGCCTATCGGTGTGAGGCGCATGGAGCCCTGGCTCCGCGACAGAGCCAGTATCCCTTCGAGACCATGTTGCACGCTGCAAGGAACGCCGAGTCTTCGCGGCGCTCAATGGTTGACGAACATGCCTTCGGGGCGCCGCAAAGAACGTCAAATCACGGCGCGTCAAATGAATGGCCGAAGAACAACCACGGCAGGATGATCACACCGCGTCCGTGTTCCTAACCTGCTGCAGGTCGCTGATCGCGTTCACATCAGTGAGGAGAAACAGTCGTGTACGTAGTGTCGGCGGGAATCTGCGCTTCGTACTGCTTAGCTTTTTCCAAGAGTGCATCGCGAACTGGACCATCCGGTAAAAGCGCGGCTTGATGGCGTGCCTCTCTCGCGCATTGCGCGGCTTTACTTGCCAGCTCCTCAGTCTCGCGATCCATCATCATCCCTCCACTCGATTCCGAGCTCCTTACGTACGACGGCCGCCGAATTGCCGACCTTATCAACGGCCTGTCGAAGCTCTTCCTCAGACACGCCGAGGGCGTGCGTCCAGTATTTAACTTCAATGGCTCGATCGATATTGATATGCAAACGGTCGGGTTGCTCCTTCTTGGTCAGATTGCCCACGACGGCTCCTCCTAGCGAAGAAACGACAGCAAACTCGCGATGTTCCTATCATCGCGCTGGCGCTTCCCCATGACTTGGGCAATGCGTGGTCGGAAAGCGATCAGCCGAAGGCAATGGGTCCGATGCTGCGTGTCGTACTGATGGAAGCTGGGGGTGGTTTACCGCCCAACTTTGCCGTTGCGGTTGGTGAAGCGAGCATTGCCGAGACCGGTGCCGATCGTCAGAACGCCCCAGCGCTTCACGTCCTGCATGAAAGGCACCTCGGACAATCCCTGCACGACGCCGTCATTGTGCATGACGATGGTGGTATCGTGATCGCGGATTTGCGGGATGGCCTCAACCAGGCTGGCAGGCAGGTTGAACTTGCTGCTCTCCCAGTTGCCGGGCAGATTCTGCGCACCTTTCTCGATCGAGCCGTCGCTCTTGATGACGCCGGGACAGCCGATGCCGATGAACGGCGCAAGTTTGAGCCCTTCTTTGTCCGCCTCGGTAACCAGGTCCTTGAGCATCTTGATCAGGCGTTTGACTGCCCCGTCGCGGCTCGGGTCGTCGTCGGCATGACGCCAGAACTCGGACTTCCAAACAGCGGCCTTGGAGAAGTCCGAGGACTTTTTTCGGCGCGTTTCCACGACACCGCAGCGGATGTTCTTTCCGCCGATGTCGACGGCCAGAATCGAGTCGTGGCCATCGAATATCCAGGACGGAGCAAGGTGCAACGCGCCGATCAGCCCCGCCTCATCCGGATGATGGCGAATCGGAATCATTTCGATTTTGAAGTCCTCCGACTTGAGGATGATGTCGGTGCGGGCGATCGCGAGCTCACCGAGCCGGCTGTCGCGGAAGCCACCACCCAGGACGATTCGTTCGGTCTTCTCCCACGCCTTCGATTTCAGGAACCGTCGGGTCACGTGCGCGAGCTCGTGGGCGAAATCTTCAACAACGCTATGCACGACTGCGGACGCTTCGGTGTCGTCGCCGACCAGTATGGCGTCGAGCACCTTCTTGCTGATGCTCTCGGAAGGCTCCTTCCCGAACGGGTCCTCACCCGTCTTGCGCAGCGGCTTCCGCCACTTGTCCAGGATCGCCCGGAAGGCGCCCTGGCTGGCGCGGTCCCCAATAAATCCCTCCTCATCCTTTAGCTCAATGTTGAAGCTGTCGATCTCCACCAACGGCAGGTGCGAGGCTCCGTGGCCAGCGATTCCGGCGGGGCCGATCGTTTCGTCTGTCATCCTGAACCTCGAACAAGTCACTCGTGCCGGCCCGCATTAACACGCGCCGCCAAATCCTCAGTTCCTCAGCCGGGCTTCGCCGGGTGCAATGTGCGCGGGTGACGATCGTGCAGCAAGCGCGCAAGGTTCTCGCGCTCCGTCTCACGCCCCTTCATGGCCAGCTCGAAGATAGCCTCCTGGATGTCGCGCGGCATACTGCCCCACACGTCCATCGCGGCCTTTCCAAGCAGCTCGGCGAAGTGGTCATGCGTCATTTCGGCGTTCCCTATCGGAGGAATAGAGAGGAACGGCGGCCGGCAGGCGGCGTTCCAATGCCATCATTTGCGAAAGGAGAGGATGATAATGGGTATCTTCACCAAAGACATCAAATCGATGGAGGACCTGCTGACCCACGGTCTGGAGGACATCTACTACGCGGAGCAGCAGATCCTCAAATCGTTGCCCAAAATGATCGACAAGGCCACGAACCGGGATCTCGCAACGGGCCTGAAGAACCATCTCGAAGAGACCAAAAACCAGGTCGAGCGGCTCGGCAAGGTTTTCGCCAAACTCGTCAAGCAGCCAAGCGGCGCGAAGTGCCCGGCAATCGACGGTATCATCCAGGAGGCGGACGAGACCGCCGCCGAGATCGAAGACAAGGCCGTCCTGGATGCCGCGCTCGTCGCGGCCGCGCAGGCCGTGGAGCACTATGAAATATGCCGGTACGGGACGCTGATCGCCTGGGCCGAGCAGCTGGGCCACGAACAGATCGTGCGCTTTCTCACGACCAACCTGAACGAGGAGAAGGCCGCAAACACCAAACTGAACACGGTGGCGCTGCGCAAGGGCGTCAACGCCAAGGCATCGGCTTGAGACATTCACCCGAACGGTCCTATCGGCTCCGCGGGCTCGCGGGGGCGGCGGTTCGTCCCGCTCGACGCACGAAGCGCACCCTGCGCCGGACGAACCAGGCCGCAACCGAGACCAGCAGCCACGCCAGCGACGCCCCGATGAACGCGCCAGCCACGCTCCTTTCGATCGCCACCCAGAATACGGCCGCGAACGTCAGCATGCCGAGCGCGCCGAGGGCGGCGCCCGCCGCATCGAGCGCAGCCGCGCCCTGCCCGCGCCGCGCGCCGTCAAGGCCTGCCTCCCGCTTGTGGCGGACTTCGTGCTTCTCGATTAGCGTGGCGCTGGCGCAAAAGATGGCGGGAAGCGCGAGAAAAAGGCCGCCCATAGGGGCACCGTAGCGGCTGCTGATGATACCGGTGAACACGGTCGCGGCGCCGCCGAGCACGAAGCGGATCAGATATTCGTACCAACGGCCCTGCTTCAGCGAAGAGGTCGATAAGCGGATCGGCGTCGTCACGTCTGTGCTCCGGCGAAGGTCCACAGGCCGAAGGCTGCGGTCAGCCAGACGACGAGCGACAGAACTGTGGCGGGCAACGCCCGCATGCGCGCGCGGACGAGAAGGTGGCAGACCACGACGCTGTAGACCGCCAGCGCAATCGCGCCCGCCATCATCGAGAGACTTTGCGAGCCGGCATAAGCGACGCCGTGCTGATAGATCGCGATTCCAAGCGTCGCAAGCGCGACGGATGGCGCGGCCCCGAACAGCCCGGCGAAGCTCTTCGGACGCAGCACGTCTCCAAGCATCGCAAAGGCCGATACAACGGCGCCGCCGACGAGGAATCGCACCACGTATTCGGTCATCTTGGTTGCTTCCAGAGTTTCTCCAGAGGCCCCCCGGCCCGCAGACCGGATCATCCTTGCGCGGTCGCGGCACCTTCGGAATGGTCTTCAGAGCCCGCGGGTGATCTTCGACGGTTCTGCATTCATTGTACACTCCGGCCGACGGGTATGCGCCGGCGACGAAGAAGTCATCATCTGCCGACAGGCATCCGTCGCCCGTGCCGGCCGGCAGGACAGCGACGTCGCCGGCCTTCATAGTGAAAATCCGGACCCTTGTTGCCGCCAAAGCGGACGCGTCCAGGGGAAAGTCCCGGACGGGCCTGAATTATTCCCACTCAATCGTCCCCGGTGGCTTGGACGTCACGTCGTATACCACCCTATTCACGCCCTTCACCTCGTTGATGATGCGGGTCGCGGTTTCCCCTAAGAACTTCATGTCGAACTGGTAGAAGTCGGCGGTCATGCCGTCGGTCGAGGTGACGGCGCGCAGGCCGACGACGTGTTCGTAGGTGCGGCCGTCGCCCATCACGCCGACGGTCTTGACCGGCAGCAGCACGGCGAACGCCTGCCAGATCGCATCGTAGAGGCCGTGCTTGCGGATCTGGTCGATATAGACCGCATCCGCATTGCGCAGGATGTCGAGCTTCTCCCTGGTGATGTCGCCGGGGCAGCGGATGGCGAGGCCGGGGCCCGGGAACGGGTGGCGGCCGACGAACACCTCGGACAGGCCGAGCTCGCGGCCGAGCACGCGCACCTCATCCTTGAACAGCTCGCGTAGCGGCTCGACCAGCTTCATGTTCATGCGATCAGGAAGGCCGCCGACATTGTGGTGCGACTTGATGGTCACCGACGGCCCGCCGGTGAAGGAGACGCTCTCGATCACATCAGGATAGAGCGTGCCCTGCGCCAGGAATGCAGCGCCGCCGATCTTCTTCGCCTCCGCCTCGAACACGTCGATGAACAAACGCCCGATGGTCTTGCGCTTCACTTCGGGATCGGTGACGCCTTCGAGCTCGCCCAAAAACTCTTTCGACGCGTCAACGTGGACCAGCGGGATGTTGTAGTGGTTGCGGAACAGGTCGACGACGGTCTTGGCCTCGTCGAGCCGGAGCAGGCCGTGATCGACGAACACGCAGGTGAGCTGGTCGCCGATCGCTTCATGGATCAAGACCGCCGCCACGGCGGAATCGACGCCGCCGGAGAGGCCGCAGATCACCTTGCCCTTGCCAACCTGGGCGCGGATCTTCTCGATCGCCTCCTCGCGGAACGCGCGCATGGTCCAGTCGCCGGTCAGCCCGGCGACCTTGCGGACGAAGTTGCGCAGCAGTTTTGCGCCGTCGGGCGTGTGCACCACCTCGGGATGGAACATCAGCCCGTAATACTTCCGCTTCTCATCCTGGATGATCGCGAACGGCGCGTTCGGCGAGGTGCCGGCCACCGAGAAGCCGGGCGGCATTTTTGTGATGCGGTCGCCATGGCTCATCCACACCTGGTGCTTTTCGCCGTAGCCCCAGACGCCGTCGAACAAGGAACTATTCGTCTTGACCTCGACATCGGCGCGGCCGAATTCGCGATGATGCCCGCCCTCGACCTCGCCGCCGAGTTGGGCGGCCAGCGTCATCTGGCCATAGCAGATGCCGAGCACGGGAACGCCGGACTCGAAGATCAGCTGCGGTGCGCGCGGCGAGCCGGTCTCATGCACCGATTCCGGGCCGCCCGAGAGGATCACCGCCTTCGGCTTCATCTCCTTGAAGGCGGCCTCCGCCTTCTGGAACGGCACGATCTCGGAATAGACCCCCATCTCGCGGACGCGGCGGGCGATCAATTGCGTCACCTGACTGCCGAAATCGACAATCAGAATCTTGTCATGCGCCGAGGCCACCGAGGGCGCCGACGAGTCACGGGCTGTGTGCTGGGCTGTCATGGCAAGCAGATACGCGACGTCGCCCGCGCCCGCAACCGCGCCGAGCTGTGCGCCCACATTCTTCTTTGGGCATGGACAAATGAATAAAGGTCAGTATTATTGACCTAATTTGATCGCAAGCATCATGAAGGAAACCGATGCCGGAGTTTCACGACCCGTCGCGCCTCGCAGCCCTCGGCCGCGACTGGATCGCCGCCTGGAACGCGCGCGACCTCGAGCGCGTGCTGGCGATGTATGCGGAGGATACCGAGATGACGTCAGACCGGATTCCGGCGTTCGGCTTCGGTCCTTCCGGCACGGTGCGCGGCAAGGCGAGCTTGCGCGCCTATTGGAGCGCCGCGCTGGCAAAACTGCCCGAGCTGCATTTCGAGCTGATCGACCTTTATGTCTCGCCCGACAGCGTCGTCGTGTTTTATCGGAACGAACGCGACAAGAAGATCTGCGAGTATCTGCGGCTCGATGTCGAAGGCAAGATCCGGCAGGGCTCGGCGAACCATCTGGTGGGGTGAGGCGTTGCGGCACTCCGTCACCCTGAGGAGGTCGCGAAGCGACCGTCTCGAAGGGCGACAGCCCGGCTCCAACCATCCTTCGAGGCTCGCCGAGCGCTGCTTGCGCACCGCTCGACGCGCACCTCAGGATGACGCCAGTATTTGTGAACGCGAAGGCGTAAGGTGAGAAGAAGACTAGGACGCCGCCCATGAAAATCCCGACCCTGCCCTTCACCGTCACCGACTGGAGCAACGTCGAACCTTCAGTGCATCCCGGCGAGACCGGGCAAGCGTTGTGGCGCACGCTCGACATCGGCGAGCTGCGGGTGCGGATGGTCGAATATTCACCTGGCTATCTCGCCGATCACTGGTGCGATCGCGGCCATGTGCTCTACGTCGTCAAGGGCGAGCTCGACACCGAGCTGCGCGACGGCCGCACCTTCACGCTGAAGCCGGGCATGAGCTACCAGGTCTCCGATTTCGGCGACGCCGCGCACCGCTCCTCGACCTCGACCGGTGCGACGCTGTTCATCGTGGACTAGAGGCGCTCACCGCCGGCGCCCCGCGACCTTCTTCACCCTCGTATCCGCCCAGCTCAGCGGCCGCCCGGTCTTCGACGGCAGCACGAGTTGCCCGACCGCCTGCCCGGCCTGGTCCAGCAGCACCGAATGCGCCTCGCCGCGCGCATAGAGATGGGCCTCGCCCCATTGCCTTAAGGAGACCACGATCGGAAACAGATCGTGCCCCCGCTTCGTCAGCACATATTCCTGATAGGCGCTGCCGTCGGACGCCGCGACCTGCTCGAGCACGCCTGTTTCGACCAGCTTGCGCAGCCGCGCCGTCAGCATGCCCTTGGCGATGCCGAGATTCTTCTGGAAGTCGCCGAACCGGCGCAAGCCGTCGAACGCGTCGCGCACGATCAACAGCGACCACCAGTCGCCGATCGCATCCAGCGCGCGCGCCACCGGGCATTCCGCTTTTGCAAATCCGGTCCGCTTCATCGCGGCCAGCCTCCCTCGATCACGATTCCGAAACTGGTCTTAAAATAGGACTAGACAGCGCCAAGCGCAACTGGTCTCATTATGAGACTAGATTGGACCCGATTGCTGCGGAGGCGATAATGACCAGCCACAATTCAACGATGGCCGGACCGGCGAAACCCGGCGACACGACGGCAGGCGCGCTTTCACCCGCCGTGGTCCTGCTGTTTGCGGTCGCCTGCGGGCTGAGCGTCGCCAACATCTATTTTGCCCAGCCGCTGCTCGACACCATGGCGCAGGATCTCGGAATCACGCCCGCCGTGATCGGCATCGTCGTGACGCTGACCCAAATCGGCTACGCCTTCGGCCTGATGCTGATCGTGCCGCTCGGCGACCTCTGGGACCGCCGCCAGCTGATCGTCGGCCAGACCGTGCTGTCGGCGATCGCGCTCGCCGTCGTCGGCATGGCGTCGAACGCCGCCGTGCTGCTGGTCGGCATGGTGCTGGTCGGGCTACTGGCCGTCGTCATCCAGGTGCTGGTCGCGTACGCCGCGACACTGGCTGCGCCAGCCGAGCGCGGACGCACCATCGGCACCGTCACCAGCGGCGTGGTCTCGGGCATCCTGCTCGCCCGCTTTACCGCCGGTGCGCTGGCCGATATCGGCGGCTGGCGCGTGGTCTATCTGACATCGGCCGCGCTTACGCTGGTGCTGGCGGCGCTGCTCGCACGCGCGCTGCCACGGCACACGCCGCAGCCGATGGCCGGAACATCCTATGCGAAGCTCCTGCGCTCGACCGCCGCGCTGTTCGTCCAGGAGCCGGTGCTGCGCGAACGCGCGGTATTCGCGCTGTTGATCTTCGCGAGCTTCAGCGTGTTCTGGAGCTCGGTCGTGCTGCCGCTGGCCGCGCCGCCGCTGTCGCTGTCGCACACCGCGATCGGGATGCTCGGCATTGCCGGCCTCGCCGGCGCGCTGGCGGCGCGTAATTCGGGCCGCCTCGCCGATCGCGGCTGGGGGCAGCGCACCACCGGATTGTCGCTGATGCTGATGCTCGCCGGCTGGGCGCCGATCGCCTGCCTGCACTCTTCGCCGTGGCTGGTGCTCGTGGGTGTCCTGATGATCGACTTCGCGGTGCAGGCGATTCATGTCACCAACCAGAGCCTGATCGTCGCGGCGCGCCCGGAGACGTCGAGCCGCTTGATCGGCGGTTACATGGTGTTCTATTCGATCGGGACCGGCTTCGGCGCGATCACATCGACGATGGCCTATGCGGCGGCCGGCTGGCTCGGGGTGTGCGTGCTCGGCGCCGCGATCAGCGCGGTCGCCCTGCTGTTCTGGGTCATCGTGGTGAGCAGGACGCCGGTGCCGGCGGGCGTGGCGTACGATTGCGGGCGATCGTAGCAGCGATCGTCATTCCGGGGCGTCCGAAGGACGAACCCGGAATCTCGAGGTCCCCCGGTGCGCAATTGCGCACCTGAGGTTCGATGCTGCGCATCGCCCCGGAACGACGAAATCCACCTCACGCCTTCTTCAGCACCGAAACGAAGAACCCATCCGTGCCGGTGCGGCGCGGCGTCATCAGCAGGCCTTCCGCCGACTGCAGCGCGGCCTCTGCAAATTGCTCGGCCTTGTCCCACAGCACCGATGCGGTCTGCTCCGGCGGTTGCACGGAGAACTCCGGATGCCGCGCGATGAACGCCCGGACCTGCTCGCCGTTCTCCTCCCACAGCACCGAGCAGGTGATGTAGGCGATGCGGCCGCCCGGCTTCACCAGCGGCGCCGCGCGCTCCAGCACCTCGGCCTGATCCTTCAGCCGCACCTCGAGCGCGCCGGGGCGCATGCGCCATTTGGCGTCGGGATTGCGGCGCCAGGTGCCGGTGCCGGTGCACGGCGCGTCGATCAGCACAAGATCGGCGGAGGCCTTGATGTCGGACAGCACCTCTTCCTCGCCGCGCGGCGTGCGCACATCGCAATTGTGCACGCCGGCGCGCGACAGCCGCTCATGGATCGGCGCGAGCTGGCGCTTGTCGCTGTCGGTCGCGATCAGCCGGCCCTTGCCTTCCATCATCGCGGCGATTGCCAGCGTCTTGCCGCCGGCGCCGGCGCAGAGATCGATTACCTGCTCGCCGGGCTTGGCCGCCGAGAACAAAGCGGCAAGCTGCGAGCCCTCGTCCTGGACCTCGATGGCGCCCTTGATGAAATCCTCCTCGGCATGGATGCCGGGATTGCGTGCATCGGCGCCGAGCTCGATGCGCAGGCCGAGCGGCGACCACGGCGTCTCCCTCGCACCCAGATGCGACAAGCGCGGCAGGACCTTCTCGCGCTTGCCCTTCAGCGTGTTGACGCGCAAATCGAGCGGCGCGCGGCTCGCCATCGCGGTCGCTTCCGCTGCGCGGTCGTCACCGAACACCTTTGCAAGGTACGGATCGAGCCAGTCCGGATAATCGCCCGCGACGTGCGCCGGCGCATCCACGAGCGAACGCGAGGCCAGCGCGGCCTCCTCGTCCGTGGTCAGCGGATCCGGCGCGAACCGGCCGCCGTCGCACAGCGCCGCGATCGTCGGAACATCCATGCCGCGCTCGAGTTTGAGCATGCCGAGCACCCGCGACCGGGCGCTGGCGTCGTCCATCAAATAGGCCGCGGAGGATTGCCGGCGCAGCACGTCCCAGATCAGGCCGGAGATCGCGGCGCGATCGCCGGAGCCGGCATAGCGGTGCGCGGTGCCCCATTCCTTCAGCGCCTTGGCCGCGGGAATGCGCTGTGCATCGATGGTGGCGATCAGCTCGATCGCGGCGGAGAGCCGGGCAGCGGGGGTCATTGATCTCTTTCGGTTGGGCGCATCAAATCAGCAGCAGGAGCCTGAGCGCGAAATACAGCCACATGGCCGCCAGCACCAGCACGCCGGCGAACCAGGCGAGCGAGCGAGGCCGCACGTCGTTGGAGGTAACGAATATGCCGGCATGGGCAAACCGCGCCACCACGAATAGCCAGGACATCAGCACGACGAACAGATCGGCGCGGCGCAGCGGCAGCGCAATGGCGATCAGGACATAGAACAGCACCGGGAGCTCGAACTGGTTGGCAAAGCAATTGCCGAGCTGGGTGGCGCGCTCCGGCCAGT
The DNA here is from genome assembly GCF_050435825.1 of Bradyrhizobium sp. I1.14.4. NCBI lineage: Bacteria > Pseudomonadati > Pseudomonadota > Alphaproteobacteria > Hyphomicrobiales > Nitrobacteraceae > Bradyrhizobium > Bradyrhizobium sp. I1.14.4. Next base: position 135,252 of record NZ_JBNDLA010000002.1, on the reverse strand, counting down.
TCGGCTCGCGCAGCGCGATATCCTTGATCTTGGTCTCGCCGCTCGACAGCGCCCTTGTACGCATCGTCGCCATCCCAAACAGGAGCGCGAAGGTGAGCCCAATCTGGATGAAGACCGGTAACAGAACCATTTGAACCGACATCAAAAATCTCCCTCAGCCGCGGCGCCCGGCTGCCCTCTTAGCCGCCACGCGGGCCCCTGACAATGAAGCGTCCCAATAATGCGCCTGGGTAACCCGTTGAACCATCATCCGAGCCTGGGTGACCAACTCACAGGAGCAATGGCGGTTTCAGTTCCTTACGGATGACGCGATGAGCATCATCACCCCGATCCTGGACGGCGCGGCCCTGGCGGCCGCAACCCTCGGCGATCTCCTCACAGCCCTGCTGAAGCCGATCGATCCCGGCACCGGCTGGTTCGACGACGCAGCAGATGGCGGGCTCGGCATGGTGATGGCGGGGCTCGCCGGCGGCGCGGCGGCGCTGCTGGTCGCGATCCTGCTCTCGGCCTATTTCCGCAGCGGCTATCGCTCGACGCGCGACATCGTCAGGCACACTCTCGCCGCGGCGCTGGCGCTCACCCTGCTCGGCTTTGCGGCCTACGACGTCAGGCACGACGCGCTCGCTTATTTCGGGCTCAACGCGTCACCGGCCGCCACGGGAACAAATCTGCCCAATACGGGACTGCTCGGACGCGGCGTCAGTCCACCTGCCCCGCCCGCCCGCTCGATGCAGCAGCTAGCGATCTAGCGCTCGCACCAAGGCGCAAAACCAAACAAGACATCAAACAACGCATCAAACAAGACATCGAATTAGACACCGAAATCGTCATCGTTCCGACTTCGCGCCGACCTATGCTCCGGGCGAAAGGATCGATGCATGCCCCAGTTTCGCCTGACGCAAATCTCCGACACCCACCTCGCGCGCCGCTTCAAGCCGTTGATCGACAATTTTCATCGCGTCAGCGAGCACGTCGACGCGACGCGGCCTGATCTGGTGCTCAACTCCGGCGACGTCTCGTTCGATGGGCCGACCAGCCGCGACGACCTGGTGTTCGCCAAGGAGCTGCACGGCGTGCTGCCGGTCGATTGTCTCTATCTGCCCGGCAATCACGATATCGGCGACAATCCCACCGCAGTCGGCCCGGTGCCGGCGCAACTGCCGACCGAAGCGACGCGCGGCGCCTTCACCTCGGTGCTCGGCGAGGACCGCTGGCATTTCGATGCCGCCGGCTGGTGCTTCATCGGGCTGAACTCGCTGATCATGAACACCGGCCTCGACAGCGAGGCCGAGCAGTTCGACTGGCTCGCCACAGCACTCGACAAGGCCGTCGGCAGGCCGGTCGCGCTGTTCCTGCACAAGCCGCTCTATCTCGACGTGCCCACCGATGCCGAGCGCGTCGAGACCGCGATCCGCTTCGTGCCGCAGCCGGCGCGGCGGCGCCTGATCGAGATGTTCGGCAAGGTCGATCTGCGCCTGGTCGGCAGCGGCCATGTGCATCAGCGCCGCGACTATACGTTCGAGCATGTCAGACAGATCTGGGCGCCCTCGGCCGGCTTCGTCATATCAGACGCGAGGCAGGAGGTGATCGGCATCAAGGAAACCGGCCTCGTCGAGTATCGCTTCCAGCCCGACAGTTTCGAGGTCCGTCACGTCAGGGCCAAAGGCCAGGTCGATGTCGACCTGGACATGCTGCTCGGCAAGCAGACGGCAGCTTGAGCGGCGTCAACTTCGCGCGGCGTCGTGCAGGTCCCGCTTGATGACGGTGAGCAGCGCCTGCAGTGAGTCCTTGTCCGGCTGCGGCGCCGGCGAGCGAGGCATGTGCGGCATGAAGCGCACCGGCTCAACGTCCGGTTCGGGCTCCACAAATTTTCCGTGCAAGACGTCGTCGCGGCGGCCCATGACGAACATCGTCGCCCAATAGCCGACGGCGAGGAGGATGACCCCGAAAGCAATAAGTTCAAAAACCATGGCTACACCTGAAATATAGCCATATTGAATCAACTGGTCCGGGTCCCCGTCAAGCAAATGGGGGCCGGAAAGCCCCCAAAAGCCCGCCATTGTGGTGTTTTTGATACTTTGTTGCGCGGAATAAGAGCCGGAACGCTCTGGTTCAGGTCTTGTCCGGCCCGACCCTGACCAGTTGCTTGCCGAAATTGGCGCCCTTGAGCAGGCCCATGAAGGCTTCGGGTGCGCTGTCGAGCCCCTCAGTCACGAACTCCTTGTACTTGACCTTGCCCTCGCGCACCCACTGCGACATGTCGCGGAGGAAGTCGCCATGCATGGCGGCGAAGTCGCTGACGATGAAGCCGCGGAAGATCAGCCGCTTGGTCAGGATGTTGCGCATCATAGCGCCGGCCCATTTCGGTGCGTGCGCTTCGGTGTCGTTGTAATGCGCGATCAGGCCGCAGACCGGAATGCGCGCGAAGGCATTCAGGAGCGGAAACACCGCGTCGAACACCGCGCCGCCGACATTCTCGAAATAGACGTCGATGCCCTTCGGGCAGGCTTCCTTGAGCTTCGCCGCAAGATTGGGATCGCGATGGTCGAGGCACTCGTCGAAGCCGAGCTCGTTCTTGACGTAAGCGCACTTGTCCTTGCCGCCGGCGATGCCGATCGCCCGCGCGCCCTTGATCTTGGCGATCTGGCCGACCGCCGAGCCGACGGCGCCGGACGCGGCCGCGACCACCACCGTCTCGCCCGCCTGCGGCTTGCCGATCTCGAGCAGTCCCGTATAGGCGGTCATGCCGGGCATGCCGAGCACGCCGACGGCGGTCGAGATCGGCGCGATCTTCGGATCGATCTTGGCGAGCCCCTTGCCGTCGGACAGCACATGCGTCTGCCAGCCCGCGCGCGACAGCACGATATCGCCCTTGGCAAAGCCCGGGTTGTTGGACGTGATCACCTCGCTGACCGTGCCGCCTTCCATCACCCCTCCGACCGGCACCGGCGCGGCATAGGACGGACCGTCGGCCATGCGGCCGCGCATATAGGGATCGAGCGACAGCCAGATGGTGCGCAGCAGCACCTCGCCCGCGCCTGGCGTCGGCGGCGTGTAGTCCTCGAGCCTGAAATTGGCCGGCGTGGGCTCGCCATGCGGGCGCGAGGCCAGAACGATGCGCTTTCCTTGGGACATTTGGATTTCCTCTTGAGGTGACTTTTGGGATGATTGGTTCGTGGCGCACACGTAGTCACGCAATCCACCTCCCTGCAAGGGAGATGGATTTTGCTCTTCCGCGCGCGCTTGTTTGAAACGGTGTTTGAAATGGTGCCCGTCATGCCAGGCACGTTGCCGACAAGCGCCCTGCTCTCATTTCGGGGCCGTCCGCAGGATCGCCCCCCCGAAATCTGGTGGCAGCAAGTTTGTCATAGCGCACCACCAGCGAACGAAGCGGCCATACTCAATTTTCCTGATCCGACCTCGGCATCCGGCGCGATGGAGCTAAAGCGGTTAGGCGGCCGTCGATAGGTCGCAACGAGGGCGGCCCCGCAGCAAATCGGCGATTGGTTTACGGCCCCCTCGAAATCTGAGTGGCGCAGGACTTCGGTCGGTTCCGTGGGACAGCCCGACGAATGTGAGGCCTTCCGAAGCATTGGGATTACCTCTTGAGGAGCCGACCAGCTTCTTCGCGCTGCAAGGTCTCTCTGGACTGGTTTGGCGGCGGGATTCACCTTCGGAGAGTGGCAGCCGGTAGATCCATCCCTGTCGCGCGCCCGCGCAGGAACGCCATCTATCAATCTGCCACTTGTCGGACTTTCGATCCGTTGTAATGTCGGAGCGTGCGGCACTCGCATGGCTGCTGCCCAAAACGGGCCGGCATCACCACAAGCAGGGGCGAACCAACGCGCCGGTTTTTGGGATCGAGACCGACATGGCCGGCGGATCGTTTGATACGTTCCCCAAATTGCTGCTGCGAAATGCCGCGCAGTTTGGCACGCGTCCGGCGTTTCGGCACAAGGATCTTGGCATCTGGCAGAGCTGGACCTGGGCTCAAGTTGCCGAGATCGTGCGCGCCTACGCCGCGGGCTTGCATCGCCTTGGCTTGCGGCAAGGCGATACGATCGCCGTAGTTGGCTCAAATCGGCCGAAGCTTTACTGGACCATGATGGCAGCGCAGGTGCTGCGCGCCATTCCCGTTCCGGTCTATTCAGATGCCGTGGCGGATGAGCTTGCCTTTGTTCTCGCTCATGCCGACGCGAAGCTCGTCGCAGCGCAGGACCAGGAGCAGGTCGACAAGGTCTTGTCCGTCTCCGACCGACTGCCGCAACTCAACAAGATTGTCTACGACGAGCCGCGCGGCCTTGACGCCTATGACCACAGTCGACTGATCGCAATCGGCGCCATTATCGAGGACGGCCGCGCCGCGTTTGCGGCCGACCCAGCGCTTGGCGTACGGATCGATGAATCCATCCGGGCGGGCAACGGTTCGGACATCGCGGTCATCCTCTACACGTCGGGAACGACCGGCGCACCGAAGGGCGTCATGCTGTCGGCGCGAGGCTGCATCGATGCTGCGACCGACACCACGCGGTTCGACAAGTTGACCGACCAGGACGTGGTGCTCGCCTATCTGCCGCTGGCTTGGGCGGGCGATCATTACGTCAGTTATGTGCAAGGCGTGGTGGCCGGATTCTGTATAGCGTGTCCCGAGAGCGGCGACACAATCGAGCAGGATCGGCTTGAGATAGGACCAACCTTCTACCTGGCCCCGCCACGCGGTTTCGAGGCCATGCTGACGCGGCTGATGGTCCGGATGGAGGACGCAGCGCCGATCAAGCGGCGATTGTTCAGCTACTTTCTAGACGTCGCGCGGCGGTATGGCGAGCAAGTCTTGACGGGACGTCCGGTGCCGCTGTCAGGCCGATTGCTCTATGCGCTCGGGCGCTGGCTGGTCTACGAGCCGCTCAAGAACGTTCTTGGCCTGTCGCTGGTGCGCGTCGCATACACTGGGGGCGAAGCTATCGGTCCGGATCTGTTCGCGTTCTACCGCTCGATCGGACTGAACCTGAAACAGCTCTACGGCCAGACCGAAGCGTTCCTCTACGTAACGTGCCAGCCCGATGGCGAAATTTACTCGGATACGGTCGGTCCGCCGGCGCCCAACGTTGACATTCGCATTGCGGAGTCGGGCGAAGTGCAGTTTCGCTCGCCGGGCATGTTCCTCGGATACTTCAAGGATCAGGCAAGGACCGCGGAAGCTATGACGTCCGACGGATACGTCAGGACCGGCGATGCGGGCTTTTTCGACGAGAAGACTGGGCATCTGAAGATCATCGATCGTGCGAAGGATGTGGGTCGGCTGACCGACGGCACGATGTTTGCCCCGAAATACCTTGAGAACAGACTGAAGTTCTATCCCAATATCAAGGAAGCGATCACGTTCGGCGACTCCAGAGAGTTCGTTTGCGCCATGCTCAACATCGACCCGGTCGCCGTCGCGAATTGGGCCGAACGCAACAATGTCGCCTACGGATCCTATCAGGAGCTTGCCGGGCATCCGCTGGTCTATGACACGGTCGCGAAAGACGTTGCCGCGGTGAACCGCTCTCTGGCCGGGGAAGCGGTGCTTGCGGGCGCCCAGATTCGCCGCTTTCTCATTCTGCACAAGGAACTCGACGCGGATGACGGCGAACTGACCCGCACGCAAAAGGTGCGCCGCCGCTTCGTTGCCGAACGCTATGCACCGTTGGTCACGGCACTCTACAGCGGAGCGCAAGACGGCGACATTTCCACGGAAGTGACTTTTGAGGACGGCCGGAAGGGCACGATCGCGGCACGGGTCAAGATTCGCGACATGCAAGCCGTCGGTCCGGCAGAATCCCTGGGAAGAGCAGCATGAGAGCGCCGGACACCAACGAAATCCTGCTGCAGGTCGAGGGCGTGGCACTGGCGTTCGGCGGCGTCAAGGCGCTGCGGGACGTTTCGTTCAACGTCAGAAAGGGTGAAATTCGAGCCATCATCGGCCCCAACGGCGCCGGCAAAACCTCGATGCTGAACGTCGTCAACGGCTTCTATCATCCCAACCACGGCGCCATCACCTTCAAGGGGCGCACCCGGGCCAGAATGCAGCCCTTCGAGGCGGCACGCGGCGGCATCGCACGCACCTTTCAGAATGTCGCCCTGTTCAAGGGCATGAGCGCGCTCGACAACATCATGGCAGGCCGCAGCCTGAAGGTGCGCCGGGGGCTGTTGTGGCAGGTGCTGCGTTATGGCCCTGCCCTCGCAGAGGAGGTTGAGCATCGGCGCAAGGTCGAGGAGATCATCGACTTTCTGGAGATCGAGACAATCCGCAAGGTACCGGTTGGGCGTTTGCCATACGGCTTGCAGAAGCGTGTCGAACTCGGTCGCGCCCTAGCGATGGAGCCCGAACTTCTTCTCCTCGACGAGCCGATGGCAGGCATGAACCTCGAGGAGAAGGAGGACATGTCGCGGTTCATCACTGATGTGAACAACCATTACGGCACGACCATCGCCCTGATCGAGCACGACATGGCCGTGGTCATGGATCTGTCGGATCGCGTAGCGGTGCTTGATCACGGCGTAAAGATCGCCGACGGCACGCCTGATGAAGTGAAGAGAAGTCAAGCCGTCATCGACGCGTATCTTGGCGTCGCGCATTGAGGTGCGTCCATGATCGCACTGGGTCAGTTTCTCGAGGTCCTTATCGGCGGATTGATGTCCGGCGTGCTCTATTCGCTGGTCGCGCTCGGCTTCGTGCTGATCTTCAAGGCATCCGGCGTATTTAACTATGCTCAGGGAGCAATGGTATTGCTGGCGGGATTGGCGCTGGTTCGCTCCCTCGACCTCCTGGTCGCCAACGGCCTTCCGCTTTGGGTCGCGGTCGTCCTCGCTATCGGCTTTGCCGCCGTGATCATGGCGGCAACGGCCTGGCTCATCGAGCGGTTCGTGATCGGACCTCTCGTCAACCAGGACGGCCTGACGCTGTTCATGTCGACGATCGGCGTGACATTCGTCATCGAGGGCGCCGCGGAGATGATCTTCGGATCGGATGTCTACCCGTTGCGGCTGTTCCCGACCGACGCCTGGTTCTTGTTTGAAGGCCTGTTCCCGGGTGGGATTCTGGTCAACAAGCTGGATGTCTGGGGCGCGTTGATCGCAGGCGTCCTGGTCGCCGGCCTCGCAATTTTCTTTCAGCGTACCAAGACTGGTCGCGCACTCAGGGCCGTGGCCGACGACCATTTGGCCGCGCATTCAGTCGGGATCCCGATCAGTTGGATCTGGTTCGTCGTCTGGCTTGCCGCCGGCCTCGTTGCGCTGGTCGCGGCGACCGTGTGGGGGACCAAGCTCGGCGTGCAGTTCTCCATCACTTTTCTCGCGCTGAAGGCGCTGCCGGTTCTGATAATCGGCGGCCTCACCTCGATTCCGGGAGCCATCGTTGGCGGGCTCATCGTGGGGGCGGGCGAGAAGCTTGCCGAGGCGTATCTAGGGCCATCAATCGGTGGCGGTATCGAATATTGGTTTGCGTTTGTGCTGGCGTTGGCGGTGCTGCTCGTGCGGCCGCAGGGGCTGTTCGGCGAGCGGATCATCGAACGTATCTGAGAAGAGGAGTTCGTTGTGCTTTATCGCGAGGCCGGCCAGTTCAAGACGAGCTACGCGGAGGACATGGCGATCTTTCCGATCCGTCAGGACCGTATTGCGCTCGCCGTCTTGCTCGCGATCGCTTTCGTCGGCGTGCCGCTGTTGGCCTCCCTCCATATCTGGCCGTTCCGCACCGACTATCTGTTGTGGGCGATCCTGCTGCCCTTCCTTATCCTGGCGCTCGCCGCCATCGGGACCAACATTCTCGTCGGCTATTGCGGCCAAATTTCGCTCGGCAGCGGCGCGTTCATGGCCGTCGGCGCCTATTCCGCCTACAAGATGGCGACAGGCGTTCATATCCCGCTTGCCTGGCTTGGCTTCACGATCTCGATGCCGCCGCTGCCCGTGCTGGTATCCATTCTGCTTGGCGGGTTCATGGCGGCGGGTGCCGGAATCCTGTTCGGCATTCCCAGTCTGCGGATCAAGGGTCTCTACCTTGCGGTCGCAACGCTCGCCGCGCAGTTCTTCTTCGATTGGGCGTTCCTGCGAATTCCGTGGTTCACCAACTACGCCCCGTCGGGATCGGTCAATGCACCGTCGCTGGATTTCTTCGGTATGGTCGTTCGCACGCCGGTCGAGCGCTACCTGCTGTGCCTGCTCTTCGTGACCGTGATGGCGGTGTTGGCAAAGAACCTCGTTCGCGGAAATCTCGGCAGGCAGTGGATGGCGATCCGCGACATGGATATTGCCGCCGAACTGATCGGCATCCGGCCGCTCTACGCAAAACTCACGGCTTTCGCGGTCTCTTCGTTCATCATCGGGGTGGCGGGTGCGCTCTGGGCGTTCGTCTACCTCGGTTCATGGGAGCCGCTTGCCTTCTCGATCGACCGCTCGCTGGAGCTTCTGTTCATGGTCATCATCGGCGGGCTCGGATCGATCATGGGTTCGTTCATCGGGGCGGCCTTCATCCTCGTCGTGCCGATCATGCTGAATGTGATTCCAAGCGAACTCGGCCTGCCACTGTCGACGCAAACGATCACGCACCTCGAATTCATCATCTTCGGATCGTTGATCTGCTATCTTCTGATCAAGGAACCCCGTGGCTTCGCCCGGCTGATATCGATCGGCAAGGAGAAGCTCAGACTTTGGCCGTTTCCATATTGAAGCAGCGATCGCGCCTTTATCGCAGCGCGGATAGCGACCGCTAGCAGAGAAGGAAGGACAACAAAGCCCCCGGATGGAAAAAGAGGGGTTCAAAAGAGGAGAATTATCAACATGGCAGCTATTGTACGCAATGTATTGATACTGACGGCGGCCATTCTGTCTGGCGCGCCGTTCGCCGCACCGGCCGCAGCGCAAAACGAGCAGTTCGTCCCGATTCTGTCCTACCGGACAGGGCCGTACGCCGTGAACGGCGCGCCTTATGCAAACGGCGTTGCCGACTACTACAAACTGATCAACGAACGCGACGGCGGCATCAACGGCGTCAAGCTTCTGGTCGAGGAGTGCGAGACCGCCTACGCGACCGACAAGGGGGTCGAGTGTTACGAGCGCCTCAAGGGCAAGGGGCCGACCGGCGCGGCCTTCATCAATCCGCTGTCGACCGGCATCACCTTCGCGCTCACCGAAAAGACCGCGACCGACAAGATCCCGATCATCACGATGGGGTACGGCCGTGCCGATTCCAAGAACGGCGCGGTATTCCCGTACAACTTCCCGCTGCTCGGCACCTACTGGTCCGCGGCGGATATCGCGATCCAGCACGTCGCCAAGGAGCTCGGCGGGTTCGACAAGCTGAAAGGCAGGAAGATTTCGCTACTGTATCACGACAGCCCGTATGGCAAGGAGCCAATCCCGATGCTGCAGGTGTTGGCCCAGAAATACGGCTTTGAGTTCACGCCGATCCCGGTCACGCACCCCGGCGTCGAGCAGAAGTCGCAATGGCTGGCGATCCGCCAGAATCGGCCGGACTATGTGCTGGTCTGGGGCTGGGGCGTCATGAACAGCACGGCAATCAAGGAAGCGGCGTCCGTCGCCTATCCGCGCGACAAGATGATCGGTGTTTGGTGGTCTGGCGCAGAGCCGGATGTGACGCCGGCAGGTGATCAGGCCGCCGGCTACAAGTCGCTGATGCTTCAGCATGGCGCAGGAAAATATCCAGTGCACGCCGACATGGAGAAGTACGTCTACGCCAAGGGCAAGGGTTCGACGGAACCTGGCAAGATCGGCGAAGTTCTCTACAACCGCGGCATCACGAACGCCATGCTCGGCGTGGAGGCGATCCGCAAGGCACAGGAAAAGTTCGGCAAGAAACCGCTGACGGGCGAGCAGGTCCGTTGGGGGCTTGAGAACCTCATCCTGACTGATGCACGTATAAAGGAACTCGGCTTTGAGGGTATGTTGAAGCCGGTCAGCATTTCCTGCTCCGACCACGAGGGCGCGCGCTACGGGCGCGTCCAGCAATGGGATGGCAAGGGTTGGAAAGTGATCTCCGACTGGTACACGGCTGACGAATCGCTCATCGAACCGCTCGTCGCCGATGTGTCCGCGAAGTATGCCGCGGAGAAGAAGATCAAGCCGCGCGACTGCGCGAAGGAAACCTGAGCCCGTGTAGGTGATCCGGGAGGCAGGTTTGCCTGCTCCCGGATCCCGGAAGGTGCAACTGCTTGGAGGTCCACGCGTGTCAAACGCCAAGGCGGTCACCGCTGCGACGGAATCGGCAGCCCTGATTCTATCGGTCAACAATATCGAGGCTGTCTACGATCATGTCATCCTCGTGTTGAAGGGCGTCTCGCTGGAGGTCCCGCGGGGCCGCATTGTCGCGCTTCTCGGCGCCAACGGCGCCGGCAAGACGACGACGCTGAAGGCGATCTCCAATCTGCTGCATGCAGAGCGCGGCGAGGTCACCAAGGGGTCGATCCTGTTCAACGGCATCGAGGTGAAGTCCCTGTCGCCAAACGACGTGGTGCGACGCGGCTGCATTCAGGTGATGGAGGGCCGGCGTGCCTTCCCTCATCTTACGGTCGAGGAAAACCTCCTGACCGGCGCCTTTACGCGGACGGATGGCAAGTTCGCGATCGCGCAGGACCTTGAACGGGTCTACGCCTATTTTCCCCGCCTCAAAGAGCGGCGCAGTTCCACCGCCGGCTATACGTCGGGCGGCGAACAGCAGATGTGCGTGATTGGCCGCGCGCTGATGTCGCGCCCGAAGATGATCCTGCTCGACGAACCGTCGATGGGCCTCGCGCCGCAAATCGTCGAAGAGATCTTCGAGATCGTGAAAGATCTCAACGCCAAGGAAGGTGTATCCTTTCTTCTCGCCGAGCAGAACACCAATATGGCGCTCAGATATGCGAGCCACGGCTACATCCTCGAAAATGGCCGCGTGGTGATGGACGGCGAAGCGCACGCGCTCGCCGCAAACGAGGACGTCAAGGAGTTCTATCTTGGCGTCGCCGGCGACAAACGAAAATCATATCGCGATGTGAAGCACTACAAGCGACGCAAGCGTTGGCTCGCTTAGCATTTGCACGGGCCGGTGATCGGCGGCCTGGTGGTCCGCTTGCGGCCCTTCGCTTCCGGCGAAAGCCGTGATCCACTGCGACGGCGTGAACTCGAGACCGTTTCTGACGGCAAACTCATTGTCCGCTCAATCCCCGGAATCTCGAGATTCTCAGGCGCGCAAGTGCGCGCCTGAGTTCGATAATTCGCATCGCCCCGGAATGACGTGGAGTAGGCTTACGCGCCGCCCGGGTAGTTCGGGGATTCGCGCGTGATGGTCACGTCGTGGACGTGGCTCTCGCGCAGGCCGGCGCCGGTGATACGCACGAACTCGGCCTTGTCGTGGAAGTCCCTGATGTCCTTCGCGCCGACATAACCCATCGCGGCGCGAAGGCCGCCGGCGAGCTGATGCATGACGTTGCCGACCGGACCCTTGTAGGGCACCTGGCCCTCGATGCCCTCGGGCACCAGCTTCAGCGTATCCTTGATATCCTGCTGGAAGTAGCGGTCGGCCGAGCCGCGCGCCATCGCGCCGACCGAGCCCATGCCGCGATAGGCCTTGTAGGAGCGGCCCTGCCACAGGAACACTTCGCCCGGCGTCTCGTCGGTGCCGGCGAGCAGCGAGCCGACCATCGCGATGTCAGCACCGGCGGCAAGCGCCTTGGCGAGGTCGCCGGAATATTTGATGCCGCCGTCGGCGATCACGGGCACGTCGGCCTTCTTCGCCGCCGCGACCGCATCCATGATCGCGGTCAGTTGCGGCACGCCGACGCCGGCGACGATGCGCGTGGTGCAGATCGAGCCGGGGCCGATGCCGACCTTGATGCAGTCAGCCCCCGCATCGATCAGCGCCTGCGCGCCGTCCGAGGTCGCGACATTGCCGGCCACGACCTGCACGGCGTTGGAGAGCCGCTTGATGCGGTTGACGGCATTGAGGACATGCCGCGAATGACCGTGCGCGGTATCGACCACGACGACGTCGACGCCGGCATCGATCAGCCGCTCGGTGCGCTCATAGCCGGTCTCGCCCACCGTGGTGGCGGCGGCGACGCGCAAGCGGCCGTGCTCGTCCTTGCAGGCGAGCGGATGGGCGACCGCCTTCTCGATGTCCTTCACGGTGATCAGTCCGACGCAGCGATATTGGTCGTCGACGACGAGCAGCTTTTCGATGCGATGCTGGTGCAGCATCCGCTTCGCCTCGTCCTGGCTGACGCCCTCGCGCACCGTCACGAGGTTCTCGTGCGTCATCAGTTCCGAGACCCTCTGCCTGGGATCGCTGGCAAAGCGCACGTCGCGGTTGGTCAGGATGCCGACCAGCTTGCCCGGCACGTTCTTGGCCGCACCCGTGACGACCGGGATGCCGGAGATGCCGTGATCCTTCATCAGCGTCAGCGCGTCCGACAGCGTGGCGTCAGGACCAATGGTGAGCGGATTGACCACCATGCCGGATTCGAACTTCTTCACCTGTCGCACCTGGGTAGCCTGACCTTCGGGGTCGAAATTGCGATGGATGACGCCGAGGCCGCCGGCCTGCGCCATCGCAATCGCCATGCGCGCCTCGGTGACGGTATCCATCGCGGACGCCATGATCGGGATGTTGAGTTGGATCGCGCGGGTGACGCGTGAGCGGATATCGACTTCCGAGGGAAGGACGTCGGACAGACCGGGCTTCAGAAGCACATCGTCGAACGTGTAGGCTTCGCGGATAGCCTGAAATCCCGTGGCCATTGCCAACTCCTTTCGGCGGCCGCAGCCGCGATAATCTTACGGATGAACGCCGCCTGCGGCGACGCTCGCTGCGTCACCGTCGAATCGGCGCCCATCGATGGGGTTGACGCTGGTCGATAGCATGGCGGCATGACGAATCAAAGTGTTTGCCAGCCATGCACAGGCTTTTTACGGGGCCCGGTAGCCGGGCGGCGGCCCGTGGCGGCGGATCGCCTCGACCATTTCGCGGTGGCGCCGGTCCTCCCGCTTCATGTGGACCGCGATGACAGCATGGGCCGACGGCACCAGCAGCAATACGTGGAAAAACAGCCCGAAAACCGCGCAAAATACGATCAGAACCAGATTGAAAATGGCCGAAAACGGCTGTCCGTTCAGGAGCAGCCCGATCGGCGGCAGCAGAGCGGCAAGGACGTAGATCACGGCACGACACCTCAAACGCTGGCGGATGCATACCAGCGTCACGCAGGATCTAGGTGGTTTGGCCGGTTCCGCAATAGCGTGGCCGGGGGCAGGATGATACAGCCCCCTCGCCCGCCTTTTTCAGCACAGCCGTCCCATTTTGATGAACAAGCAACGCCTGATCCCGCTCATCGTGGCCACCGCTCTCTTTATGGAGAACATGGATTCCACTGTGATCGCGACCTCGCTGCCGGCGATCGCGGCCGATATCGGCACCAGCCCCCTGACGCTGAAGCTCGCGATCACGTCCTATCTGCTGTCGCTCGCGGTGTTCATCCCGGCGAGCGGCTGGACAGCGGACCGCTTCGGCGCCCGCATCGTGTTTGCCGGCGCCGTCGCCGTGTTCATGCTCGGCTCGATCGGCTGCGCGCTGTCCTCCTCGGTGACCGATTTCGTGTTCGCCCGCATCCTGCAGGGCCTCGGCGGCGCGATGATGACACCGGTCGGGCGGCTGGTGCTATTACGCTCGGTCGACAAGAGCGCGCTGGTCAATGCGATGGCCTGGGTGACGGTGCCGGCGCTGATAGGCCCGGTCATCGGGCCGCCGCTCGGCGGCTTCATCACCACTTATTTCTCCTGGCACTGGATCTTCCTGATCAACATCCCGATCGGGCTGCTCGGCATCTTCCTGGCGCTTAAATACATCGACCCGATCAAGAGCGAAGACCCTGAACGCTTCGATCTCATGGGGCTGGTGCTGGCCGGCGTAGGCCTCGCCGGCATCGCCTTCGGGCTTTCGGTCGCCGGCCTCAATCTCTTGCCGTGGCCGATCGTCGCCGCATTGGTCGGGGTCGGCACGGTGTCGATGACGCTCTACGTCCTGCACGCGCGGCGCACCGGGTCGCCGGTGCTCGATTTCGGGTTGCTGCGGCTTCCGACCATGCGCGCATCGATCGTCGGCGGCTTCATGTTCCGGCTCGGCATCGGTGCGCTGCCGTTCCTCTTGCCGCTGCTGATGCAGGTCGGCTTCGGCCTGTCGCCGTTCCAATCCGGTCTCGTCACCTTTGCTTCGGCGGTCGGCGCCATGGGCATGAAGACGCTGGCGGCGCGCATCATCCGCGCCTTCGGCTTCCGCAACATGATGACCGTCAATGCGGTGGTCAGTTCGGCCTTCCTCGCCGCCTGCGCCCTGTTCACGATCTCGACGCCGCTGATGCTGATCTTCATCATCCTGGTGGTCGGCGGCTTCTTCCGCTCGCTGCAGTTCACCGCGATCAACACCGTGGCTTATGCCGAGGTCGAGGCCCCGCAGATGAGCCGGGCCACCACCCTCGTCAGCGTCAATCAGCAGCTCGCGGTGTCCGCAGGCGTCGCGGTCGGCGCGTTCTCTGTTGAAAGCACGCTGGCGCTGCATCACCAGACCGAGCTCTCCGCCGATGTGTTCGCGCCGGCTTTCATCGTGGTCTCGTTGATCTCGGCGGCCTCGGCCTGGTTCTTCTGGCAGATGCCGGTCGACGCCGGCAACGAAATCGCCGGCCGCAAGGCGATCGACATCTCGAGCCGCAAGGGCGCCGAGAAGCGCGCCGCCACCGAAGCCGTCAAGGTCGCGACGGAGGACACCCAGAACGCGCGGGATCAGCGGCTCGGCTAGCTAGTCGAGCACGAGCTGCTCGCGAGGCACGGCACGAGTACGCTGTCCGGTCTCGGCCGGGCCCTTACGGGTGGCCGGTCATTCCGGTCGTCTGTCGTCGATCCGGACGTTCAACAAGTTCGTATGTGGGAACGTGGGTCGCTTCCAGCCACGATTCCAGCGCAGCTCCGCAGACCGTGCAGATCGCGTCACCCGTATGCGGCACCAAGAACTTCTCTTCAGTGCGTCTGTACCTGGCGCCGCAATTGCATTGAACAATTGTCGCCATTGCCGAACTATGCGCTTGGGAGCGCCGGTTTTCCAGCCCTATTCCAGCAAACGGCCCCGGTGCGCCACAACCGATGCTGCACCAAGGCCGCCAACCCAGTGGGGGGTTTTCTCCCGGAGGGGCTTGGGGGCTCGGGCCGGGAGCAGAGATTCGACTCCGGCCGCCTGTCGAAGTTCCAATCGATCGCGTTGAAATGTTCGCCTGCGCGTGTCCCGATCAGGACGGCGCCGGGCCGCCAAATCTGCGGATGCAAAGCAGTCGAGACGTCCGGCCGCAAGCGCGTCGCCAACGCTGCGATCGGCGAGCGCCGGAACGGCCAGCGGCTGGCTGGATGCACCGCCGCCTACCATCCCGGCAAAAATTTTTTCCCGAGTGTCAGAAAGCGAACGGAAGCACGGCCGCCGATCGTACATAGTTCGCCTCGAGCGGACACGCGGTGACCGCGCATCGGCAGAAATCATGCAGGAGGAAACGCTTCAGCTTCTCTTCCGTGGCGTCCGTACGCCAGGGAAGGTCCGGATTTTCCTTTGATTGAGTTTCGCTTGAAGAGGATCAGAGCCAGTGAGTGACGCACATACGAATGAAGTGAGCGACAATTCGAAAGTCGGCTTCGGCCTGCCCCTGTTGGCGCTGCCCAGGGCCTTCCAGGGCATCGCCGAGCAAAATGCAGCGCGCGCCAAAGAACAGTTCGAGAAGGCCAAGGAGGCCTCGGCGGAAATCTCCCTCCTGCTCAGGGAAGCATATTCGATCAACACCAAGGGCACCGCGGATTATGCGGCCAAGCTGGTCGATATCTCGAGCGCCAACGTCAGTTCGGCCCTCGCCTTCATGACCGATCTTGTCGGCACCAGATCGCTCTCGGAAGCGATCCAGCTTTCGGCCGACCATGGCCGCAGGAATTTCGAGGCCACCACCGCGCAGAACAAGGAGCTTTGGGAGCTCGCCAGGAAGGTCGCGACCGAGACCTCCGAGCCACTCAAGAAGAGTCTTGCAAGGGTGCTGAAGACGCCTTCCTGAGCGAGCCCCTCGCCCCTGAGCCCGTCTGGACAAGCGCCTCCGACCAGAAGAGGCGCCGTCCAGCCGAAGGGGCGCCAAACCAGCAATCCCTGACATTGGAGGAGGACGAGGTGGGCGTGATCATGATCAGATGTCCACGGACAGGCCGCGCGATCACAACCGGCATGAAAGCCGACCGCGAGACATTCCGCTGCAGCGCGGTGTTCTTTTCGCGCACCTACTGCACGATTTGCCGGACCAACCACGAATGGTTTGCCAAGGAAGCCTGGGTCTTTGAGCCCGAAGAGAGGATGCGCAAGGCGTCCTGACATCTGCGCCCGCGTGACAGGCCGATCAATGGCTGCGTGATCGCGAAGTCCCCACCGCACGCGGATGTGCGTGAACCTTGTCGCCATTGGTCCACGGTTGAGCGTGAGAACGCTGCAGCCCATGCGCCGCCGCACCGCGGCCGGACGGTTTCGTTCCTTCGGCCGGAATGATGCGATCGATCCGGTCCCGCATGATCTCGTAGCATTCGCAGGCCGCAGCTTCGAGGCGCGGCCTGTCCACTTCGATCGAACTCCGCCGGTTGGACCGGATCGCGCCCGACGCGCGAAGCTTGTGCACAGCGTGGGTTACAGTCGTTCGCCGCACGCCCAGCAGTTCCGACAGGGTCTCCTGCGTCAGCGGGAGTGTGTCCTGGCCGATCTGATCGTGAATCTGCAGCAGCCAGCGGGCCAGCCGGGTTTCCACCGAGTGCAGCGCATTGCACGCCGCGATATGCTGGAATTGTATCAGCAACGACCGCATATGAAGCTGCACCGTATCCGCGAGCGCGTGGCTTCGCACGAGCGCCGCCTGAAACCGTGCCGGCGAGATCTGCCATGTCGTGCCGGCGATGCGAACCACCGCCGTCATCGGCGAACGTACCGGCCGCACTGTCGACAAGATGCCGGCCGCCCCCTCATTGCCGACCATTGTGGTCGCCACGGCCTGTCCATTCGGCATGTCCATGACGAACGCGATCAATGCCGTACAGGGGAAATGGATCTGTTCGACGGGATCGCCCGATCGCACCAGCACGAGGTCACGTTCGAGCGATACTTTGCGGAGATGAGGCACAAGCAGATCGAAATCTGCGGACGGCAGCGCAGCCAGAAGCCGATTGCCGATCTTCGTCCTATGCTCCATCACGGGAAAACTCCCCAGACGGAGGCGCGGCTCGCTGCATAGATCCTGCGGTGGCATCAGGCCGAGATACACAACGAACAGACTGCGCCGGGAAAATAGAATACGCCGCACGGGAAAGAGTTCCAACAGATTCAGGTTGGCCGCATCTTGCCGAGCCATCGCGCCTCGCCGTGCCCGGTGGCCACGAAGAGTAACTCTGCTGAGGCTTGCCTAACAATTCGGCGCCGTTCGCGGCCGGCTCAAGCATTGTTGAACGCAATGCCGAAACCGCGCCTGCTTTGCGGGATAACGCAGCATTGCCCCCGCAGAGAGACGCCCCATGAATTCGATCGAATACACCAAGAGCAAGGTTCCCGAAGTCACGCTCGTCTTCTGGATCATCAAGATCGCCGCCACCACGCTCGGCGAAACCGGCGGCGACACCGTCACGATGACATTGAGCTGGGGCTACCTGGCCGGGACCATGCTGTTCCTGTTCGTGCTCGCCGCCCTGATTGCCGCGCAGATCGCCGCGAAGGCGTTTCACCCGGTGCTGTATTGGGCCACGATCGTCGCATCGACGACATTCGGCACGACCATGGCCGATTTCGCCGATCGGTCGCTCGGCATCGGCTACACCGGCGGATCGACCCTGCTGCTCTGCCTGCTGCTGCTTACGCTCGGCCTCTGGTACTGGTCGCTCGGCTCGATCTCCGTCAACACCGTGAGCACGCCCAGGGTCGAGCTACTCTACTGGACCGCAATCACGTTCTCGCAGACGCTCGGCACCGCGCTCGGCGACTGGATCGCCGACTCCACCGGGCTCGGCTACGAGGGCGGCGCGCTGGTGTTCGGTGTGGCGCTGGCCGCGATCGCGGCCGCTTACTACTGGACCTCGATCTCGCGCGTGACGCTGTTCTGGGCAGCCTTCATCCTGTCGCGGCCGTTGGGTGCCACGGTCGGCGACCTCCTCGACAAGCCGGTCAGCGACGGTGGTCTCGCGCTGAGCCGCCCGATCGCGTCGGCGGCTCTCGCGGTCTTCATCATCGCCTGCGTGCTGGTCCTGCCGCAGCGCGCCGGATCACACCCGGCGGTGTCCAGAACGACGGCATGACCGTGAGCAATTAGCTGCGCGCGGCGCGAAACCCCGTCGCCAGCACGTAGCGCTCGGAGGAGTCCTGTCGGCTGGCGGCCGGCTTGACGTGGCGAACGGCGGCGAAATCGCGCTTCAGCTGCGTCACCAGTTCGGCGTCGGCGCCGCTCTGGAACACTTTTGCCAAGAACGTGCCGCCAGGGTTGAGCACCTCGCCGGCGAAATGCGCGGCGGTCTCGACCAGGCCGATGATGCGCAGCTGGTCGGTCTTGCGGTGGCCCGTGGTGTTGGCGGCCATATCGGACATCACGAAATCGGCGCGGCCGCCCATCATTGCGATCAGCCTCGCAGGCGCGTCATGGTCGAGGAAGTCGAGCTGCGCGAAGGTGACGCCGGGGATCTCGCCCATCTCCAGCAGATCGATCGCGATCACCTTACCCTTGCCGTCGGCAGCGCCGGTGCGTTTCGCCGCGATCTGGCTCCAGCCGCCGGGCGCGGCGCCGAGGTCAACCACGGTCATGCCCGGCTTGAGCAGGCGATATTTGTCGTCGATCTCAGTGAGCTTGAACGCCGCGCGCGAGCGATAGCCCATCGCCTTGGCCTTGGCGACATAGGGATCGTTGAGCTGGCGCTCGAGCCAGAGTTTTGACGACAGTTTTCGTTTGCCGCCGCTCTTGACCGTGACGTGCAGCCGCCCGGTGGTGTCTTTCGCCATATTGCTTCTCTGCTCCCTCGCCTCGCTCTTGCGGGGAGAGGGTTGGGGTGAGGGGCCGCTTCCGCAATGAAGGTGAGAGATGCGCTCGTGGAGAGTGCCCCTCACCCGGGTTGCATCTTGCGATGCAATCCGGCCTCTCCCCGCAGGCGGGGCGAGGCTAAGGACGCTCTAGCACGCCCGCAGCGCGCCGTCCTCGCGCATCATCTCGACCAGCATGCCCTCGCGCAGGCCGCGATCGGCAACCCGGAGCCGCGGCATCGGGAACGCGTCGCGGATTGCATCGAGGATCGCGCAGCCGGCGAGCACGAGGTCGGCCCGCTCGACGCTGATGCAATTGTTGTGGACGCGCGCCTCGTAGCTCATGCCGAGCAGTTTCTGGATCGTCGCGGTGACGTCGCAATCGTTCATCCAGATGCCGTCGATGCGCCGGCGATCGTAGCGCGACAGATTGAGGAAGACGCCGGCGAGCGTGGTGACGGTGCCCGAGGTACCGAGCATGTGCATGTCGCGCAAATCATTGCCATGCTCGGCCGCGAACGGCGCGACATAGCGCGCGACCTCATCGATCATCCGCGCGTACAGATCCCGGGTGACGTTCTTGCCACCGAAATGTTCGGCCAGCGTGACCACGCCGAGCGGGATCGACATCCACGCCTTGATGCGCGGCGGCGCATCGGGCGCGTCGGGATCGCGCTCGATCCGCACCAGCTCGGTCGAGCCGCCGCCGATGTCGAACAGGATGGCGCCCCGCCCCTTCGGATCGAGCAGCGGCGAGCAGCCGATCACGGCAAGCGTCGCCTCGGTCTCGCGGTCGATCACCTCGAGCTCGATGCCGGTCGCGGCCGCGACGCGCGCGCGAAAACTCTCGGCGTTGCCGGCGGCGCGGCAGGCCTCGGTAGCGATCAGCCGCAGCCGGCGGGCCTTGCGATAGCGGATCTTGTCGCTGCAAATGGCAAGCGCGGCGATCGCCCGCTCGATCGCGGCCTCGCTGATCGTGCCGGTCGCGGCGATGCCCTCGCCGAGCCGGATGATTCGCGAAAATGAGTCGACGACGCGGAACCCGTCGCCGGTGGGACAGGCGATCAACAGCCGGCAATTGTTGGTGCCAAGATCGAGTGCGGCGTAGACGCCGCTTTCCGCGGCTACCGCAACCAACCCTGACGGGGCTTCGCCGGCCGGAGGGCCGTCGCAAAGCCGCACATGGTCATTCATCAAAACTGTCTTTCCGCAGGGCCCAAGGGGAATCCGGGGGCCCGCCGAATATTTGTCGTTCACGGAAACTTTAGCAGCGTCAAAGCCCTGCGCAAACTCCGTTCACATTGGGTCCATGCCCAATCGGGCGTTGTCGTTAAGGGGGGTGTGCGTTATCTCCTCAGCGCCCCCAAACTCCAGCGAATCCGGGCATTTCAGGTCATTTTCCGATGCAAGATCACACGCCGCCCGCCTCCCTCGAAAACGCTATCGCACTGCAAAAATACGGTGTCGGACAGCCTGTTCGACGAAAGGAGGACGACACCCTGGTGCGCGGCAAGGGCAAATACACCGACGATTTCTCCCTGCCCGGCCAGGCCACCTGCTGGATGGTCCGCTCCTCCCATGCCCACGGAATCATCAAGGGGATCGATACGGCAGCCGCCAAGGCGATGCCAGGCGTGCTCGGGGTGTGGACTGGCACCGACCTTGCGGCCGCGGGCTACAAGCCCTTCACCTGCGGCCTGCCGCTGAAGAACCGCGACGGCTCGCCGCTACTGCAGACCAACCGCCCGGCGCTCGTGACCGACAAGGTGCGCTTCGTCGGCGATCCCATCGCCTTCGTGGTCGCGGAGACCGCGGCGCAGGCGCGCGACGCGGCCGAGGCCGTCGAGGTCGACATCGAGCCGCTGCCGGCGGTGACCGACGCGGCCGAAGCGGCCAAGCCCGGGGCGCCGCAGCTCTACGACAACATCCCTGACAACGTCGCGCTCGATTATCACTATGGCGACACCGCCAGGATCGAGGCGGCGTTCGCCGCCGCCGCGCATGTGACCAAGCTCGACATCGTCAACACCCGCGTCGCCGTGGTCTCGATGGAGCCGCGCGTCGCGCTGGCGCATTACGACAACAAGGCCGAACGCTTCACGCTGCAGGTACCGACCCAGGGCGTCTCCGGCAACAAGGCGATCCTGGCGCGCCTGCTCAACGTGCCCGCCGACAAGGTCCGCATCCTCACCGGCAATGTCGGCGGCTCGTTCGGGATGAAGAACCTCAACTATCCCGAATACACCTGCATCGCGCACGCGGCGCGCGAGCTCGGCCGCCCGGTGAAGTGGCTGGACGAACGCTCGACCAGCTTCCTGTCCGACAGCCAGGGCCGCGCGCAGCTGATCCACGCCGAGCTCGCGCTCGATGCCGACGGCAAGTTCCTCGCGGTGCGGCTATCCGGATACGGCAATCTCGGCGCCTACATCACCGGCGTTGCGCCCGGCCCGCTGTCGCTCAATACCGGCAAGAACCTCGCCAGCGTCTACCGTACGCCGCTGCTCGGCGTCGACATCAAGACGGTTTTGACCAACACCACGCTGATGGGCGCCTATCGCGGCGCCGGCCGGCCCGAGGCCAACTACTACATGGAACGGCTGATCGATGCCGCTGCCGACGAGATGGGCATCAACCGCTTCACCTTGCGCAAGCGCAATTTCATCAAGCCGTCGCAGCTGCCGTTTCCGGCCGCCTCCGGCGTCACCTATGACAGCGGCGACTTCGCCGGCGTGTTCCAGAAGGCGCTGGAGATCTCCGACTACGAGAACTTCGCCAAGCGCAAGAAGGAGAGCAGGAAGAGCGGCAAGCTGCGCGGCATCGCCGTCGGCTCCTATCTCGAGGTCACCGCGCCGCCGAGCGGCGAGCTCGGCAAGATCACCTTCGAGCCCGACGGCTCGGTGAAGCTCACCACCGGCACGCTGGATTACGGCCAGGGCCACGCCACGCCCTTCGCGCAGGTGCTGTCCGACCAGCTCGGCGTTCCCTTCGAGAAGATCACGCTCGAACAGGGCGACAGCGATCTGGTGCGCCTCGGCAACGGCACCGGCGGATCGCGCTCGATCACCGCGACGGGGCAAGCGATTGTCGAGGCCTCGGAACTGGTGGTCGAGAAGGGCAAGAAGGCCGCCGCGCACATGCTCGAGGCCTCCGAGGCCGACATCGAGTTCGGCCAGGGCCGCTTCACCATCGCCGGCACCGACCGCTCGATCGGCATCATGGAGCTCGCGGAGCGGATGCGCGACAGCAAGATGCCCGAGGGCACGCCGGAGACGCTCGACGTCGATCACGCCACAAAGGAGACCGCGTCGACCTTCCCGAACGGCTGCCATGTCGCCGAAGTCGAGATCGATCCCGACACCGGCGTGACGCGGATCGTGCGCTACTCGGCGGTCAACGATTTCGGCACCGTGGTCAATCCGATGATCGTCGCCGGCCAGCTGCACGGCGGCGTGGCACAGGGCATCGGCCAGGCGCTAATGGAGGAAGTCAGCTACGACGGCTCGGGCCAGCCGATCACCGGCTCGTTCATGGACTACGCGCTGCCGCGCGCCGGCGACGTGCCGTCGATGCAGGTCGGCGATCATCCCTCGCCGGCGAAATCCAATCCGCTCGGCACCAAGGGCTGCGGCGAAGCCGGCTGCGCCGGCAGCCTCGTCTGCATCGTCAATGCCGTGATCGACGCGCTGTCGGAGTACGGCATCAAGCACATCAACATGCCGCTGACGTCAGAACGCGTCTGGCGCGCGATCCAGGATGCCAAGGCGAAGGTGGCGTAAGGGCGCGCGCTATTACCGCCAACACCACTGTCATCACCCGCGAAAGCGGGTGACCCAGTACTCCAGAGACGTCAGCGATAGGACCGAGAAGCCGCGGCGTACTGGATACCCCGCATCCGCGGGGTATCCAGTTGCGGGTGTGGACGGGTTTTTTGCACCTTCCCTACGCCGCGGCCTGCTCGCGCGGCTGGGTGATCGCGATGTGCCAGCAATGCGCCAGCGGTGTGCCATTGCCGAGCACCAGCGCATCGAGCTCGACGAAACGGTGGCCCTTCTTGTCGTAACTGCCGGTCACCTTGGCGCGCGCCACGAGCTCGTCGCCGATCTTGCCGGCCGACAAGAGCTGCATGCGGGTGCCGACATGGATCCAGGGCCCGAGGATCGCATTGTCGACCAGGACCTTGTTCATCACCCGCGGCAGCAGGCCGGGATGGCCGAGACCTTCGCGCAAGTAGATCGGGTCGGTCTCCCTGATATCGGCGAGATAGTCCTTCGCGGCATCGCCGGACCAATCGCGCGGAATGGTGCCGAGCCACTTGCCCTCTTCGTAGGACGACGCGCTGACCGGCTTGCGCTCGGCAACCGCCGCGACCTGCTTGTAATCGTCGAGCATAAATTTCGGCACTGAAGCCGGCAGCGATGCGGTGCCGGTGGCGCAGAGCTCGCCGCGGCTATGCAGCTCGATCGACAGCCCGTTGCCGGTCTCCTGCCCGGTCAATTCCGCGATCTCGCCGTCATAGACCGGCTTGACGAAGCGCGCCTCGATCAGGCCACGCTCGAGGAAATCGCGGCCCCATTTCTCGACCGGCAGATGCATCATGTAGGCCATCACATCGACGCCGGGCACCAGCCCGCCGGAAAAGCCGAACTTCCGCGCCACCGCGTCGTCGTGAATCTTGTTCTCCGAGAGCTTCGAGGTGTTGTAGGCCGAGACGCGGTAGGTCAGCGAATCCATGGGGTTTTCCCTTATTTCCGTTGTTTTTCCGGTGACAATGGTAGTCGAACAAGGGGGCATGGCAAGCTTCTCGTTCTGCTCGCAATTTTCCGCATCATGGAGTACACGCAGGCCGCGCCTGCCAACCTTGGAATCGATGACTGAAACCCCCGCCCCCACCCGCATTTATGTCGACGCCGACGCCTGCCCGGTGAAGGACGAAATCTATCGCGTCGCGATCCGGCTCGGCGTGCCCGTCAGCGTGGTCGCAGGCAATTTCATCCGCGTGCCGCAAGATCCCTTGATCGAGCGCATCGCCGCCGGTTCCGGCATGGACGCGGCCGACGACTGGATCGCGGAACGCGCGCATGAGGGCGATGTCGTGATCACCGCGGACATTCCGCTGGCGAGCCGCTGCGTCAAGGCCGGCGCCGATGTGATCGCGCCGAACGGCAAGCCGTTCACGGAACAATCGATCGGCATGACGCTCGCGGTCCGCAACCTGATGACCGATCTGCGCTCGTCGGGTGAAATCACCGGTGGGCCGAAATCATACTCTCCGCGCGACCGCTCGACCTTCCTGTCGACGCTCGACCAGACCATCCGCCGCATCCAGCGCCGCCGCGCCGAGCAGGCGGCGACGAACGGGGATTAGCGCGATGGCCCCACCGCTCATCCAGCTCAAGGACATCAGCCTGACGTTCGGCGGCACGCCGCTGTTGACCGGCGTCGAACTGTCGGTCTCCGCAGGCGAACGGGTCTGCCTGATCGGCCGCAACGGCTCCGGCAAGTCGACGCTGCTGCGCATTGCGGCCGGCCTGGTCGAGCCCGACTCCGGCAGCCGTTTCGTGCAGCCCGGCGCCACCATCCGCTATCTGCCGCAGGAGCCGGATTTCGGCGACCACAAGACGACGCTGGCCTATGTCGAGGCCGGCCTTGGCCCCGGTGACGACCATTATCAGGCGCACTATCTGCTCGAACAGCTCGGCCTCACCGGCGAGGAAGATCCGGCGCATGTCTCCGGCGGCGAGGCGCGCCGCGCAGCACTGGTACGCGTGTTGGCGCCCTCGCCCGATATCCTGCTGCTGGACGAGCCGACCAACCATCTCGACCTGCCGACTATCGAATGGCTGGAGGGCGAATTGGAAAGCCGGCGCTGCGCGCTGGTCCTGATCAGCCATGACCGCCGCTTCCTCACGAACTTGTCGCGCGCCACGGCCTGGCTCGACCGCGGCCGGATCCGGCAGATCGAGCGCGGCTTCGGTGCGTTCGAGGCGTGGCGCGACGAGGTGCTGGCCGAGGAAGAGCGTGAGCAGCACAAGCTCGACCGCAAGATCGTCAACGAGGAACATTGGCTGCGCTACGGCGTCTCCGGCCGCCGCAAGCGCAATGTCAAACGGCTCGGCAATCTCTTTGCACTGCGCGACCAGCGCCGCGACTATCGCGGTGCCACCGGCAATGCCACACTCGCCGCCGCCGAGGCCGACAAATCCGGCCGCCTGGTGATCGAGGCCAAGAACATCGCGAAGGCCTTTGGCGAGCGCACGATCGTCGACGGCTTCTCGACGCGGATCCAGCGCGGCGATCGC
Organism: Bradyrhizobium sp. I1.14.4; assembly: GCF_050435825.1. Classification (NCBI taxonomy): domain Bacteria; kingdom Pseudomonadati; phylum Pseudomonadota; class Alphaproteobacteria; order Hyphomicrobiales; family Nitrobacteraceae; genus Bradyrhizobium; species Bradyrhizobium sp. I1.14.4. The sequence continues at coordinate 109,875 of NZ_JBNDLA010000002.1, read as the reverse complement.
GTCGGCATCGTCGGCCCGAACGGCGCCGGCAAGACCACGCTGGTGCATCTGCTGATCGGCAACGATCCGCCCGATTCCGGCTCGGTGCGGCTGGGCGCCAATATCGAGATGGCGACGCTCGACCAGCATCGCGAGAGCCTCGATCCGAAGCTGACGCTGGCCGAAGCCCTGACCGGCGGCCGCGGCGATCACGTCATGGTCGGCGACAAGTCGAAGCACGTCATCGGCTACATGAAGGATTTTCTGTTCGCGCAGGAGCAGCGGGGCACGCCGCTCGAAGCGCTATCCGGCGGCGAGCGTGGCCGGCTGATGCTGGCGCGCGCGCTGGCCAAGCCATCGAACCTGCTCATTCTGGACGAACCGACCAACGACCTCGATCTCGAAACCCTCGACGTGCTCGAGGACATGCTCGGCGACTACGACGGCACCGTGATCCTGATCAGCCACGACCGCGACTTCCTCGACCGCGTGGTGACGTCCGTGATCGTGCCCGAAGGCCAGGGACGCTGGATCGAATATGCCGGCGGCTATTCCGACATGCTGGCGCAGCGCGGCGCCGACGTGAAGCGCGAGACGGTGAAGGCGGACGCCGCGATCGAGGAGAAAAAGGAAGCCAGGGCCGCGGCGCCCGAAGCGGCACCCAGGCGCCGGCTGAGCTTCAACGAGAAGCACGCGCTGGAGACGCTGCCGAAGACGATCGACAGACTGCACGCCGAAATTGCCAGGCAGCAGAAGGTGCTCGACGATCCCGACCTCTACAGCAAGGATCGCAAGACATTCGACGCCGCCTCGGCCGCGATCGCAAAGGCGCAAGACGAGCTCGCCGCCGCCGAGGACCGCTGGCTTGAGCTCGAAGTGCTCCGCGAAGAGATCGAACAGGCATGATGATGATTCCTGCCGTCATTGCGGGCGAAGCGAAGCAATCCATTTCGTCGCTTGCCGAGAGATGGATTGCTTCGTCGCTGCGCTCGTCGCAATGACGACAATTGAACTGGAGTTGACCCGATGACCACGCCCCTCGCCGCCAAGATCGCCAAGGAATACGGCACGCCCTGCGCCGTGATCGACATGGACCGGGTCGAGCGCAACATCGCGCGCATCCAGAAAGCCTGCGATGAGGCCGGTGTCGCCAACCGGCCGCACATCAAGACGCACAAGAATCCGATGCTGGCGCAGCTGCAGATCAAGGCCGGCGCCAAGGGCATCACCTGCCAGAAGCTCGGCGAGGCCGAGATCTTCGCGGACGCCGGCATTGACAACATCCTGATCAGCTACAATCTGCTCGGCGACGAGAAGATGGCGCGGCTCGGCGCCCTGCAAGGGGAGGCCAACGTCACCGTCGCGGCCGACAATTCGGTCGTGGTCGGCGACCTGCCGAAGGCCGCGGCCGCCTCCGGCCGCCCGCTGTCGGTGGTGGTCGAATGCGATACCGGGCGCAAGCGCGCCGGCGTCGAGACCCCGGCTGAGGCGATCGCGCTGGCACGCGAGATCGCAGCCTCGAAGGGCCTGAGCTTCGCGGGCTTCATGCTGTACCCGACCGAGACCGGCTGGGCGGATGCGCAGAAATTCTACGACGAGGCGCTGGCCGGCGTGCGCGCCCACGGCCTCGACGCGACAATCGTCTCCACCGGCGGCACGCCGAACCTGAAGAACATCGGCAAGCTGAAGGGCGGCACCGAGCACCGCTTCGGCACCTACATCTACAACGACCGCATGCAGGTCGCGGCCGACGTCGCGACCTGGGACGATTGCGCGCTGCACATCTATTCCACCGTCGTCAGCCGCGCCGGCCCCGAGCGCGGCATCCTCGATGCCGGCTCCAAGACGCTGACCTCGGACACCGGCGGGCTCGAGGGCCACGGCCTGATCCTCGAACATCCCGAGGCCAAGATCGCGCGCTTTGCCGAGGAGCACGGTTTCCTCGACCTCTCCCGCAGCAACACGCGGCCCAATGTCGGCGACGTCGTGCGGATCGTGCCCAATCACGTCTGCGTCGTCGTCAACATGATGGACGAGGTCGTGATGGTGCGCGGCGACGAGATCATCGGTGCGTTGCCGGTCGCCGCGCGCGGGAAGCTGCGGTAGGCGAATAGCGAATAGCGAGCGGAACCATTCGGCATTCCCTATTCGCCACTCGCCGCTTAGGCGCGGATCAGCGCCTGCAGTTCGCGGTCGAGCGCTGAGCGAAACACCTCGATCGGCCGCGCCAGGCGGCCGGCGGGCGGGCGATGCACGATCCAGGCGCGCACCGCCGGATTGAAATCCGCGATCTTCACGGATTTGAGCCGGCTGCGGATCGGGCTTCGTTTCAGCGCCACGGGCGTGACGAGGCCGATGCCGAGGCCGCGCGCCACCAGCGACAGGCGCAGCTCACTGTCCAGCGCCTCGACCGCGATATTGAACGGCAGATGCGCCGCATCGAAATGGCGCTTCAGCGTCTGGCGAAAGCCGCAGCCGTCCTGGTTGATCACCCAGCCGGTCCGCGACAGCCATTCGAGATCGACGAATTTCGGCGTCTTCATGTCGCGCGCGACGACGAACACCACCGGCTGCGCGCCGAGATCGTCGGCGGCCAGATCGTCAGGCGGTGCGGTGCCGTCCGGCAGGCAGATCGCGGCGGCGTCGAGCTCGTTGCGGCTGACGCGCTCCATGTTGTTGGGCGACCAGCCCGAGACGACGCGCACCGCGAGCGCGGGAAATTCGCCGCGCACCGCATCGAGCGGACCGGTGAGGCCCGCCTCCGACAGGAATGGCGTCAGCCCGAGCCTGAACTCGCCGCGCACCACGCCGTCATTGGCGACGCCTGACTTGAGGTCGTCGAGCATGCGCAGCAGGCGGCGGCCCTGCTCATAGGCTTCGATCCCTGCGGCCGTCGGTTTCAGCGGCTTCGACAGCCGGTCGAGCAGCTGCGCGCCGAGCATCTCCTCGAGATTCTGGATCCGCCGCGTCACGCCGGGCTGGGTCAGGTTCAGCCGCGCCGACGCCGCGACGATCGATCCGGTCTCCACCACGGCGACGAACGCCACGAGGTCATGTGTGTTCATAACAATCTCGCATATACTTCATTATCTTATTTGAATTGTAGCATATTAGGCCAATCCCCTAAAGGGGGCCTTGCCACTTCATCGCGAGGTCCCATGACCATTTCCGAAGCCACCAAGCTCCCCTCATCGCGCGCCGTTTCCGTGCGGCCCCTGATCTGGATCGGCGCCGTCACGACCGGCACCGTCGTCACCAATCTGTTCGCCCCGCAGATCCTTGTTGGCCTGATCGGCCGCTCGCTCGAGATGACCGCGCTGCAGGCTGGGCTGATCTCGACGCTGACCCTGCTCGGCTACGCGCTCGGGCTGCTGCTGCTGGTGCCGCTGGTCGATCTGGTCGAAAACAAGCGGCTGATCCTGCGTACGCTGGTCTGCGCTATCGTCGCCGCGATCGGCACCGCGCTGGCGCCGACGCCGCTGATCCTGCTCGCCGCTACCTTCATTCTCGGCGCGTCCTGCGCCGCGATCCAGATGGTGGTGCCGCTGGTTGCGTCGATGGTGCCGCCGGAGCGCCGCGGCCAGGCGATCGGCGACGTCATGAGCGGCCTGATGATCGGCATCCTGCTGTCGCGGCCGATGGCGAGCCTGATCGCGGACGGCTGGAACTGGCGCGGCTACTATGTCACCTCGGCCGTCCTGATGACCGTGCTCGCCGGCGCGCTGGCGCGCTATTTGCCGACGTTGCAGCCGGCGGCGAAAGTCAGCTACGGCGCGCTGCTGCGTTCATTCCCAAGACTGCTGCGCGAGGAGCCGGTGCTGCGCGTTCGTGCCTGGACCGCGGCGTTGGTGATGGCCTCCTTCACCGCATTCTGGGCCGCGGTCGCGCTACGCCTGCCGGATGCGCCGTTCAGACTCGATGCCAAGGGGATCGCGCTGTTCGCGCTGATCGGCGTCGCGGGCGCGGCAGCGACGCCGATCGCCGGACGATGGGGCGATCGTGGCTTTGCGCGGCCGATGCTGATCGGCTCGCACCTCCTGATCATTGCTTCGCTCGCACTGTGCGCGTGGGCCGGCGTACTGGAGTCGCGGATCGCAGCGCTCGTCGTGCTGAGCTTGGGCACGATCCTGCTCGATCTCGGCATCACCACAGATCAGACGCTCGGCCGCCGCGCCGTCAACCTGCTGCGGCCGGAGGCGCGCGGCCGGATCAACGGCCTGTTCGTGGCGCTGTTCTTCATCGGCGGCGCGGTTGGCGCCGCGGCAGCCTCCGCGGCATGGAGCTTTGGTGGGTGGACAGCGGTCTGCGCAGTTGCCGCAGCCTTTGGTGTGCTTGGTTTGATCACCGACTTCGCCACGAAGACCGGTTCGGGCTGACCGGCGTCACCAGGCGCGTTGCGAGAGCCACCTCAACGCGCCCTTGCCGGCTGCGGCACCGGTTGCGAACGACGCCTGCAACAGATAGCCGCCGGTCGGCGCTTCCCAGTCGATCATCTCGCCGGCGGCGAAGACGCCGGGCAGCCGGCGCAGCATAAAATCCCCATCGAGTTCGTCGAACCTGATCCCGCCGGCAATCGAGATCGCGCGCCCGATCGGCGCCACGCCGGTGACCTTTATCGGTACGGCATTGATCAGCTCGGCCAATTCGGCCGGCGGCAACGCGCCCAGCGACCGGCCGGACGCGACTGCCGCCTCCTGTAACAGTCCGATGCCGACGGGCGCGAGCTGCACGGCCTTGCGCAGAAAATTGGAAAAGGACTGCTTGCCCTTTGGCGCCGACAGGCGTGCAGCCAGCTCGTTGCGCGCAGCGTCAGGCCGCAGCGCCACGCTGAGCATCGCCGTTCCCTTTGCGAGCACCGCCTCGCGCAACTCCGCCGACAGCGCATAGATGGCGCCGCCTTCGATCCCCGCACGCGTCACGATGGCCTCGCCGCGCACCGTATGCGGACCGATCGTCAGTGCGACGCCCTTCAGCGGCTGCCCCTCAAACCGATCGCGGAAGATATCTGACCACGCGACCGTGAAGCCGGAATTGGCTGATTTCATCGGCGCCACAGCAATCCCCTTCGCGTCGAGGATGTCCGCCCAGGCGCCATCCGAGCCGAGCCGCGGCCAGCTCGCGCCACCGAGCGCGAGCACGGTCGCATCAGCAATGACGACGCGCGGGCCGTCGGGCGTCTCGAACAGCAGCCCTCCGCTCGCATCCCATCCGGTCCAGCGATGCCGGAATGCGAACGCAACACCGGCGGCATCGAGCCGCCGCAGCCAGGCACGCAGCAGGGGCGATGCCTTGAACGCCTCCGGGAATACGCGGCCGCTGGTGCCGACAAATGTCGGCTGTCCCAGCGCCTCGCTCCAGGCGCGCAAGGCATCCGGCGGAAACGCCTCGACCGCGGCCTTCAGATGCGGCATCGCCTCGCGATAGCGCGCAAGGAAATCGGCCAGCGGTTCACTATGGGTAAGATTGAGCCCGCCGCGGCCGGCCATCAGGAATTTGCGGCCGGCCGACGGCATCGCGTCGTAGACGGTGACCCGTGTGCCGCCCTGCGCGAGCACGTCCGCCGCCATCAGGCCGGCAGGTCCGGCTCCGATGACGGCGACGTGTTGTAAGGGCGAAGACATGGCAGGAGTGTATTCCACGTTCGCCACGATAACAGTTGTCATGCCCGGGCTTGACCCGGCCATGACGAAGGAGAGATTCGCGAGGCGATTACAACTTGATCCCGGCCCGCGCGGCGGCCTGGGCGACGTATTTCTGTGTCTGCTCGAACGCGCCCTGCAGCGCCTTCGCGGTCGACATGTCGCTGATCGCGTTGAAGTGCGCGGCGACGCCGTCGGGCGTCCACTCGGACTGCGGCAGGTTGACGCCTTCGGTCTCCAGCACCTTGATGACCGCGAATGAGCCGGCACCGGCGCCCATGATGGTACGGGTCGGCGCGTCCTCGCTCAGCAGGAATTCAACCGCCGGCGTGATCGCTTCCGGCTTCATCAGCTGGAGTGCCTGCGGCGGCAACAGCTCCTCGGTCATGCGGGTCGCAGCCGTCGGCGAGATGGTGTTGACCTTGATGTTGTTCTTGCGGCCCTCTTCTGCGAGCACGTTCATCAGGCCGACCATGCCGGCCTTCGCCGCGCCGTAATTGGCCTGACCGAAATTGCCAAACAGGCCGGACGACGAGGTCGTCAGCACGATGCGGCCGTAGTTGCGCTCGCGCATGCCGGCCCATACCGCCCTGCAACAGTAGAAGGTGCCGGTGAGATGCACGTCGAGCACCTTGGCCCAGTCGGCGACCTCGAGCTTCGTGAACGACTTGTCGCGCAGGATGCCGGCATTGGCGCACAGCAGATCGACGCTGCCCCACTCCTTGGTGGCGCGATCGACCATCGCGGTGACCTGCTCGAAGTTCGAGACGTCGGCGGCGTCGGCCATCGCGGTGCCGCCCGCCTTGCGGATCTCCTCGACCACGGTCTCGGCCGGCGACAGCGAGCCGCCGGTGCCGTCGCGCGCGCCGCCGAAATCGTTGACCACGACCTTGGCGCCGCGGCTCGCGAGCCCCAGCGCATGCGCCCGCCCAAGACCATTGCCCGCGCCGGTGACGATAGCGACGCGTCCGTCAAACCTGATTGCCATATGCACGTCCTGTTTTCTTCCCTTCTCCCCTTGTCGGAGAAGGTGGCGCGCGCAGCGCGCCGGATGAGGGGTCTGTCTCCGCGAGCTCAAATGAGAGTCTTTGCGTGGAGACAGACCCCTCACCCGGCTTCGCGTGCCGCGAAGCCGCCCTCTCCCACAGGGGGAAAGGGTGGAAACGCTCGCGATTGGCAGCTTTTGAGCAGCGATGGATGGCCGGGTCAAGCCCGGCCGTGGCGGCCGCGGGGGCGCTATACTGAAGGGGTCATCGATCCGCAGGGCTTCAGGCTTTTGAGCAGATGCCCGCTCCAGCACTCGTGATGCTCTTGGGCGTAGCTGATCGAGCCAATCACAATCAAAGCGACTACGACAAGTCCGGCGACGATGTTCTGCACCATGGCTGCCACTCCGCGCGACCGCACGCCCAAACGGGAGCATGATGGACATCAGGGATCAAAGCCGTCAATGCACTACTTGCACCGGGCGGGCTCGCTCCACCGCTCCGCTTACGGAGAAAGGTGGAGCTACTCAACCATCCCTCAGCTGAAATAGATCAGGCCGAGCCAGTCGGCGACCAGCGCGGGCTTGTCCTCGCCCTCGATCTCGACCGTGACATTGGTGCGCGACAGCAGTTCCTTCGGCTTGCGCAGCGTGGCTTCCGCCAGCACGAAACGGCCGCGCACGCGTTTTCCCGAGCGTACCGGCGAGATGAAGCGCAGCTTGTCGAAGCCGTAATTGACGCCCATCGCGGTGCCCTCGAGCACCGGCATCACCTCGTAGGACATGATGCTCAAGAGCGACATCGTGAGGAAGCCGTGCGCGATCGTGGTGCCGAAGGCGGTCTCCTTCTTGGCACGCTCGGGATCGACGTGGATGAACTGGTGATCCTCGATCACGTCGGCATAGGTGTCGATGCGGCCCTGATCGAGCAGGTGCCAAGAGGACACGCCGATCTCCTTGCCGACCATGCCCTGGTAGGTTTCCAGCGACACCGGCGGCTTCTTCCAGACTTCGTTCATTGATGGCTCCTGGCGCCCCGTCTTCGAAGTTCGCAAATCGTTGCGGGGTCCCCTGCGCGAACTTCGGAAACAAGAGGGGCACTAGCAAATAAACGACTCTGGTGCCGTTTGTCGATTTGAAGTTCCTGAGACGGACTCGCGGCACCGACGCAGGAACCTCAAATCGGCGGCATTGGAGCGGTTTCGAACGAAGTGGTACCGGTTCGCGTGATCGGAACGGAAAAAGCTCTAGGTACCGGACGCCCGCACCTTCAGCAGCTCCGGAAATTCTTCCTCGCGGAACTCTAGTCCGCGCAACGCATCGCTTCTGACATCGTCATGTTCGAACCTGCGCAACTGCACCCGGCGGATTTTTCCGGAGATCGTCTTGGGCAGTTCGGTCACCAGCTCGATCTTGCGGATGCGCTTGAACGGAGCAAGCCGGGTATGCAGGTGCTGGAAGATCGACAGCGCCGTCTCCGGCGTGCGCTCGACACCGGACACCAGCAGCACATAGGCCTTGGGGACCGCGAGCCGGATCGGGTCCGGGCTCGGCACCACCGCGGCCTCGGCCACCGCATCATGCTCGAGCAGCACGCTCTCCAGCTCGAACGGCGAGATGCGATAGTCGGATGATTTGAACACGTCGTCGGTGCGGCCGACGAAGGTCAGATAGCCCTCGCCATCGGTGAACACGACATCGCCGCTGCGATAGATCTCGCCATCGGCGCCGATCAGCCTGCCGTCGTCGCCCTGATAGCCCTGCATCAGGCCCGCCGGCCGGTTGGCGCCGAGCAGGAGCGTCACCTCGCCCTCCTTCGCGGCATGGCCGTCATTGTCGGTGACCTGGACGCGATAACCCGGCAGCGGCCGGCCCATCGAGCCGACCTTCACCTTCTGCCCCGGCGAATTGCCGGCGAGCGCGGCGGTCTCGGTCTGGCCGTAGCCGTCGCGGATGGTGAGGCCCCAGGCCGATTTCACCTGGTCGATGATTTCAGGGTTGAGCGGCTCGCCGGCGCCGCAGACTTCGCGCAGCGAGACTTTGAAGCTCGCGAGCTGCTCCTGGATGAACATCCGCCACACCGTCGGCGGCGCGCACAGCGTGGTGACGCCGCAGCGGCCGATGGTGGCGAGCAATCCCTTTGCGTCGAAGCGCGGCTGGTTGACCACGAACACGGTGGCGCCGGCATTCCACGGCGCGAACAAGCAGCTCCAGGCATGCTTGGCCCAGCCGGGCGACGAGATGTTGAGATGGATGTCGCCGGACTGCAAGCCGATCCAGTACATGGTCGAGAGATGTCCGACCGGATAGCTGCGCTGGCTGTGCCGCACCAGCTTCGGCTTTGCCGTGGTGCCCGAGGTGAAATAGAGCAGCATCGGATCGTCGGCATTGGTCGGCCCATCTGGTGTGAAGGCCTCGGGCGCCTTCGCCGCATCCTCGAACGCCAGCCAACCGTCTTGCGTCTGCGCCGCCGCGCCGACCACGATGCGCGCAAGCTTGTCGCTGCCGAGGCCTGCGAACTTCGCGACCTGGTCCTGCGTGGCGACGACCGCCTTCGCTTTGCCGCGATCCAGCCGGTCGCGCAATTCTTCAGCGGTCAAGAGCGTAGTCGCGGGGATCACGACGACGCCGAGCTTCATCGCCGCCAGCATGGTCTCCCATAGCGGCACGACATTGCCGAGCAGCAGCAACAGATGATCGCCGCGCTTCAGCCCCTGCGCGCGCAGGAAATTCGCGACCTGGTTGGAGCGGCGCGACAGCTCGGCGAAGCTCAGCTTGGTCTCGTTGCCGCTGGCGGCATCGACGATCCACAGCGCCGGCCTGTCGCGGCTGTCGGGATTTTTCGCGAGCCCTGCATCGAACCAGTCGAGCGCCCAGTTGAACGGCACCGGATCCGGCCAGCGGAAATCTCTCACCGCCGTGTCGTAGTCGGTGCGGTGCTTGAGTAGAAAGGCGCGTGCGTCCTGAAATGTGGTCATCGGATATTGGTCTCACCACGTTGATCGCCGTCATCCTCAGGAGCCGCGCGGAGCGCGGCGTCTCCAAGGATGGGCCACAAGCAGCCGACCATCATCCTTCGAGGCTCGCAAGCGCTCGCACCTCAGGACGACGGTCTTATTTCGCTGCAAGTCCCCTAACGTGCTGGATAATTCCGGAAAAGTCGACCCCGCCGTGCCCCGACGCATCGAAGGTCTTATAGATCTCCTGCGCGTGCTTGCCGAGCGGCGTCACCGCGCCGGCGGCATTGGCGGCGTCCTGCGCCAGCGTCAGGTCCTTGACCATCAGGTTGGAGGCGAAACCCGGCTTGTAGCCGTTGTTGGCCGGCGAGGTCGGCACAGGACCGGGAACCGGGCAATAGGTCGTGAGCGACCAGCACTGGCCCGACGAGGTCGAGGCGACGTCGAACAGCGCCTGGTGCGACAGGCCGAGCTTTTCGGCCAGCACAAAGGCTTCGCCGACCGCGATCATGGAAATGCCCAATATCATGTTGTTGCAGATCTTGGCCGCCTGCCCTGCCCCGCCGCCGCCGCAATGCACGATCTTCTTGCCCATGTTGACCAAGACCGGTTGGGCCGCCGCAAACGCCTTGTCCTCACCGCCGCACATGAAGGTCAGTGTCGCACCCTTGGCGCCGCCGGTGCCGCCGGAGACCGGCGCATCGACCGAGGCCATGCCGTGCGTGGCCGCGAGCGCATGCGCCTGCTTGGCGCTTTCGACGTCGATGGTCGAGCAGTCGATGATTAGCGCGCCCTTGGCCATCGCCGGGAGCACCTCGTTCCAGACGCCGAGCACATGCTTGCCGGCCGGCAGCATGGTGATGACGACATCGGCGCCCTTCACCGCGCCGACACCGCTCTCGGCGATCGCAGCACCATCGCTCTTTGCCTGATCGCGGGAGGCTGCGACCAGATCGAACGCGGTGACCTTGTGGCCGGCCTTGACCAGATTGGCCGCCATCGGCCCACCCATATTGCCGAGACCGATGAATGCGATGTTTGCCATGGGAAGTCCTCCGCTTGCGACGTTTCTATTTGCTGTCAGGAAATTTCAACTCGTCGGCGCCGATCTCGGCGAAGTAAGGCGCGAGCATCTCCGACGTCACGTCCTCGACGCGAACGGGCGACCATTTCGGATTGCGGTCCTTGTCGATGACAGCGGCGCGCACGCCCTCGCGGAAATCGTCGCTGGCGAACACCTCGAGCGCGGCGCGATATTCCCGCACCAGACACTCCTCCAGCGTCTCGGTCGCCCGCGCCAGCCGCAGCAGCTTCAGCGTCACCACCATGCCGCGCGGCGACTTCTCGCCGAGCGTCTTCAGCGTGGCCTGCGCCAGCTCCGATCCGTCCGCCTCGATCGCAGCAACGATGTCCTGCATCCGTCCGCGCGCGAACCAGCCGTCGATCCTGGCCTGCATCGCGGCGACGGGACCCGACGTCTCGCCGGTGGCAAAGCCGCGGATCAGCCTGTCGATCGCGGCCGAGTTCGTGCCCGGCGCAACCTTGGTCAGCGCCTCGCGCAATGCGGGCAGCTTTGCGCTCGGCACCACGGCGTCGGCGAACTTGGCGTAGATCGCATCCGGGCCGTTCATGGTGGTGCCGGTCAAGCCAAAATAGGTGCCGATCTCGCCGGGCGAGCGCGACAGCAGGTAGGTGCCGCCGACGTCGGGGAAGAAGCCCAGGCCGACCTCGGGCATCGCGAGTTTGGTCCGCTCGGTCACCACGCGGTGGCGGCTGTGCGCCGACAGTCCGACGCCGCCGCCCATCACGATGCCGTCCATGAAGGCGATATAGGGTTTTGGGAATTTCTTGATCCGCGCGTTGAGGATGTACTCGTCCCGCCACAGGATCTTGCCGAGGTCGCCCTTGACCTTCGAGCTTTCCCAGAGCGCGCGGATATCACCGCCAGCGCACAGGCCGCGCTCGCCGGCGCCTTCCAGCACGATGACGGCGACGTCGGGATCGGCCTCGAACAGGTCGAGCGCCTTGTCGATGTCGTGGAACATCTCCAGCGTCACGGCATTGATCGCCTTCGGCCGGTTGAGCCGGATGATGCCGGCCGATCCCTCCTTGCGCGCGATCAGATCGCCCTCTGCCGCAGCCGCATCATTCATCACGCGCCCTCGATCAACTTGCGCGACACGATCAGCCGCATGATTTCATTGGTGCCTTCGAGAATCTGGTGCACTCGCAGATCGCGCACGATCTTCTCGACGCCATATTCGCTGAGGTAGCCGTAGCCACCATGCAGCTGCAGCGCCTGGTTGGCGACCTCGAAGCCCACATCGGTGCCGAACCGCTTGGCCATCGCGCACAGCATGGACGCGTCCGGGTCCTTGCGATCGAGCGCGGCGGCCGCGCGCCACAGGAAGGTGCGCGCCGCCTCCAGCTCGGTCGCCATGTCGGCGATCTTGAATTGCAGCGCCTGGAATTCGTCGAGGCGCTTGCCGAACGCCTTGCGGTCCTTCATGTAGGCTAGCGCCTTGTCGAGCGCCGTCTGCGCACCGCCGAGCGAGCACGCCGCGATGTTGAGCCGGCCGCCGTCGAGGCCGGCCATCGCGATCTTGAAACCGATGCCCTCCTCGCCGAGCCGGTTTTCGACCGGCACGCGTGCGTTCTCGAACATCACCGCGCGGGTCGGCTGGGCATTCCAGCCCATCTTGCGCTCATTGGCGCCGAACGACACGCCCGGCGTCTTGCCGTCGATCACAATCGTCGAGACGCCGCCGGGACCGTCGCCGCCGGCGCGCACCATCGTGACCAAGAGATCGGTGCTGCCGGCGCCGGAGATGAACTGCTTCTGGCCGTTGAGCACGTAATGATCGCCGTCGCGCACCGCGCGGGTGCGCAGCGCGGCGGCATCGGAGCCGGCGCCCGGCTCGGTCAGGCAGTAGCTGGCGATGAGCTCCATGGTGCAGAGCTTCGGCAGCCATTTATGGCGCTGGGTGTCGTTGCCATAGGCATCGATCATCCAGGACGCCATGTTGTGGATCGAGATGAATGCCGACGTCGTGGGACAGCCCGTCGCCAGGGCCTCGAAGATCAGCGCCGCGTCGAAGCGTGTCATCGCCGAGCCGCCGACATCGTCCTTGATATAGATGCCGCCGATGCCGAGGCTTGCCGCCTCGCGCATCACGTCGACCGGAAAATGCTTCTTCTCGTCCCATTCGAGCGCGTGCGGCGCGATCTTCTCCGCCGCAAACGCCCGCGCCATGTCGCGAACCGCGATCTGGTCCTCGTTGAGAGCGAACTGCATCATTGCCTCGCTCTAAGCGGACTTACTTCATCGTCGGGATCGAGAACTCCGCACCGTCCTTGACGCCGGACGGCCAACGCGAGGTCACCGTCTTGGTCTTGGTATAGAAGCGGACCGAATCCGGACCGTGCTGGTTGAGATCGCCGAAGCCGGACTTCTTCCAGCCGCCGAAGGTGTAGTAGGCGATCGGCACCGGGATCGGCACGTTGATGCCGACCATGCCGACATTGACCTTGGCCGCGAAGTCGCGCGCGGCGTCGCCGTCGCGGGTGAAGATCGCAACGCCGTTGCCGTAGTCGTGGTCGGACGGCAGCGCCAGCGCCTCATGATAGTCGTTGGCGCGCACCACCGAGAGCACCGGGCCAAAGATCTCTTCCTTGTAGATCCGCATGTCCTTGGTGACGTTGTCGAACAGCGAACCACCGAGATAGAAGCCGTTCTCGTAGCCCTGCATCTTGAAGCCGCGGCCGTCGACCGCGAGCGTGGCGCCTTCCTTGACGCCGATGTCGATGTAGTTCTTGACCTTCTCGACCGCCTCGCGGGTCACCAGCGGGCCGTAATCGGCCGACGGATCGACCGAGGTGCCGATCTTGAGCGACTCGACGCGCGGGATCAGCTTGTCCATCAGACGGTCAGCCGTGGTCTTGCCGACCGGCACCGCGACGGACACCGCCATGCAGCGTTCGCCGGCCGAGCCGTAGCCCGCGCCGATCAGCGCGTCGACGGTCTGGTCCATGTCGGCGTCAGGCATGATGATGGCGTGGTTCTTGGCGCCGCCGAAGCACTGGCAGCGCTTGCCGGTCTGCGCCGCGCGCTCGTAGATATATTGCGCGATCGGGGTCGAGCCGACGAAACCGATGGCCTTGACATCGGGATCGTCGAGGATAGCGTCGACCGCCTCCTTGTCGCCGTTGACGACGTTGAGGACGCCGGCCGGCAGCCCCGCTTCGATCATCAGCTGGGCAAGCGCCATCGGCACGCCGGGATCGCGCTCCGACGGCTTGAGGATGAAGGCGTTGCCGCAGGCGATCGCGGGGGCGAACTTCCACATCGGGATCATCGCCGGGAAGTTGAACGGCGTGATGCCGGCGACCACTCCCAGGGGCTGCCGCATCGAATAGATGTCGATGCCGGGACCGGCGCCCTCGGTGTACTCGCCCTTCATCAGGTGCGGGATGCCGCAGGCGAACTCGGCGACTTCGAGGCCGCGCTGGATGTCGCCCTTGGCGTCGGGAACGGTCTTGCCGTGCTCGCGCGCCAAAAGTTCGGCGAGCTTGTCGTAATCGCGCTGCACCAGCTCGACGAACTTCATCATGACGCGGGCGCGGCGCTGCGGATTGGTAGCGGCCCATTCGCCCTGTGCCGCCTTGGCGTTCTCGACCGCGGCGCGGACTTCGGCCTTCGAGGCCAGCGCGACCTTGGCCTGGACGTCGCCGGTCATCGGCTCGAAGACGTCGGCCGTACGGCCCGAGGTGCCCTTGACCTCCTTGCCACCGATGAAATGTCCGATAGAGCGCATGAATATCCTCCCTTGGAGACCTGAATCGCCGCGTCTCGCGGGCGAGATCGCTTTACAAACCGTATTGACCCTGCATTTTATAGGATTCAAGTCCGATAAATTGCACCATAGATGTGCGGAAATGCTGGATCAAGGCGGCGGCACCATCGACTGGGACGACTTCCGCTTCGTGCTTGCCATCGTGCGCGGCGGCTCGGTGTCGGCTGCCGCCAAGCAGCTCGGCGTCGATCATGCCACAGTGATCCGCCGTGTCGACCGGCTGGAGCGCCACCTCTCCGCAAAACTGTTTGATCGGCGGAAGACCGGCTATCTGCTGACCGAGGCCGGCCAGCGGGTCGCCGACAGCGCGGAGGCGATGGAATCCACCATCGTCGCCAACCAGGAGGCGGTCGGCGGCTCGCGGGCCCATCTCACCGGCACGGTACGGATCGGCGCGCCCGACGGTTTCGGCAGCCATTTCCTGGCCTCGCGGCTGGTCAAGTTCACCGAGCGGTATCCCGATCTCGATCTGCAGCTCGTCGCCACCGCACGGCTGTTCTCGCTCTCCAAGCGCGAGGCCGACATCGCGATCAGCCTGACCATGCCGAAGGAAGGCCGGATCGTCGGCCGCAAGCTGCTCGACTACACGCTCGGGCTTTATGCCGCACCCGGCTATCTCGCGCAGGCACCAAGCATTGCCGCGCGCGCCGACCTGCCGCGGCATCGCTTCGTCGGCTACATCGAGGAGCTCTTGTTCACGCCGGAGCTGGACTATCTGCCGCAAGTCTCGCCGAAGATCTCCGCCAAATTCCGCAGCGCCAATCTGATCGCGCAGCTCAACGCCACCATCGCCGGCTTCGGCATCGCCGTGCTGCCGCACTTCATGGCCACCGCCCACCCCGAATTGCAGCCGGTGCTGCCGGACGAGGTGCGGATCTCCCGCACCTTCTGGCTCCTGATGCATGCCGACAGCAAGGACCTCGCCCGTATCCGCGCCGTGGCGGACTACATCTACGAGACGGTAGAAGCCGAGCGGGCGCTGTTCGGCGGGCCGTAGGGCCCGCCGACGTCATCCGCCGGACCGGATGCCTCGCGGGTCGGCATCACGGCTCGCGGCGACGTGGTCGATCTCGCCACGGGAGATCCCGATATCGATCAGCTCCCGGTCACTTAAACTGCCGAGATCGGCGCGCAGCCGCTCCCATTTGCGCCATTCTTGGATTGCATCCCAGAAGCTCCTGAAGGCGCTGGAGACTGGCGGCGTCGATGCGGTCGTCCGGGCTGAACGCGTTGGACTGTAGGTCGTGCTCATTGCAGCGCCTCCGGGATACGTTCTTTCCATCCGGACAAGGTGCCGCGGCATGAGCGCGCGCGCTTCACAGGCGGCTTACATTTTCCTCACCGGAGGCTTATTCTTGCTGCTCCAAGCGGTGCCAAGGCGCCTCATGACGATCTCGGAGGCACACCCAAGGGATTCGCAGCTTGCGCTATCTCTTCGAGGAGTACGCACTCGACACGGACCGGCGCGAGTTGCATCGCGGGGCGGAGGTCGTTTCCGTCACCCCACAGGCATTCGACCTGCTCGACTTTCTGATCCGCAACAGGGAACGCGTCGTCAGTAAGGACGACGTCATCGACGCCATCTGGAATGGGCGCAGCGTGTCCGATGCAGCGCTGACCACACGCCTCAACGTCGCGCGCAGCGCCATCGGCGATTCCGGCGAAGAGCAGCGCCTGATCAAGACACTGCCACGCAAGGGCTTCCGCTTCATCGGCGCGGTCCGGGAAGAGCGTGCGCCGGCAAGCGCGACAACAGCTGGCGATCAACTGGAACGGCCGCAGCCAACCGTCGCGCACGCGGACAAACCCTCGATTGCCGTGCTGCCCTTCCAGAACCTGAGTGCCGACCCGGAGCAAGAGTATTTCGCCGATGGCGTGGTGGAAGATATCACGATGGCGCTGTCGCGGTTTCGCTGGCTGCTCGTGATCGCGCGCAATTCGAGTTTCACCTACAAGGGCCGGCCCGTGGACATCAAGCAGGTCGGCCGCGAACTCGCGGTGCGCTATGTCCTCGAAGGTAGCGTACGTAAGGCTGGAAATCGTGTTCGGATCGCCGGTCAGCTGATCGATGCTGAAACCGGCGCGCATCTCTGGGCTGACCGCTTTGATGGTGCGCTCGAAGATATCTTCGATCTACAGGACCAGGTGACCTCGACCGTCGTGGGCGCCATCGCGCCTATGCTGCAGCGCGAGGAAATCAGGCGAGCCCGGCGCAAGCCGACCGAGAACCTGGATGCATACGACTACTACCTGCGTGGGTTGGCGAGCGTTCGCCGGTGGACCAGGGATACGAACGTTGAGGCGCTCCAGCTCTTTAACAAGGCGATCCAGCTCGACCCTGGTCTGGCGTGCGCCTATGGCATGGCCGGGTGGTGCTACGTCCAACGCAAAGCGCGTCGCTGGATGATCAATCGTGAGCAGGAAAGTGCCGAAGCTACGCGGCTAGGCTGGAAAGCAGTGCATCTGGGAACAGATGACCCGGCAGCGATGTGTATGGGCGCATATGTGCTCGCCTTCATCGCCCATCAGTTCGATGATGCGATTGCTTTCGTGGATCGCGGACTGGCGATTAATCCGAACCTGGCGCAAGCTTGGAATCTTGGTGCCTGGGTGAGAGCTTTTAGAGGTGAGCCCGACCTCGCACTCGACTACGCTGCGCGTGCCATGCGGCTGAGCCCACTCGATCCGGCCATGTACACAATAAACGCAGCCGTCTCGTATGCTCATTTTCTCTCCGGCCGCCATGATATGGCGTTGTCATGGGCCGAGAAAGCATTGCGCGACAATCCGGATTTCCTGCTGGCAATCTGCATGTTCGCAGCCAGCAATGCGCTCACCGGACGCTTTGAACCGGCACACAAGGGCATCGCGCGTGTCCGCGAATGCAATCCCGATTTGCGCATCTCCAACCTGGAAGATCTGGCACCATTTCGCCGGGCGGAGGATCTTGCCCTTTTTGCCAAGGGTCTCCGCGAAGCTGGGCTTCCGGACTGATCTGAATCCGAGGCCCGCCCTTACGCGCTAATTCACCTTCTTCTTCGCCGGCGCCTTCGCCGCAGCGGCGCGGCCCATCACCGCCTCGCGGCCGGCGGCCAATATCTCGTCGGACATTTCGCCGCTGCCTGATATCCGCGACATCACGATGGTGCCCATCATGGTCGCGAGTGCCGCCATCGCCTGCTTGCGCGCGGCCTTGCGCGGCACGTCCTGGATCTGGTCGGCCATCATGTCGATCATCTGGTCGAGCTTGAGGGCGAATGCCTTGCGGGTCTTCGGACTCTCGCGGGCGATCTCGGCACCGAGCGCCGGGACCGCGCAGCCCTGACCGGGATCGTCACGATGGGTCGCCGAAAGATAGCCGTCGACGATAGTCGCAAGCCGCTTCTCCGGCGGCACCTCCGCCGTGACCTTGCGCCAGCGCTCGGTGGCGCGGTCCATGGCGTAGTTGAAGGCCTCGATCACCAGCGCCTCGCGCGAGTCGAAATGCGCGTAGAAGCCGCCATGGGTCAGGCCGGCGTCCTTCATCAGGTCCGCGACGCCGATGCCGTGGGCACCCTTCTCGCGCAGCCGCGTCGCGGCTTTCTTGACGATTCGCGCGTGGGTCTCCTGCTTGTGTTCTTTCGAATAGCGCATGCCGCTCTCATGGAATGTTTCTAATCATATAATAGCAGATTTGCGGCCGCGATGCTCGGATTATTTCGCCTTGTTCACTCCTTGGGGTTCCCCGCCGAGCATGGAAAACGTCGCGGTCGCGTGCACCGCAAGATTACCCCTGCGGTCGCGGACGAAGCCTTCGGCGTAACTGGTCTGGCGGCCGAGCTTGATCACCTTGCCCTCGGCCGAGATGGTTCCCGAGCGCGCCGAGAGCGGGCGCAGATAGGTCAGTTTGAGGTCCAGCGTGACCGAGGTCTGCCCCGCCGGCAGCATGGTCGAGATCGCGCAGCCCATCGCAGTATCGAGCAGCGCGGCGGCGGTCGCGCCGTGCAACAGGCCGATGGTGTTCTCGAGGCTCTCATGCGGCTCTAGTTCCATCACGATGCGCCCCTCGTCGACCACGGCCATGCGGATGCCGATCAGCTTTGCCATCGGCGGCGGCGGCAAGCGGCCGTCGCGGATCGCGCGCATCGCCTCGATGCCGGACATCGGCATCGCCGCCTTCGCCACCGGCCCGGGGGCCTGCCATTCCACGACGCGGACGCGCAGCAGGTCGGGCGAATGAAGATCTGATGTCTCGGCGGCGGTCATGACGGCTCCATAGATATGATGATCATAATTCTACATATCCGCGCCGCGCGGCGCAACCGCCGGACTGGTGCCTTGACAGCGGCCTGCTTTGTCCGGGACATGGCGCCATCAAATCCTGCGCCGGGACCATTCCATGGACATGCTCAATCCCCACTGCGGCATCGACCGCGACAACAGAGACGTCGTCCGCCTCACGATTTGCAACGCCGGCAAGCTGAACATCGTGAGTTCAGCCGTGACCAACGGCGTGCGCGAGGGCTTTGAGCATCTGGCTGCCGACCGCGGCATCCGCACGGTGATCCTGGCCGGCGAAAGCGAGCGGAGCATGATCGGCGGCGCCGACATCAAGGAGATGGCGACGCTCGACCAGGCATCCGCGGAAGCGTTCATCAGCCGCCTGCGCGATCTCTGCGAGGCCGTGCGCAAATTCCCCGCGCCGGTCATCGCCCGCCTGCCCGGCTGGTGCCTCGGTGGCGGCCTCGAAGTCGCGGCCGCCTGCGATGTGCGCATCGCGGCGCATGACGCGATGTTCGGCATGCCCGAGGTGCGCGTCGGCATCCCCTCGGTGATCCACGCAGCACTGCTGCCGCGGCTGATCGGCTGGGGCCGCGCGCGCTGGCTGATGATGACGGCGGAGAACATCGACGCCCCCACCGCGCTGGCCTGGGGCCTGGTCGACACCGTGGCAAAACCCGGCAGCCTCGACGAGGCCGTCGAGCACACCGTGAAGGCGCTGCTGGAATGCGGCCCCGAGGCGCTGCGCATCCAGAAGGACCTGCTGCGGCAATGGGAAGAATTGCCGCTGACCGAATCGGTCAACCTCAGCGTCGGCGTGTTCGGCAAATCCTTCCAGACCGGCGAGCCGCAACGGCTGCTGCAGGGATTTCTGGATCGGAAGCGCTAGATCCCGCACGAGCGCAGCGACATGCGGGATTGGCAGTCCCGGATATCGCTGCGTTCATCCGGGCTGCGTCGGGCGACGCATCGTAGCCCCTCACCGCGCATTCGCCGGCGCGTGGGTCGGCCACAGATCGGCGCGCCAGTGCAGCGCGATTGCGAGCATCGCGATGAAGCCGGCGGCGGCGAGCAGCGTGCCGGTTGCGGTGTAGCCGATCAGGTCGATCAGGCCGCCGGCCGCGAGCAGGCCGAGCGGCAGGCCGTAGATCACCATCATGCGCACGCCCATCACGCGGCCGCGCAGATGCGCGCTGGCGTTGCGCATCAGCATCACGGCGGCCGAGATCATCGACATGCTTTGCGCGATGCCGGCCAGCAGCAGGCAGGCCATCGCCACCGGCATGGTCCTGAGCTCGACGAATACCAACAGCATCGCGTACCAGGCGAGCGTCGCGCCGATCAGGAGCCGCGCGATACGGACGCCGCCGGCCATGCTGAGTGTGATCGAGCCGATCAGCGAGCCGACCGCAAAGCTCGCGGAGAGATAGCCGAGGCCGGTCTGGTCGGTATGGAAGATGTCGCGCGCGACATAGGGCAATAGACCGTTGGTCAGCGGAAACGCGGTGAGATTGGCGAGGAACGCGACGCAGAGCGCCGCGCGCATGCCCGGGCCGCTCCACGCATAGACGATGCCCTCCTTGAGGTCGCGCAGCAGTTTCGAGCCGGGCACATCGATGTCCGATTGACCGGCTGCGCTGTGCGACTTCGGACGGCTCATGCAGAGCATCAGGATGGCGGCGACGAAATAGAAGCCGGCGATCCCGATATAGACGTAGCCGATGCCGAGCGCCGCGAACAATCCGGCTCCGGTCAGCGCGCCTGCGATGCGCGCCGAGTCCTGCGTGGTGCGTGCCAGGCTGATGGCGCCGACCAGCTGCTCCGGCGGCATGATGTCGGCGAGCAGCGCGCCGCGCACGCCGAGGTCCGACGGGCGGATCACGCCCATGATCGCGACGATGATCATGACATTCAGCGGGGCGAGGTGCCCGGTCAGCGCCAGCGTCATGATGGTCCCGGCGAGCGCCGTATAGGCAAAGCGCATCACGGCCAAGAGATCGCGATGCCCCATGCGATCGCCGATCATGCCGACAACAGGCGCGACCAGCGTGCCGACATATTGCAGCGAGGCGAGCACGGTCAGCAGCAGCACCGAGCCGGTCTCGACCATGATGTACCAGCCGAGCACCAGCGTCTCGACCTCGAACGCCCAGGAGGTGAGCAGGTCGGACGGCCATTGAAAGCGATAGCTGCGGATGCGAAATGGCGCGAGCGCGGAGGTCCGCGTGGTCCCACTCAAGACGCGATGACGCGTGTCACGGCGTGTCCTGCCCTTTTCTTGGTTTTTCTGGGTCGTGCTTCCGGGTCTTGATCCGGATCTTGGTCCCGGTGTCTGATTCTCTTGGGAAAATCCCTGCTCCGGCAAGCCTAGCGCCGAGCCTGTCGGTGTCAATCGAAGCCGCCGCATGCCGCCATGCACGACGGCATCAGCGGCGGCGTACTGCACCGCCGTCGCGGTTTCGTCGCGGCCGGATCGGCAACCTGCTCCGCTCCGCAAGATGATCGTGCTAGCGTGCCTGCTCCGAAACCGCGGAGGACGACATGACGGCCTTCGAAGTTTTCGCGATCTACGTCACGCCCTTTGTGATCATCGGGATCGCCATCAAGCTATTGATGAAGCGTTACGCCGTCGACCTGCCCGATGTGCAGAAGCAGGCAGGCGCCGCGCCGAAGCGACGGTTCTTGCTCGGGGCCTGGCGGACGGACTAGATGACGTTGCAGGCAACCTCGGAAATTCTCAATCACTGATTTGCCCGACGGCGCAAGCCCCCGCAGCAAAAATATTTCGGTTTATCGGAACGGCAACTCAGTATATGGTTTGGCCGTCTCACCCGATCGAGGGGCGTATCGCGATCGTCACGAACGCGGCGTGGGATGCGGTGGACGCCGGGCGTGCAACTGACGAGTGCGTGCAAGGCGGACGGCGAAGTCGTGTGGTCCTGACGCCCTAGGTGGTGTGGACTCTAGGGATTCCCTTTTAGGAGCAAATCAGATTCAAGGCTGCTTTTGGGAGGCAGTCTTGGGTGTGATGGACCGTTTGGTGTTGAGCGACGCGGCCTGGGAACGGATGGCGCCGCTGATCATAGGTCGCCCCGACCAGAAGGGCTCCACCGGGCGCGACAACCGGATGTTTGTAGAGGGCGTGCTGTGGATTGTACGTACGGGCTCGCCCTGGCGCGATCTCCCGGAGGTCTTTGGCGATTGGAACAGCGTGTTTCGGCGCTTCAGCCGATGGAGCATCAAGGGTGTCTGGTTGCGGATCTTCGAGGCGATGTCCGATGATCCGGACTTCGAATATCTGATCGTTGATTCCACCATCGTCCGGGCGCATCAGCACGCCGCCGGGGCCAAAAAAGGGGGTCTGAAGATCAGGCGATTGGCCGTTCGCGCGGCGGCCTGAGCACCAAGATACATATGGCCGTTCGCGGCCTGGGATGTCCGGTACGGTTCACGCTCACCGCAGGCCAGAAGGGCGATGCACCGCAAGCCGCCGAACTGATCGAGGGATTGCCTGCCGAGGTCGTCATGGCCGATACAGCCTATGACGCCGATCATTTGCGCCAAGCCATCGCCGCCAAGGGCGCGCTCGCCGTCATCCCCAACAACCCGTCACGGGCGCTCAAATACCCGCTGGACAAGCATCTCTATGCCCAGCGTCATCTGGTCGAATGCTGCTTCTCAAAGCTCAAGCAGTTCCGCCGCGTCGCAACCCGCTTCGAAAAGACCGCCCGAAATTATCTTGCCGTCGTCACTCTCGCAGCCATCGTCTTATGGCTGCGATAAGTGTCCACACCACCTAGTGGTAGGTGTCTTTTCGCATTGCGCGATGCGCGTTGTGAAGACGGTGACAAGCAAGCCCAGTCTCGCCGGGGAGAGCACGAAGTAAGCCGTAGCCCATCGCGCAGGGAAAGCCGGATTGCTCCGGTTACACCTGTGGTCCTACCCCCCGAGCTTTCTACCCTTTGCTCGGGGCCCACGGGTGCGATCGGCACCCGGCTTTCCCTGCGCCCTCTGCTCAAGAGAGGGCGAAACGAAATGCAAAACTCGGGCAATTCATGTCGCGAGAATGTCAAACTGTATCCCAAATCACACTGTCATCGCCCGGCTTGCCGCCTTCGCTAAAGCTCCGGCGTGCCAGGGATTCGTGGCCTCGTCGAAGCCTTGGCGTAGACGGGATCGGGCGACCCAGCACGCCGAGGCCTATCAGATTGAACTCGAGCGTCTCTGGAATACGGGATCACCCGTATGCGCGGGTGATGACACCGAACAAGCTATTCGACAGCTTGAACCGAGAACCATCCTCATCGTCGTCCTGGCAAAAGCCAGGACCCATAGCCACCGGCTTTGGTTGTCGGAAGGATCATTGCCCCGGCGTCGCGCAACAATTCGCACTTGGGGTAATGGGTCCTGGCCTTCGCCAGGACGGCGGGTGGTGATTGCGGAGCTATCCCGGCCTCTCATTCATGCGAACACGACATTTTGTCATAGCACGCAGAGTTGCATTTTTTGCATCGCATCATATGATGAGAATAATTCAATCAAATCCCGGTATTGAAGGGAATCCTGTCATGTCATCCAGCGCCGATCCCGTCGTCATCCTCTCCGCCGCCCGTACCCCGCTCGGCCGCTTCATGGGCGAACTCACGCCGCTCCCGGCTCACAAGCTCGGCTCGCATGTGATCGGCGCGGTGCACGAACGCGCCAGGCTCGCGCCGGAACGGATCGACGAGGTGTTCATGGGCAACGTGCTGCCCGCCGGCCAGGGCCAGGCCCCTGCCCGCCAGGCCGCGCGCGGCGCCAAGCTGCCGGATGCCGTCGGCGCCACCACCGTCAACAAGGTCTGCGGTTCCGGCATGAAGGCGACCATGCTGGCCCACGACATCATCAAGGCCGGCTCGGCCGAGATCGTGCTGTCCGGCGGTATGGAGAGCATGAGCAACGCGCCCTATCTGCTGCAGAAGGCGCGTGGCGGCTATCGCGCCGGCCATGACCGCATCATCGACCACATGATGATGGACGGGCTCGAGGACGATGAGACCGGCCGCTCGATGGGCGATTTCGGCGAGGCGACCGCGGAGGCCTATCAGTTCACCCGCGCCGACCAGGACACCTATGCGATGGAGACGCTGAGCCGTGCCCGCAGGGCGGTCGAGGGCGGCGCCTTCAAGGCCGAGATCGCGCCGATCACGCTCGCCGAGAAGGCCGGTCCGCGCATCATCGCCAATGACGAGCACCCGCTGAAGGTCGATCCGGCAAAGATCCCCGGCCTGAAGCCGGCGTTCCGCGCGGGCGGCACCATCACGCCGGCCGCCTCCTCGGCCAATGCCGACGGCGCCGCGGCACTGATCCTGGCGAAGCGTTCGCTTGCCGATCGCGACGGACTGCCTGTTCTGGCCGAGATCAAGGGCCACGCCACCCACAGCCAGGAGCCGCAGTGGTTCACCACAGCGCCGATCCCGGCAATCCGCAAGCTGCTGGACAAGGTCGGCTGGAGCGTCGGCGATGTCGACCTGTTCGAGATCAACGAGGCGTTCGCGGTGGTCGCGATGGCGGCGCAGCGTGATCTCGGAATTCCGCGCGACCGGCTCAACATCAACGGCGGCGCCTGCGCGCTCGGCCATCCGATCGGCGCCACCGGCGCGCGGCTGATCGTGACGCTGCTGCACGCGCTGGAGGCGCAGAATCTGAAGCGCGGCGTCGCCGCCCTGTGCATCGGCGGCGGCGAAGCCACCGCCATCGCGGTCGAGCGCATCACGCAGTAACCGGCTATCTCACCCTCATGGTGAGGAGCGCGAAGCGCGTCTCGAACCATGAGGCCCGCCTGTGGCGTACATCCTTCGAGACGCCCGCTATTCGCGGGCTCCTCCAGGATGAGGGTCAAGACAGGACGCTGGACGCTAAAAGGCCAGAGTACGGCATGAGTCCGAAAACGAGGGAACTATGTCATTTTAGACATGGCTCCCTCGTGCCATATTGCGCATCGCGCAAAACTTTCACCGCAACTCATCTGGACCCAATGATCTCGAACTGGCTTGCTTCCGCCCTCGCCCGCCGCAACATCCACTACGGCTGGGCGATGGTCGCCGTCACCTTCCTTGCCGCACTGATCTCGGCCGGCACCGTCGGCGCGCCCGGCGTCTTCATCGTGCCCCTGCAGAAGGAGTTCGGCTGGTCCACCGCCGAGATTTCCTCGGCGCTGTCGATCCGCTTCATCCTGTTCGGGCTGATGGCGCCGTTCGCCGCCGCGCTGATGAACCGCTACGGCCTGCGCAACGTGACGCTGGCGGCGCAATTGATCGTGGTTTCCGGACTATTGGCCTCGCTCGCGATGACGCAGGTCTGGCAGCTGGTTCTGCTGTGGGGCGTTGTGATCGGGATCGGCACCGGCATGACCGCGCTGGTGCTTGGCGCGACCATTGCCACGCGCTGGTTCGTGGCGCGGCGCGGCCTCGTGATCGGCATGCTCACCGCGAGCGTCGCAACCGGGCAGCTTGCCTTCCTGCCGCTGCTTGCAACCCTCACCGAGCGTTACGGCTGGCGCGTCGCGCTTGGACTGGTCTGTGTGATGCTCGGCGTCGCGGCCTTTGCCGTTCTGATGGTGATGCGCGACCGGCCGAGCGACGTCGGCCTGCGTCCGTTCGGCGACGAGGGCACCGCGCCGCTTCCCGCGCCACCGCCGGCCAATGCGCCGATCATGGCGGCCGCGCTCGGCACGCTGCGCGACTCCTCGAAATCGTCGGTATTCTGGATCCTGTTCGCGACCTTCTTCGTCTGCGGCGCCTCGACCAACGGCCTCGTCCAGGTCCACCTGATTCCGATGTGCCTCGACTACGGCATCCCGCAGGTGCAGGCCGCGAGCCTGCTCGCCGCGATGGGCATCTTCGACTTTTTCGGCACCATCATTTCGGGCTGGCTGTCCGACCGTTACGACAACCGCTATCTGCTGTTCTGGTATTACGGCCTGCGCGGCCTGTCGCTGCTGTTCCTGCCGTTCTCCGACTTCACCTTCTACGGGCTGTCGCTGTTTGCGATGTTCTATGGGCTCGACTGGATCGCGACCGTGCCGCCGACGGTGCGCCTCACCGCACAGCGCTTCGGCGCCGAACGCGCCAATCTGGTGTTCGGCTGGATCTTTGCCGGCCATCAGCTCGGCGCCGGCACCGCCGCGTTCGGCGCCGGCCTTTCGCGCACCATCTATCAGAGCTATCTGCCGGCGTTCTTCATTGCCGGCGCGCTCTGCGTCTTCGCCGCGCTGATCACGCTCGCAATCACGCGGCCGCAGCCGAAGCCGGTGGCGGAGCCGAAACCTGCCGCGGCTTGAGGCGGGTCAGTACGAGAGGATCGTGCGCATGCCGAACACGATACTGTCCTTGATTCGATGCGTCTGCGTCGGATCATTGGGATCGACGGCGCCGCCGGCTGGATGGGCGATGTATTGAAACATCGGCTGCAGCGTGAAATTGGGGTTCACCACGTGCTGGTAGGTGATCTCGAGGATCGCCTCATAGTCGCGGATCGGATACGGCATGCCCGTGAAGATCTGGGTGTCACGGTCGAGCGCGCGCGCGGCGTCGGAAATCCTGGCATAGATCGCTGCGATGCCGAGCCGGTCATCCGGATATTTGTCGCTGAAGCCGGTGAACAGGAAGCCACCGTCGACATAGGTGCTGATGAGATTGCGGTCCGACGGACTGACGGAGGCGCGCATGAAGAATGCGACGCCCTTGTCGGCGTCCGGCGCGACGCGCGCAAGTAGCTGCTCATAGACCATGAAGATGCCGTTGTCCCGCCGCAGCCACCGCGTGTCGCCGGAGCTGTTGGGATCGGCAAACGACAGGCCGTCGGCCGAGAAGCGCTGATCGGCGAACGAGCCCAGGTGGTACCAGGCGCCGCCGGTGATGGTCGCCGGCAGTTTGCTCTCGCCGATCTCGAGCTTGTATTTGAGCTGACCGATCCACCATGGCGGATCGTTGACGCGGAACTGAATCCCGTGGGCGTTCAATATCTGCGGGTCGTCCGTCCCCTGCGGCGGCGAGGCCGAGCCGTCGAACAGTGCCAGATAGGCGGTGATGCGGTCGGACAGATTGGCCTTGATCCGGATGCCGGGCACGGCAAGCGGCGGCGACGGTCCGCCGGCCGGCAGAATTGTGCCGACAATGCCGGGCCAGCCCAGCGCGGAATTGATGAAGATGTCGTCGTACTGGCTGTCGATGAACTCGACGTCCGAGCCCTGCTGGCCGACGCGGATCGCGAGCTTGCCGCCGAGCAGCTTCTGCTCGATCCAGAATTCATAGAGCCGCGTCGCCGGCAGCGACTCGACACCGGACACCAGGAACAGGTTGCCGACATAGCTCCGCGACAGTCCGTCGCCGTGGATCTGGTACATGTTGGCGTGGAAGGTCGCGCCGGTCCAGCCCATCACCTTCTCGAGGTCGATGGTGGTGCCGAGATCGAGACGGCCGGTATAGGCCGCGCCGTTGCTCACGCCGCCCGAGACGTTGGCAAAGCTCTCGCCGATATAGATCAGGCTGAACTGGTAGCCGGCATCTTCCAGCGCAGCGCGTGTGTCGGCGATCCGGTCCGCGACCGGCTTGTCTTCCGCGCGCGCTGGCGGCGCCGACGTGCAGAGCGCGAGAGCCGCGGCCACCAACGTCGCGCGGGAAAGACCTCTGCCCATGGGAAATGCCGCGGTGCGAGCGCGCTATTTGACGATGCCGAGCCGCCGCATCAGCAGATAGGCCAGCAGCGCCGATCCGATCAGCAGGCCCGCCGCGACCAGAAACCCGCTGTCGACGTCGGTCAGCGGCAATCCCTTGGTGTTCATGCCGAAGATGCCGCTGACGAGCGTCGGCGGCAGCAGCATCATGGTGACGACGGAAAGCGCGTGGAGATGCTTGTTGCTCTCCTCTTCCAGCTTGAAACGCAGCTCTTCCTCGAGCAGGCGGCTGCGCTCACGCAGCTCGACGATGTCGTGGTCGAGGCCGTCAAGACGCTGCGCCAGCTTGCCGGCCTGCAGCCGCAACGCCGGACTGAGATTGTCCATGTTCTTGAGCTCAAGCCGGTGGAACAGCACGCGCAGGCCCGCAAGCTGGCGATGCAGCCGCACGCAGGTGCGGCGCAGCTGGCCAAGTCGGCCGCGCATTTCGGAACCGGTTTCGCCGGCAACCACCCGATCCTCGATCGCATCGATCTCGGTGCCGATCTTGTCGGCCATGCGATCCATGGTGTCGGCGACCTCGTGAATGATCTTCTCCAGCAGTGCCGCAACGGTCTCGACGCGATAACCGCTCTCGAGCACGCGACGCGTCGCATCGACTGCGCAGAGCGCCTGATGGCGGCCGCTGATCAACAGACGCTCGGTCATCGCGAAACGAAGGAAGTCGGTTTCCTCGGTGGGAGCGTCGATGCTGCGCACCAGATCGGAGAACACGCCATAGACGCAATTGTCGATGGTGTGGATCTGCTGGAATTTGTCGTTCGACAGCAACAGATCCCGCGCGAGCTGCGGGATGTGGATGGCGGCAAGCCATGCCCGGGTGCGCACGTCGCTCAGGTTGAGGTGCAGCCAGAGCCGGCCGTCGCGGCTCGGCTCGATCGGCGTATCGATGGGAAGCGGCTCGGCGCTGCCGTCCTGGTGCAGGCGGAACGCCCAGACCAGTCCGGGAATGGTTTCCGGACGCAGCACCGCGCCGGCAACACCTGCAGGAGGCGGATCAGCCAGCATGGTCCTCCTCCAAGGCAACCGCGGGAAATGACATGCTCGAACCCTCGCCCACGCGACAAGCGCGTCCTCCGTCACAACATTGGAGGACGCGCCTGTTACAGTTTTATGTCAGCGACCGCCCTACTCGGCGGCGAGGCCGGTCGGCGCGGCCACCTCCGCGGCTTCTTTGTTGTAGTCGTGCACGATGCGGCCGAACGGCAGCGTCAGATCAGCGATGTAATGATGCGCGCCGACGACGCGCTTGACCGGGAAATCGGCGACCGGTGCATTGACATGCGGCACCAGATGCAGCCGGCCCGGCCCGATCCACGATCCCTTGACGACGATGTCGGTCAGGTTGATCGCGACCAGCTGGCAGATCTCGAGATGGCCGTCGACGCCGGGGATCATCTTCAGATTGATCTGCGTCTTCGACAGTGTCGCGCGGGTGATATCGCCATTGCCCGCCATGCTTTCGTGCTTGTAGCCCATCGTGCCCATCGCAACGAGCTGGCCGGCATATTCCAGCGTGCCGGTCAGCGTGTCCTTGACGATCTCGAGCTTGGGATGGGCGTACTTCTTCGGGAAGCCCCAGATCTCGCGGCCGGCGGCGATCGGCGGATCATCGTCGAGATACATCTGGCAGACGAAGTTGACCTCTTCGCCATGCAGGCACGCCGGAATCACCAGGCCGGACTCGGTGTAGCTGCCGAAGCCGGAGCTGTCGGGCATCTTGATCCATTCATAATGCACGATCGCCTGCTCGATCGGCTCCAGCGGCTCAGGCAGGCCGGCGCGGATCAGTTCCGGATCGGTCTCATAGGTGATGACGAGGAATTCGCGATCGATGAAGCGGTACGGACCGGCGGGATAGCTCGGGCCGGCAGCCGGCATGGACGGAAGCTTGAGCAGATCTTCCCTGCGCATCGCAATAACCCCCTATTTGAAAAATGTCGCGCGGAAGCTAACGGCCGAGATTGACAGCGATGTGAGGGATTTCCGTCAGGTGCGTGACCTACGTTTCGCAGTGGAGGCCAATGCTAACCATGCAAGCCGGCATGCCGGATGCGCCGTGCGCGGGGGCGGCACTTGTCATCACGGCGTCATCGGCGCCCTGAATTCTCGCCGCGAATTTTGGAGTGTCTGATATGGATGCGCGAGCCCCTCATTTCGACGATGTCGATCACACGACGCCCGGCTGGCGCCCCGAGGGATGCGATCGCGTCGCCCTGGTTCTGCAGGGCGGCGGCGCGCTCGGCGCCTATCAGGCCGGTGTCTATCAGGCGCTGCACGAATCCAATATCGAACCCGACTGGGTCTGCGGCGTCTCGATCGGCGCGATCAACTCCGCGATCATCGCCGGTAATCCGCCTTCGAGGCGGCTGGAGCGGCTGCACACGTTCTGGGATCGCATCACCGGCCGCAAGATCTGGCACTACACGCCGGACGGCGACATCTTCCGCAAGGCGCGCAATTTCACCAGCTCATGGCTCACGACGACGCTGGGGCAACCCGGCTTCTTCGCCCCGCATCAGGCCAATCCGTGGTTCAGTCCGGCCGGTGCGCGCACCGCCACCAGCTACTACGACACCACGCCGCTGCGTGACTCGCTGCTCGAACTGGTCGATTTCGACCGCATCAATTCCAAGACGATGCGCTTCGCGGTCGGCGCGGTGAACGTGCTCTCCGGCAACTTCATCTATTTCGACAATGCCCATGACGAGATCATCCCCGAGCACATCATGGCGAGCGGCGCTTTGCCGCCGGCGCTGCCGATGGTGAAGGTCGGCACCGATCATTTCTGGGACGGCGGCATCGTCTCCAACACGCCGCTGCAGCACCTGCTCGACCAGGAAGACAACATAAACTCGCTGGTATTCCAGGTCGATCTGTTCTCGGCGCGCGGCGCGCTGCCGCGCGACATCCAGGACGTGATGGCCCGGCACAAGGACATCATGTATTCGTCGCGCACCCGCTACAACACCGACGTCTACCGCAAGACCTACAATCTGCGCACCGCGCTGCATAACGCGCTGGGAAAAATCCCCGACGACCAGCTCTCGGACGAGGAGCGCCAGCTCAAGAAGGCGAACGCCCGGTTGCCGGGTATCACGCTGCTGCAGCTGATCTATCAGCAGAAGGCCTATGAGGGCGACGCCAAGGACCACGAATTTTCCGGCACCTCGATGCGCGAACACTGGGCGAGCGGACACGAGGACACCAAGCGTTCGCTGAAGCGGCGCGAATGGATCAAGATGCCTGAGAACGGCATGGGCATCGTGATCCACGACGTGCATCGCGAGGCCGAGTAGCAGTTTCTGTCATTGCCGGGCTTGACCCGGCAATCCATACCTCTTCGCGTGAGCTGCCCGTCCGCTGCCGCGGACGATGAATACGCGGGTCAAGCCCGCATATGACGTGTTGGCTTTGCGGCCGCCCCTACGGCCGCGTCGACATATTGCTCGGCGGTCCGGCCTTGCGGATCGGCTCGGCCAGACACGCGAATTCGCAGAGCAGCGAGCGCGTCTTGCGCGGATCGATCACCTCCTCGACCCAGAACTTCTCGGCCGAGCGGAACGGCGAGCGCAGCTTGTTGAGGCGATCCTCGATCTCGCGCAGCTTGGTGGCGGGATCACTGGCCGCATCGATCTCGGCGCGATAGGCCGCCTCGATGCCGCCCTCGAGCGGCAGCGAGCCCCAATAGGCCGACGGCCAAGCGTAGCGCATCGAGAAACGATTGGCCGGCTGATGTACCACGCCGGCGACGCCGAAGGCGTTGCGGATGATGACGGTGCACCACGGCACCGTCGTCTGGTTGACCGCCGCCATCGCCCGCACGCCATGCCGGATGGTCGCCGACTTCTCCGCCTCGAGCCCGATCATGAAGCCGGGGCAATCCATCAGATAGACCACCGGCAGATGGAAGGTCTCGGCGAAGTCGACCCAGCGCACCACCTTCTGGCAGGCATCCGAGGTCCACGAGCCGCCATAGTGGAACGGATCGCTGGCGAGCAGCAGCACCGCCCTGCCCTCGATCCGCGCCAGTCCGGTGATGACCGGGCGGCCGAAATTGGCGGCGACCTCGAAGAACGAGCCCTTGTCGACGACGGCCTCGATGATCGGCCGCATCTTGTAGACTTGGCGCCGGTTGCGCGGCACGGCCGTGAGCAGCGATTCCTCGGCCCGTTCCGGGTCGTCGGTACAGGGAATGGTCGGCGGCAGATCGTAGACCGACGCCGGCAGATAGGACAGGAAGCGCCGCGCGTAATCGAACGCCTCCTCTTCCGTCTCGACGGCCTGATCGATCGCGCCGGCGCGGGTCTGGATCTCGGCGCCGCCGAGCTCCTGCTTGGTCAGATCCTGACCGAGCCGCTTCACCACCGGCGGACCGGCGACGAACATCGCGGAGCTCTTGGTCATGACCGAGTAATGTGTGGCCGCCAGCCGCGCCGCGCCGAGGCCCGCGACCGAGCCGAGGCCCAAGCCGACCACCGGCACGCGCGCCAGATTGGCGGTCGTGTACCAGTACCAGCGCGTGCCGCCGACGCCGCCGGGCAGATTGGCCGCGCCCCTGGTCTCGATCGTCTTCACCGAGCCGCCGCCGCCGGAGCCTTCGATCACGCGAACGATCGGCAGGCGAAAGTCATGCGCCATCTCCTCCGCCATCAGCGGCTTGGCGGAAATCGATGCATCCGCCGAGCCGCCGCGCACGGTGAAATCGTCGCCGACCACGACGACGGTGCGGCCGTCGACCCTGGCACGGCCGAACACGCAGTTCGCCGGCGTCAGATGCTTGAGTTCGTTGCTCTCGTCGTATTCGGCGATGCCGGAGATGGCACCGATCTCGTGGAAGCTGTTCTGGTCAACGAGCTTGTCGATACGCTCACGAACCGTGAGCCGGCCCTGGTCGCGTTGCCGCTTGACCTTGTCAACGCCTCCCATCTCCCGCGCGAACGCTTCGCGCCGGGCGAGGTCGTCGAGTTCCGGCTTCCAGTTCATTCATTGCCTCCGTCTTGATGATTTTGTTGTTGTTATGGGCGGTCACCGGAAGCGACTTGCGTTCGATCCGATTGCTGAAGATATCGCCGTCGGCGCCTTCGAGCAGGCTGCCGAGTGCGGCTGCGAGTTCGACCATCTGCGGGGCGACCTCGCGGTGCAGCCGCTGCTCGTCATACATCGCCGAGAGCAGGCCGATCGTGGTGACCACATAGGTCTGATACTGCGGCGACCACAGCGGCACCGCGACGCCGTTGATGTGCGGGCTCCACAGGCCGCAGGCGACGACGTAGCCGTGCTCCTGCAGGTGACGGCGGTTGGCCTCGATGCGCGGCGTCAGCATCTTGGCACCGTCAGGCAACTCGCCTTCCATCTCTGATATCAGCACGTCGCCGATCGCGGGATCGAGGGCGGCGGTGTAGGCATGTCCGGCGGCAGTGGTCGCCATCGAAATGCGGCTGCCGGTGGCTTCATGCAGGCCGAGCGCGTTCGCCGCGCGGGCGAACTCGAGATAGACCAGATGAAAGCGGTCGGGGATGACGAAGCCCACGGTGCCGGGCAACTGATCGGCGACATCCTGCAGGCGCAGCCGGATCAGATTGCGAAGCTGCAAGCCCTTCATCATCGACGTGCTCATCGCGACCGCGCTCGGGCCGATCCGGTATTTCTGATCGCGCGGCAGATAGACGAGCTGTCCCATCCGCGTCAGCGTGTGCGTCAAGCGCGACACCGTCGAACGCGGCAGGCCGCAGCGGTTCGAGATTTCGAGATTGCCGAGCCGGGCTTCGTGTCCCTCGAAGCACCGCAACACGTCGAAGGCGCGCGACACCACCTGAATGACACCGCCATCGCCTGTCTCGCTGGCGAGCATTCCCTGCCTGCTAAGCCGTTCCGAGCGCCGTCCCATTTGTTTTGGCTCCATTCCGTCTTGCGGAATAAAATTCCACTTGCAGATGACGCTACCTCAGGCAATCTGCCGCCACAACAAAAAGCCGTTCGCCGGATGAAATTTCCGCAAGACGGTATCGGAGAGTGGAATGCCAGAGATCAAGGTCGTAACCGAAGTTGCCGGGCGCGTTTGCGCGCTTCCTGTTGAGGCCGGCAACAGCATCGGCAATGGCGACGAGATTGCGTTCGTCGAGGCGATGAAGATGGAGATACCGGTCACATCGACGACAGCAGGCAAAATCAAGTCGATTCTGGTCAGGATTGACGATGTCATCGCTGAAGGCCAGGCCGTCGCGATCGTCGAGACCTGAGATTCCGCTCCTCGGGGTCAGCCGCGACGATCTGTCCGGTGATGCAGTGGCCGAAATCGCCGGCTTCCGGCTGAGGTAGCGTTGCCATCGCCGGATCGCGATGCGATCATCCCGCCGGAAAAGTTTCGCACAGCGAAACAAAGGGAGGAATTATGATCCATCGGCTGATGGCGCTCGCGCCTGCCGCTCTTGCCGGCTTTTCACTCGTCGTTGCCCTGCCCGCCTCGGCCGAGGACATCAAGCTGCCGCCGACCATGGCGGTGACCGCCTATGACACCGGCACCGCCGGCTTCAACATCGCGGTCGGCGTCGGCAAGATGATGAAGGACAAATACGGCACCGACGTCCGCGTGCTGCCGGCCGGCAACGATGTTGCGCGTCTCGCACCCTTGCGCGCCAAGCGCGCGATCTCCTCGGCGATGGGATCGGGCACCTATTTCGCCCAGGAAGGCGTGTTCGAATTCGGTGCCAAGGAATGGGGCCCGCAGCCGCTGCAACTGCTTTTGTCGTCAGTCGACTGCAATTGCGGCGCGCTCGGCGTGGCGGCCGACGCCGGGGTCAAGGACATCAAGGATCTGCGCGGCAAGCGCGTCGGCTTCGTGGTCGGCTCGCCGGCGCTGAACCAGAACTCGCTCGCGATGCTCGCCTTCGGCGGGCTCACCCAGAAGGACGTCAAGATCGTCGAGTTCGCAAGCTACGGCGCGATGTGGAAAGGCCTGATCAACAACGACACCGATGCCGCCTTCGGCACCACGATCACCGGTCCCGCCAAGGAGGCCGAGACCTCGCCGCGCGGCCTGATGTGGCCGCCGCTGCCCGTCGCCGACAAGGAAGGCTGGGCACGGGTGAAAAAGGTCGGCTCGTTCTTCTTCCCGCAAACCGCAACCTGCGGCGCCGGCATCTCGCCGGACAAGCCGATCCAGCTCGGCAATTACCCGTACCCGATCTTCGTCGCCTACGCCGCGCAACCGGCCGACCAGATCTATGCGATCACCAAGGCGATGATCGTCAACTACGACGCCTACAAGGATTCCGCGCCCGGTGCCGCCGGCCTCGGCGCCGACCGGCAGACCAAGAACTGGGTCGTTCCCGTGCATCCCGGCGCGGTGAAGGCGCTGAAGGAAGCCGGCCACTGGAGCGACGATCAGGAAGCCCACAACAACGCGCTCTACAAGCGCCAGGAAGTGCTGGCCGCCGCCTGGACGGACTACGGCAAATCCGGCCCGTCTTCCGATGAGAAAGCCTACCTCGACGGCTGGATGAAGGCACGCGCCACGGCGCTTGCGAAAGCCAACATGCCTGATGGCTTCGAGTGAGACCTGCCGGAGACTGCGGCCAAAACCAACAGCACTGGGGGGATGCGTGATGCCGGATAACGTCGCGGCTGCGCCTGCGAAAAGAATCGAGTTTGAGGATCCGCATGCCGGTCTCGACAATTTGCAGGAAGCCGAGGTTACGCGCGTGCGGACCCTGCGCGGGCTTTGGCGCTGGGCGCTGGTGGTTGCGACCGCCGCAACCATCCTGCTCTGCATCAACCAACAATTCTCGCTGCGCTTCTTCATCGACTACACCCAGCTCAACACCGAATATTTCTATCTCCTGATCGCGCTGATGCTGCCGTTCACGTTCCTGATCTTCCCGGGAACGGGGCACGCGCCGCTGAACCGCATTCCCTGGTATGACCTCGCGCTCGCTGTGGCGACCTTCGCTGCCTCGATCTGGCTGATGCTGAACGTACGCAAAGCGGCGCAGTATGGATGGGAATCCGACGGCGCGCCGCGGAACGTCATCATCGCCGGCCTCGTGATGTGGGCGATGCTGATGGAGGCGCTGCGTCGAACCGGCGGCTGGAGCCTGCTGCTCAGCGTGCTCCCTTTCACGGTCTATCCGCTGTTCGCCGAGGCCAGCTGGCTCGGCCCCTTCCGAGGCTCGCAACTCACGCTTGATCAGACCACGGCCTATCACGTGCTGTCGGGCGAGAGCCTGCTCGGCATTCCGATCCAGGCCTTTGCCGACACCGTGATCGGATTCCTGGTGTTCGGCACCGCGCTGATGATGACCGGGGCAGGAAAGTTCTTCATCAACCTCGCGTTTGCGCTGTGCGGTACGTTCCGTGGCGGCGCAGCCAAGGTCTGCATCTTCGCCTCCGGCCTGCTCGGCATGATGTCGGGCTCGATCGTCTCGAACGTGCTGACCGCCGGCACCATGACGATCCCGGTCATGAAGAAGAGCGGCTTCCGCGCCTCCTATGCCGGTGCGATCGAGGCCTGCGCCTCGACCGGCGCCGTGCTGGCGCCGCCGGTAATGGGCGCCACCGCGTTCGTGATCGCGCAGTTCCTCAATGTCAGCTACGCCGAGGTCGCCGTCGCCGCGATCGTCCCGGCTGCGCTGTATTATGTTGGCCTGTTCATGCAGGTCGACTCCTACGCCGCACGGCACGGGCTGAAGGGCATCCCGCGCGCCGAGTTGCCGCGGGTGATGGATACGATCAAGAACGGCTGGTACTACGTTTTCGTCATCGCGCTGCTGATCGTGATGCTGCTCTATTTCAAGCGCGAAAGCCATGCGCCGTTCTACGCGACCGCCCTGCTGCTGGTGCTGAACCAGGTCTTCTCCAAGGACACCCGCTGGACGCCTGCGACCATCGCGAAATTCCTCGAGGTCAACGGCCGCACCTTCGTCGAGCTGGTCGGCATCCTCGCCGGCTGCGGCCTCCTGATCGGCGCGTTCTCGATGACCGGCGTGGTCTCGAGCCTTGCGAACGACCTGCTGACGATCGCCGGCGACAATGCGTTCCTGCTGCTCGTGATGTGCGCCTTCACGAGCCTGATCCTCGGCCTCGGGCTGACCACGACCGCCTGCTACATCTTCCTCGCCATCCTGGTCGCGCCGGCGCTGGAAAAGCTCGGGCTCAACCGGATGGCGGTGCACATGTTCATCTTCTACTGGGGCATGCTGTCGTCGATCACGCCACCGGTCGCAATCGCCTCCTTCGCAGCGGCCGGCATCGCCGGCTCGCCCGCGATGAAGACCGGATGGGAATCGATGTGGGTCGGCAGCATCATCTATTTCATCCCGTTCTTCTTCGTGTTGAACCCGGCGCTGGTGATGCAGGGGCCGAGCCCCTATCTCGCCGGCCTCGGCCTGATGGCGCTGGCGGCTTGCGGCACGCTGTTCATCTGCGGCGGCATCCAGGGTTATCAGGCCTTCGTCGGCGATCTCCGCGGCGCCGGCGCCCTGGAATGGCCGTTGCGGGTGCTGCTGGTGATCGGCGGCTTCGTGCTCGCGACGCCCGGCGGCGGCATCAACCCGCTGTCGCAGCTGCAGGTGACCATGCTGGGGCTTGCGATCCTCGCCCCGACGATCCTGATCGCGCTGGTGCTGGTCCGCCGCCAGGCGCTGATTCCGAACCAGTTGCGCGCGCCCTGATTGCGTTGCACAACAGGAGGCGATGAAACTATCGCCACCTCCCGTCACTGCCACCACCACGGCCTGGTCCAGCTCGAAGCCGCCGCTGCTGCGGTTTCTGCACACTTGTTACGCAGACTTCCTCTCGGAGGCCGGCGGCGCGGTGGCCGACTACATCCCCGAACTCGGCAAGGCGGACCCTGCCCATTTTGGCATCAGCCTCGCGACGCTCGACGGCCATGTCTACGAGGTCGGCGACACCAGGGTGCCCTTCACCATCCAGTCGATGTCAAAGCCGTTCGTGTTCGCGCTGGCGCTGGACACGCTGGGCGCCGAGCAGGTGGAAAGCGTGATCGGCGTCGAGCCGTCCGGCGACCCCTTCAATTCGATCCGGCTCAACGCCGAGAACCACCCGTTCAATGCAATGGTGAATGCCGGCGCGATCGCCTGCTCCGGCCTGCTCCATGCCGACAAGGGCGACGGCGCGTTCGACTTCATCCGGCAGGCGCTCGGCCGCTTCGCCGGCCGCGAGCTCGGCGTCGACGAGGCGGTCTACGCCTCCGAGAGCGCCACCGGCGACCGCAACCGGGCGATCGGCTATTTGCTGCGCACCAACAGCGTGATCACCGAGAACGTGCCTGATGTGCTCGACGTCTATTTCCGGCAATGCGCCATCCTCGTCACCGCGCGCGACACCGCCGTGATGGCGGCGACCTTGGCCAACCGCGGCATCAATCCCTTGACCGGCGAGCAAGTGGTGACGCCCTACGCAATCGCGCGCACGCTGTCGGTGATGACCTCGTCGGGCATGTACGACTACGCCGGCGAATGGATTTACCGTGTCGGCATCCCGGCCAAGAGCGGCGTCGGCGGCGGCATTTTGGCAGCGCTACCGGCACGGCTCGGGCTCGGCAGCTACTCGCCAAAGCTCGACAAGCACGGCAACAGCGTGCGCGGCATCAAGGTGTGCGAGGCGTTGTCGGCACATTACGACCTGCACATGCTGAACCGCAGCGACGACGCCCGCCACAGCATCATCGCCGACTACAATATCGGCAAGAACCCGTCACGACGGGTGCGCCGGCCGCAGGAACAGGAGATCCTGGCAAGACACTTCCAGGAGGTACGTGTGATCGAGCTGGTCGGCACGCTGTCGCTTTCCAATGTCGACTACGTCTCGCGCCGCCTCGCCGGCAGTCCGCGGCCGGAATTCGTGATCTTCGACCTGCGCCGCGTCACCGCGACGACCCGCGCCGGCGCCCGGCTCGTGGCGGAAGCCTTCCAGGAACTTGCCGAGCTCGGGGTTACGGTGATCCTGTCCGGCATCAAGCGGACCTCGCGCGAATGGACCACGATCAGCGAGTGGACCAACCGGCTCGGCAACATCAGGGATTTCTATCTGCTCGACACCGCGATCGAGTGGGCCGAGGACCAGATCGTCTACCGCTATGGCGGCTCGATCGACTTCCTCGAGACGACAGAGCTTTCCGAGCAGCCGCTGCTCGCCGGATTGAGCGAAGCTGAGATCGCCGACCTCACCTCGCTCAGCACGGTCAGGATCTACCAGCCGAATGAGAAGATCATCGCCGCGGGCAGT
This sequence comes from Bradyrhizobium sp. I1.14.4, assembly GCF_050435825.1. NCBI lineage: Bacteria > Pseudomonadati > Pseudomonadota > Alphaproteobacteria > Hyphomicrobiales > Nitrobacteraceae > Bradyrhizobium > Bradyrhizobium sp. I1.14.4. Next base: position 71,239 of record NZ_JBNDLA010000002.1, on the reverse strand, counting down.
GAAGCAACCTCGCTGTTCTTCCTGCGCAGCGGCGTGGTCCACGTCACCCTGCCCGACGGCATCCGGCTCGCGACGCTGACCGCCGGCATGGCGTTCGGCGAGATGGCGCTATTGGAGCCGAACCGCTCGGCCGACGTGCTCGCCGACATGTCGGCCACCGCCTATGAGGTGACGATCAGGGATTTCGAGCGCTTCCGCGAGCAGCACCCGCGCGCCGGCGAGCGGATCATGCGCAATCTCGCGCAGATCCTCGCCGAGCGGCTGATCGTGGCGAATGCGAAGGTCGATCTGCTGACCTCGGGGTAGCTATTGTTTGGGCCTCTCCGCGCCCTTCGCGGCCGGCCATCGCGCACGGCCCAAAATATCGAAAACAACCCCATGCAAAGCAGCCAACGGCTTCCGGCATTCGACACGGCAACTTGACACGTCGGGCAAATCAGCGATATTTTTCCATTATTCCGAAACTGTGCAAGCACCCCTCGCTCCAGGCACGGCACATGGCATTTGCACAAGTTGCAACCGACGTTTCGACGATAGCCATATGCGATAGCCCCGCCCTTCGCGGGGCGAGGCAAAAGAGCGGCGCGCGCGTTCGCTCTCAGCTCACCACTTCCGTCACCGGCTGCATGTCGATCTCGAACGTCTCGAGAAACTTCGACGTCATGATGTAGAAGCCGACCGAAAGCTGCAATTCGATTAGCGCGGCCGGCGTCAGCTTTGCCGCGATCGCCTTGAAGGTCGCATCGGTCGGCTTCTTCAGCTTGACGATCTCGTCGGTGAAGGCGAGCGCCGCGCGCTGCACCTCGTCGAAGCAGGTCGCGGACTGCCAGTTCTCCAGCGCCGCGTTCTGCTCGTCGGTGACGCCGACATTCTTGCCGATGCGCTTGTGCGCGACGATCTCGTACGGCGCCTCACAGAGAATGCCGGTGCGCGTGATCGCCAGCTCGCGCACGACGGGATCGAGCTCGCCCTTGTGGCGGATCGCGCCGCCGAGCCGGCAGTACTGTTCGAAGTAGCTCGGCGAGTGCGCCATCATGCGAAAGATATTGGCGTTACGGTTCTTGTCGAGGATCTCGCGCGTGCGCGGGCTTGCCTTAGCGGGATCGGAGTAGTCGATACGGGCCATTTCCTAACCTTGATCTTGCTGTCGTTTCTGTCGGGTTCCGAAAGAGTATCCGTCGGCTGTCGCGGGAGCAACACGCGCAAGTCAAATTGCCGCCGCATTCCCATACAACCCTGACACAGTCGATATTCGCTGAGTGGGGACTCATCAAAAGCGAATGCTCGACGCGGGGTGTTCCGAGTATAAAACCTGGCCGTCTTGCGCGCAATCAGCGCAACGATGAGTCATGCCCGGGTCTAGGGAGAACGCATGAAGGAAGCCACAAGGAGGGCGGCCTCGGAGGCGCTTGCGCAAGTGCTGGCGGTGACGGCAATGCTCGTCATCGCCAGCGTGATTTTCTATTGGCGATAGTATCCGCAACTAGAGGGGCGAGAGCGAACCAATTCAGCTTGGTTTCGCGTTCTGACTGGATCGTTCAGCCCCTCATTTCGCCTTTGCGAAGTACGGAACCAGGCGTCCCGCAAATTGCGTGAAGCGCGCCGACACCGTGTCGCCGATGGCCAAATCGTTGTCGCCATGGGCCATCATGCGAAAGCCCTCGTCGGCATCGACCAGCACGATGTTGTAGGGCACATGCGCCCGCGTCTCCGGCGTTGCGGCACGGCAGACCAGCGACGTCGCATACACCGTCCCTGCCCCGCTCGCGCGATGCTCGGCGAGCTCGGAGGAGCCGCAGGCGGCGCAGAAGCTGCGGCGGAAATATTGCCTCGCGCCGCAAGCGTTGCAGGTCTGATAGACAATGGCCTCAGCGCCCTTGGTCCAGTCAGCGATCGGTCCGCTCATCGCACGCGCTCCAGGAACATGCTGACATGCGACGACAGCACCCCGCCGTCGCCGTGCAGCAGCGCCACCGAGGCGTCGCGCACCTGACGGCTTCCCGCGTGGCCGGTCATCTGCAGATGGGTCTCGACCAGATGCGCCATCGCGCCGCCGACGCCGCAATGGCCATAGCTGAGTAGGCCGCCATGGGTATTGAGCGGCATCTCGCCATCCTGATTGAAATAGCCGGCCCGCACCCGCGCCGCGGCCTCGCCGCGCTTGGCGAGCCCGAGATCTTCCAGCAGCATCGCGAGCGTGATCGTGAAGCTGTCGTAGACCGCGGCGTAGCGCACGTCTGATATCGCGACGCCCGACGCTTCTTTCGCCTTCGCGATCGAAATCTCCGCGCCGAGCTCGCTCAGCGCAGGCGCCGCGGTGACGTGCTGATGGGTGTGCGCCTGGGCGCAGCCGCGGACGCGGACCCGCCGGTCGCCTGTCGGCTCGTGGCTGATCACGCACGCCGCACCGCCGTCCGATACGGGGCAACAGTCGAGCAGCTTGAGCGGCACCGCCACCGGCTTCGAGGCCATCACGTCGGCCACCGTGATCGGCTCGTGGAATTGCGCGCCGGGATGCGTCAGCGCGTGCTTGCGCATCAGCACGGCGAACTCGGCAAGATCTTCCTGCGTGAGGCCGTATTCATGCATGTAACGCGTCGCGACCAGCCCGTAATAGGCCGGGATCGTCGGGCCCAGCGTCACTTCGTAGTCGGGATGGCCGACCTGGGCCAGCGCCTGGATCGAGGCGTCGCGGCTCTGCCCGGTCAGCCGGTTCTCGCCGCCGACCACCAGCACGTGCTTTGCCACACCGGCATCGACGAGGTGATGTGCCAGCATGGTCATCGCAAGGCCCGTGGCGCCGCCGACCTGCACGGCATGGGCGTAGGACGGGCGAATGCCGAAATGCTCGGCGAACACGGTCGCCAGCATGATGTGCGGCGAGACCGTGGAATAGCCGCAGAGGATGCCGTCGATGTCGGAGCGCTTCAGCCCGGCATCGGAGATCGCAAGCTCGGCCGCCTTGCTCATCAGGTCGAGCGAGGACAAGCCTTCGTGCTTGCCGTAGGATGTGAGGCCGACGCCGGTGACGAAGCTCATCTTGTCTCCACCCTCTCCGCCGTCATTCCGGAGCGACGCGAAGCGGCGGTCCCGGAATCCATAACCACCATCGTGAGTATGGATTTCGGGCCTGCGCCATGCGGCGCATCCCGGAATGACAAGCTGAGATATCCCTTGCCCATCATCAATACGACTTCGGAAGGCCGAGCACCTTCTCGCCGATGAAGCTGAGGATGAGCTGCGGGCTGATCGGCGCGATGCGCGGGATCAGCGATTCCCTGAAATAGCGCTCGACATGGTACTCCTTGGCATAGCCGAAGCCGCCATGCGTCATCACCGCCTGCTCGCAGGCGTGGAAGCCGGCTTCCGCCGCGAGATATTTCGCCGCGTTCGCGGCGGGGCCGCAGGGCAGGTTCTGGTCGTATTGCCAGCCGGCGCGCAACACCATCAGCCAGGCGGCCTCGAGTTCCATCCAGCACTTCGCCAGCGGATGCTGGATCCCCTGGTTCATGCCGATCGGACGGTTGAACACGATGCGGCCTTTGGCGTATTCCGACGCCCGCTTCAGCGCGATCTGGCCGAGACCGACGGCTTCGGCCGCGATCAGGATGCGCTCGGGGTTCATGCCATGCAGGATGTATTCGAAGCCGCGGCCCTCCTCGCCGATGCGGTCCTCGACCGGAATCTCGAAATTCTCGAAGAACAATTCGTTGGAGTCGACGGGCTTGCGGCCCATCTTCTCGATCTCGTGCACGGTGACGCGCTTGCGGTCGAAATCAGTGTAGAACAGGCTCAGGCCGTGGGTCGGGCTGCGCACCTCCTCCAGCGGCGTGGTGCGCGCGAGCAGCAGGATCTTGTTGGCGACCTGCGCGGTCGAGATCCACACCTTCTGGCCATTGACGATGTATTTATCGCCCTGCCGCACCGCGCGGGTCTTGAGCTGTGTGGTGTTGAGGCCGGTATTGGGCTCGGTTACCGCGAAGCAGGATTTGTCGCGGCCGTCGATGATCGGCGGCAGCATGCGCTGGCACTGCTCCCTGGTGCCGAACACGACAACGGGATTGAGCCCGAACACGTTCATGTGCACCGCGGATGCCCCGGACATTCCGGCACCTGACTCCGCGATCGTGCGCATCATGATCGCAGCGTCCGTGATGCCGAGCCCGGAGCCGCCATATTCCTCGGGGATGCAGATGCCGAGCCAGCCGGCATCGGCCAGCGCGCGATGGAAGTCAGCCGGATAGCCGCCCTCCTTGTCCTTCTTCAGCCAATAGGCCTCGTCAAAGCGCGTGCAGATTTTTCCGACGGCATCCCGGATCGATTCCTGGTTGGCGGAGAGTGCGAAATCCATCTGTCGTGCTCCTATGCCTTCACCGCTTTGGCAGCGCCGTCGCGTACCATCGCCGCGATCTCGTCGGCGGAGAAACCCGCCTCGCGCAGGATCTCTTCGCTGTGCTCGCCGAGCCGCGGCGCCAGACGGCTCGGCTCGACCTTGGTCTCCGACCAGCGTGCCGACGGCGTCATGCTGCGGATACGGCCCTCGGTCGGATGATCGATCACGGGGAAGACGCCGGTCGCGACCATATGCGGGTCCTGCAGCAGGCTCTCGAGATCGTGCATCGGCATCACGGGGACGTCGGCCTTCTCGAGAATCTCGTTCCACTCCGCGGTGGTCCTGGTCTGCAGGATGCGCGCGAGCTCGGCGTAGACGACATCGATATTAGTGGCGCGGCCGGCGAAGGTCGCGAACTTCGGATCGCTGCGCAGATCGTCGCGGCCGGTCGCCTTGAAGAAATTCTCCCACTGCTTGTCGTTGTAGACGATCACGCAGATATAGCCGTCCTGCGTCTTGTACGGCCGGCGGTCCGGCGACAGATGGCGCGCGTAGCCGCCCTTGTCGAGCGGCGGATCGTAGGTCAACCCGCCCATGTGGTCGCCCATGACGAAGCCGGCCATGGTCTCGAACATCGGAATGTCGACCCGCTGGCCCTGCCCGGTCCGGTCGCGATGCACGAGGCTCGCGCAGATCGCACCGACCGCGGTGAGGCCGACGATGCGATCGACCAGTGCATTGGGTACATAGCGCGGCACGCCGTCCGAGGTCTGCGCTATCAGCGCCGGCAGCGCGGTCGCGCCCTGGATCAGATCGTCATAGGCGGGCTTTGCGGCATACGGCCCCTCCTGGCCGAAGCCGAACACACCGGCATAGATCAGCCGCGGATTGACCCTGGCGACGACATCGTAACCGAGTTGCAGCCGCGCCATCGCCTGAGGGCGCACATTGTAGACCAGCACGTCGGCCTTCGCGATCAGCCGCAGCACAGCCTCGCGCCCCGCCGGATTCTTCAGATCGAGGCAGATCGAGCGCTTGCTTCTGTTGGTGTTGAGGAACACCGGCCCCATGCCGGGGTGCCGGGTCGGACCGATCTGCCGCGTCACATCGCCGTCAGGCGATTCCACCTTGATGACGTCGGCGCCATAGTCGCCAAGCATCTGCGTGGCATAGGGTCCCATCAGCACGGTCGTCATGTCCACGACCTTGATACCCTGCAGTGGTCCCATCGTCCTGTTCGCTCCCGGATGCTCTGATTACGAAGCTAGTAACGGGAGGTTTTTGCCGAGATCAAGCTGCGCCGAGCGTATGGGCGTATGCGTGGCGGCGACCGGATCGTTTCCGCGCGGCGGAACGCAGGGCAGCAAAACGACGCGTTCCCACCGCCGACCCTGTGCTGGTTACTGCCCCGTCATCGTGTCACGCACCTTCAGGAGCTTCTCCAGTTCCGCATTCTGCTGCTCGAGCCGCTCCGCAATGCGTTCCTCGACTTCGGCGCCGGCGGCACCTGCGGCCTGCTCGATCAGCTGCCTGATATTGTCCCGGAGGATCGCGATACGATCGTTCAGTTCCGACAGCGACAGAGACGTCTCGATTCCCATGGTCCGTTCTCCCGGTGACAGGCGCAGGCAGCTTAGCGCGACGGGAGGCCGCGGCCTATCCCTAAGCCGATCCCTTGGCTCATCCCTTGGCCTATCCCTTGGCCTGTCCCTTGGCCATCATCTCCCGCAGCGCGGTCTTCAGCACCTTGCCGTAATTGTTCTTCGGCAGGGCATCGAGATAGACGTAGCGCTTCGGCCGCTTGAAGCGGGCGATCGAGGCCAGGCAGTGCGCGTCGAGCCTGCCGTCGTCGGCCGTCGCCCCGTCCTCCAGCACGACGCAGGCGACGACGATCTCGCCCCATTCGGCATCCGGCACGCCAATGGCCGAGACCTCGCGGACGTCGGGATGGGTCAGCAGGGCTTCCTCGACCTCGCGCGGATAGATGTTGGTGCCGCCGGAGATGATTACGTCCTTGGAGCGGTCCGACAGCGTCAGGAAGCCGCCTGCATCGAGCCGGCCGACATCGCCGGTGCGCAGCCAGCCGTCCTTTAACGTCTCGGCATTGGCCTTCGGATTATTCCAGTAGCCAAGCATCACGGTCGCACCCTTGACCTCGATCTCGCCGGTCTCGCCTGCAGGCAGCGGCTTGCCGTCCTTGCCGGTGATGCGCACGGTAACGACGCTCTGCGCCGTGCCGACCGAGGCCAGCCGTTCGAGATAGCGCGGATGATCGCTCGAGCGGTGGCAGTCGCGCGACAGCGCAGTGATCGTCATCGGCGACTCGCCCTGACCGTAGATCTGCACGAAGCGCTGGCCCATGGTCGCCATCGCATCGGTGATGTCGGCCGTGTACATCGGCCCGCCGCCATAGATGATGGTGCGCAGCCCCTCGCCGTTCTCGCCGCGCTGCTTCGCGGCATCGACCAGGCGGCGCACCATGGTCGGCGCCGCGAACATCACGACGTTGTCGAGCTGCCGGCCGAGGTTGAGCACCTCGTCCGGATCGAAGCCGCCGGACTCCGGAACGACGTGGCGGCCGCCCATGCGGACATGCGGGAAATTGTAGAGGCCGGCGCCATGCGAGATCGGCGCGGCATAGAGCGAGGCATCCTGCGGCGTCGCCGGGTCGACGTCGGCGAGGTAGCACAGCGACATCGCAACCAGATTGCCGTGGCTCAGCATTACGCCCTTGGGACGGCCGGTGGTTCCGGACGTATAGAACAGCCAGGCGAGATCGTTGGTCTCGCGCGGCAGCGGCGCGGGCGCACCCCCGCCGTTCCGCAGCGCCTTGTACGCGTCGCTGTCGACCGACAGCATGGTCATGCCGGCGGGACAATCATCCTTCGCCTCGCTCAATGCACCGATCGTGTCATCGGACACGAACGCCAGTCTGGCGCCGCCATTGCCGCAGATCCACGCCGCCTCGCGGCCGTGCAGCTTGGCGTTGATCGGGATCGCGGCGGCGCCGATCCACCAGATGCCGTAGAGGCATTCGAGATATTGCGTGCAGTTCGTCGCAAACAGCGCAATGCGGTCGCCGGCGGCGACGCCGTGATCACGCGCCAGTGCCGCCCCGATCGAGGCGGCGCGGCGGGCAAAGGTTGCGTAGTCGGCGTCGAGGTCGAAGCCGGTCAGCAGCGCCGGCGCATCGGGACGCGCCCGCGCCGTCGCCGCCAACCATTCGGCAATGTTCATCGCAGTAGCCCCAATCAAACTGTCATGCCCGGGCTTAGCCGTCCGAAGGACGGCGTTGCTTCCGCTTGCCTATGCCCCGGCATCCACGTCTTTGGCGCCACATAAGAAGGAAGACGTGGATGGCCGGGTCAAGCCCGGCCATGACGAATGGAGAGAAGGTCGCTTACTTCGCCGGCTCGAGGATCGAGACGTAGTTGGCGACCGCGGCGCCGCCCATGTTGAAGATGCCGCCGATCTGCGGGTTCTTGAGCTGCATGCCCTCGGGCGCTTGCCCTGTGAGCTGCATCGCGCTCATCACGTGCATGGAGACGCCGGTGGCGCCGATCGGATGCCCCTTGGCCTTGAGGCCGCCGGACGGATTGACCGGCAGCTTGCCGTCCTTCTGGGTCCAGCCTTCCATGATCGCGCGCGCGCCCTGCCCCTTCGGCGTCAGGCCCATCGCTTCATATTCGATCAACTCGGCGACGGTGAAGCAGTCGTGCGTCTCGACGAAGGAGAGGTCGGAGAGCTGCAGGCCGGCCTTCTGCAGCGCGCGCTGCCAGGCGGTGGTGCAGCCTTCGAACTGCAGGATGTCACGCTTGGACATCGGCAGGAAATCCTGCGCATGCGCCGTGGCGCGGATGTTCACCGCCTTGCCCATGGTCTTGGCGGTCTCGGCGTCGGTCAGCACCAGCGCGGCGGCGCCGTCTGACACCAGCGAACAATCGGTGCGCTTCAAGGGGCCGGCGACGAACGGGTTCTTGTCGCTCTCGGCGCGGCAGAACTCGAAGCCGAAATCCTTGCGCATCTGCGCATATGGATTGGCCACGCCGTTCTTGTGGTTCTTGGCTGCGATCATCGCCAGTGCGTCGGACTGGTCGCCATACTTCTGGAAATAGGCCTGCGCGATCTTGCCGAACACACCCGCGAAGCCGCCGACCGTGTCGCCGTCCTCGGGCAGATACGACGCCTTCAGCAGGTTCTTGCCGATCTCCGGACCCGGCGTCTTCGTCATCTGCTCGACGCCGACCACCAGCACGATCTTCGCGGCTCCGGCCTCGATGGCGCGAATGCCCTGGTGCACAGCGGCCGATCCGGTGGCGCAGGCGTTCTCGACACGGGTGGTCGGCTTGAAGCGCAGCGCGGGATTGGCCTGCAGCACCAGCGAGGCCGTAAAGTCCTGCGGCGAGAAGCCCGCGTTGAAATGACCGAGCATGATCTCGTCGACGTCGGACGCGGCGACGCCGGCATCGGCGAGCGCCTCGTTGGCGACCTTGACCACGAGGCCCTCGACGGTCTCCGCGTCGAACTTTCCGAATGGCGTGTGCGCCCAACCCACGATGCTGGCTGTCATGGCCGTATCTCCCTGTTCCTGTTCGGAGTTATGTAGCGTATCTTCAGGCGGCTTTCAGCGTTTTCATCGCCTTCGCACACATGGCGGTTATGCCCGCCCAGTTGCCGGCACGTATGTCCGAGGGCGGGCACAGCCAGGAACCGCCGACCGCCAGCACATTGGGCTCGGCGAGCCAGGTCGCCGCATTAGCCTCGCCGATCCCGCCGGTCGGGCAGACCCTGACATGCGGAAATGGACCGGCCAGAGCCCGCAGTGCCTTGATACCGCCGGCCTGCTCGGCCGGGAAGAATTTGACGACGTCGAAGCCGTGCGCCAGCGCCTGCATCAGCTCGGACGCGGTCGCGATTCCCGGCGCGAAGGGCAGCCGGCTAGCAGCGACCGCCTTCAGCAGCTCGGGCGTGGCGCCCGGGCTGATGCCGAACCTGGCGCCCAGCGCCTCGGCGCGCGCCAGATCGTCGCCGTTGAGGATCGTGCCGATCCCGACCACCGCATCGGGCACCTCGGCAATGATGGCCTTTGCCGCGTCGACCGCGACCGGCGTGCGCAGCGTCACCTCGAGCGTCCGCACGCCGCCGGCGACCAATGCCTTGGCGAGCGGCACCGCGTCCTCGAGCCGCTCGATGGTCAGCACCGGGATCACGGTAGCCTGGCGGATCAGCTCGACAATCTGGTCCTGCTTTGATGTCGTTGTCATTGCGAGGCCTTGCGGGATGGTGGAGGACGGGGAGCCTTCTTCGGCGGCATGGCGTAACGCGGAATGATCGCGCCGGGATAGCACACGACGACACCGGCCAGCCGATGGCCCGCCCGCGCCGCCTCATCGGGCTCGGCGCCGCCGAGCCGCGCGGCAAGATAGGCCGCGGCAAAACTGTCGCCGGCTGCCGTGGTATCGACCACCGGCTTCGGCAGCGGCTCCGCCCTCACCTCGCGCGTTCCCCCGGCCGACCGCACGATGCAGGTCGGCTCGGCAAGCTTCAGCACCACCTCGGGGCTCGAGATTCCGGCGAGCAGCGCCGTGTTGCTCTCGCCGGGATAGAGCGGCGCCAGATCCTCGGTCGAGGCAAGCACGATATCGGCCGCCTCGAACGCGCTGCTGAAGGCCTTTCGCGCGATCGTCAGGTCCGGCCAGCCGCGGGCACGGAAATTGGTGTCGAACGCAAACCGTGTCCCCAGCAGCCGCGCGCGTTTCAGCGCCGACAGCAGCCGCTCCCGCCCGTCCTCGCCGAGGATTGAGAGGGTGATCGCCGAGAGATAGACGACGTCATACGTCGCGAGCGAGTTGAGGATGTCGTCCGTCTCGGGCAGATTCATCAGCTCGCGCGCGGCGGCGCCGTCGCGCCAGTGGAAGAAGCGCCGCTCGCCCTTGTCGTCGGTCTGGATCAGATAGAGCCCGGGCAGCTTGCCCGCCAATCGCGCGACATGCTTGGTGCCGATGCCTTCGCTCGCCCAGCCCGCGATCATCTCATCGCTCAGCGCATCATCGCCGAGCGCCGTGATGTAGTCGATGTGGACGCCGAGCCGCGACAGGTAGACCGCGGTGTTGAGCGTGTCGCCGCCATAGGAGCGCGAATACAGTCCGCCGGCCTGGCCGACGCTTTGGCCGCCTTGGGCCTGGCGCAGCTCAATCATGCATTCGCCGATGCTGGCAACCCTGGTCATCTCAAGACCCGCGTGCCTGAGCGACGCTAGGCGGCGAACTTGCCGCCGAGTTCGTCCTCGATATGGATGCGGATAATGTCGTCGAACGTCTTCTCGGCCGTGGTGAAGCCGAGCTTCAGCGCGCGGTCGGTGGCGAAATCGCGCGGCCAGCCCGAGACGATGCTGATGATGGTTGGATCGGGCACCCGCTTGATCCGCGCGGTGACATTCTTTCCGGCAACACGCTCCAGCGACGCGATCTGCTCGCCGACGGTGGCAGACAGCCCGGGCATGCTGAGATTGCGCCGCGGCCCCATCGCGTTGAGGTCCATGGTACCGGCGTGGACCAGGAAGCCGACCGCCGATTTCGGCGAGGCGTGCCAGTGCCGCACATCCTCAGACACCGGCAGGACGGCCTCCTCGCCGGCCAGCGGCTCGCGGATGATATTGGAGAAAAAGCCCGACGCCGCCTTGTTCGGCTTGCCCGGACGGACGCAAATCGTCGGCAGGCGGATCGATATCCCGTCGAGCAGCCCCTTGCGGGTGTAGTCGTTGATCAAGAGCTCGCAGATCGACTTCTGCGTGCCGTAGCTCGTCAGCGGCGTGTGGAAGAACTCGTCGCCGATCTTCTCGGGGAACGGCGCTCCGAACACCGCGATCGAGGACGTGAACACCAGCCGCGGCTTGTAGCCGCCGCCGGCGGCACGGATCGCCTCGATCAGATAGCGGGTGCCGTCGAGGTTGATCCGGTAGCCCTTGTCGAACTCGGCCTCTGCCTCGCCCGAAACGATCGCCGCGAGATGGAAGATCACGTCCGGGCGCTCGGCGATCAGGGGCGCCGCCGCGCCGGCATCGGCGAAATCGGACGCAACGACATGGACAGGGATCGAGGCGCTCGCGGGCTTCTGCGGCGAAACCACGTCCTGCAAGGTCATCCTGGTGATGTCCTGCTTGCCGAGACGGCCCTCGCGCAGCAGACGCTCGGTCAGCTTGCGGCCGACCATGCCGGCGGCGCCCAGAATCAGAATGTGCACGACCCTGCTCCTTTTCTTCTCTTGTTCTTCGAATTCGGATGCGGGCCTAGCGCGCTCATTCCTTCACGGCGCCCGTCATCGCCGAGACATAATGCTCAACGAAGAAGGCGTAAAGAATAACCAGCGGCAGCGAGCCGCATAGCGCCCCTGCCATCAGGGAACCCCAGCGATAGATGTCGCCGTCAACGAATTCGTTGACGATGGCAACCGGCACCGTCTTGTTCGGTGTCGATTGCAGGAACGTCAGCGCATAGATGAACTCGTTCCAGCACAGCGTAAAGCAGAAGATGAAGGCCGAGATCAGGCCGGGGATCGCGAGCGGCAGCACGATCTTGATCAGGATCTGCCAGCGGCTGGCGCCATCGATCAGTGCGCATTCCTCCAGTTCGAACGGGATGGTCTTGAAATAGCCCATCAACAGCCAGGTCGAGAACGGGATCAGGATCGTCGGATAGGTCAGGATCAGCGCCATCGGCGAATCGAACAGGCCGTACTGGAACACGACGGTGGCGAGCGGAATGAACAGGATCGATGGCGGCACCAGATAGGCAAGGAAGATCAAGCCGCCGACGACGGACGCACCTTTGTAGCGCAGGCGCACGATCGCATAGGCCGCGAGCACGCTCGCGATGATCGACAGCACGGTGGCGCCAACAGCCACATACATCGTGTTCCAGAGCCAGTGCGGATAGTAGCTCTCGAACAGCAGCTTGTGGATGTGCTTGAAGGTCGGATTCCAGGTCCAGAACGGATTGTACTTGTCGAGGTCGAGCAGCTGGTCGTCCGGCTTGATGGCCGTCAGCCCCATCCAATAGAACGGGAACAGCAGGATGATGACGATGATCGACAGCGGGATGTAGAGCGTCACGATCCGCCGCGGCACCGACTGCAGGTAGCTCATGCCCTCGCTGTGATCGGCCGTTGGCGTCGAGCCCGACAGTACAGCCTTGAGATTGATGGATCTGGTGGGCAGGTCAGTCATTGTTCTCTCCCTGCTGCCACTTCCTGCAGCGCGCGCGGGGCTTGCCCCGTTCGCGCAAAATAAAACAAGCGAGCGCGGAGATCAGTCATTGTTCTCTCCTTGCTGCCACTTCCTGCGCTGCAGGCCGAACCAGGACACCATGATCGCAGCGAGCAGGAACGGGATCATCGCGCTCGAGATCGCAGCACCCTCGCCCAGTTGCCCCGCGATGATCGCGCGCTGGTAGGACAGCGTCGCCATCAAATGGGTGGCGTTGACGGGGCCGCCGCGGGTCATCGCCCAGATCAGCTGGAAGTCGGTGAAGGTGAACAGCACCGAGAAGGTCATGACGACCGCGATGATCGGCGTCAGCAAGGGATAGGTGATGAAGCGGAACATCTGCCAGCGCGACGCGCCGTCGAGCGTTGCCGCCTCGTAGAGCGAGGGCTGCACGGTCTGCAGGCCCGCCAGCAGGGTGATCGCGACGAACGGCACGCCGCGCCAGATGTTTGCGAAGATCACGCAGATGCGGGCCCAGGTGGTGTCGCCGAGGAAATTGATGTTCTGGGTGATCAGGCCGAGATGCTTCAGCGACCAGGAGATGATCGAGAACTGGGAGTCGAAGATCCACCAGAATGCCAGCGCCGACAGCACGGTCGGCACGATGAAGGGAATCAGCACGGCGGCGCGCAGCAGCGCCTTGAACGGCATCCGCTCATTGAGCAGCAGCGCCAGATACAGCCCGACCGCGAATTTAATGGCGCTCGCGATGAAGGTGTAGATCAGGGTGTTGAACACCGACAGCCAGAAGATGGAGTCGTCCCATAGCCATTCATAATTCTCGGTGCCGATGAAATGACCGACGCGGCCGATGCGGGTGTCGGTGAAGGACAGCCAGATGCCGAGCCCCAGCGGATAGGCCAGAAAGAAGACCAGGAAAGCCATCGCCGGCAACATGAACCAGAAGCCGAGCCAGTTCTTGTTGTGGCGCAGCTGATCCCAGGCGGTCGCTTCGCGGATTTCGGTCTTCGCACGTCGCGGCGCAAGGGCGATGTCAGCCATAGGCGATGTCCCGATTGCTCAAAGGATTGAGCATGACTAGGCAATATTCCAATGATGGCATTCCAATGATGGCGCGAGCGGCGGCTCTCCGCCGCCCGCGCCGATCACATCAGCGATAGATGCGCTTCAACTGGCGCTCGGCTTCCGCCATCGCGGTCTTGCCGTCCTTGGCGCCGGTGCAGTAGTTCGCGAACATGTCGACCACGATGAAGTCGGCGATCGCGGTCGCCGCCTTCTCGCCGGGCGTACCGATGCCGGAGGCCGGCAGCGCGCGCTTGGAGGCTTGGCCGAACACCGCATTCTTCGGATCGGCGGTCCACACCGGCGCGGTGTCGTAGGCATTGAGCGTGTGGGTGAGATAGCCCCGCGCGCCGGTCAGCCACTTGTCGTAATTCTCCTTCTCCAGCATGAAGGCGACGAAGGCTTTTGCCGCGTTCGGATACTTCGTAAAGTTGAACGCGAGAATCGGGACCGCGAGCTGCAACTCGGTCGGCTTGCCGATCGGGCCGACCGGCCACAGCGCGTGGTCGATATCTTCGGCGAGATCCTTCTTGCTCGGATCGTCCTTGGCGGCGATGTAGATCGAGATACCGTTCGAGGTCAGGAACAATTCGCCCGACAGGAAGGCCTTGTTGTTGGAGGAGTCGTTCCAGGACGCCACGCCCGGAATGAAGGTCTCCGACAGCGCCTTGGCGTAGTCCAGCGCCTTCATGGTCTCGGGCGAGTTGATGATGACCTTGTCGTCCTTGTCGACGGTCCAGCCATTGAAGCCCCACAGGATGTTGTGCACCCAGGCGTTGGCGTCGCCGGTGGCATGGCCGAGCGCGAAGCCGGCCGGCGTGTTGTTCTTCTTCAGCGCCTTGCACAGCTCGAGATAGGCCGGGAAGTCGGACGGCACCTGCTTGAAGCCGGCCTTCTCAACCGCCGACTTGCGATACGTCAGGTAGCCGCCGACGGTCGCGACGGGAATGCCGAGCCAGTCGTTGCCCTTTTTGCAGGTCTTGGCAGCGGCGTCGGTCCAGCCGCCGTATTTCTTGCCAAGATAATCGGCAACGTCGTTCATCGGGAGGACCTTGGTCGGGAACAGCTGCGGCAGCGTGTGCAGGCCCCAGGCCAGATCGAGGCCCGAACCAGTGTTGGCGGCGACGGAGGCCTTGGGCTGCACGTCCTCGAAGGATTCCGAGAACACATTCATCTCGGTGCCAGTCGCCGCCTTGAAGGCCGCGACCATCGCGTTGAACGCATCGTCTTCCGACGGCACGAAGCGCTTCCAGCGCATCACCGTGAGCTTGGCGCCGGGCTCCGCCTTCCAGGGCGCGCTCTGCGCCCAGGCCTTGGCGAAGTCAAACAGTGCCGGCCCGGTGAGCATGCCGGTTGCCGCCAGCGCCGTGCCGCCCTGAAGTAGCGAACGGCGGGTAAAATCGTGCATCGTCCTTCCTCCCTGATGATTGTGTTTTTCTTGTTTTTGATCTGGCCTGTTGGTCGGCCATTAAGATCGATCAGTCGGTCAGCTATTCAGTCGCTTCCCCGTCGAATCGTCGAACAGATGAACCAGCCCGGGATCCGGCTTGAGCCGAACCTTGTCGCCTGGGTTGAAGAGATGGCGCTCGCGGAACACGGCGACGACCTGCTCGCCGCCGAGCTTGGCGAACACCTGAGTCTCCGAACCGGTCGGCTCGACCACCACGATCTCGGCCTCGGCGCCGTCATCGGCGATGGTGAAATGCTCGGGCCGCACGCCGTAGACCGCGGGCTTGCCATCGGAATCGGCCGGCGCCGATTTCAACGGCAGCTTGACGCCATTCGGCCCCTCGAAATAGGCGGCGCCGTTCACCTTCACATTGCCTTTGAGGAAATTCATCGCGGGCGAACCGATGAAGCCGGCGACGAACTGGTTCGCCGGCGTGTCGTAGAGCTCGAGCGGAGAGCCCATCTGCTCGACAATGCCGTCATGCATCACCACGATCTTGTCGGCCATGGTCATGGCCTCGATCTGGTCGTGGGTGACATAGACGGTGGTGGTGCGCAGCCGCTGGTGCAGCTCTTTGATTTCGGTGCGCATCGCAACGCGCAGCTTGGCGTCCAGGTTCGAGAGCGGCTCGTCGAACAGGAACACCTGGGGATCGCGCACGATGGCGCGGCCCATTGCGACGCGCTGGCGCTGGCCACCGGAGAGCTGGCGGGGATAGCGATCGAGCAGCGGCGTCAGCGCCAGGATTTCCGCGGCGCGCTTGACGCCAGTCGAGATTTCCTCGGGCTTGGCGCCGCGCAGCTTGAGCGAGAAGCCCATATTGTCGGCGACCGTCATGTGCGGATAGAGCGCGTAGTTCTGGAACACCATCGCAATGTCGCGCTCTTTGGGCTGGACATTGTTGACGACACGGTCGCCGATCGAAATCGTGCCCGAGGTGATGTTCTCGAGCCCCGCCAGCATGCGCAGCAGGGTCGACTTGCCGCAGCCGGAGGGGCCGACCAGAACGACGAACTCGCCGTCCTCGATCGGGATCGACACGCCGTGCAGGACCTCAAAACTGCCGAACGATTTCCGCACGTCGCGAATCTGGACCGACGACATCCACTTCCCTCCTCAAGTTCCCGACGACGTACGACGAGTGCCGCCACCGCTCTGTTTTGTTCCGGCCGCACTGGGTGCGCGGCACTATCCGACCGACGTTATTGTCCGCAGTTTATCCGGTTTTGGCAATCGTTCGATTAGCAATCGCTTGGTAGCGCTGTCAATATCGGTTTGTCTGCGACGAAGGTCGTGATATGAGCGGCAAATGGCCCGAAAGCGCATCACGCCAGGCAAGATCCGGCTCGCCGAAGTTGCAAAGCTCGCCGGTGTCAGCCCGATTACGGCCTCACGTTTCTTCAGAAATCCGGAAGCGCTCTCGGCCGGCAAGCGCGCGCGGGTCGAAAGTGCGGCAAAAGAACTCGGTTACGTGCCCAATCTCGCGGCACGCGCGCTTGCGTCGCAGCGTACCGAGGTGATTGGTGTCCTGATCCCGTCGCTGACCAACAACGTGTTCTCCGACGTGCTGCGCGGCATCTATGACGCGCTCGACGGCAGCCGCTACAGCATCCAGCTCGCCAACACCCGCTACAGCATCCTCCAGGAAGAGCGCCTGTTGCATCTTTTTCTGGCACAGAAGCCGGCAGGCCTGATCATCACGGGGATCAATCAGACTCCCGATTCACGGGCCGTCATGAAGACGGTCGATTGCCCGATCGTCCAGATCATGGAGGTCGGCCCCTCCCCGATCGACATGATGATCGGATTCTCGCATTTTGACGCAGCAAAAGCCGCGATCGGCCATCTGCTTGCACAGGGCTACCGGCGGATCGGCTTCCTCGGCGCGCGGATGGATCCGCGGGTGCAGCGCCGGCTCGACGGCTATCGCGCCGCGATGACGGACGCCGCGCTGTTCGACCCGCAGCTCATCGTCACCACGGCGATTCCGACCTCGGTGACGTTGGGCGGAACGTTGTTTGCCGACCTGCTCGCCAAGGCCCCGGACATCGACGCGGTGTTCTGCGTCAATGACGACCTCGCACTCGGCGCGCTGTTCGAATGCAAGCGCCGGCACATGGCGGTGCCCGAGCAGATGGCGATTGTCGGCTTCAACGACCTCGAATTCATGGCGTCGAGCGAGCCGACGCTGAGCAGCGTCCGCACCAATCGCTACGAGATGGGCAGAAACGCCGCCGCGATGGTGATCGAGACGCTGGAGGGCCGCCGTCCCACTGTGCCCATCGTCGATCTCGGCTTCAGCGTCATGGAACGGCAGAGCTCGGCGCGACGCGGTTGACATCCGCCCGACACAAGGAAGCGAAAATGACAAAATGATAGCGCAACCAAGTCCCTTCAACTAAGGTCCAATCCACCGAGTGAAACACCAGTGCGTGATCGTCGAGGTTTGTAATGCGCGACGATTTGCGCAAGGTAGAACAGCGTTGAACCAGAGCCCTTGAATGGGCCCATCAAGAATTTGCATTGCGGGAGAAATCAATGACAAAACCCCACACCAATGGGCACAGCGCCGCAGGCGAGACCAACAAGGGCAAGGGCCGCAGGCTCCGCTCCCAGGAATGGTTCGACAACCCGCACAATCCGGGCATGACCGCGCTCTACCTCGAGCGCTACCTCAATTACGGCCTGACGCGCGAAGAATTGCAGTCGGGCAAGCCGATCATCGGCATCGCCCAGACCGGCAATGATCTGTCGCCCTGCAACCGGCATCACCTCGAGCTTGCGCACCGCGTCCGCGAGGGCATCCGTGCGGCCGGCGGCATCGCGATGGAGTTTCCGACCCATCCGATCCAGGAGACCGGCAAGCGCCCGACCGCGGCGCTCGACCGCAACCTCGCCTATCTCGGCCTGGTCGAGGTGCTGTTCGGCTACCCGCTCGATGGCGTGGTGCTGACGACCGGCTGCGACAAGACCACCCCGGCCTGCATGATGGCAGCGGCGACCGTCAACCTGCCCGCGATCGTGCTGTCGGGCGGGCCGATGCTGAACGGCTGGCACGAAGGCCAGCGCACCGGCTCCGGCACAGTGGTGTGGAAGGCGCGCGAGCGCCTCGCTGCCGGTGAGATCGACTACGAGCAGTTCATCGAGATCGTGGCCTCCTCGGCGCCCTCGGTCGGCCATTGCAACACCATGGGCACCGCCTCCACGATGAACTCGCTCGCGGAAGCGCTCGGCTTCTCGCTGCCGGGCTGCGCGGCGATCCCGGCGCCCTATCGCGAGCGCGGCCAGATCGCCTATGAGACCGGCAAGCGCATCGTCGATATGGTCTGGGAAGACCTCAAGCCGTCGGACTTCCTGACCCGCGAGGCGTTCGAGAACTGCATCGTGGTCAACTCCGCGATCGGCGGCTCGACTAATGCGCCGATCCACATCAATGCGCTGGCGCGGCATGTCGGCGTCGAGCTGTCGATCGACGACTGGCAGAAATACGGCCACGACGTACCGCTGCTGGTGAACATGCAACCGGCCGGCTTCTATCTCGGCGAGGAATACCACCGCGCCGGCGGCGTACCCTCGGTGGTGCGCGAGCTGATCAAGCACAAGCGCATCCATGAGGGTGCCCTCACCGTCAACGGCCGCACCATGGGCGAGAATTGCAAGGAAGCGCCGAAGCCCGACGGCGATGTGATCTGGGGCTACGACAAGCCGCTGGTGAAGGATGCCGGCTTCCTTGTCTTGCGCGGCAATCTCTTTGATTCCGCGATCATGAAGACCAGCGTGATCTCGAAGGAGTTCCGCGACCGCTATCTGTCCAACCCGAAGGATCTCAACGCCTTCGAGGGCCGCGCCATCGTGTTCGAGGGGCCGGAGGACTATCACGCGCGGATCGAGGATCCCGCGCTCGACATCGACGAGCACTGCGTCCTGTTCGTCCGCGGCACCGGCCCGATCGGCTATCCCGGCGGCGCCGAGGTCGTGAACATGCAGCCGCCGGCGTCGCTGATCAAACGCGGCATCCTGTCCCTGCCCTGCATCGGCGACGGCCGGCAGTCCGGCACCTCGGGCTCGCCGTCGATCCTCAACGCCTCGCCGGAGGCCGCCGCCGATGGCGGGCTCGCTATTCTCAAGACCGGCGACAAGGTGCGCATCGACCTCAACAAGGGCAGCGCCAACATCATGATCTCGGAGGATGAGCTGCGCACCCGCCGCTCGGAGCTGAAGGCCAAGGGCGGCTTCCCGCACCCGGCCAACCAGACGCCGTGGCAGGAGCTCTACCGCCAGACCGTCGGTCAGCACGCGACCGGCGCCTGCCTCGAGCTTGCGACGCGCTACCACGACATCGCCGGCAAGGTCGGCGTGGCGCGGGATAATCACTGATATCTCAAGCCGTCATTGCCGGGCTCGACCCCGCAATCCATCGCTCTTCGCAAGATGGATGCGCGGGTCAAGCCCGCGCATGACAGCGGAAAAGCATACAAGAGCTGAAGGGAGAACGTCATGTCCAATCGACTGAAGGGAAAGCGCGCCGTTGTCACCGCCGCGGCAGCCGGCATCGGGCGTGCATGCGCCATCGCATTCGCGCGTGAAGGCGCCACGGTGATCGCGACCGACGTCAACGAGAGCGGCATCGCCACCCTGGGCAAGGAAGGCGCCACCGAGATCGCCCGTCTCGACGTTCGCAACACCGCTGAGGTCAACAGTTTCGCCAAGCGCGTTGGAAAGATTGACATCCTGCTCAATGCGGCGGGGTTCGTGCATCACGGCACCATTCTGGACTGCTCGGACGAGGACTTCGATTTCTCGTTTGATCTCAACGTCAAATCCATGCACCGGACCATCAAGGCGTTTCTGCCGGCGATGCTGGAAGGCGGAGGCGGCAGCATCGTCAACATTTCGTCTTGCGCGGCCCTAAGGCCGCCGGCGAACCGCTATGTCTACAGCGCGTCCAAGGCGGCAGTTTCGCTGCTCACGCGCGCGGTCGCGCTGGACTTCATCACCCAGGGCATTCGCTGCAACTCGATCTGCCCCGGCACCGTTGAGACGCCCTCGATGCTCGAGCGCGCGGCTGCCGCAGGCCCGGACGGACGCGAGAAATTCGTCGCCCGCCAGAAGATGGGCCGGCTTGGCACCGCAGAGGAAATTGCGGCGATGGCGGTCTATCTTGCGAGCGACGAAGCCGCATTCACCACCGGCGTCGACATGGTCGTCGACGGCGGCTTCATGCTCTGATGTCCCCGATCAAAGGCATTCAGCAATGAACAAGATCGATCTCAACGGCCGCTGCGCTGTCGTCACCGGCGGCGCGCAAGGGTTCGGCCGCGCCATTACCGAGCGTTTCGTCGCATCCGGCGCCAAGGTCGCGATCTGGGATTTCGACCAGCCGCTCGCCGAGAAGACCGCCAGGGCGATCGGCGAGAACGTGATCGCGATCAAGACGGATGTCACCGATCCCGCCGCGGTCGACGCCGCGCGCGATCAGACGCTGCGGACGTTCGGCAAGATCGACATTCTCGTCAACAACGCCGGTATCACCGGAGCCAACAAGCCGGTATGGGAAACCGACCTCGACGACTGGCGCAAGGTAATGCGCATCAATCTCGAGGGTCCCTTCATCTGCTGCAAAGCGATCGTGCCGACCATGATCGGCCAGAATTACGGCCGTATCGTCAACATCGCCTCGATCGCCGGCAAGGAAGGCAACCCGAACGCCGCGCATTATTCGTCGTCGAAGGCCGGCCTGATCGCGCTGACGAAGTCGCTCGGCAAGGAACTCGCGCAGCACGACATTCTGGTCAATGCGGTGACGCCGGCCGCGGCGAAGACCGCGATTTTCGACCAGATGACCCAGCAGCACATCGACTTCATGTTGTCGAAGATTCCGAAAGCCCGCTTTGTGTTGGTCGAGGAGCTTGCCTCGATGGCGGCGTGGCTGGCCTCGGAAGATTGCGCCTTCTCGACCGGCGCGGTGTTCGACATTTCCGGCGGACGGGCGACGTACTAACTCCCTCGCCTCGCCGGCTGCCGAAGCGCCGTGACGAGATGATCGGCCAGCAGTGACGCAGCGCGCGCGAGGTTCGGCGCGCGGTGCAGCCGGATCTCCGCGCGCGGCAGTCGCGGCAGGCCGTCGCGCGAAGTCAGGCGGCGCAGCGTCGGCGGAAAGGTGCCCGACTTCACCACGGTCACGGCGAGGCCCTGCGCCGCGATCGCCTCGACCGCGGACAGGCTGTGGCTGACAAAGGCGAGCCGCCATGGCCGGTTGGCTTCGTCCAGCGCCTGCATCGCCCAGCTCCGGAACAGGCAGCCCTGCGGATAGAGCGCGACCGGCAGCGGATCGAGCTGTTCGGCGCGATGCGACGCGCTGGCGGCCCACACCGCCTGTTCGGTGCGCAGCAACTCGCCCTCGCCGCGCCCCTCGGGGTGCATCGCGATCACGAGGTCATAGGCTTCGCCGAGCCGATCCGTCATCGACGACGTCAGTCCCGTCTCCATCTCAACATGGATCAGCGGATAGCCCGCGATGAAGTCCTTGAGCAGCGGTGGCACGATCAACGTGCCGTAGTCGTCCATCACGCCCAGGCGAACCCGCCCGCCGGTGCCGTGCGCGCGGACCCGGCCGACCGCCTCCGCATTGAGGTTCAGGATACGTCGGGCGTAACCGAGCAGCCCTTCGCCGGCCGCGCTCAAATCGACACTGGACGTGCTGCGGTGAAACAGCTCGGCCTGCAACCGCTCCTCCAGCCGCTTCACCTGCATGCTGACGGCCGATTGCGTCCGGTTCAGCGCGGAAGCGGCCCGGGTGAAGGAGCGATGGTCCGCCACCGCGACGAAGGCCTGCAGGAGATCGGGATCCAGGATGGGTGCATTCATAACGATTCGTGATTTGATGGATCAAATCTATTCCATTCCCTGATTATGTCCTCTTCCCTAGATTGCGCAAGCGAAACAGAGGGATCGAAACGGGATGGGCGAGATCTTGGGAGTGTTGGCCGCGGTCGCTTCGAGCGCGCTCGGCGGAACCTCGATCGGGGCGACGCGGTTTCTCGTCGGCACAATCGATCCGCTGGCGATCGGCGCGTTCCGCTTCGGCATCGGCGTGTTGCTGCTGCTGCCGCTGGCACTGCTGCAACGTGGAAGTTGGCCGCCGCGGCGGGACTGGGTCAGTGTCGCCGGCCTCAGCCTGCTGTTCTTTGCGGCGTTTCCGATCCTGTTCAACGCCTCGCTGATTTTCACGACGGCCGCCCGCGGTGCGCTTGCGCTCTCGACGCTGCCGCTGCTGACCATGCTGGTCGGCGCTGCGCTCGGTGCCGAACCGCTCACCGCGCGAAAGACCGTCGGCGTGCTGGTCACCATCCTGGGTGTCTCGATGGCGCTGCTCTCCGGCCTGGCCACCGCGCCGCCGGGTGCCTGGCGCGGCGACCTGTTGATGGTCGCGGCCGCGCTGTGCATGGCGCTCTACAGCATCTGGTCAAAACCCTGTATCCGCCGCTCCGGCCCGATTCCCTTCACCACCCTCGCAATGGCCGCCGGGGCCGCGGTCCTCATAACGGCCTCGCTGCTGCGCGGCAGTTTCGCGCCGGTCGCGGATTTTGGCGCACCGCAATGGTTCGGCGCGACCTATCTCGGCGCCTTCGGCGCAGCGCTCACCTTCTATCTCTGGGCCTTCGCGCTGGAGCGGACGACGCCCACCCGGGTGGCGATATCCGTCACCGTCAATCCGATCTCAGCGTCGCTGGTAGGCGCAGCACTGCTCGGCGAGCCACTGAGCTGGCATCTGATGGCCGGCATCGTCACCGTGTTCGCCGGCATCTGGATCGCGACCACCCAGCCGCAACAGGCGCACGCGGCCGCGCCCGCCGTCGCACCGGACGCGCGCTGAGCCGGAGCGCCACGAGCCAAAGGCGTTACCGAATCCGTGCTAGCCTGACGATCCGGTCCCAGCGAACCCGAGGCGGCACGCAATTGAATATTTCCCTCTACGACGTCTCCGTCTGGGTGCTGCCGATCATCATCGCCATCACCTTCCACGAGGCGGCGCACGGCTTCGTCGCGCATCGGCTCGGCGACAACACCGCCTGGCAGCTCGGCCGCGTCAGCTTCAACCCATTGAAGCACATCGACCCGTTCGGCACGCTGATCCTGCCCGGCATGCTGCTGCTCGCACATTCGCCGTTCCTGTTCGGCTACGCCAAGCCGGTGCCGGTGAACTTCCGCAAGCTCAACCATCCCAAGCTCGACATGGTGTGGGTGGCGTTGGCCGGCCCTGTGACCAACATCATCCTGGCAATCGCGGCGGCGCTGGCATTCCACGCGCTGCCATACGTGCCGGCAGATGCGGCAAAATGGACCGCGGACAACCTGAAAAACGCGTTCCTGATCAACGTCGTGCTCGCGATCTTCAACATGATGCCGATCCCGCCGCTGGATGGCGGCCGGGTCGCGGTCGGGCTGTTGCCAAAGCCGCTGGCGATCCCGCTCGCCCGGCTGGAGCCCTACGGCATGCTGATCCTGATCGGGCTGTTGATCCTGCTGCCGGTGATTGGCAGGCAAGTCGGCCTAAATCTTGATGTTATTTCAACGATACTGCGAACTCTGACCGGCTATGTGATCAATGCCCTTCTCCTCATTACGGGAAACACATAGCCTTGCTTTAGGCATGATCCGATCGGAAAATCGGTACACATCTTTCCGGGCCATGCGCGGAGACAGGAACGCTTCGAGGCCATGGTGATCAAAGCTGCCGATATGCTGATTGCACGACGCGCCGACACCCGCGCGCGGGCAGACTTTGCGACCTGGAAGATGATGGCCAAGCTGAATGGCGCCTCCGCTTTGCCGCCGGACGCTCAGAATTCCTTGGCCATCTACAACAAGCTGCTGGGACAGATGAGCGAAGCCGACGCCAGCGAGGCGACCATCCAGGAGATGTATCGCACCTACTATGCGGAGATGGGTGGTGCCGGCAAGGCGCCCGAGGTTCCGGCGCGCTCGCGCGAACCGGTCGCCGACACCGGAAACGTCACCGCGTTCCGCCGCCTGCCCGCCAGGAAGACGAGCGCATCCGATCCGAACGCCAAACGTCCGATGCCGGTGGCGCTGATCTTCGCCTGCCTCGTCGTGGTCTACGTCGCGATCCGCTACTACTGGCGGTAGCGCCGTCAGCGCTTCACCTCGTCCGCGATTTTCATGATCGACATCGACGCGCGGATGCCGTGGCATCCCGTCGCGCGTGACCGGCCGTTCAATCGCCGCAACACGGAATATCGCGTGCGATCGATCGCGCCATGCGCCCTAGGCGATAAGCCCGATGCCGGGCATACTACGAAACTCAAAAAACAAAATCATACTGGAGGGAAGATGAAGCGTTCCATTGCAGCCCTGGTCATGACCACGAGCCTGGTGTTTACCGGCAGCGCGTCGACGCAGACGATGGACAAGGTCGCCAGGGTCGGCGCCCTCGGCGATCAGTCCGGTCTCTATCAGGATATCGGCGGTCCCGGCTCGACGGTGGCGGCGCAGATGGCGATCGAGGATTCCGGGCTGCTGGCAAAAGGCTGGAAGATCGATGTGATCTCGGCCGATCACCAGAACAAGCCCGACGTCGGCGTCAACATCGGCAAGCAGTGGATCGATGTCGAGAAGGTCGACGTGTTCGTCGACCTTGCAAGCTCGGGCGTCGGACTTGCGATCGCCAACCTCGCCAAGGAGAAGAACGTCGTCAACCTGAACTCGGGCTCGGCTTCATCGGACCTGACCGGCGCGCAGTGCTCGCCGAACACGGTGCACTGGGTCTACGACACCTACATGCTCGCCAACGGCACCGGCAAGGCGCTGGTGAAGTCCGGCGGCGACACCTGGTTCTTCCTCACCGCGGACTACGCGTTCGGCCAGGCGCTCGAGCGCGACACCGCGGCGGTTGTCACCGCGAATGGCGGCAAGGTGCTCGGCAGCGTCAAGCATCCGCTCAACAACGCCGACTTCTCGTCCTTCCTTCTCCAGGCCCAGAGCTCGAAGGCCAAGATCGTCGGACTGGCCAATGCCGGCGGCGACACCACCAATGCAATCAAACAAGCGGCCGAGTTCGGCATCGTCGCCGGCGGCCAGAAGCTTGCGGGAATGCTGATGTTCCTGACCGACGTCAACGCGCTCGGCCTCAACGTCGCGCAAGGCCTGAACTTCACCGAGACCTTCTACTGGGACCTGAACGACCAGACCCGCGCCTTCACCAAGCGCTTCATGGAGCGCTTCAAGAAGAACCCGCCGACCATGGTGCAGGCCGGCGTCTATTCGTCGCTGATCCACTATTTCAAGGCGCTGGAGGCGCTCGGCGGCAATCCGCATGACGGCCGCGCCGTGGTCGCCAAGATGAAGGAGATGCCGACCGACGATCCCTTGTTCGGCAAGGGCTCTATCCGCGTCGACGGCCGCAAGATCCACCCGGCCTATCTGTTCGAGGTGAAGAAGCCGTCGGAGTCGAAGTATCCGTGGGACTATTACAAGCTGGTCGCCACCATTCCAGCGGACGAAGCTTTCCTGCCGCTCGAGAGGAGCGTCTGCCCGCTGGTGAAGAAGAGCTGAGCCGCCGTCATCCGGGCCTCGCGAGACGAGAGCCCGGAATGACAGCGACTACTTCGGCTTGTGGTAGTTGACGTCGAGGCTGAAGGAGAACTGATCTTCGGGCAGTGCGGCCGGTGGTGCCGGGACCGGATCGGAACGGTGCACCATCGAGATCGCTGCGTCGTCGAAGGCGGCATCTCCCGACGATTCCAACACGGCAACCGACAAGACCTTGCCGACGCGATTGAGCACGAGGGCTATTTTCACCTTGGCCGCCCTGGCCTTGCCGCTCTCCGGGAATTTCTTGTGCAGGTCGAGATAGGCGCTGATCTTCTTGCCCCATTTGGCGGTCAGCGCGAGCTTGTCCTTGCCGATCCCGGGGTTGGGCGCCTTTGTCGTCTCCGACTGGCGCGCGTCGTCCAGCTTGGTCGGTGCGGCCGCCTCCGAGGCCTGTTGCGCTTCCTGGGCATTGGTCTCGACCTTGGCGACCTTGGCCTCGTCTTCCTTCTGCTTCTTGGCGGTATCCTCCGTCACGATGCGATCGGGGTCGTCGGCCTCCATCGGCTTGGCCTGAGGCAGATCGGTGTCCTTCACCTCGGCCTTCTGCTGCGCCATTTCCTGCACGGCCTGCTGCTCGTCAGCCGGCGCGCCGGGAGGTGCTGCATCATCGGGCACATCTGGCGAGGCGAGCTCGACGGCGTATTCCGCGCCGGCGGCGCCAAGCCCCTCGTCGCCGTCGTCGCCGCGCAAATTGGTCAGCGCCAGCGCCGCACCGCCCAGATGCAGCCCGACCGCCGTCACCGCGGCGATCACCCAGAGCCGCTTGGACGTCCTCAGATCGAGATCGGGGTTGGTGGACATCGCTGTTCGCCGTCAGGGTTTGGCCGGCTCGGCCTGCGCCGCCGCAGGCGCTCCCGGAACGCCCTCGAGCGTGACCAGCTTCACATGCGTGTAGCCACCCATTCGCAGGAGCTCCATCACGCCCAAAAGCTCGCCATAGGGCACCGCCTTGTCGGCGCGCAGGAACACGTATTTGTCCCGGCTCATGTCGGGCACCGCATCCAGCGAATTGACCAGGTCGGCCCGCTTCACTGCGTTCTCCCCGATCGCCAGCGTCAGGTCGGGCTTGATGCTGAGATAGGTCGGCTTGTCCGGCTTCTTCTGCGGCGTCGCACTGGAGGTCGGCAGATCGATCGGAAGGTCGACGGTCGAGAGCGGCGCAGCGACCATGAAGATGATCAGCAGCACCAGCATGACGTCGATGAACGGCGTGACGTTGATCTCGTGGGATTCCGAGAAATCGTCGTCGCCATCGTTCTCGGAGATCGAGACTGCCATCGCCTACTCCGCCGCCGCCGCGCGCGGATGCGCGCCGCGCGGAACGTCGCCATGGGTGCGATCGAGATCGCGCGACAGCAACCGTCCCGCGGCGCCCGAGGCGCGGTTGACGAGTTCGAGGTAAACCTTCGTGACGCGCGAGAAATGGTTGTAGATGATGACCGCCGGGATCGCCGCAACGAGACCGATCGCGGTCGCGAGCAGCGCTTCCGCGATGCCCGGCGCCACCACGGCAAGGTTCGTCGTCTGCGACTTCGAGATGCCGATGAAGCTGTTCATGATGCCCCAGACCGTCCCGAACAGGCCGACGAAGGGCGACGTCGCGCCGATGGTCGCAAGCAAGCCCATGCCGATGCGGATCTTGCGGGCTTCGGCGCGCACGATCTCGGCGAAGCTCGATGCCGCGCGCTCCTTGATGCTGCTGTCGCTGGAAATACCCGCCGACAGACGTCCCTCGCGCATCGCCGCGGCGATGAACGACGACAGCACGCTGCCCTTGGCGCCGAGTGCGAACTGCGCTTCCGCCAGCGACCGCGATTCAGCGATCTTGGCGAGCGCGCCGCGCAGCTTGCTCTGCGCCACTGTCAGCTCGACCATCTTGGCGATGAACACCGTCCAGGTGACGAGCGAGGCGAAGGCCAGACCGAGCATCACCGCCTTCACGATGATGTCGGCGTTCAGGAACATATTCCACGGCGACAACTCGCGCAGGCCGGTGGCGGTCGACTTCATCGATTTGCCATCACCGCCGGCGGGCGCGGCCGACGCATCGAGAGCCGTCGGTGCCGGAGCCGCCGCGGCGGGCGCCGGCGCGGCCTGCACTTGCGAAGCCGCGGGCGCCGGCGCGGTCTGGGCGGCGGCCGCAGGCTGGGCCGGGGCAGCCGGCGCTTGAGCCGCGGGTGCGGGCTGAGGCCGGGTCACGGGTGCGGGCTGCGTGGCAGGCGCCGCTTGCTGCTGCGCCGAACACGGCGCGGCCAGCATCAGCATCGCCAGCGAGGCGATCATGGCGGATGCAGCAGGGAACTTAAATGTCATCATCAGTTACACTTCAGCCCAGTGACGGATCAGGTTGTGATAAATCCCGGTCAATTTGACCGTTTCAGGGTCATCGCGCCCCAGCCGCTCCACCAGAGCCTGGATCGCAGCATCGAGATCAAAGATCAGGCTGCGCGCGTGTGCATCCCGTACCATGCTCTGCAGCCAGAAAAAAGACGCTACCCGGGTCCCCCGCGTAACCGGCGTGACCAAATGCAAGCTGGAAGCAGGATAAAGTACGAGATCGCCTGCCGACAGCTTGATTTCATGCGATCCGTAGAGATCCTCGATGACGAGCTCACCGCCATCATAGTCTTCCGGCTCCGATAAAAACAGCGTGACCGACAGGTCGGTGCGGATCCGCAAGCCCGTCAGGTGGTCGCCGCGCACCGCATTGTCGACATGCAGGCCGAAATGGTGGCCGTCGCTAGCGGCGTAGCGGTTGAACAAGGGTGGAAAGATTCTAAGCGGGATCGCCGCCGAGATGAAGCGCGGGCTCGCCGACAGCGCCGACAGAATGCGGTTGCCGAGCTGCCGTGCGACCTCGCTGTCGGGCGGCAGCTGCTCGTTGCGCTTGACCATCGCGGAAGCTGCGCCCGCGGTCGAGCGGCCGTCCTCCCATCCGCTGGCATCCATGATGCGGCGGAAGTCCGCCACATCAGCCTTGCTCAATACATTGGGAATACAGACCAGCATCTTGTGCCGCGAAGCCTCCCTCAGTAACGCGCAGAAACAACCAGATACACCGCGCGTCCTGGCGCTTCGAGCACGAACGGCGCTGCGCTCTGGTACAGCGCGTCGTAGTAGCGCTTGTCGAAGATGTTGTTGACGAACAGCTTCATGGTCCAGTGCTTGTCGATCTTTGCCTCGGCAAAGGCGTCGAAGCGCCAGTAGCTCGGGATCGACGTGCCCTGGTTCGCGGCGAGCAGCGTGCCGCCATAGACCTTCGAGCGATAGACCGCCTGTCCGCCGAGCTCCCACATGTCGGTGAGCTGGTACTTCGTCAGCATGCTGAACGACTGATGCGCGACGTTGGCGAGCGGCAGTCCGACATTGCTTGAGTACAGGATCGTGTTGGCCGGCGGCGCAAGCGACTTCGTGACCTCCGACTGCATCAGCACGAGACCGCCGAACACGCTCCATTTGTCGGTGATCTTGCCGCCGACGCCGAGATCGATGCCGCGGATGCGGTAAGCGGCGCCCGCGGTGATGCAGGAGACGTTGCCGGTCGTGCCGGCCGGATAGACGCATCCCGGGATCGCCGCGGCTGCAGTGGTACTGCCGACATTTTGCGCTTCGCGCGCGTTTTCCTTCTCGGTCTGGAACAATGCTGCCGTCACCAGCAAATGGCGATCGAACAGCTCCCATTTGGTGCCGACTTCAATGGCCTTGTTCTTCTCCGGCCCGAAGATCTGGTTATTGCCACCGTTGAGAACCGGATTGATGCCGCCATAGGCGGTGCTGGTGCCATCGAATTCGGCGCCGACAGGGTTGGACGAGGTCGCGTACGCCGCATAGACGCTGCCGTTCGGCAGCGGCTTCAACGTGAGGCCGACGTTGAAGTTCGGCATCCCGAACTCGGCCGACTGCTGGCCGAGCGTGCCATTCGTCGCGAATGCGGATGTGTTGATCTTGTAGTCATCGTAACGGACGCCGCCATTGAGAATGACGAAGTCGTTGTAATTGGCGGAATCCATGACGTATCCGCTCACGGTGTCGATATCGACCTTGGTCGGTCTTCCCGCGAGCGAGGGGATTCCGAACGGCTGATTTGTAAATTGCGGATTGAAGACGCTGACGCCGGAGAGCGAGCCGCCCCCTGTGAAGGCCGATGTGCCGGTCGTTATTTCGGAAGCAAGGCCGGTGTAGCTGTCGATCGAAGACCGCTCGTTGTCGTATTCGACGCCGGCCGTCGTCGTGTGCTTGAACCCAAGACCGTCGACCGACTTGTAGGTCGCCTCGGTCTGGTTGGCGAACACGTCGGTGACCTGGTAGCGGCTTTGCGGGTTGGCCGTGAGCGTATAGCTCGAGAACGGGGCGCCGGCGGCGAGCGTCGGCGATTCAGGCAGCGTGCCGATATAGTTCTGGGTCGAGCGCGATTCCCGGATCTTGTTGCTGATCGTCAGGTCCGGCGTGACCTGCACCTCGGCATTGATCGTGCCGATGTCCTGCCCGGTCCTGAAGAAGTCGCGATTGACGAAGCCGTAGAAATTGTTGCGGTTGACGCCGAAGTCCGGGAACGGACCGCCGGCCGTGCTCGCGGTGCTCGGCCGGTAGTACGGCACACCGAAGTCCGGGATGCCGGTGAGCTCGGTGTGAATGTAGTTGCCGGTGATCTTCACCGCGTCGACCGGCTTCCACGTTCCGGCGACGAACGCGCCATCGCGATTGTCGGTGACGTAGCTGCGGCCGGCGACGCCGGCATCCTGGAACAGGCCGCCGGCGCGGATCGCCAGCGTCGGACTGATCACCTGGTTGACATCCAGCGTCACCCGCTTGGTGCGATCGGTGCCAAATGTGGTGTCCATGTTGTAGAAGCTGTTCTCCGTCGTCGCCTGCTTGGTGACGATGTTGATCGCGCCGCCGGTGGTACCGCGGCCTGCAAAGGACGAGCCGGGGCCGCGCAGGATCTCGACCTGCTCGGTGAAGAAGTTTTCGCGGACGCTGACACCGGCGTCGCGCACGCCGTCGATGAAGATATCGTTGCGCGCGTCGAAGCCGCGGATGAAGAAGCGGTCACCGAACGCATTGCCGCCCTCGCCCGTGCCGAGCGTGACGCCGGCCGTGCTCAGGATCGCCGATTTCAGCGAGGTGGCGTTCTTGTCTTCGAGCACGTCCTTGGTCAGCACCGTGACCGATTTCGGCGTGTTCAGGATCGGCTCTGGATACTTCCCGGATGCCTGCAAGCGGTCGCCCTTGTACGGCGCGGCCGGATCGGCGTAGCGGTCGCGGTCAGCGGGAAGACCGCCTGCGTTGGGAAACGGTACCGGTGCCTGCTGCGCCTGCTGGTTGCTGCGGCGCGCGGCGCGTCGCAATGCATTACGGGCGCGGACCTGGTCCGACGTGGGCTTTGACGTGACGGGTCGCGGGCGCGCGACCGGGGCATCGACATTCACCGGCGGCAGGTTGGATTGCTGCGCTTCGGCCCCCGAAAACGACGCCACGGCGATCAGGCTCGCGACCGCGGAGACCTTCGTTGAGGAATAACTGGTATCTTCAGCCGAACCGATCGCCGCACCGAAGCGCAGCGATCTCGGCGCCTTCTCATTGCTCATGTCTTGCACGCCCCAGATCTTGCACGCCCCAGAAAACTTAGTTCGTGCGCGAAATCGCGGTGCAACGAACTGTCTCCATCGGTTATCGAGCGTGACTTTTTTTATCAATGCGATCAGCGCCACAGTCCGCTTGAATCGCCCCAATTCAAAGCGATTCTAATCTGTGGTTTGAAACCGTTCTAAACTCTAGTTTTTAAGTATTCTAATAATCGTTCTAAACTGATGCTCGCGCGCACTGGCCGCCCTCCTGCAAGCGCAGGTTCGTATGTCTTCCGATCACTCGGCGCTTGGCGGCTTCATCAGCGAAAACAGCTCGTCGATGGTCCGCTGCGCGACCTGTCGCACACTGTCGCTGTTCTCGAGGCCGGCGATATTGACGCCGTTGACGACTGCTTTGATCTCATCGCGGAAGTCGGTCAGGAAGCGCAGCGGGTCTCGCTGCTCACTAGCAACGCGTGCGATCAGTCCGGTGACCAGGATCTGGCACGCCATCATGCGTCCGTTCAACTCATCCATCGCTGCCCTCATCCGCTCGCATCGTCGCTGCGCGATATGAACGACATCGCGCTGTGTTTCAACCGGGTCGCGCAAGCTGCGACGGGTGAGCGGATGGAGAGCAAGTCTGCGCGCGTCGAGACGCACGCTATTTCGCAGCGACGCGCTCCGCCTCCTCGCTGAGCACCTTGATGCGATCCTTGACCTCGCGAAGCGTGGCGAGGCCGCTTTCGACATGCTTATCCGAGACGTCGCGCAGCACGTCGCTGGCGATCGCATCGCGCAAGCCGTCGAGATCGTCGACGAGGCGGCGCCCGGTCCTGGTCAGGAACAGGCGATTGGCGCGGCGATCCCTGGGATCGGGACGGCGTTCCAGCAGGCCATGCTCGACGAGGCGGTCAAGCAGCCGCACCAGCGAGATCGGCTGCAGTTCGAGTACGTCGGCGAGATCGACCTGGGACAGCCCCTCCTGCTCGCGCAGGCGGAAGAGCACGATCCACTGGGCGCGCGTGGTGCCTCGCGCCTTGGCGCGATGATCGATATAATTGCGCAGCAGCCGGGAACTCTCGACGAGCTGCGCAATGAACTGGCGTTTGAGATCGAGCGACATAGGGGTCCTCGGTGGGTTTCCTAGACGGAATGTTTCCGCTCGTTTCTGACCTAAACCTTTCCGAATGTTTAGGATTCTCAAGCCTTGGTGTGTTTACACATTAAGTGCACGCATATTATATCCGCAAGCTCTGTGAACCGTTTCAATCACCCTTTATTGTTACGTCGAACCCAAGAGTCCGCATGTCAAAGTCACGCACCATCGGTTGGGTTTTAGTGATCGTTGCGGTCGGCACGGCCGGTTATTTCGGCTGGCAGAAACACACCGGCAGCCAGCAAGCGGCCGAAGCGGCGCAGAAGCGTTCCGTCCAGCGCCCCGCCGTTCCGGTCAAGATCTCGCCGGTCGAGAAGGCCGACTTCCCGGTCTATCTCACCAGTCTCGGCACGGTGCAGGCGTTCAACACTGTCCAGGTCCGCACCCGGGTCGATGGCCAGATCACCAAGCTCGGCTTCAAGGAAGGCCAGTTCGTCAAGGCGGGGGACACGCTGGTTGAGATCGATCCGCGGCCCTATCAGGCCGCACTCGACCAGGCCAAGGCCAAGAAGGCCCAGGACGAGGCCAATATCGCCAACGCCAATCTCGACCTGCAGCGCACCACCAAGCTCGGCGAATTCGCGACGCGCCAGCAACTCGATACACAGCGCTCCACCGTGGCCCAGCTGACCGCCCAGATCGCGGCCGACGACGCTGCCATCTTCAACGCCCAGACCCAGGTCGACTACGCCACCGTGAAGTCGCCGATCGACGGGATCGTCGGCCTGCGACTGGTCGATATCGGCAACATCGTCAACGCCTCGGCCCAGACCGGCATCGTGACGATCACCCAGATCGAGCCGATCACGGTGATTTTCACGGCGCCCGAAGACCAGCTGCCCGACATCAAAGCGGCGCTGGCCGTGGCACCGCCCAAAACCATTGCCCTGACCACCGACGGCAAGCGGGTGCTGTCTACCGGCACGCTCGCATTGATCAACAATCAGGTCGACACCACCAGCGGGACTGTTCGGCTGAAGGCGGTGTTTGATAACAAGGACCATGCGCTGTGGCCGGGCCAGTCGGTCTCGACCCGGCTGCTGGTCAGAACCTTGAAGGATGCAACCGTCGTCCCCGATGACGCGGTGCAGCATGGCACCGAAGGCCTCTACGCGTATTCAGTTAATCAGGAGAACAAGGCCGAGCTTCGCAAGATCAAGGTCAGCCAGTCGATCGACGGCAAGTCGGTCATCGACGAGGGCTTGTCGCCGGGACAGCAGGTGATCACCGCGGGCCAGTACAAGGTCTCGCCGGGAACCCTGGTGACAACGGCGGTGGCGAGCTCGGATCCGTCGCAGTCGAAGGTTACGCAGGAATGAGCGCCGGAATATCCGCACCATTCATTCGCTTCCCCATCGGCACCTCGCTGCTGATGGCGGGCATCCTGTTCGTCGGCCTCGTGGCCTATCCGCTGCTGCCGGTCGCGCCGCTGCCGCAGGTCGACTTCCCCACCATCCAGATCACCGCGACGCTCCCGGGCGGGAGCCCGGAGACCATGGCAACTTCGGTCGCCCAGCCGCTGGAACGCCAGTTCGCGCAGATCCCCGGCATCGCGCAGATGACTTCAACGAGTTATCTGGGCACGGCATCGGTCACGATCCAGTTCGATCTCAACCGCAGCATCGACGGCGCCGCCAATGACGTGCAGGCCGCCATCAACGCCGCCAGCGGCCAGTTGCCGAAGAACCTTCCCTCGCCGCCGACCTATCGCAAGGTCAATCCTGCCGACGCGCCGATCATGCTGCTGTCGGCAACCTCCGACACGCTGCCGCTGACCACGGTCAGCGACGCCGTCGACGCCCAGCTTGCCCAGCAGATCAGCCAGATTTCCGGCGTCGCACAGGTCATCATCGGCGGCCAACAGAAGCCATCGGTCCGCGTCCAGATCGACCCGGCCAAGCTGGTCGCAAAGGGCCTGTCGCTGGAAGACGTCCGCTCTGCGATCAACATCGCTACCGTCGACAGCCCGAAGGGCAATATCGACGGCACCACTCGCGCCTATACCATCTATGCCAACGACCAGCTGCTCACGGCAGACCCGTGGAATGACGTCATCATCGCCTACCGCAATGGCGGACCGTTGCGCATCCGTGACGTCGGCCATGCCGTCACCGGGCCGGAGGACGCCAAGCAGGCCGCCTGGGCCAACGGCAAGCGCGGTGTGTTCCTCGTCATCTTCAAGCAGCCCGGCGCCAACGTCATCGACACCGTAGACAAGATCAAGGCGACGCTGCCCAGGCTGGTGGCGGCGATCCCGCCGGCGATCAAGATCGAGGTCATCTCCGACCGTACCACCACGATCCGCGCCGCAGTGGAGGACGTCCAGTTCACCCTGCTGTTGACCATTTTCCTGGTCGTCATGGTGATCTTTGCCTTCCTGCGCAGCTTCTGGGCGACCGTCATCCCTGCCGTGACGGTGCCGCTGGCACTGCTCGGCGCCTGCGCGCTGATGTGGGTGTTCGGCTACACCCTCGACAATCTGTCTCTGATGGCGCTGACGATCGCGGTCGGCTTCGTGGTCGACGACGCCATCGTGATGCTCGAGAACATCAGCCGCTACATCGAAGAGGGTGAGAGGCCGATGGCCGCCGCCTTCAAAGGGTCGCAGGAAATCGGCTTCACCATCGTCTCGATCAGCATTTCGCTGGTCGCGGTGCTGATCCCGCTGCTGCTGATGGGCGGCATCATCGGCCGCCTGTTCCGCGAATTCGCCGTCGTGCTGGCGATGACGATCTTCGTCTCGATGTTCGTGTCGCTGACGCTGACCCCGATGATGGCTTCGCGCTTCCTGCGCGCCCATAATGAGCAGAAGCATGGCCGCTTCTACCAGCTCAGCGAGCGCGGCTTCGACGCGATGCTGCGCGGCTATCAGTACGCGCTGGACGTTGCGCTGCGGTGGAAGTTCACGACACTGATGGTCTTCTTCGCGACGCTGGCGCTGTCGGTCTATATGTTCGTCATCATCCCGAAGGGCTTCTTCCCCCAGCAGGACGTCGGCCTGATCACCGCGACCTCGGAAGCCGGCCAGGACATTTCGTTCGCTGAAATGAAAGGGAAGCAGGAGGAGCTCAGCAAGATCGTCATGCAGGATCCGGGCGTGGCGACGGTGGCGATGGCGATCGGCGGCAGCGGCCGCGCCGGCAACAACGGTAACATGTTCATCACGCTCAAGCCGCTCAACGAGCGCGATGCCAACGCGCAGCAGATCATCGCCCGCCTGCGGCCGAAGCTCGAGAAGGTGCTGGGTGCCCGGCTGTTCATGCAGGCGGCACAGGACGTTCGCCTCGGCGGCCGTCCGACCCGCACCCAGTTCGAATTCACCCTCCAGGATGCCAACCTCAGCGAGCTGAACGAGTGGGCACCGAAGATTCTCGGCAAGATGCAGACGCTGCCGCAGCTGCGCGACGTCGCCACCGACCAGCAGACCAACGGCACCACGCTGGAGCTGAAGATCAACCGCGACACCGCCTCGCGTTACGGCATCCAGCCACAACTGATCGACGACACGCTCTATGACGCGTTCGGCCAGCGCCAGGTGACGCAGTACTTCACCCAGCTCAACAGCTACCACGTGATCCTCGAGGTGCTGCCGGAGCTGCAGGGGTCGATTGATACGCTGAACAACATCTACATCAAATCGCCGCTGACCGGCGAACAGGTACCGCTGTCGACCTTTGCGAAGTGGACCACCGTGCCGGTGCGGCCGCTCTCCATCAGTCACCAGGGCCAGTTCCCGGCGATCACCATCTCGTTCAACCTCGCGCAGGGTGTCGCGCTCGGTCAGGCGACGGAAGCCGTGCAGCAGGCAATGGTCGACCTCGGCGCGCCGCCGACCCTGAGCTCGAGCTTCCAGGGCACCGCGCAGGCGTTCCAGCAATCGCTATCGAGTGTGCCGCTGTTGATCCTGGCGGCGCTCGTGGTCGTCTACCTGATCCTCGGCATTCTCTACGAGAGCTACATCCACCCGATCACCATTCTGTCGACGCTGCCCTCGGCCGGCGTCGGCGCGCTGGCGATCCTGATGGCGGCGGGCTTCGACTTCTCGCTGATCGCGCTGATCGGCATCATCCTCCTGATCGGCATCGTGAAGAAGAACGGCATCATGATGGTCGACTTCGCGATCGCCGCCGAGCGCGACCAGCATATGGAGCCGGTGGCGGCGATCCGTCAGGCCGCCCTGCTCCGCTTCCGCCCGATCATGATGACGACGATGGCCGCAATGCTCGGCGGCGTGCCGCTGATGCTCGGAACCGGCACCGGCTCCGAAATTCGCCAGCCGCTCGGCTACGCCATGGTCGGCGGCCTGATCGTCAGCCAGGCGCTGACGTTGTTCACGACGCCCGTCGTTTATCTCTATCTCGACAGGCTCTCCAACGCGTTTGCGAACTGGGGCCGCTCGCCGCGCGCCGACCACGACGCGGACGACGGCGAGGATGGATCGGTCAAGCAGGCGGCCGAGTGACTTGACTTTGCCCACATACCGGCACATCCGAAAGATGTTCATTTCGGAGCCGGTACCGTGAAGATTGTCGCAACGTCGCTCTTCGTCCTGTTCACCGTGTTCGGTGCGGCCGGCCTCGGTCATGCCCAGGCGCCCAAGGGAAGGATTGCTCCGGCAGCCGCTCCCGCCGCGCCTCAAGGCGAGGCCGCGTCCTCCAGCAATTCCGGCTGGGTCGCGCGCTGCACCAGCGCGAGCCGCGAGGCGCCGCTCGAATGCGCGATGGAGCAGACCGCGGTGCTCAGCAAGACCGGCCAGCTCGTCGTGCTGGTCAATATCCGCGTTCCCGGCGACACGCGCACGCCGGTGGTGCTGATCCAGCTGCCGCTCGGGCTGAACCTGCCGGTTGGCGCCAAGCTGCAGGTCGATGACGGCAAGGCCGTCGACATGCCGATCCAGACCTGCGAGGCGCGTGGCTGCTACATCAATGCGCCGATCGCCGCCGATGTCCTGACCCAGCTGAAATCGGGCAAGCAGCTCAAAGTGTCGTTCCAGAATCTCGGCAAGGAAACCATCAGCATCCCGATGCCGCTCGCAGATTTCGCGACGGTGTACGACAGGATCAAGTAGCTCCGCGCAGCGAGCCGTCCGCTATCGCTCCCGCTTGTAGAGGAACGCGTTGTCCGGCTGCGGCATGCCGATGGTCTTGTAGAATCCAATCGAGTCAGGCGCCGACAGCAACAGGCACATCGACTCGGGTCCAGCGAGGCGCCGCGTTTCCGCGATCAGGCGCTTGCCGATACCGTGCCCCTGATACTCCCGATCGACCGCGAGATCGGACAGATAGCAGCAATAGGCGAAATCGGTCAGCGCGCGCGAGACGCCGACAAGCTTGCCCGCCTTCCGTGCCGTCACGATCAGGTTAGCATTGGCGATCATGCGCGCCATCCGGTCGGTATCGGCCAGCGGACGCCGCTCGCCGAGGCCCGACTGCTGCAGCACCTCGATGAACTCATCGACCCCGATCGACGACTCGCGGGCATAAAGAATTTCGTCCATCAGCTTAAACCTCCGTCGCAACGGTCAAGACCACACGCGCGAGACCATGGTGGATCACGCCGGGCTAATCCACCCTTGATGCCGTGATGGCACACGCGGCGTTACGACCGGTCCTCGCATCAGGAACGGGCCTTGCCCGGCAAATCTCATTGGGATTTTGGAGGATAGTCGCGCCACAAAAGCAGATTGGCTGGGGAACCTGGATTCGAACCAAGACAAACAGAGTCAGAGTCTGTTGTGCTACCGTTACACCATTCCCCAAGAATTGCCCACAAAATCAACAACTTAGTTGAATGATTGGACATCTCGGTGCAGCGGGTTCGCCTGCCAAATCAGCGCCCGCGCGAGTGCGACCTTCTACCTGCTTGGTTGTGGGCTTGGCAAGCATTGTTGGCCGCGAATGGGCGTGAAAATCGCAGCCGAAAGGGAGGCGATCGGCGGCGGCCAGAGACGTTACATTCCGGCGAGCAGTTCAAGGAGCACTTCAGGGCAGGCGGCAAGCAGGGCTCCAGCGCCAAATCCTGCGGTGCCGAACCCGATAGCGCCGACCCAGCCGCAACACCCCAATCCGAGCACCGCGCCCATCAAGGTTGCAGCTCCGACTACTGAAACCGTCCAGATTACCTGAACCACGGCGACCAGTGTTTGTATTGGTCTCACGCACAATCGATTGTCAGAGCAATCGCCTCCGAACCCCAGACGCCGCCTCGCTTCCGCGCGGACTTCGCGACCGCCTTCTCTATTTGGTGCGCCTCATCGGCAAACTGTTCACGCACCTCCCCCGGAGTTGATCGCCCAGAGGCAGCCGAGCATCAGCGCGACGGCAAGTACCGCGAGGCGCAGGCCTTGCTTCTTGCCGCGCGACATTGACGGCCTGTCGATCAGAAAATTGATTGCCATCACGGTGATGGCGCCAGACACGACTGCCATGCGCACGCCCCTGCATTGCCAACGCTACGCCTATGCGGGGCCGCTCAAAATAATCCTTCGCAACTCATTAAAATGCTGCACAAGGCACGCCGTCTGGCGTGTCACGCTGCCGCAGCATGCCTGCTCACGAAAGGTCGAGCCGCGGCATTTGGTCGACCGCCCTGCCGTTTAGCCTCAGTACAGCCCGCCCGTCCCCGACCGCATGACGGCCCGATCCGCGTCCGGCGAGATTCCCTGCTGGGTGCCGTCGATCACATCGGTGCCGGCGACCAATGTCGGATCATAGAACGGCGGCGCCTGGCCCGGCTTGAAGGCTTCGAGCACCACGCCCCGGCTCTGACCAGGCGTGGCGCGCAGGCCGGTCTTGGCATCGACCAGGACGAGCCGGATGCCGACCGGCTGCTTGAACGGGGTGGCGGGCTTGTCGGCCAGCGCGAGCTTCAGGAAGTCGCGCGCGATCGGCGCCGCAGTGTGGCCGGCCTGCGCGTTGCGGCCGAGCGAGCGCGGCTTGTCGTAGCCGACATAGAGACCGACCACGAGGTCCGGCGAGAAGCCGACGAACCAGAGGTCCTTGGCCTCGTTCGAGGTGCCGGTCTTGCCGGCGAGCGGCTTGCCGACGTCCTTCAGCGCGGTGCCGGTACCGGCCTGAATCACGCCCTCCATCAGCGAGGTGATCTGGTAGGCCGACATCGCGTCGAGCACGCGCTCGCGGCGGTCGACGAGCTGCGGCTCCGGCTGGTTCTTCCAGCCCTCGGGGGCGTCGCAGCCGCGGCATTCGCGCTGGTCATGCCTGAAGATGGTGTGACCGTAGCGGTCCTGGATGCGGTCGATCAAAGTCGGCTTCACGCGGATGCCGCCATTGGCGATCATCGAATAGGCCGTGGCCATCCGCATCACCGTGGTTTCGCCCGCGCCGAGCGCGTAGGCGAGATAGTTCGGCAGCTCGTCATAGACGCCGAAGCGCTTCGCATACTCGCCGATCAACGGCATGCCGACTTCCTGCGCCAGCCGCACCGTCACGGTGTTGAGCGACAGCCGCAGCGCATTGCGCAGCGTCACCTGGCCCTGGTACTTGCCGGTCGAGAAGTTCTCCGGACGCCAGACATTGCCCTGCCCCTGGTCGATCTCGATCGGCGCGTCGATCATGACGGTCGAACCGGTATAGCCGTTGTCGAGCGCCGACGAATAGACGATCGGCTTGAAGGTCGAGCCGGGCTGCCGGTAAGCCTGCGTCGCGCGGTTGAACTGGCTCTGGTCGAACGAGAAGCCGCCGACCATCGCGAGCACGCGGCCGGTATGCGGATCCATCGCCACCATCGCGCCCGACAGTTCGGGGACCTGGCGCAGCCGGTACTGGCCATCGACGGGGTGGCCATCCTTGAACAGCGGATCGGCGTAGATCACGTCGCCGGGCTGTAACACCTGCGCCACCGATGTCGGCGTCTTGCCCTTGTACGGTCCGGACAACGCCCTCGCCCATCTCACGCCTTCGAGCGTGACGATGCCGGTCTCGCGCTGCTTGCTGATGGCGCCGCCAAGCTCGCGACCGGGCTGGAAGCCGATCCGCGCCGACTGCTCGTTGCTCTCCAGCACCACCGCCATCCGCCACGGCGAGATGTCGGAGAGCGACTTGATCTCGGCGAGCGGCACACCCCAGTCGGCGGAAACGTCGAGCTTCTGGATCGCGCCGCGATAGCCCTGCTGCTCGTCGTAGTTCACGAGCCCCGTCACCATGGCCTTGCGCGCCATGACCTGGACCTTGGGGTCGAGCGTGGTGCGCACCGACAGGCCGCCCTCATAGAGCTTCTTCTCGCCATAGCGCTCGAAGATGTCGCGGCGGACTTCTTCCGAGAAATATTCGCCGGCGAAGGTGTGCGCGCCGTTCGAGCGGCTCGTGACGGTCAGCGGCTCCTTGCGCGCCTTGTCGGCGTCGGCAGCGGTGATCCAGCCGTTCTCCTGCAGGCGGTCGATCACGTAGTTGCGCCGCTCGATGGCGCGCGCACGGTTGCGCACCGGATGCAGGCTGGCCGGCATTTTCGGCAGCGCCGCCAGATAGGCCGCTTCCGCGATCGTCAGTTCATTCACGGACTTGTCGAAATAGACCAGCGAGGCCGCCGCGATGCCGTAGGCGCCGAGGCCGAGATAGATTTCGTTGAGATAGAGCTCGAGGATCTTGTCCTTGGAATAGGTCCGCTCGATTCGCATCGCCAGCAAGGCTTCCTTGATCTTGCGGGTGAACGACACCTCGTTGGTCAAAAGGAAGTTCTTGGCGACCTGCTGCGTGATCGTGGAGGCTCCCTGCGGGCGGCGGTTGGAACCGAAGTTCTGGATGTAGGCGACGCCGGCGCGCGCCATGCCGGTATAATCGACGCCGCCGTGCTCGTAGAAATTCTTGTCCTCGGCAGCAAGGAAGGCGTTGATCACGAGCTTCGGCACCGCCTGGATCGGCAGATAGAGCCTGCGCTCCTTGGCGAATTCGCCGAGCAGCGAGCCGTCGGCCGCGTGCACGCGGGTCATCACCGGCGGCTCGTAGTTCTGGAGCTGCGAATAGTCGGGCAGGTCCTTGGAAAAATGCCAGAACAGCCCTGCCACCGCGGCCAGACCAGCCAGGAACAGGATGGTTCCTGCGGTGAACAGGAACCCGAAGAACCGCAACAGAAATTTCATCGACCAGATTTCCGTGGCGAATACGTCGCTCGTTCTGAGCGCGCTGCGTGCCACTTAGGCCGCCCGGTATATCGGTCGCTCCAGGGACCTGCAATTCAACACCGGAGAATTAAAGCGAGCCCTGCGTCAAACTTATGCCATAGAGCCCGGCTCGCGCGCGCGGCCAAATCAGCAGGCCAATCTGTCGCCCGCTGCTCCCCG
This sequence comes from Bradyrhizobium sp. I1.14.4, assembly GCF_050435825.1. NCBI lineage: Bacteria > Pseudomonadati > Pseudomonadota > Alphaproteobacteria > Hyphomicrobiales > Nitrobacteraceae > Bradyrhizobium > Bradyrhizobium sp. I1.14.4. The sequence continues at coordinate 29,535 of NZ_JBNDLA010000002.1, read as the reverse complement.
CCGCCGATTCGATCCTCCGCACTCCGCTCCTCGATTCGCGCCGCCTCACCGAATGGCGTTCCAGTCTCCGATCACTGCGCTTGCGCGGAAAGCGAGTTACGAAGGAAAAGCGCAGGCCGGGCCGTCGCTTTCACTACCTGGCTGCCGTTCCGGGCGCGGCGTCGTCAGAAACCGGTGGACAGTGCCGCCGGGCCGACAGGATTAATGATTTGTCAACTATAACTACCGCAAGTTGTTGTCATCGACATGACTCGCGACGGGCTGATTTCCATGGCACTGCGCGGATTTAGACGGCCTTTCACCGCCGACCCGACTGTCCTTGGGTTTCCAAGGCCACCCACATCGGCGATGGGCACCGAAGCCTTGGACCTCGTCTATCAGGCGGCGGATCTGTTCCGCAGCATCGAGGACAGGGCCCGCGCCGGCGAAGCGCGCGCCGAGGCCGCCGAACAGGCGCAGCTCGAAATCATCGCCGCCACCGAGCGCAAGCTGAGGGACGCGTCGCGGGCGCTTGAGGAAGCCCGGCGGCGCATCGAGTCCCAACAGGAGCAGCTCGATGCCGCCGAATTCCGCGCCCAGGCCGCCGAAGCCGAGGCACGCGAAGCCAGGCAATCGCTCGCCCTGGTCGAAGATGCGATCCGCCGGCGCTTGCTGCTGACGAGCGGGCACGACGACGGCAGGTCGACCGCCGTCGCCTGACGCGAGATCGATCAGGCGGCGGGCCCTGCCCGACCGCCATCACTCGACCGCACAACGACAATCAATATCCGGCGGCAAGCCCTGAATTGCGGCGCGGGTCGTTCGCACCATAGAAGCGGTTGCTGCCGACCGGCTCACCGCCCAGCGACGGCGCGCCGACGATGATCACCGCAAGGTGATTGGCCGGCTGCGGCGGGCCGAATTTGTGGCCCATGCCTTCCAGAATCTTCCGCGTGTCCGGCGACAGCGTGTAATCCTCGAGGTTGGTTGCCTCTGGTAGCCACTGCTGGTGGAAGCGCGGCATGTCCACGGCCTCTTGCGCGCTCATGCCGTAATCGATGGCGTTGATCATCGTCAGCAGCACGGCCGTGATGATCCGGCTGCCGCCCGGAGTACCCAGCACCATCACCGGCTTGCCGTCCTTGGTAACGATGGTCGGGCTCATCGAGGACAGCGGCCGCTTGCCCGGGACGATGGCATTGGCCTCGCCCTGCACCAGGCCATAGAGGTTCGGCACGCCGACCTTGGCCGTGAAGTCGTCCATCTCGTCGTTGAGCAGCACACCTGTCTTGGCTGCGGTTACCTTGGCGCCGAACCAGTCGTTCAGCGTGTAGGTCACCGACACCGCGTTGCCGTCCTTGTCGGCGATTGAATAGTGCGTGGTATTGCTGCCCTCGTGCGGCGGGACGCCCGGCTTGATGTCCCTGGACACGCCGGCCCTGGCCGGGTCGATCGCGGCGCGGATCTTCGCGGCGTAGTTCTTGTCGAGCAGGCGTTCGAGCGGATTCTTCACGAAGTCGGGATCGCCGAGATAGCTGTTGCGATCGACATAAGCATGGCGCATCGCCTCGATCTGGTAGTGCACTGCCAGCGCGGAATGGTAGCCGAGCTCCTTCAGCGGATAGCCCTCGAGGATGTTCAGCATCTCGCAGATCACCACGCCGCCCGAGCTCGGCGGCGGCGCCGAGACCACGTGGTAGCCGCGATAGTCGCATTCGACCGGCGCGAGCTCGCGAACCCTGTAATTGTCGAGGTCCTCCTGCGTGAGCAGGCCCTTGCCGGCCTGGTTCGCGGCAACGATGGCCGCCCCGACCCAGCCCTTGTAGAAGCCGTCGGTGCCGCGCTTGCTGATCTCGCGCAGCGTCTCGGCGAGTTCGTGCTGCGCCAGCCGCTCACCGACCTGAAACGGCTTGCCGTTGTTGAGGAAGATCGCGGCCGAGGGCGGGTCGTCCTGAAAATCCTTGGTCGTGGTCTGCAGCATGCTGACGTCGCCCTGGTCCAGCACGAAGCCGTCCTCGGCTAGTTGCAGCGCCGGCGCGATCACGTCGGCGCGCTTCATCGTGCCGTATTTCTCGCGCGCATATTCCATGCCTGCCACCGAGCCCGGCACGCCGACGGCGAGATGCCCCTTTGTGGAGAGGCCGCTGACGACGTTGCCCTCCTTGTCGAGATACATGTTGGCGGTGGCGCCCTTCGGGGCGGTCTCGCGGAAATCCAGGAACGTCTTGCGGCCGTCGGCAAACTGGATCGTCATGAACCCGCCGCCACCGAGATTGCCGGCGGCAGGATAGACCACCGCAAGCGCGTAACCGACGGCGACCGCCGCATCGACCGCGTTGCCGCCCCGCTTCAGCACCTCGACGCCGACCTGCGTCGCGAGATGCTGCGCGGCAACCACCATGCCGTTCTCGGCGGCGACCGGCGCGACCGAGGCTGCGCGACCTGGAGCAACCGACACGATGCAGATCGAGACAATCGCGGCGATCATCGATCGCGCACGCGCCGTTGGATTTTGCATGGAGGCCTCCGGGGAACGCCGACGTGTCGCGGCTTGCTGTGCTATCTCAACGCGTATGTCTAGCAGGCGGCACGTGTGCAGACTATAGGCCCGCGCTGCCCTCGCCACTCGCCCGCAGCCGGCTGTGGCGTCTGCCGTAGGCCGCATAGATCACAAGCCCGATCACCAGCCACACCGCGAGCCTGATCCAGGTGTCGAGCGGCAGGCCGAACATCAGGAACAGCGATGTTCCGGCGGCAGCCGGGGCCACCAGCCAGATCGCGGGCGCCTTGAACGGGCGTGGCAGTTCCGGATCGCGCACGCGCAGCACCAGGGTGCCGATCGAGACCACGGTGAATGCGAACAGCGTACCGATAGAGACGAGTTCGCCGACCAGCCCGATCGGCAGCAGCCCGCCGAGCACGGCGGCGACGGTGCCGGCGAAGATGGTCGAGACATGGGGGGTCTGGAAACGCGGATGGATCTTTGCGGCAAAGCCCGGCAGCAGTCCGTCATGCGCCATGGCGCGAAAGATCCGCGGCTGCGCCAGCAGCATGATGAGGATCACCGATGTCAGTCCGAACAGGATGCCGAGCTTGATGATCGGACCGAGCCAGCCGATGCCGATCGCATCGATGCCGACCGCGATCGGGTCGGGCACGCTGAGCCGATCATACGGCACGATGCCGGTCAGCACGAAGCCGACGGCGACATAGAGCGCGGCGCAGATGACCAGCGAACCGAGAATGCCGATCGGCATGTCGCGCTCCGGCGTCTTCGCCTCCTGCGCCGCGGTCGAGATTGCGTCGAAGCCGATATAGGCGAAGAACACCACGGCCGCGCCGCGGATCACGCCGGACCAACCGAACGCACCCGGACCGGCATTCGGCGGGATCAGCGCGCCCTCCGGATTGCTCGCCGTCACCCAGTTCGCCAGAGTCACCGAGGAAGCCGCGGTCGCGAGAAACAATGCGATGACGACGAGCTTGACCACGACGACGAAGCTGGTGAAGCGCGCGGACTCACGGATGCCGACCACGAGCAGCGTGGTGACGAAGGCGATGATCGCCATCGCCGGGATGTTGATGACTGCGCTGGTCGACGACCACGTGCCGGTGTTGACGTCGTAGGCGAGCGGCGCCGAGGTGAATTGCTGCGGCAGGTTGATGCCGAAATCGCGCATGAAGCTGACGAAATAGCCGGACCACCCGACCGAGACCGCGATCGCGCCGACCGCGTATTCGAGGATCAGGTCCCAGCCGATGATCCAGGCGATCAGTTCGCCGAGCGTGGCATACGCGTAAGTATAGGCGCTGCCGCAGATCGGCACGGTCGACGACATCTCGGCGTAGCACAGGCCGGCGAAAGCGCAGGCAACGGCGCCAAGCATGAAGGAAAGCGTGACCGCGGGACCGGCATTCGCAGCGGCCGCGTGCCCCGTGAGCACGAAGATTCCGGCGCCGATGATGCCGCCGATGCCGAGCGTGACCAGTTGCAACGCCGAGAGCGAGCGCTTGAAGATCGGCGTCGCGGCGTCGCCGTCGGCCCGCGCCGCCTCCCGCAATAGCTCAGAGGTCGGCTTTCGATCCCAGAAACCGGCCAGGGTGTCGGTCACGTCGGGTGCCCTCCGCCGCTCGGACCCGCCAGGGCCCGATACGATCGGCAGACTATAACGCGCCGAACGCACCGTCGTTCGAGCGCCGGGCAACCGCCGGTGCCCTTATCCACCGCCAAGCGTGGTGCGGGGCCTATTGGCAGGGATGGCGCCGGCCATCGCGGCCAAGAAAGGTGCCGGACGCTGGATCGAATGAACGGTAACGTACGCAAGAGGAGGACGGCGCCGAAGGCATGGCGCCATAGGCGTTCGCCGGGTTGCCGCTACGTTTCGCTGCCGCCTGGGCCTCGCCCCACGGCGTCAGCGCGCCGCCGCTGATCGCGCTACGCCCCGGATTCTGCGCGTCAAAGAGTGCAGGCTCCGATATCTGAGCCGAGACCGGCGCGAACGTCATTCCCACGAGCAGCACAGCGGCTGCGACGGCCCTGAATTCGGCCATTTGATCTCTCCGGTGCATCAATTGAAAACTGTCCAAGGGCGGCAGCGCCGCCCTTGTGCCCGCCATCGATGTGGTGGCGGCCAAATTCCGCGCACAGGGGACCAGGAAGTCACAATGCCGAGAGCCTCCTCAGCGTGGCAGCGGTCGGCGACGGATGTCCAGCCCGCGCTTCAGTGATTATGCACGTCAGGCCGCGGATCGGAGACGAACCCGTCGCGGTTCGGCATCTTGACGGCGGCGAGCGACTTGGCGTCGAGCACGGCATTGGACGGCACGATGCCGTTGAGGCTGAGGATGTAAGCGGACACCGCGTAGACATCCTCGTTGCTCAGCGACTGCGGCGCGTTCTGCGGCATCGCGCGGCGGATGTAGTCGAACAACGTCGAGGCGTAGGGCCAGTAGCTGCCGACGGTGCGGATCGGCTTTGGGCTCGCCAGCGTGCCCTGACCGCCGACCAGACGATCGCCAACGCCGCCCTGCCCGCTGTCGCCGTGGCACGCCGCGCATTGTTCGCTGAAGACAGTGCGGCCACGCTCGACACCGCCGCTGCCGGGCGGCAACGCCGCACCGTCACGGCCGATATCGATGTTCCAGCCGGCGATCTCCGCCGGCGTCGCCGCCCGGCCGATGCCGTAGCGCTCCTCGGCATGCGCGGCGACGCCGAGCATCGCGATCGCACTCACAAGCACCGCGGCTTTCAGTTTACGCCTGGCCATTGGTCACCTCGCCATTTGCATCGATGCGCCAGGGCCAGATTGCGTTGTTGTGGTAGAACGAGTTGAGACCGCGCACCGCCACCAATTCCGCCAGTGTCGGCTGCACGTAGCCGGTCTCGTCGATGGCGCGGCTCTGGATCACCGCGGGACTGCCGTCCCAGTGCCAGGGCAGCCGGAAGCGCGTGAGTGCGCGCGTCAGCACCGGCTCCTGGAGCTCTGCCTGCTGCCAGCTCTTTCCCTCGTCGAGCGAGACCTCGACGCTCTTGATCTTGCCGTGGCCGCTCCAGGCGAGCCCGGTGATCTCGTGAAAGCCATGCGTGGTCAATTTCTGACCGCCGGATGGCCGCGTGATGATCGACTTGGCCTCCATATAGAAGGTGAATTCGCGCGACGTTCCGTCAGGCATCGGGTCTGTGTATTTCGAAGTCTCCTCGCGCGAATAGGCCGGCTCGGCGACGACCTTGAGCCGGCGCAGCCACTTCACGTTCATGTTGCCCTCGAAGCCCGGCAACAACAGGCGCAGCGGATAACCCTGCTGCGGACGCAGCCGCTCGCCATTCTGGCTGTAGACCAGCATGGCGTCGTCGAGACATTTCTCGATCGGGATCGAGCGCGTCAACGCCGCGGCATCGGCGCCTTCGGCAACGATCCATTTGGCGCCCGCCTGCAGGCCCGCCTCGTCCAGCACGGTCTTGAGCGACACGCCCGTCCATTCCGCGCAGCTCACCAGGCCGACGAGGTCGGAGGCCGTCTTGCCATAGGGCTTGGTGTAGACCGGGTTGCCGGAGCACTCGATGAAATGGATGCGCGACTGCGATGGAAAGCGGCGGATGTCCTCCATCGTGAACACCAGCGGACGATCGACCAAGCCGTGCAGCATCAGCCGGTGCTCGGCCGGATCGATGGTCGGCACCCCGCCATGGTGGCGTTCGTAGAACAGACCATTCGGCGTGATGATGCCGTCGAGCTCCTGCAACGGCGTGCGGCCCGAAGCGGAGATATATTGCGGCAGCGTCTTCGAGATGTTCTTGATGACGCCCTTCTCGTGGACCGATGGCGTGCCATAGGGCTGGCTTCCCATCGGGTCGCCGGGCGCTTTCATCCACTCCGGCACGTTCGGCGGAAGATTATTCCCCTGTTCGGCAAGCGCGGTAGAACCGGCCACTCCCGCCATCGCGGAGCCACCGGCCAGTGCTGCACCCGCCTGAAGGAATCGCCTGCGAGACGCCTCTCGCACGCGCTTGTCCGCCGTGTGTTCGCTCATCGACGTTTTCCTCTGACGTTACGAGGTGCAGCCTAACACCAAACGCCCGAGGCGAGGCAATGATCCAGCGCGCAGAGCTGCGTCGACTGCTGCGCGCAACGGACACACAAGACCGAAATGCGCAGTTGCGTGCGCGGCGCGGCGAACGCGCCTCAGTCTTCCACTGGCGGCGTGCCGTGGGTGTGGAAAGACTCGATCGTCTTCAATCCCCACGCCTGCCCCTTCTTGCGCTCCTCTTCGGTCCACACGATCGGCTTCCAGTCCGGCGCGAGGATCAGGCGGGCCCCGGCATTGGCGACCTCGATGCGGTTGCCGCCGGGCTCATAGACATAGAGGAAGAAGGTCTGCTGGATCGCGTGCTTGTGCGGTCCGGTCTCGATATGCACCCCGTGCTCGAGGAAAATATCCGCGGCCCGCAGGATCTCCTCGCGGCTGTCGAGCGCGTAGGTCAGATGATGAAAGCGGCCGCGCTTGCCGTAATGGTCGCGCGTATAGGCGAAGTCGTAGCTCTTGTTCGACATCGTCATCCACATCGCCGCTTCCGTGCCGTCGTTGAGCACGATCTGCTCGGTGGTGCGACATCCCAGGTAGTTCTCGAAGAACAGGCGGTTGGCCTTGATGTCGACCGCGAGGCAGTTGAGATGGTCGAGCCGGCGGGCATTGACGCCGCGCGCCGGAAAGCGCTGTGCCTGGTTTTTCAACGCTGGCTTCAGCTCGGCCGGCGCCTCGTACCACTCGGTCTCGTAATAGAGCTCGACGACGTGGCCGTCGGGATCGCGGCAGCGGAATGCCGGTCCCTGCCCCATGTCGGCATCGACCCAACCGATATCGAAGCCCGAGCCTTTCAGCGCGACGACGCGGCGTTCGAGCGCCTGCGGGCTGCGGGCCCGCAGGGCCATGTGCTCCATCCCAGAGGTCTTCGACGCGGTCAGCTTCAGCGAATAGCGCTCGTAATCGTCCCAGCCGCGCAGATAGACCGACTCGCCCTGTCGGCCGCTGACGGTCATGCCCATGACATCGACGAAGAACTTCAGGCTCTCGTCGGGCTTCGGCGTGAGCAGCTCCATGTGCCCGAGATGAGCGAGATCGACGATCGGTTCCGGCTGCATGGGCGGTCTCCTTTGCGCGACGACGCCGGACCGACGTCATTCCGCTCGGGCGGGCCAGCGGCGGCGCGTCAATTTGTACTAGTGTACAAGGGATTAGGTCCCGTCAACAAATTGTTGAATCGGCGCCAGTCAAGCGACCGAAACCGCCTTCTCGCGATGCGACGACAGGAGCTTGCGGATTTCGACATCCGACACCGGCCGGCTGAACAGATAGCCCTGCATCTCGGTGCAGCCGAGGGTGCGAAGCAAATTGCGCTGCTGCTCGGTCTCGACGCCTTCGGCGGTCGTCGTCATGTCGCTGGCGGCGGCAATGTTGACGACGGCCTGGACGATCGTGGACGAGGCGCCGGTCCCGGCGAGATCCTTGATAAAGGCGCGGTCAATCTTGATCTTGTCGAAGGGAAAGCGCTGCAGGTAGCTCAGCGACGAATAGCCAGTGCCGAAATCGTCGAGCGCGATGCGCACGCCGAGGTCACGAAGCTGATGCAGGATGTCGAGCGCGGCCTCGTCGTCGCGGATCAGCACGGCCTCGGTGATCTCGAGCTCGAGCCGCGACGGCGCGAGCCCGGACGCGGCCAGCGCGGCGGCGACGTTCAGCGCCAGCGTCTGGCTCTTGAACTGGATCGGAGACACGTTGACCGCCACGTGGATATGGTCCGGCCAGTTCACGGCTTCCCGGCATGCGGTGTTGAGCACCCAGTGCCCGAGATCGTTGATCAGGCCGGTGTCCTCGGCGACCGGGATGAAATCGGCGGGCGAGACGGTGCCGCGTTCGGGATGGCGCCAGCGCAGCAGCGCCTCGCAGCAGCTGACGCGACTGTCCTCGAGATGAAGCAGCGGCTGATAATGCAGCTCAAAGCTGCCGTCGACGATGGCCTGGCGCAGCTCCAGCTCGAGGCTGCGCCGTGCGTTGGCGCGCTCATCCATGCCGGCCTCAAAGAAGCGGTAGGTGCGGCGGCCGTCGCTCTTGGCTCCATAGAGTGCGAGGTCGGCGTTGCGCAGCAATTGATCAAGGTCGAGGCCGTCAGCGGGTGCAACGGCGATACCGATGCTGGCATCGGTGGTGATCAGATGCCCGCTGCAGTCGATCGGCCGGCGGATCGCCTGATAGATCGCGGCGAGGAGCTGCATGGTCTCGGTCTGATCGCGGACGGCGGTCTGGATCACGGCAAACTCGTCACCGCCGAGTCGCGCCGCGACGTCGGTTTCACCAACGCAGCCGCGCAGCCGATCGGCGATTGCGCTGAGCAGTTCATCGCCGATCTGATGGCCGAGCGCGTCGTTGACGCTCTTGAACTCGTCGATGTCGATATACATGACCGCGAGCTGCTGATCCGGACCGATCGCTTTCAGCGCCTGCTCGAGGCGCTGGCGGAACAGCACACGGTTGGGCAGATCGGTGAGCGCATCATAGTGCGCCATATGCGCGATCTTGTTCTCAGTGCGCGTGCGCTCGGTGACATCCTCGATGGTCGCAACCCAGCCGCCTTCCGGCAGCGGCTTGTTGACGATCTCGATCGCGCGCCCGCCCGGCGCCTGCGTCAGCTGACGCGTGGCTCGGCCGAGCTTCACGTTGCCGATGATGGCATCGCAGAACTCGTCGACATTGCCGTCGAACGAGCCGGTCTCCCGGCGGTGCGCGATCAGGCGCTGCATGGTGCAGCCCGGCTTCGCCACTTCGGGCGAAAGCCCGAACATCTCGATGTAGGGACGGTTGCAGATGATGATGCGCGCCGAGGCATCGTAGAGCACGAGCCCCTGCGGAATGTTGTCCACGGCGGTCATGAGATTGCGACGTTCGGTGGCGAGCCGCGCGTCGGAGATTTCATGCCGCTTCAGCAGCAGGAAGACGATCACGGCCATGATCGCAAACGCCGCCATCAGCAGGCCTTCGCGCTCGCTCCATTGTGCGGTCGCACTTCCGAGCAGGCTGCCGACCAATAGGCCGGCACAGAACGCCAGCCCCTTGGTCGAGCCGGCGTCGGCATGTTCTGACGATGAATTGCGTTGTTCGATGCGCACTCTGATCTCTCCCGGGCGCGGCATCGTTACGCAGGACAAATGGAAAGGTCGTTACAACTCGCAGTTAGCAATCGGTTACGCGATACCTCGAGACAATGCGCGGCGAATCCCGCCGATCCCCCGTAAGCCTACGGTGCTGCCGATGCACTCCTCGGAGATGGTGAATGCCGTATTAACGGAAAAACCGCGAAACAAACGCGGCTGTGCCGGAAAGCGACGATTTCGCCTCCGATGCGCGCGACTGAATGCAATCTCGCGGCACGACAGAAACAATTCGTCACCGGGAAGGTGTAGATTTAGCCGATGCGGAACCCCGGCGATTTAACGGTTTTTCCAATCCCGGGCGGGCATATTGGTCCGGACATTTAGATTTTGAGAACGAGCCAGGCTGGAACTGTGACATCCTTCGGACGTGTGATCTCTGTGCGCGGCTCGCAGGCCCGGGTTGGGCTGCTGGCAGGCGGCCAGATTCAACTTTCAGAAATGCGCGCGACCGTCGGCCGGTTCGTCAGTATCCGCTGCGCGAGCTCGGTCATCGTTGCCATGATCACCGAGGTCTCGTGCGAGAACCTGCCGGCGTCCGACGCGTACATGGCGACCGCCTCGGTCGACCTGCTCGGCGAAATCCTGGGCGGCGATCGCCCGAAATTCCAGCGCGGTGTCACCCACTATCCGACCATCGGCGACAGCACCGATCTGATCACGAACCAGGAGCTGCGCACGGTCTATGCGCCGAGCGGCTCGGACCAGATCAATGTCGGCACGCTGCAGCAGGATCGTTCGGTGATCGCCTATGTCGACGTCGAGGAAATGCTCTCCAAGCACTTCGCGGTGCTCGGCTCGACCGGCGTCGGCAAATCCACCGGCGTGTCGCTGCTGCTCAACGAGATCCTGAAGTCACGACCGAACCTGCGCATCTTCCTGCTCGACGTGCACAATGAGTACGGCCGCTGCTTCGGCGAGCGCGCGCAGGTGCTCAACCCGCGAAACCTGAAACTGCCGTTCTGGCTGTTCAACTTCGAAGAGATCGTCGACGTGCTGTTCGGCGGCCGGCCGGGCGTACCCGAAGAGCTCGACATCCTCGCCGAAGTGATTCCGATGGCGAAGGGCATCTACACCCAGTACCAGAACTCCGACCGGGTCGGTCTCGGGCTGAAGCGGGTCGACCCCAAGCAGGTCGGCTACACCATCGATACGCCGGTGCCCTATCGCCTCGTCGACCTGATCTCGCTGATCGACGAGCGCATGGGCAAGCTCGAGAACCGCTCCTCGCGCATCATCTATCACAAGCTGATCTCGCGCATCGACACGGTGCGCAACGATCCGCGCTACGCCTTCATGTTCGACAATGCCAATGTCGGCGGCGATACCATGGCCGAGGTGATCAGCCATCTGTTCCGCCTGCCCGCCAACGGCAAGCCGATGACCATCATGCAACTCGCCGGCTTCCCCGCCGAAGTCGTCGATTCCGTGGTGTCGGTGCTGTGCCGCATGGCGTTCGATTTCGGGCTGTGGAGCGACGGCGTCTCGCCGATGCTGTTCGTCTGCGAGGAAGCGCACCGCTACGCCTCCGCCGACCGCAATATCGGCTTCGGACCGACCCGCAAGGCGGTGTCGCGCATCGCCAAGGAAGGCCGCAAATACGGCGTCTATCTCGGCCTCATCACCCAGCGTCCGGCCGAACTCGACGCGACCATCATCTCCCAGTGCAACACGCTGTTCACGATGCGCCTCGCCAACGACCGTGACCAGGCGCTGCTGCGCTCCGCGGTCTCGGACGCTGCCGCCAACCTGTTATCGTTCGTGCCCTCGCTCGGCACCCGCGAAGTGCTGGCATTCGGCGAAGGCGTGGCATTGCCGACCCGGCTGCGCTTCAAGGAGGTGCCGCCGCACCAGCTGCCGCGCGGCGAGGCCACCATCGCAACGGTGCCGTCGGTCACCGCCGGCCACGACATGCATTTCGTCAGCGCCGTGCTGGAGCGCTGGCGCGGCGCCACCTCGCATCGCGATACGACGCCGAGCGACACCAACTTCAACGCTCCGGCGCCGGCGCGCACCGAGGCGCCGATGCTGCAGCCGTCCCAGGGCCTTGATCCGGATCGCTTCTCACTCCTGAAGAAACCGCTGCGCTAGCATCATTGCGGCAAGGCACGATGCGCCTTGCGCCCAACCCGTCATCCACTATGGTTCCGCGTGACGCCGCATCCAGGCGGCATGCCGGAACCATCTCATGACGCAGCCGACCGCAAAACGTTTCCCGACGCCCGCTCTCGACAGGCTCCCCGAGGATATCCGCATCCGCATCCTGGCGGTGCAGGAGAAGTCCGGCTTCGTGCCGAACGTATTCCTTACTCTGGCCTATCGTCCCGACGAATTTCGCGCATTCTTTGCCTATCACGACGCGCTGATGGAGAAGGACTCCGGCCTCTCCAAAGCCGAGCGCGAGATGATCGTGGTGGCGACCAGCGCCGCCAACCAGTGCCAGTATTGCGTGATCGCCCATGGTGCGATCCTGCGCATCCGTGCCAAGAATCCGCAGATCGCCGACCAGATCGCGATCAATTATCGCAAGGCCGACATCACGCCGCGGCAGCGCGCGATGCTCGACTTTGCCATGAAGGTAAGCCGCGCGGCCGAGGAGGTTTCGGAGGCGGACTTCGCCGCACTCGCGACCCACGGCTTCAGCGACGACGACGTCTGGGACATTGCCGCGGTTGCGGCCTTCTTCGCGCTCTCGAACCGGCTCGCGAACGTCACCGGCATGCGGCCGAACGACGAGTTCTACATGCTCGGTCGGCAGCCAAAATAGAGGATCATTTGGCAGACTGGAGCGAGATCATCCTGCGGCTCGGCGCGGCCACGCTTGCCGGTGGCGCGATCGGGCTCGACCGCGACCTGCGCGGCAAGCCGATCGGCCTGAAGACGCTCGGCCTCGTCAGCCTCTCGACGGCCATGGTCGTGCTGCTGGCATTGCAGGCGGTCGGGCCCGGGCAGTTTACCGATGCGGTCAGCCGCGTGATCCAGGGCGTGCTGACCGGCATCGGATTTCTCGGCGCCGGCGTGATCGTCCGGCAGGGTGGCCGCTTTCAGGTCCGCGGCCTGACCAGCGCCGCATGCGCGTTCTTCGCCGCATGCGGCGGGATTGTCTGCGGCGCCGGACACTGGCCGATCGTCCTCACCTCCCTTGCGCTGGCGTTCCTGCTGCTGACATTCGGCAGGCGGACCGAGCGGTGGCTGCACCACGTGCTCGGCGGCAAGGAGGATCCGCCCAGACCGGAGGCCGCGCCCGGTCAGTCGTCGGATGCCGGCCCGCACCAGCCGGGTAAATAGACCGCGTCCTTGCCGCGGCCCAGCGCCAGCCCCTTCTCCAGCGCCTTGGCGAAATTGTTCTCGACCGTCTTGCGCGGAATGTGGCGGCGCAGGAAATCGGCCCAGAGGAATTCGCTGAACGGCGTCGTGTCCTTGGCGAAACCGCCGGCCCGGCGCATCTCGCCGGCGAGGCTGCGGAACGGATCGTCCCTGAGATCCTTGATCGATTTCGGAATGTCCCTGAAGTGCCGGCGCTCGCCCTTGGAGTCGTAGGGATAGACCCAGCGCTTGTTGTCCATCACGCCCCAGAACACGTCACGCTCGACCATCGTGAGATCGCCGATCACCGTGACCAAGATGTCCTTGACGCCCTCCTCGTGCAGCGCCCGCGCCATGTGATGATGATCGACCACGTAGTAGCGATCGTCGGGACCATGGACGACCGGGATCATGTGCTTGCCGAGAAGTTCGGCGCGTTTCTTGTCCGACTTGTGCTCGCGCCAGCGCTTCCGTTTCTCCTTTACCTCATGCATGCCGACCGTCATCTGGGTCGGTCGCAGCGACATGATCGGGACCGGTTTGACGTAAGGCTCGCGCGTGTGGGCCATGATTTATGCTCCCGTTTGACCCGGCACTCCGGAATGGGTTCCATTATGACATGATGTCTCAGGCAGGCGAAAGAGCCGGTTCGGCGGAATGGCTTTGAGCGCAAGCGATCGCGGTCCGCCTCGGCAACCGCGAGGTCGTGACCGAGGGACCTGAGCTCAGTTTCTGGACAGACATCAGCCATCGCTGCATGACGGCATCCTGGCCCGCCTTTGTCGTCGGTGCAGCATTGGTGTTCATCGCCTTTAACGCCGTCTTCGGCTTGTTCTACTGGCTCAGCGATCATCCGATCGCCAACATGCCTGACGGCCAATACATCGACTACCTTTTATTTCACATCGAAACACTTTCGACCGCCGGCTACGGCGACATGTATCCGCAGACGCATTACGGACATTTCATCGCCGCCATCGAGCTGTTCACCGGCATCTTCTCGATGTCACTGATGACCTGATTGATCTTCGCGCGCTTCTCGCGGCCGAGCGCGCGCTTGCTGTTCGCCGACAATCCCGTGATCTCGAACCATGAGGGCCAGCTCACGCTGCACGGCCTCGACGCCGCGGACCTCGAAGCCGTCAATGCCGGGCTCGGTCTCTTCGTATCGGGCTATGACGACGTTGCAGCGCAAACTGTGCATGCGCGAAAATCCTACGAACATTCCGACATCCGATTCGGCCATCGCTACGCCGAGATCGATCCTGCAAGCGACCGACGACGGCGGTCTGCGGATCGACTACGGTCGGTTCCACGAGACGATCGCAGAATGAATACCACCTCTGCGCGCATCAAGATTTTAGGTGAGAAGCGCGGCGAACATGCTAAATATAAGTGGCGATGCGACCGGACTGACAGCAGTGAAGACGCAGCGGCCAATTTCCTCGGATGACGAGCACGTCGTGCTCAAATTCCGGCCGCGTACCTCGGCCCAGCCGCCCGGCAAGCGCGAGGAGCCGTCTAGGTCTAGCCGCCCCGCTTCCGTCGCCAACGACCTCTCCCGCTATGAGAGACCGCGCGAGGAGCCGGACGATTTCCGCCAGCGCATGCTCGCCAACATCGCCGCCTTTGCGTTCACCGTGGCGCTCACCGCGATCGGCATCTGGCTCGCCATGAGCATCGCCGATTTGCGGAAGGCCCAGGACTGCGTGCTGATGGGACGCCGAGATTGCGCGAAGATTACGGTGATGCCACGCACCTAGGCTGGCTGGAACCGTGCCCAAAAACCGTCCTTGCCGTGCCGGCCAAGCTCCATTGAACTAACGGCCCTGCTCCGATATACGGGCACACGACTCCGGCAGCAGCAATAGGGCATTCCGGGGCAACGCGCCCGCCTCCTCCGAGCCGACCTGGAATTACCTTCAATATATCAAAGGCTTAATGATGTCCTCCACATTCGAGCAGATCGCCAACATTATCGCGGAGACCTGCGACATCCCGCGCGATACGATCAAGCCGGAGAGCCACGCGATCGACGATCTGGGGATCGACAGCCTCGACTTCCTCGACATCGCCTTTGCCATCGACAAGGCCTTCGGGATCAAGATGCCGCTCGAAAAGTGGACCCAGGAGGTCAACGACGGCAAGGCCACGACGGAGCAATACTTCGTGTTGCAGAATCTCGCCGACCGCATCGACGAGCTGGTTGCGGCCAAGAACGCGGGCACGGGCTCGGGCTCGTAATCGCCCATCATGCAGCTTGAAACTTTTCAGCTGATTGATCGGATCGTCGACCTCAACCTCGACGCAAGGACCATTGTCGTCGAGGCTGATGTCCCTCCGGACAGCCACTCGGTGTTCACGGGGCACTTCCCGGGCTATCCGATCATGCCCGGCGTGCTGCTCACCGAAGCAATGGCCCAAAGCTCGGGCTGGCTTATCCTCGGTCTGACCAAGTTCGAGCGCATGCCCTTCCTCGCCATGGTCAGGGAAGCCAAGATGCGTGGCTTCGTCAGCCCCGGCTCGCTTCTGACGATCGAGGCCAAGATCGAGCACGAAGGTTCAGGCTTCGCCGTGACCTCGGCGAAGGTTCGCGTCGGCAAGGAGCTCAAGTGCAATGCCGAGCTGACCTTCCGTCATATCCCTTTCCCCAGCCCGGACTTGCGTGTGCACATGGACGCGATGGCCAACAAGATCGGGTTTCCGCTGCAGGCAATGAGTAATGGCTGAGAAGGAAGTCTGGATCACTGGCGTAGGCCTGCTCTCCTCGCTCGGCGAAGGGCTGGATGCGCACTGGGAGGCGCTCGGCGCCAAACGCGTCAATGCCGACGAGAAGCGTCTCGCGCCATACGTGATCCATCCGATCGCCCCCGTCAGCTTCGACGCCCAGATCCCGAAGAAGGGCGATCAGCGTCAGATGGAGACGTGGCAGCGGATCGGCACCTATGCCGCCGGGCTGGCGCTTGATTCCGCCGGCGTCAAAGGCAATCAGGAAATCCTGTCGCGGATGGACATGATCATCGCAGCCGGTGGCGGCGAGCGTGACCTCAATGTCGACCTGGCGATCATGAACGCCGACGCGCAGGGCAACCTGCCGCCCCGCCTGCTCAACGAAAAGCTGATGAACGAACTGCGCCCGACGCTGTTCCTGGCACAGCTCTCCAACTTGCTCGCCGGCAACATCGCAATCGTTCACGGCGTGTGCGGGACGTCGCGCACCTTCATGGGCGAGGAAGCCTCGAGCATCGACGCTGCGCGGATCGCCGTCGCGCGCATCGGCGCCGGACAGAGCGACATCGCGCTGGTCGGTGCGGCCCACAATGGCGATCGCGGCGACCTGCTGATGCTCTATTCATTCGGCGATTTCGCCCTCAAGGATCAATACAAATCGGTCTGGGCCCGCCGGAACAACCCGGGCTTCGCCATCGGCTCCGCCGGCGCCTTC
The DNA here is from genome assembly GCF_050435825.1 of Bradyrhizobium sp. I1.14.4. NCBI lineage: Bacteria > Pseudomonadati > Pseudomonadota > Alphaproteobacteria > Hyphomicrobiales > Nitrobacteraceae > Bradyrhizobium > Bradyrhizobium sp. I1.14.4. The sequence continues at coordinate 13,101 of NZ_JBNDLA010000002.1, read as the reverse complement.
CTGGTGATGGAGTCGCGCGAGCACGCCGAGGCGCGCGGCGCGAAGCCGTACGCCAAGCTGACCAAGGTGGTCGCCGATCTGGCCAAGCGCAAGCAGCCCGGCGCAGTGACGAAGTCGCTGCAGGCGATGTGGCCGCAGCTCGGCGTCAGCAACGACAACGCCATGCTGATCACCGGCGCAACGGGCGCCGAGCCTGCGACTGCCGAAGAGCGCGAATTCCTTGGTCAGCATCCCGGCCTTGCCGTGCGCGCCACCGGAACGACTTTTGGGCATACCATGGAGGCGCAGTTCCCGCTCGGGCTCGCGCTGGCCGCGTTGTCGATCTCGCGCGGCGCGCTCTATCCGGCTAACGACCCGACCGGGCTGGAGGTTGAAAAGACCGAAGCGCCAACCCAGATTGTTGTGCTGGGGGTCGGCCACTGGCAGGGCGAAGGCATGGCACTGGTCGAGGCCGTCAGTTAGGCAAGCACCGACGGGGACACCATGACAGCACCACGCGATAAATTCGGCCGACCGATCGTTGTCGTGACCGGCATGGGAATCGTGACGTCGCTCGGCGGCGGCAAGACCGACAATTGGAAGCGCCTCACCGCGGGCGAGTCCGGCATCAAGACCGTGACACGCTTCCCGCTGGACAGTTTGAAGACGACGATGGCCGGCGCCGTCGATTTCGTCACCGTCGACCCGTTCTCCTCGACCAGCCTGTCGCAACGCCTGGCGGAGATCGCGACAGAAGAGGCACTGGAGCAATCCGGCATCGGCAGCAAGGGCGACTTTCCGGGCCCGCTGTTTCTGGCGGTCGCACCGATCGAGACCGAGTGGCCGCAGCGGCTCGAGGTCGCACGCGAGGTTCCGACCAAGGACTTCGGCATCATCGAATATCTGGCGACCTGCAGCGGCGGGAAGTTTGCACACTTCCACCGGCGCTTCACCTTCGGTTCGGTCGCGCTCAACCTCGCCGAGACCTTCGGCACCAAGGGGTCGCCGATTTCGCTTTCGACGGCTTGCGCGTCCGGCGCGACCGCGATCCAGCTCGGCGTCGAGGCGATCCGCCGCGGCGAAACCGATGCAACGCTGTGCATCGCGACCGACGGCTCGGTGAATCCGGAAGCCCTGGTGCGCTTCTCGCTGCTCTCGGCGCTCTCCACCCAGAACGATCCGCCGCAGGGCGCCTCGAAGCCGTTCTCGAAGAACCGCGACGGTTTCGTGATGGCCGAAGGCGCCGGTGCGCTGGTGCTCGAGAGCTACGACGCCGCGATAGCCCGTGGCGCGCGTATCCTCGGCGTCGTCGCCGGTTGCGGCGAGCTGACCGACTCCTTCCACCGCACCCGCTCGAGCCCGGACGGCAAGCCGGCAATCGGCTGCGTGCGCAAGACGCTTGCCGACGCCGGCATGGAGCCCCAGCAAATCGATCACATCAACGCGCACGGGACCTCGACGCCCGAAAACGACAAGATGGAATATCTTGCGACCGCCGCCGTGTTTGGCGAACACACCAAAAATATTCCGGTGTCGTCGAACAAGTCGATGGTTGGCCACACCATCTCGGCTGCCGGCGCGGTCGAAGCGATCTTCTCGCTGCTCACGCTCGAACATCAGCGGATTCCGCCGACGATCAATTACGAGGTGCCTGATCCCGCGATCCCGTTCGACGTGGTCGGCAACAAGGCGCGCGACGCCAAGGTGACCGCCGTGATGTCGAACTCATTCGGGTTCGGCGGGCAGAACGCCTCGCTGATCCTGACGCGCGAGCCGGCCTGAGCCGGCGCCCGCGCCTCATCAGATGAAACGCCTGTTCCTTCGCACCAGGGCGCAATTGCGTGACGCCGCAAAGCCCGTGACCGATGCGGCGATCGGCGGGCTGACGATCGGCCTGCTGCGCACCACGCGTTATTTCGATCCGGAGAAGACCGCGCGGTTCTTCGGCCGCGCCGCGCATTTCATCGGCCGCCGGCTGCGCGAGGACCGCATCGGCCGCGAGAACCTCACGGCGGCCTTCCCGGAGAAGTCACCGGAGGAGATCGAGACGATCCTGACCGGGGTCTGGCACAATCTCGGACGCATCGGCGCTGAATTCGCTCACATCGACCGCATCTGGGATCACGATCCCCGGAATCCCGACAAACCGGGTCGCGTCGAATTCTCGGCGCGCAGCAAGCAGCTGTTCGACCAGTTGCGTGACGACGGCAAGCCGGCCTTGTTCTTCGCCGCACATCTCGGCAACTGGGAGCTCTCTCCGATTGCCGCCGCGGCGCATGGGCTCGACGCCACCATCATGTTTCGGCGGCCGAACATCGAAGCCGCCGACCGCGCCATCGAACGCATTCGCGCGGTCAATCTGGGCACGCTGGTGCCGGCCGGCCGCGACGCGCCGCTCAAGCTGGCGCAGGCGCTGAAGAACGGCCAGCACGTCGCGATGCTGGTCGACCAGTATTTGACCAACGGCGTTCCCGTCACCTTCTTCGGCCGCAAGACCACCGCTAACCCGCTGCTGGCGCGCCTGCGCCGGCAGATCGATTGCCCGATCCATGGCACGCGGATCATCCGCCTGCCCGACGGCCGCTTCCGTGGCGAGGTCACCGAGGAAGTGAAGCCTGCGTTCGACGCATCCGGCCAGATCGACATCCAGGGCACGATGCAGGCGATCACCGACATCGTCGAGGGCTGGGTCCGCGAGTATCCGGATCAATGGCTCTGGCTGCACCGGCGCTGGCGGTAGGCTAGAGCATGATCCGGAAAAGTGTGAAGCGGTTTTCCGAAAAGATCATGCTCAAACAAATGAGCTAAAGCGCGATGGCGATTCAACCCAATCTCATCGCGCTTTAGCAGCAGCCCGATCCCGTCATTGCGAGGAACTCGCGACAAAATTGCGAAGCAATTTTGCGCTGAAGCGACGAAGCAATCCATGGTTCAGCATGTGTGGCGAGATGGATTGCTTCGCGGAGCCTCGGGCGCGCGTTGACGCGAACCGTTGGCTCGCAACGACGGCTCATACAAGCCATGATGCTTCGCGTCACTTCCCGGTCTTCACGCGAGTCCACAGGCGGTTGATGATCCGCTGCGTCGCAGGTTCGCGCGCCGTGATGACGAACAGCTTCTTCTGCATCGCCTCGTCGGGATAGATGTTCTTGTCGTTGAAGATCGTCGGATCGATCAGCTTCTGGCTCGCCAGATTGCCGTTGGCGTAGGACAGGAAATTCGAATTCTTCGCCGCGACCTCAGGTCGGTAGAGATAGTTGATGAGCTCATAGGCTTCAGTGACGTTCTTCGCATCCGACGGAATCGCCAGATTGTCGAAGAACATCTGCGCGCCCTCCTTCGGGATCGTGTAGCCGATCTCGACGCCGGTCTTGGCTTCCGCCGCCCGGCTGCGCGCCTGCATGATGTCGCCCGACCATCCGACCACGAAGCAGATTTCGCCCGAAGCCAGCGCGCCGAGATATTCGGACGAATGGAATTTGCGCACATAGGGCCGGATCTTAATGACGAGATCGGCCGCCTTCTCGAGGTCGGCCTGCTTGGTCGAGTTCGGATCAAGGCCAAGATAGCCCAGCGCCGCCGGCAGGATGTCATCGGCGGAATCCAGCATGTGGATGCCGCAATCCTTGAACTTGGCGAGATTGTCCGGCTTGAACACCATGTCCCAGCTGTCGATCTTGGCGTCGGGCCCGAGGATTTTCGCCGCCATCTTGACGTTGTAGCCGATGCCTGTCGTACCCCACATGTAGTTGGCGCCGTAGGCGTTGCCGGGGTCGTAGGTAGCAAGCTGATGCGTCACCACGGGCCATGCATTGGCGAGATTCGGCAGCTTCGACTTGTCGAGCTTCAGGAACACCTTCGCGGTGATCTGGCGCTGCAGGAAATAGCCGGTCGGCACCACGACGTCATAGCCCGACTTGCCCGCGAGCAGGCGCGTCTCCAGCGTCTCATTGGCGTCGAACGTATCGTAGACGACCTTGATGCCGGTTTCCCTGGTGAAGTCCTCGAGGACTCCCGGCGCCATGTAATTCGACCAGTTGTAGAAGTTGACCGTTCGCTCCTCGGCCCTCGCAGAGGCAAAGAGCAGCAGGACCGTCGCGACCGCGCCGACGAAGCTGACGAGACGACGATTCTGCTCTCGCATTCTGGCCTACCTCTTGCGGCGGTGAACCGCGTCCGACAACCGCTCCAGCGCGGTGTCGAGCGTCGAGTCCTTCTTGGCGAAACAGAAGCGCACGACCGACGTCACCGCGTCCTGCTCGTAGAACGCCGACACCGGAATCGCCGCGACCTTGTAATCCTGCACGATCCGCCAGCAGAACTCCGCGTCGGTCTCGTTGAGCCCGAGCGGCGACAGGTCAACGGTGAGGAAATAAGTCCCCTGCGACTTCAGCACCGGAAAGCCGATGCTCTCGAGCCCCTTGGTCAGGCGGTCGCGGCTGCGCGCCATATCCTTGCGCATATCGAAGAAATAATCGTCCGGCTTGTTGAGGCCGTAGGCCACCGCGGCTTGCAGATTGGGCGCTGTCGTGAATGTGAGGAACTGGTGTACCTTCGCAGCCACGCGCAGCAGCGGCGGCGCGGCGCACACGAAGCCGATCTTCCATCCGGTCAGTGAGAAGATCTTGCCGGCGCTGCCGACCTTGATGGTGCGGTCGCGCATGCCGGGGATCGTGATCAGCGGGATATGCTCGCGACCGTCGAACACGACGTGCTCCCAGACCTCGTCGCAGATCGCGACCACGTCGAATTCCTGGCAGAACCGCGCCAGCAGTTCGAGGTCCTCGCGCGGATAGACCACTGCCGCCGGGTTGAGCGGATTGTTGAACAGAACCGCCTTGGTCCTGTGGTTGAAGACGCTGCGCAGCATCTCCTCGTTCAGCCGCCACTCCGGCGGCTCGAGCCGCAAGAGGCGTGGAATGCCGCCGGCCTGGCGGATGATCGGCAGATAGGAATCATAGACCGGCTGGAAGCACACCACCTCGTCGCCCGGCTCGACCACGGAGAGGATCGAGGACGTCAGCGCTTCGGTGCCGCCGGAGGTCACCATCACCTCGGTCATCGGATCGAGCTTGAGCCCGTGCCAGTGGCCGTAATGCGATGCGATTGCCTGACGGAGCTCCGGAATGCCCATCATCGACGGATATTGATTGTAGCCGTTGACGGAAGCATCCGCGGCGGCGCGGCGGATATCCTCCGGTCCGGGATCGTCGGGAAAGCCCTGTCCGAGATTGATGGCGTTGTTGTCGCGCGCAGCCTGCGACATCGCCTCGAAAATGGTGACGGGAAGGTCTGCGAAGACCTTGTTCATGGAGGTCATGTCAGGGATCAGCCGCCCGTCTTGGTGGGCAGTCCCGCCGCCTTCCAGCCGATGATGCCGCCCGCCAGATGCTTGTCATAGGGCAGGCCCGCGGCCTGGGCGGCCAGCGAGGCCGTCACCGAGCGCTTGCCGGAGCGGCAGGCGAACACCACCTGCTTGCCCTGCGGATCGGGAATCGCGGCCGGATCGAAGGTCGACAGCGGCACTACGACGCCGTCGGGATAGGCTTCGACCGCGACTTCATTGGGCTCGCGGACATCGACGAGGAGATAGCGGCCTTCCGCTATGCCCTTCGACACCTCGTCCGGAAACAAATCTTCCACCTTGTGGTCCGCCACGGAAACATCCTCCCGATATCAGCTTGGCGAGCGTCACGCGGCTCGCAGGTCCGAGCCGCAAAGTCGCCTCTCGCGCGGAGAAAATCAAGCGTCCGAAACGGGTTAGATGCCGCGCAGAAACGCTGGATCGTGGACCCTAGATCGTGACCTGCGTGCCGACTTCGACCACCCGCCCGGTCGGGATCTGGAAATAGTCGGTGGCATCGTTCGAGGAGCGGCTCAGTGCGATGAACAGATGGTCCTGCCAGCTCGGCATGCCCGAATGCGCCGCCGGCTTTAGCGCGCGGCGGGACAGGAAGAACGAGGTCGACATGATGTCGAACTGCCAGCCGAGCTTGCGAGCGATCGCCAGCGTCTTCGGCACGTTCGGCTGTTCCATGAAGCCGAACTTCAGCGTCACCTTGGAGAAGGTCTCGCTCAGCTGCTCCATCCGCACCCGCTCGGACGGATCGATGCGCGGCGTCGGCGCGGTCTCGATGGTCAGGATGACGTTCTTCTCGTGCAGCACCTTGTAGTGCTTGAGGCTGTGCATCAGCGCGGTCGGAGCACTGGCGGGATCGCTGGTCAGGAACACCGCGGTCCCGGAGACGCGCTGCGGCGGCCGCTTCTCGAGCATCGCCACGAGATCGGCGAGCGGGAATTCCAGCTTGCGCGACTTCTCGAACAACAGCCGGCTGCCGCGCCGCCAAGTGTACATCACCAAGATCATAACCCCGCCGAGCGCAAGCGGCACCCAGCCGCCCTCGAACACCTTGAGCAGGTTGGCGGCCAGGAATGTGATGTCCAAAAACAGGAACGGCGCCACCAGCGCGGCGGCTGCGATCGGCGACCAGCGCCAGACCCGCCAGATCACCACAAAGCCCATCATCGCCGTCACCACCATGGTGCCGGTCACCGAGATGCCATAGGCCGACGCCAGCGCGCTCGACGAGCGGAACATCAGTACCAGCACGATCACCGCGATGAACAGGAAGCGGTTGATGCGCGGCATGTAGATCTGCCCGGAATGCGCTTCCGAGGTGTGGCGGATCTCGAACCGCGGCAGCAGGCCGAGCTGGATCGCCTGCCGGGTCAGCGAATAGGCGCCGGTAATGACGGCCTGGCTCGCGATCACGGTCGCCATGGTGGCAAGCGCGACCATCGGGATCAGCGCCCAGTCCGGGAACATCAGGAAGAACGGGTTCTCGATGCCCTTGGGATTGCCGATCAGAAGCGCGCCCTGCCCCAGATAGTTCAGCGCCAGCGACGGCAGCACGATGAGCAGCCAGGCGGTCTGGATCGGTCGCTTGCCGAAATGGCCGAGGTCGGCATAGAGCGCCTCCGCGCCGGTCACGGCGAGAAACACGGCACCGAGGGTGATGAAGCCGACCACGCCGTGATGCAGCATGAACGACACCGCAAGGACCGGGTTGAGCGCGTACAGCACCTCGGGGTGCCGCACGATCTGCGGCAGCGCCGCGATCGCGATCACGGCGAACCACACGCACATCACCGGCCCGAAAAAGGCCGCGACCCGCGCGGTACCGCGCGACTGCACCGCGAACAGCACGACGAGGATGATCACCGTGAGCGGGACGACATAGGGATCGAAGGTCGAGGTGACGAGCTTGATGCCTTCGATCGCCGACAGCACCGAGAGCGCCGGCGTGATGACGGCATCGCCGTAGAACAGGGCGCCGCTGATGATGCCGAGCAGCACGATCGCGCCGGCACCCTTGGTCGCGGCGCGCTGCGCCAGCGCCATCAGCGCCAGCGTACCGCCCTCGCCATTGTTGTCGGCGCGGAGCAGGATCACGACGTATTTCAGCGTCACGACCACGACCAGCGCCCACAGGATCAGCGAGAGCACGCCGAGCACCGCATGCGCCGTCACGGCGCCCTCGCCGCCGGCAGCCGCAACGACGGCTTCGCGCAGCGCGTAGAGCGGGCTGGTGCCGATGTCGCCATAGACGACACCGATGCTGCCGAGCATCAGCGCCTTGAAGGTGGCGGTCGAATGCGCCTCGCCATGGCCGTTTGCCGCCGGCGTTTCCGCCGCGGTGATCGCACTCTCGGATGACATGGGAAGCTGCGCCTCTGTCTTCTGCCGCACTGCACAATGCCGGGTCGCAGGGCTATACTCCCGGCAGGAATGCATAGGTTAGCCCGGATTCAGGCCTCCGCCATGCACATCACGCATGGATCACGGCTTTTCAACTGTGGAATCCGTTGCCGCATCAGATAGTTACCTGGGTACCCACTTCAACCACCCGCCCGGTCGGGATCTGGAAATAGTCGGTGGCATCGTTGGCGGACCGGCTCATCGCGATGAACAGATGGTCCTGCCACTGCGGCATGCCAGACTGGGCCGCCGGCTTCAGCGAGCGGCGCGACACGAAGAACGAGGTCGCCATGATGTCGAACTGCCAGCCAAGCTTGCGCGCGACGGCTAGCGCCTTCGGCACGTTCGGCGATTCCATGTAGCCGAAGCGCAGCCGCACCGCGGTGAACTTTTCGCTGACCTTCTCCATGTTGACGCGCTCGGACACGTCGACGCGCGGCGTCGGCGCGGTCTCGATGGTCAGGATCACGTTGTGCTCGTGCAGCACCTTGTTGTGCTTGAGATTGTGCAGCAGCGCGGTCGGCACGAAGCTCGGGTCGCTGGTCAGGAACACTGCGGTGCCCTTGACGATGTGCGGCGGCCGCTTCTCCAGACTGTGGATCAGGTCGCGCAGCGGCACCTCGATGCGGCGGGTCTTGGCGACCAGGATCGCGGCGCCGCGGCGCCAGGTCCAGATCATCGTGGCCATGATGGCGCCGAACAACAGCGGCACCCACGCGCCCTCGAACAGCTTCAGCAGATTTGCGCTGAAGAAGGTCATGTCGACGATCACGAACGGCAGGATCAAGGCGGCAGCCGATGCCATACGCCAGTTCCACAGCTTCCAGATCACGATGAAGCCCATGATGCCGTCGGCGACCATCGTGGTGGAGACGGCGATGCCGTAGGCCGAGGCGAGCCCGCTCGAGGTGCGGAACAGCAGCACCAGCAGCAGTACGCCGATCAGCAGCAGCCGGTTGACCCGCGGCAGATAGATCTGCCCGGCATGGGTCTCCGAGGTGTAGCGGACCTCGAAGCGCGGCAGCAGCCCGAGCTGCACCGCCTGGCTGATCAGCGAATAGGCGCCGGTGATGACCGCCTGGCTCGCGATCACCGTTGCAGCGGTGGCAAGCCCGACCAGCGGCAGCAGCAGCACGTCGGGCACCATGCGATAGAACGAGTTCTCGATCGCCGAGGGATCGGACAGCACCAGCGCGCCCTGCCCGAAATAGTTCAGCAGCAGCGACGGCAGCACGAAGAACAGCCAGCCGGACTGGATCGGCTTGCGGCCGAAATGCCCGAGATCGGCATACAGCGCCTCGCCGCCGGTCACCGCGAGGAACACCGCGCCCAAGGTCACCAGGCCGATGGTGCCGTGGGTCAGCATGAACTGGAGCGCGTAATAGGGATTGATCGCCGCCAGCACCGACGGATCGTCCATGATGTGGACCACCCCCATCACCGCGAGCGAGGCGAACCACACCACCATCACCGGCCCGAAGGCGGAGGCGACGCGCGCGGTGCCCGAGCTCTGCACCGAGAACAGCAAGACGAGGATCAGGATCGTCAGCGGCACCACATAATGCTCGAGATGCGGCGTGGCGAGCTTGAGGCCTTCGACCGCCGACAGCACCGAGATCGCCGGCGTGATCATGGAATCGCCGATGAACATCGAGGCGCCGACCACGCCGAGCGCCATCAGCGGCCAGCTGCGCCGTCCGAGCGCGCGCTGGCCGAGCGCCATCAGCGATAGTGTGCCGCCCTCGCCATTGTTGTCGGCGCGCAGCAGCAGCAGGACGTATTTGGCGGTGACGACGGTGAACAGCGCCCACAGGATCAGGCTAAGCACACCGAGCACCATGATGCGGGTGACCGGCTGGCCGTGCGCGGCGCCGCCGACCGCCTCGCGGAATGCGTAGAGCGGCGAGGTTCCGATATCGCCGAACACCACCCCGATGCTGCCCAGTGTCAGGGCCCAGAAGCCGGAGGTGCCTTGGCCTGTTCCTTGGCCCGAGCCTTGACCCTCCTGGGCTTCGGTGGATGAGACGCTGACAGCCATGGCGAGGTTGGAACGCCCGATCGGTTGATTTGATCCGCGCGGCTATCGACGCTTCCGCTCCGCGTGTCAACCGCGCAACAGCGTTAGTTGACGGTAGTATGGTAACCTGGAGCTACGGCTTCAGGTCCGGCGGCAGCGGTGGATTTTCCCGCATCAACGTGATGGTCACGCGACGGTTCGCCGGCAGCGTCGGATCGTCGGGAAACAGCGGCTGGCCGTCCGCCTTGCCGGAAACCGCGAAAATATGCGAGGGCGGCAGCCCTTCCCGCTCCAGGATCTGCCGCACCGCGTTGGCGCGGTCTGCGGACAGGTCGAAGCCGTCATAATCGCTGCGCGCCGGCACGAAGCCTGCGGCTGTATGCCCCACGATCGCGATCCGCAGCGGCGTCGCCTTCAGCGGCGCGGCGAGCTTCTGGATCAGCCGGCGGGTGCGCTCATACGGCTCCCTGGACCCGTCGGCGAACATCGAGCGGCCGTCCTGGTCGACGATCTCGAGGTTGAGCCCCTCCTTGGTCTCCTCGAACATGATGTTCTTTGAGATCTCGGTCAGCTCCGGCATGTCCTGCAGCGCCTGCCGGAGCGAAGCGGAAGCGAGCGCGAATTCGCGGTCGATCTTCAGCCGCGCGCCGTTGATCTGGCTGCGCTCCTTCTCGTCCGGCGTCGGATTGGCCGAGGAATCCTCCGGCGAGATGTGCTCGACATTCTTCAGCTTCGGCCGGGTCGGCAGGCCGTCGGACTCGACGATGCCGGAATAGCGCACATTGGTCTGCACACCGAAGGCGTCGCGCATCGAGCCCGCGACGATCTTCAGCTTGTTGTTGTCCATGGTGGAGAACGCGACGAGCATCACGAAGAAGCTCATCATCAGGCCCATCAGGTCGGCGAAGGTCACGAACCAGCCGTGACCTCCGGTATGGGCGTCGCCGCGCTTTTTCTTGGCCATCGCTGCCTTTCCCGAAAGCGCCGACCGGTCAGGCCGGAACCGGCTCGCCTTCCTCGTGGCGATGCTTCTCCGGCAGATAGGCCAGCAGCATCTCGCGCACCAGCGCGGGGCTCTTGGAGTCGCGGATCATCAGGATGCCGTCGATGATCAGCGTGCGGTTGGTCTCCTCGTCGAGCAGCTTGCCGTGCAGCTTGTCGGCGATCGGCAGACAAAACAGGTTGGCGACCAGCGCGCCGTACAGCGTCGCGAGCAGCGCGGTCGCCATGAACGGACCGAGCTTGGAGGGGTCGGTCATGTTGGCGAACATCTGCACCATGCCGATCAGCGTACCGATCATGCCGAAGGCCGGCGCGCAGTCGCCGATCGCGCGGTAGATCTTGCTGCCCTCGTCGAGGTGCATCAGGAAATTGTCGCGGTCGCGCTCCATGTTGTCGCGGATGAATTCGAGGTCGTAACCGTCGGCGACGTAGCGGATGCCCTTGGCAAGGAACGGCTCGTCGGTCTCGACCTTCTCCAGGCCGACCGGGCCCTGCTTGCGGGCGATCTCGGCGATGCGGGCGAGCTCGTCAACGAGGTCGCGCGCCGACAGCCGGCTCATGGTGAAAGCATATTTGGCGCCGAGCGGCAGGCCGTGCAGCATCACGCCGAGCGGAAAGCGGATCATCGTCGCCGCGATCGAACCGCCGAAGATGATGATGATCGCGTGTTCGGAGATGAACATGTGCAGGTCGCCGCCCATGAACATCATCACCCCGATGACGACGATGCCGGCCAATAGCCCGGCGCCTGTCATGATATCCATGAAAAACTCCAACGCGAACGCAACCCGCCTGTCCTGGACGGCGCGCAGCCCAGGGCGGGCCGCGTGGAAAAACCCTAGCGTTAATGCCATTAAGGACGCGTTACCGAATTTGGTAGGGATAACAACGGGTAAACGCCTGTCTTTTCGCGATGTTGTTGAAGATGCTGGCTTTCCGCATGCGACGCTGTCGCTGCATGCGCAAAAGCCCTCCCCGTAGAACAACGGACATGCGATAGGTTCGTGCAGGGGAAACCAACCAACGAGCAGGACAGGATGAAGGCGGTCGTCGTCGAGCAATATGCGCCTATCGATCAGATCGAGCTGAAGCAGATCGCCACGCCCGAACCTGGCCCCGGACAGATCCGCATCCGGGTCCGCGCCGCGAGCATCGGCTTCGTCGATGGGCTGAAGGTCGAGGGCCGCTACCAGACCAAGGATGCCCTGCCCTTTACACCCGGCGCGGAATTCGCCGGCGTGGTCGATGCGGTCGCCGGCGACGTCGCCAGCATCGCGCCGGGCGCGCGGGTGATGGGCGCGGCGCGCTCGGGCGCGCTGGCCGAGCATATCGTGGTGCCGCCTGCCGCGGTCGAGATCATGCCGGACGGGTTGTCGATGGAGGCGGCGGCGGCCTTTCGCACCAACTACCTGACCGCGCTCTATGCGCTCGGCGAACGCGGCTCGCTCAAGGCCGGCGAGCAGTTGCTGGTGCTCGGTGCCGCCGGTGGCACCGGGATCGCCGCGATTCAGGTCGGCAAGCTGCTCGGCGCGCGCGTCGTCGCCGCGGCCTCGACCGACGCGAAGCGCAGCTTCGCCGCAAGCTTCGGCGCCGACGCCGTCGTGGACTACACCCGGCCCGATTGGCGCGACGCGCTGAAGGACGCGACCGGCGGCCATGGTCCCGACGTGATCTTCGATCCGGTCGGCGGCGAGGTCTCGTTGCAGGCATTCCGCTCGATCGCCTGGAACGGCCGCCATGTCGTAGTCGGCTTTGCCGCCGGCCAGATCCCCGCTTTGCCGTTCAACCTGCCGCTCCTGAAGGGCGGGCTTCTGATCGGCGTCGACGCCGCCCAGATCGCACGCCGCGAGCCCGAGGCGCAGGCGCGCGTGATGAAGCAATTGTCGGCATGGCTGAACGAGGGCGCCCTGACGCCGGTGGTCGGCAAGGTATTCGCGTTCGAGGATTTTCGCGCGGCGTTCACCACGATGCAGACCCGCGCCGCGCTCGGCAAGATGGTGGTGCGGATCGGATAGTGAGGGAGGCACCGCTATCGCCTCATCCTCGCTGTCGTCCCTGCGACAGCAGTGACCCATACTCCGCGGCGGATGTCGTGAACGGGACTCGTCATTCCAGCGAAGCACACCAATCAGCACTTGTGGCTATGGTCCCGGCTCAAGGCCGGGACGACACCGAGGGTGTGGCACGGCTGGTGAGTCACACATCCGCATTCTCGCGACATGATTGTCCGAGCTTTGCTGTTCGTTTCACCCTCTCTAGAACAGAGGGCGCAGGGAAAGCCGGGTGCCGATCGCACCCATGGGCCCCGAGCAAAAGGTAGAAAGCTCGGGGGTAGGACCACAGG